>JABFQZ010000004.1 GCA_013141435.1 Ferruginibacter sp.
TAACTTTTAGCATACATAAATTTGCAAGATTTTTAAGCAAAAGTCAAATATCCTGCAATAATTTTATACCCATTATGTGATTTAATGCAATATTGATAATAGTTTTAGACTTTTTGAGGAACGACTATGTAGTGAACTTTTATCCTCAATACTCCACCCCTCAACATATTTTTGAGCAACTTCTTCGCTTGTAAAACTTGCGAACTTTCCTTTAAATGCAGCATTGTCAGACTCTAGCACTTGTACGTCGGCTAGAACTTGTTTTTCATTAAATCCTAATTTCACAAGTGCATCTTCTGATGTTTTTTCAATTAATCTACCATTTAACCTATCCTCAAAAACTTTTGTGATCGTCTGGTTTTGATTCTTCGAAAAATCCCCCCATCTTTCCGAACTTACATCTGTAGCAGAAAAAGGGTTAGTTGAATTCCCTTCATCGGGAATCCAATCCTCTTTAAAAGATTTACCATCAGCAGAGTAGGTTGCTGTATAAGTACCATGTCCTAAAGGTCCACTATTGTCTGATGTAAACTTCATTCCTAATAAGCTATTTTGAACAATATAATTTTCTGATGCTATATTAAGAACTGTTCCATCATTAGATGTTGTATTAATGACTATTTTACTTTCGCCCCCATCTAAATCAATTGCGGCAATGGGCATATTTCCTGCAAACTGATAAGGTGTGTACCATGGGTAAGATTTGGTTAACGGGTCAACACTTAAAAATTTTCCTAATGCCGGATTATAAATCCTAAAACCATAATCGTAAACATTTCCTTCGCCATAAACCTCATTATTTTTCTCCTTCCAATTAAACCCGTATAGATTCTGAAAAGAGCAGTTGATAATAATAAATTTGAGGTTAAAATAGGTCTGAAATTTTTAATTTCAAGCAAAAAACTGCAATTGCTGTTTCGAGCTTTTTAGGTACTATTATTTAGGCATATCTTCTTCTACTTTTCGACATTCGCCTACAATTGTATGAAAGATATCGTGTGCTTGCGTTATTAGTAAAGTTAATTTTTTATCAGAAGCATTTTTCTTTACCGCATTATTAATAGTACCACATTGTTTTACTAGTTTTTTTAAAGTAGCATTAGTTTCTTTAGGTTTAAAACTTTCGTCAATTGGCGATGCTTGCCACAATTTTGCTGTAATTAAAAGGCTATCTGCCTTAGCTCTTAGCGGAGCAAGGTTACCCTCCTCGGCAGGGTGAAATGTAGATGACATAAAGGAGTGAAATGTTTTCATTTCGGACCACACGGTTTTTTTTGCTTGAGCAAATGAAACTGATGCCGAAGTTAATATTACTATATAAAGTATTTGAATTTTCTTTTTCATATTTTATTTTTTAGCTGTTAAAAATTGATTGGGATCTTTCAAAAATTCGGCTTTACAATCTGGAGCACAAAAGCCATAAATTTTTCCATTATATATTGTGGTGTCTGATATTCCAGCTGTTACTGGCATGCCACATACTAAATCTTTGTTTACAGCAAAAACAAGTTTTTTTAAAGCCGTATCTTTTGTCGCTCCCATTGATGATGTAGAATCGGCATTTTGTTGATCTTCAATGGCATTGTGCTTTACAGGGTTGTTATTGCACGACAATGCTATAAAAAATATAAAAAATAAAATGATTATTTTGTTCATACCAATAGTTTTTTACGTATAATTTTATTTGTCAAATATAACATTTCGAATAGTAAATAAGAAATAATAAAACCTATAGAAAAAACAAAGGTTAAAAAGTTATTATTAAATGTAATTAATAAAATAGTAAAGTTTGCTAATAACAATATATTTATTATTTCGGTTTTATAAAGTTTAATTATGTTTTGCAAATTGTTTTTTTTATTAATTATTAAAATAAAATTTTAATTGTAAATATATATTTCTTCCCATTCGGGGTATATTTCCCCAATCTAAATGATCATGATAATTTTTATTGAAAATGTTTTCTACACCAGCTTGTAATTCTATGTTATTTTTATACAACTTTGTGTTATAGCCAATTCTACTATGCAATAAAAAATAACTTGCAGTAGCATCTTCGCCATAGTTTTTGCTAATGGTGTTTTGCGAAGCTGCAATTTCGGTTTCTAGTTGTGCAAAAAAATGATTTGGCTGATATCGTAAAGTAGTAGTATTTTTTAGTGGAGATACAAAAGGTAAATGCATATTATTATTATCTTTAGCATTTGTGTAACGAAATGTAGAAACTGTAATAAATTTAGGAGAAAGATTTACAAAACTTGTAGCCTCCAAACCCCATATTTTTGCGAACGAAATATTTGAAAAATTTTTCACACCATTTGCACCAATAGTCATAGAACTAAAAAGTGAATTTATTTTTCCTACTATAAAATTATTCACTTTTGAAAAATAATAATTTATTTGAATTTTATTTTGTTTCCACTTATACAAAGTTGACAAATCAAACTGCAAAGATTTTTCGGAAAGCAAATTTGTTTTACCAATATAATCGTATCCATCGCTAGCATTAAACAAATAAAACCCATACATTTCGGTAGCAGTAGGTGTTCTTTCCGAATAGCTTAAAGCAGTATTTAATTGCAGTTTATTAAAAATTTTCTTAGAAATAGAAACGGAAGCGTTTTTTAAAAAATCTTTTTGTATTGTAGTATCACCAAAAATACTTACATGATTTTTTGCATCATTAGTTACAAGATTAGCTTTTACAAAATCGGCACGGCTTGCAATGCTTACTTTTAATGTACTATCTACTTGCAATGCCCATGATAAAGAAGCTCCTATTTGATTTTTTTTATTATCTGGCCAAGTAAGCATATACATAGGCGGTTGTCCGGTTTGGTACATTGTCATAGATGCTTGCAAAAAAGTGCTTGCAGCATCTACTCTAAATGTAATTTTTTGCTTTTTATTTATTTTGCCATTCCCTTCTATAAAAATTCCACTGGTTTTACTAACGCCAGGCATATCCATATGTATAGGTATGTTTGGTCGTTTTGTATCGTCCATAAAATGTATTACTTTATTGGTATAAATTTTAGCTTGCCAATTATATATACGTTTCAAATTATTATTACTTAATAAGCTCAGCGATATAATTTTTGCAGTAGCTTTACCTACATCCATTGGCAATGCGGCATAACCAATATTCCAACCATCATCTGCCAATATATCTAATTTAATTTTTGATTTTTGATTTATTTTATAGCTAGTCGTAATGGAAAAATTTGTTTTTTCGTATTGAGAAAAAAGCACCTCTTTTCCACTACCGCTTTTATAATTATGGTTTTTACGATATGTACCACTTGCTGCAATAGCCCAATTTTGTAATGCGTAATTTAATCTTAAAGATTCGTAAAAACTTTTAGCTGAGGTTTGATAGCCAGAGTTAATAGCTCCTGTTATTTTATTATTATATAAATAATTTGCATCTGCCAATTTCATATTTATTGTACCACCAATAGATGAGCCATTTAAAAAACCTTGATTAGCATTTTGTACTTGTACATTTTCTAAATTTATGGGCTCAATATAAATTGTAGCTGGATCCATTTTATCGGTACAAGCACCATGTATTTTCATACCATCTATTTGCATATTTATTTGACCTGCATTAAAATAGCGAATAGTTGGTTCTATACCATAAGCCCCTCTATGTATCATAGAAACCTCTGGCAATCTGGCTAAAATTTCTTCAACGGTAGCAATATTATTGTATTTGCAAAAATTAATTAGCTGTTGTGTAGGTGTTTTTATAGTTGCTTTTACATCTACATTTTGCAATAATATAATTTTTGAACTATCATTTTCGATAGTATTAATTGGCTCTTGAGCATTTACACTAATTACTAATAAAATACTGAAGCAACTAAAAAGAAATGATTTCATATTTGCTTTTTTTTATAAAAATGTGAGGTTGTTTTAAAATAAAATGATTACAAACAGCAACAAAAATATTTTTAAAACAACCTCAATCTATTAAAATTGTACATCAAAGAATTGTGTAGTATCTGCAACAGCAGCTCCAGACTTGTAGTCTAAATTTAATTTCCACATGCCTGTCATCGTAAAATTAACTTTGCCTTTGTAATGTCCTTTACCTACATGAGCAGGGTTAACATTGTTTGGGGAACCATGCCCCATAGATGGCATTTCAGGAGTAAGAACTACAGATAGGCTACTATCGGCAGGAAAACTCATCATGGATGCTCTTTTAAAAATAGCAATTTCCATATCGTTTATTCCCACTTTTGGAGTGCTTGGATCAATTAATGATACCAAATATTTTTCCCCATTATGCAATGCCGTAAACATTTTTTGTTTTGAAATAGTAGGCTCTATTACATTAACTAGCATTTTTATTTTTCCTTCTTTATTGCTTACATGATTATGTACAGTGTACTCTACTGTCCATGTACCACTAGCAGATGTAGGCATCATAAAAACTACTGCACAAGGAAATAATTTATTTACGGCCATTTCAGATGCAGGGTTTTCGGTAGGAGATGTATGTTGCATTGCACCCATATCCATCATAGGCATAAGCATAATATGTGCATCTTCTACCCTTTTGCCTGTTACAGAATCGGTAAGAGATAAGTAAAATTTGTTGTAACCAGTTGTAATTGTAGCAGATTTTGTATACACTGCAATTTTAGTAGCTGCTCCAATAGCATACCCTTCGTGCTGTTTAGTTAATCCGGCTGTAGGGTCAATATCATCTACTATAATAGGTTCATCTCCGTTATTTTTCTTGCATGATGGCGTTATAATTAATGCAAATAAAAATATTGGCAATACTAACGTTATTATTAATTTTTTCATGTTATTTTTTTTGTAATTGTTTATAATAATTTGGCTGAAATAATAAAAATTGTAAATCGTTTTTGCAACTTGTAGTACATAAAATTATATTCGGTGTAGAGCACACAATATTATTTTATATTAGTTAATAAAAATTATCAACTAATATAAATACAGTGATATTTAACAGTACAATTTTATAATTGTTTTTTAAAATTATAAAAAACATTGAGCAACTTTAATAAATATGTACCTTATTAAACACTTATATAAATACTACTAACAGTTATAATGTTTAACACTAAATAGTATTAAGTAAAAATTAGGATTTATCTATTCTTTCATAAAAAAATAGAAGGCTAAACATAATAAATTAAACCTTTGGAGGATGAAAAAAAGAATAAGAAATATCTGAAAGAGGAGAACTTATATTATAAAATTTTGCTTTTGAAAAAGATGAAAATGTAACTTTTTCTAAGAGATAAAAAAAAGATTTAGAAGAAAGTACCAAAAGATTATTTTCTTTGTTCTTTTGATTATTTTCTTCTTCTTTCTTTTCTTGATCTTTTATTTTTTTTATCATTTGGCATTTTCCGTTACATTTCAGCTTAGGTTTTGCCTTATTAATACAACTTTTTGCAAACTTGTTTGTATTTAGAGCATAATCAACCCTTACAAGTAAACCGCTTATCATTTGCATTGCCAAGGATATAATAAGAAATGATATAAAAAATTGCCTATACATTTATACAAAAGTAGTGAATTTTTGGATACAATTTACTCTGGATTTTTTTTATTACATTTGGTCTAAATTATAAATATAATATCAAAAGCAAAACTATTAATCATTAAAGAGACTCAAAAGGAGTTAGTTCAGTTAAGAAAAAACAGAGCACTACAAAAACAAAAAGGTTACTTATTTTAATTGAACTTAAAAAAGAAAAGGGTAATGCTGTGTCAAAAAGAGATTTAGCAAAACGTATAGGAGCAGATCCTATTAGCATTACTGCATGGAAAAGCCTTTATCAGCAAAGGGAATTGAAGGTATCATGTCAGACGGTCGGATTGGCTTTAAAGAAATTATAGTTAGTGTATTTAAAAGAAAGTTTACAAGCAAACTTTACCATACACTCGAAGTGGTAAGTGAATTTATTACAAACACAATAGAAAACATAACAAAAGAAAGCATAAAAAAAACTTGTGGTTTTGAGTATATTTTTTAGAATCTATTTGGACTAAATAATATTAATAAATAGTATAACTTTTATTTTTTTCAATTTTCTGGATATGATTACCAGCCAAATTTTGCTCAACAAATTTTGCTTAAAGTATTGCAATTTGTGTTATACTACAAAAACCGCTTCTGTAGCGGTTTTTGTAGTATAAATAAGTGCCCACGAAAGGAATCGAACCTTCACACCCTTGCGAATGGCAGATTTTGAGTCTGCTGCGTCTACCAATTCCGCCACATGGGCAGCTTTTGTATTTGAATTGGACTGCAATATTACGTTAATCTTCTAATCTGTCCAAAATACGGCTCAAATATTTTTTCTTGTAATAATATAATTTTAAATTTTGCAAATCAATATCTGTTAATGAAGCTGTATTTTCAATATTTATTACATGCTCTACATCGGCTAATATACTTTTTTCAAAGTCATCTATTTTTTTTGTTTTTAAATTATTTTCTTCTAGTTCTTCATTAATATCCATCATTTCCATTAAAAAAGATGCGGGCAATTGATATTTTTCATTTGCAATAATTACGCCTTTTTGTAGCAAAAAATATTCGATAGATTTTTCTTTATTTGCAAAAATTTTATACGCAATGTTTGTAGCTGCAGAAAACTGTAAAGTATTTTCTTTTTCAGCTTCATTTTCGTTAGTAAAAAAATCGGGGTGATATTTTTTTTGTAATTCTAAATATTTTTGAGTAATTATTTTTTTATCAAAAAATATTTTTTCGGGCAAGTCAAAAAGTTTATAATAATTCATTTTGCAAATGTACAAAGTATATAAAATGAAAACGTACATTGCAAACCTAATTTGTGTATATGATAAAAATTGGATTAATAAGAGAAGGTAAAATACCTGCCGATAGTAGGGTAGCACTTACACCTGCACAATGCAAATGGATACGTACACAGCACCCAGAAGTAACAGTAACAGTACAACAAAGCAATACCAGATGTTATACCGATAAAGAATACATAAATGCAGGCATAGTAGTTACTGAAGATTTATCGGACTGCGATATTTTATTGGGCATAAAAGAAGTACCAATAAATATGCTAATTGAGAATAAAACCTACTTGTTTTTTTCGCATACAAAAAAATTACAACCATACAATCAAAAATTATTGCAAGCCATTATTGAAAAAAATATAACGCTTATAGATTACGAATGCTTAGAGCATGAAGATGGTGCTAGAATAATTGGGTTTGGTTTTTTTGCAGGTATAGTAGGTGCACACAATGGTATGATGGCTTATGGTAATAGAACTGGATTATTTAAGCTTGATAAAATAAATTCTGCTAAAAATTTTCAATATTTAATTCATACCTACTTTGGTTTAAAATTGCCAGCAATAAAAATTGCTGTAACTGGTAGTGGCAGAGTGGCACATGGTATTTTAGAAATTATGAATTTGCTAGGAATACACGAAGTAGAGCCAGAAGACTTTGTTGAAAAAGAATATGTTTACCCAGTGTATGTACACCTAAAAGGGGCAGATTTATATGAACATAAAATTACAAAAGAATATAACCGTACCAACTTTCATGAAAATGCAGAAAATTATGATTGTACATTTTCAAAATATTTTTGCCATACCGATATTTTAATGAATGGTATTTATTGGGAACAAAAAATACCAAGGCTTTTTAAAATAGAAGATTTGCAAAATGAAAATT
Organism: Ferruginibacter sp.; assembly: GCA_013141435.1. Taxonomy (GTDB): domain Bacteria; phylum Bacteroidota; class Bacteroidia; order Chitinophagales; family Chitinophagaceae; genus Ferruginibacter. The sequence continues at coordinate 7,714 of JABFQZ010000004.1, forward strand.
TTAGAATAAAAACCATTGCAGATATTACCGATGATATGGGAGGCTCAGTGCCTTGCAATTTAGGAGATAGCACCATAGCAGAGCCTGTGTATGGAGTAGATAAACTTACATTAAAAAAAACCGAGCCATACGTTGCAAACTCAATAGATATAATGGCTGTGGGTAATTTGCCAAACGAATTACCAAGAGATGCAAGCAGATATTTTGGAGAGCAATTGATAAAACATGTGTTTACAGATTTGTTTAGCAGTGTAGAAAATAGATTAATAAACCATGCTACAATTGTAAAAAATGGGAAATTAAATACTGGTTACGAATACATGGAGGATTATAGTAAAACTGATAGTTGAAACTTTCTTAGACTTAATAATTTTTTTAAATTATCCAATTTACTATTTCATTTTCCCACTCTGCTTTATGTGGTGCAGCTATTTTAATGTAGTTATCTGAGTAGCCTTCCATCATTCCATTTTTATTTACATGCTCAAATAAAACTTTTCTTGATTGGCCAATATGCTTTGCAGTAAAAGTTTGCATTTTTTCATAGCTAAGGTTTCGCAAAATTTTATTGCGTTCGTTGCGTACATGTATTGGTACAATTGGCTTTATGCTAAGTGCATGTGTATTATCTCTTTCGGAGTAAGTAAATACATGTAAATAAGAAATATCTATGCCTCTCAAAAACTCAACCGTTTCTGCAAAGTCTTCATTGGTTTCTCCGGGGAAGCCAACAATAACATCAACACCAATACAACAATGTGGTATTAAAGATTTTATAAGCTCAATTTTTTCGGCGTACAATTCTTTTTTATACCTACGGCGCATAGCAGCCAAAATGTTGTTGCTGCCACTTTGTAATGGTATGTGAAAGTGTGGCATAAAGTGTTTGCTATTGGCCACAAATTCTATAATTTCATTGCTCAATAAATTAGGCTCTATAGATGAAATTCGATAACGTTCTATTCCATTTAATGTATCTAACTCTTTAATAAGATCAAGAAAATTTTCGTCCTGTTTTTTTTGCCTTTGCTGTAAGCTTTCCATTTCGGTATAAGCTTGGTTGGTACTTCCCTTACCAAAATCTCCAAGGTTTATTCCAGTTAGCACAATTTCTTTTGCACCGCTTGCTGCTATTACTTTTACATTTTCAGTTATGTTTTTAATTTTATCGCTACGGCTTTTTCCTCTTGCCATTGGTATTGTACAAAAGCTACAATTGTAATCGCAACCATCTTGCACTTTCAAAAATATTCTAGTACGTTCGTTTATAGAATGCGATGGTACAAATACATTTACATCTTCTACATCGCAACTGCAAATTTTTGTGGCATCGTTTTTAGATATTTCTTTTAAATGTTGTGCAATATTAAACTTTTCAGCAGCACCCAATACCAAATCTACGCCAGGTATTGCAGCTATTTCGATAGGTTTTAATTGTGCATAGCAGCCAGTAATTACAACCAAGGCTTCGGGTGCTTTTCGTTGTATTTTGCGTACAATTTGTCGACACTCTTTATCGGCATTGTCGGTTACAGAGCAAGTATTTATTACATATACATCGGCTATTTCATCAAATTCCTTTTTTACAAAACCATCATTTTCGAGCATACGCCCAAGTGCAGTAGTTTCACTAAAATTTAATTTACAGCCTAAAGTATGTAAAGCAACGGTTTTTTGCATGGCTGCAAAATTACTAAGATTACCCTAAAGATTTTTAATATAATTTTTTGGTTGCCAACATTTGTTTTTCATGGCATCTGCATTGGCGTCGCACATTTCAGCATTTGCACAATTGGCATCATTTTTTATGTTATAATTTCCAAAAAGCATCAATTCTTGTTTTTACATTTTGCCTAATATTCATGTAAAATAAATTTATATCGCCTACATGATAATTTTTTTGAGTGTATAAAAATTTTCCAAATACATTGGGCTTACTTGTCCATAAAACATTGTGATGGATATTAGAATTTACAACATTTGGAATAATTTTATTAAACTTCAGCATTACGCCACCCATATTTTTATTTGAAGATACTAAAGCAGTATCCATTGTCCAAGTTAATGGGTTTATAATAGCAGCTTTAAACTCTTCTTTGGCCACAAAGAGTGGCTCCACGTATCCTCTATGATACGTACGCCAACTTACAAAGCAACCAGTAGCTGAAGAATCTTTGCACATCGAAATTGTAGAAAAATAATTTTCGGCAATTGGCATACCCAAAATATAAGCACATACCAATTTGTTTTGTAGAGGCTTATTTTCAAAAAAATCTTTTAATAAGTGGGCAGCATGTGTAGTACCTTGGCTATGCGATGCTATAATAATTGGATGTCCATTATTATAGTTTTTTAGATAATATTCAAACGCATTTTTTACATCTTCGTAAGCAGTGTCAAAATAAGTAATTACACTTTTTAATGGTACATAATATGCTCTAATATGCACCTGCCTATATCTTGGAGCAAATACCCTACATTGTTTATTAAATGCACTTGCTTGGTATAATATGGTAGAGTAATCCGTTTTTGCATTCAAAGTAGCATCATCAATATCGGCATTCCATCTTTTATCTTTATTAGCAGTAAGGGTTGTAGGGTGTATAAAAAAAACATCAACAGTACTATCTTCCACTATAAAATTTCTAATTGGTTTTGGTACACTATCGCTTGGGTCTTTTTTCCAAGGGTGTGCTGCCCAGTAATGCAAATCGGCATAGTTTGGTTTTTTATCTGCACTTTTAAATAGGTATTCTGCACCTGTAGAATAATTTTTTTTACTGCAAGATGAGCAGATAACAACAAAGCAAACTGTAATTAATAAACAAAGCTGTAAATGGCTACCTCTAAGAAATGTTTTTTTGTACATATTTTAAGTAATATTATTTAGTTAAAATTAAAAATAGATATTTTAGAAATTAAATAACAATTAGTTATTATACATCTTAATCACTTGACAAGTATAATTTTTCAATAACAAAACTATGTAACTTTGTACTATTACTTTTAAATTTTTGAAATGAGAATTTGTGTAATTGCATTTGTAGTATTAACTCTTACATCTTGCGAAAAAAATATTAACTTTAATTTGAAAACATCGGAACCAGTAGTAGTGGTAGATGCGCAAATTGAAGATGGGCAACCTCCTATAGTGGTGCTTACTAATAGCTTAAATTTTTTTAGTGCCATTAATGCTCAAATTTTTGAAAATGCTTACATTCACAATGCCGATGTATTTGTAAGCAATGGAGTGCTAACACATAAGTTAAAAGAATATGCACTGCCCTTGCCGATTGGTTTTACTGCATATTTTTACAGCAACGATGTTGGAGCACCTATAAATTCTTTTGTTGGGCAATTAAATAGCAATTATACTTTAAAAGTAATTACCAATGGTAAAGAATACAATGCCAATACTTTTATACCAAGCAATGCTTTCAAATTAGATTCTATCTGGACAAAAATAGCACCACAAAATACTGATACCTTAAAAAGAGTTTTATTTTTTAAAGCTACTGATCCAATTGGATATGGAAATTTTGGCAGATATTTTACCAAAAAAAATAGCAGTATATTTTTGCCAGGTTATAATTCTGTGTTCGACGATCAGATTATAGATGGAACTACTTTTACTTCTTTATTACCACAAGGTGTAGATAGAAATGAAAATATAAAAAGTGATAGTAATTTTTTTAAAAAAGGGGATACTATTTCTGTAAAATTTTGCAATATCTCCAAACCAGCTTACACTTTTTGGAATAGTTGGGAATTTGCTTATCAAAGTAATGGTAATCCATTTGCACAACCCAATAAAGTTATTGGGAATATTTCAAACGGGGCATTGGGCGCATTTTGCGGCTATGCGGTGCAGTACAAAACCTTAGTATCGCAATAATTGTATATATTAATTAAAAATAAAAAATGGAAAATAAAATTTCGGAAAAAGTAAGTTGTTTAATTATTGGCTCTGGGCCAGCAGGTTACACAGCTGCAATATATGCCGCAAGAGCTAATATGAAACCTGTTTTATATCAAGGCATACAACCAGGTGGCCAATTAACGATAACCACCGAAGTTGAAAATTACCCTGGCTATGCCGATGGAATACAAGGGCCAGAAATGATGGAAATTTTTGAAAAACAAGCCAAAAGAATGGGTGCCGATATTAGATACGGACTTGCAACAAAAGTAGATTTTTCGACTAAACCCTTACGTGTAGAAATTGATGAAGAAAAATGGATCGAAGCTGATGCTGTAATTATAAGTACTGGTGCAGCTGCAAAATGGTTAAATATAGAAAGCGAACAAAGGCTAAATGGAAATGGAGTTAGTGCTTGTGCAGTGTGTGATGGGTTTTTCTTTAAAGGAAAAGAAGCAGCCATTGTAGGTGCTGGAGATACTGCTGCTGAAGAAGCTATGTACTTATCGAAAATATGTAGCACAGTGCACATGATAGTACGCAAAGGAGAAATGCGTGCCAGTAAAGTTATGCAAGAAAGAGTACTGGCTACACCCAATATAAAAATGTATTTTTATAGCGAAACAGATGAAATATTGGGAGATAAAAAAGTAGAAGCTGTACGCATTTTAAATAACCAAACAAACGAAAAAATAGAAATACCAGTAAGTGCATTTTTTGTAGCCATAGGGCATAAACCTAATAGCGATATTTTTAAAGGCTTTTTAAATATGGACGATGCAGGTTATTTGCTAACAACACCTGGCACATCAAAAACAAATATAGAAGGTGTTTTTGCTGCAGGAGATGTGCAAGATAAAAATTACCGTCAGGCTGTAACTGCAGCTGGTAGTGGTTGTATGGCAGCTTTAGATGCTGAAAGGTACTTAAGCGAAAAAGGGTTGCACTAATGTTTACAATACAACTAAATAAAATGTTTTTTTATGCATACCATGGTGTGCATAAAGAAGAAACAATTGTAGGTACAAATTTTGAAGTGTCTGTTTCTATTAGTTTTGATGCAAATAAAAGGGTAGAAAAATTAAGCGATACCATTAATTATGTTTCGGTATATGAAATTGTAAAATTAAAATTTGCAACCCCCGAAAAGTTATTAGAAACACTTGCTCAAAATATAGCAGCAGCAATTTATTTAATAGATAATAGAATTAATAATATAAAAATTTCTATTGCAAAATTAAATGCGCCAATTGTAAATTTTGTTGGAGAAATTGGAGTAACGTTTGAGGAAAACTATTGATTCTTGTTTTTAAAATTTTGATAAATTTTAGTTTGTAATACCAATTTTTATAAAATATTTTATTTTTGGTTCTTGAATTTATGCATTTAAACAATTTTTCGAATTTCATTTTTTAAAATAAATTAAAAATAATAAAATAAATAAATAATGATAAAACATCTTTCTTTTTTGATGACGATACTTTTTTGTATCCAATTTTCGTATGCTCAAAAATCTGTTTACGACCCACATGCATTGTTTTCACCCATGTTTTATTCAGATGTAAGTACTATAACAAGAAGTACAGATGGTTCTCCAAGTAATAGTTATTGGCAAAATAAATCCGATTATCAAATAAATGTATCGTTAAACGAAAATACCAATGAAATAACAGGCTCTGTAATTATTACTTATAAAAATAATAGCCCTCGTACGCTATCTTTTCTTTGGTTGCAATTAGATCAAAATTTATTTGCAAAAGATAGCCGTGGGCAAAACAGAATGCCCGTTGGCAGCCGTAGTCGCTATGGTAATGCCAATAGTACATTTAGTGGAGGATATAAAATTTTGGCAGTAAAAATACTTAACGATAATAGTAATGCAGATTATGTAGTTACTGACACTAGAATGCAAGTAAGGCTAAAAAATGCTTTGAAACCTGCTGGAGATTTTATAAAAATAAAAATTGATTATGCTTTTACTTTGCCAGAAGAAGGTGCGGACCGTTGTGGGATTTTAAAAACAAAAAACGGCAATATATTTACCGTAGCACAATGGTACCCTCGTATGTGTGTGTACGACGAAATAGAAGGGTGGAACACTTTGCCATACCTTGGGCCAAGTGAGTTTTATTTAGATTATGGCGATTTTGATTTTAGTATTACAGCACCTGCATCGCATATTGTTGTTGCAAGTGGCGATTTGCAAAACCCTACCGAAGTACTTACTGCTTTGCAAATAAAACGATTGACGGATGCAAAAGCAAGCGATAAAACGGTAATGGTTCGTACCGAAAAAGAAGTGACAGAAACATCATCAAGACCAAAACAAACTGGCACACTTACTTGGAAATTTAAAATGCAAAATGCAAGAGATGTTTCGTGGGCTTCATCAAAATCTTTTATTTGGGACGCTGCAAAAATAAATTTACCTGATGGTAAAAAAGCATTGGCACAAAGTGCTTACCCTGCCGAAAGTAATGGCAATAATGCTTGGGGAAGAGCTACAGAATATACCAAAGCAAGTATAGAAAATTATAGTAAAAGATGGTTTCAGTACCCATATAATAATGCGGTAAATGTGGCTTCTAATGTTGGCGGAATGGAGTATCCGGGTATTGTGTTTTGTGGCTCTGGTGCGGTAGAAGCCGATTTATTTGGTGTAACAGACCATGAGTTTGGACATACTTGGTTTCCGATGATAGTAGGAAGCAATGAAAGAAAATATGGTTGGATGGATGAGGGTTTTAATACATTTATAAACACATTAGCTTTGCAAGATTTTAATAAAGGAGAGTATAATGGTAGTAGCCCAAGCCCTACATTTTTTTTAGAAGCTATGTTTGGCAAAAATAGTGAAAGCATAATGAGCACACCCGATGCAATGAAAGAAGCTAATATAGGAATGATGCTTTATTACAAACCTGGATATGGATTAACTTTGCTTAGAGATAACATTTTAGGACCAGAAAGGTTTGATTATGCTTTTAAAGAATATATTAAAAAATGGGCTTACAAACATCCAACTCCTTGGGATTTTTTTCATACAATGGATAATGCAAGTGGAGAAGATTTAACTTGGTTTTGGAAAGGCTGGTTTGTAGAAAATTATAAACTTGACCAAGCAATTGTAGACGTAAAAAATGATATTGTAAATGGCGCAGTGGTTACAATAGAAAACTTAGATAAAATGGCTATGCCAATTATTTTAGAATATGAAACTACTTCAGGAAAAAAAGATATAATAAAACTTCCGGTAGAAATTTGGAATAACACTTCTTCATTTAAAATAAAAATTCCAGTTTCTGAAAATGTAAAATCTGTTACATTAGACCCAGAAAAACTTTTTCCGGATATGAATTATGCAAATAATAAATGGAATTTATAGAACGAATATGAAATGTTTATTAAATAAAATAAAGTGCCGCAATTGTACAATTGCGGCATTTTTAATTAAATTGTATAATAAAATTTTCCTCAAAATTATTCATTCTCCATTATTTTTGTTTTCCATTTTCCACTTCTCAAATATAAAAAAGACATTATAAATGTTATTGACCAATACACAAATTCGTTGCTCCAAGCAATGGCTAATGAAATGTAGTGCATTTTTGTAAAATACAAAGTGTATAGTAAATAAAAAGTTATAGCCACTATTTCTATTGCCAAATTAGTTTTAGTTTTTCCTGTGCCTGTAACTCCATTTAGCCATACGTTTGCAATGCTCATAAATAGCATACCTAACGATACCATTCTTATTACAGCGATACCTTCTGCAACAAACAACTTATTTTGGCCAAACATAGTAAAAAATAAATTTGGAAAAATATTGAGTAATATTAATGGAATGGTACAAAAAAATATGCTCCATAGTGTAATTTTTTTTATAGCAGGTAAAATTTCTGCTTCTCTACTTTGTCCCATTAAATTGCTTACCATATTATTACAGGTACTTGCAAATGCCCAAACAAAAATACCTGCAAGCCCAAATACATTTCGCATTACATTACTAATTGCTTTGGCATTTTCACCTCTGCCCTCTAATAATAAAAAAAATACCAACCAAGTTGTTACACTCAGTACATATTGAGCGACTAAAGGTGCCGATATTTTTAAAATTTGAGTATTTATTTCTTTATTAAATGCAAATGATTTCAGCAAATTGTATTTATTTTTTATACCTGAAAAATGTAATACAATTAAAACTACAATTACACCAGTAAACTCAGCAATTACTGATGCTACTGCGGCTCCATTAAAACCCATTGTAGGAAAACCGGCATGTCCAAAAATGAGTAAGTAATCGAAAATTACATTTACCAAAGCTTCGCAAATAAAGCCTATCATTAAATATTTGCTATTGAGCGATGCAATTAAAAATGCATTACCCATTTGAAATAAATATAAAAATGGTAGCCCTAATATCCGAATTTTTAAAAAATACATTTCTTGCGGATACGATTGTGCATCGGCAACTGAACGCATAATAAACGGTGCTACAATCCAAGTAAATAAAATTCCAATAATTGCAAATTGTAATGCTATTCTTATTCCTTGCGTAAGTATTATCGTAAATTTTTGGTGGTTACCACTTCCTGCATTTTTAGAAAAAACCGACTGTATGGCATTATTAAGTCCACTACCTGCTACTGCAAATATTAAATAAAACACTCCTGTTATACCAGCATTGCCCAAAGCAGTTTTACTTACTTGACCCAAAAAAATACTATTTATTAGCATATTTAATTGTGGTATAAGTATCGAAATTGTAATTGGTAAAGCAATTGAAAGAATTTGCTTATTTGTTACTTCTATTTTTAAATTATTTTTTGCACCTACAGTATCCATAAGTAGGCAAAAATATCTTATTTTGCTTACTTAAATCATAAACTTGAAAGTAGCTTTTAAAATACCGCCTAATTTAGATACAATTACTCCACTATATTTGGTTATAGAAGTATCCGAATATGAAATAAGCTTTGTTGTTTTATCTAAAATTACAAATAGCATACTTGGCTTTTATTTGTATATTCTCGAAAAAAATAATGAATTAGATTTTTATTCGGTTGAGTTGAAAAATATTGTGCAACTAGAAAATACCTTGCAACAAAAATTTGAAACAGTGCACATTAATTATAATTTTAAAGAAAGTACATTAATTCCACTTTTATATTTTAAAGAAAGTGAAAAAGAAAATATTTGTAATGTAATGTTTGGAAATAATATTGATACGGTATGTTTTAGTGAAAATATTGTAAATAGAGAAATAAAAAATGTATATAGAGTACCAAAAAATATTTATTCATGTTTAAAAGAACTATATCCTAAAAATAAGTTTTGGCATACAACCACATTGCAATTGCAAAAGCAAAATACCTTGGAATGTATTGTGTTTTCAAAAACAATTAAAATAATTTTAATAAAAGAGAATATTGTACAAATTGTACAATATTGCAATTACGAAACACCATCAGATGTTTGCTATTATTTATTAAATGTGTGTGAAAGATTTGGTGTATCAACAACATTGGCTGCTCTAAATTTGAGTGGAACTGTTGAGGAAAAATCTAATTTGTACAAAGAAATTTATAAGTATTTTTTAAATATTTCTTTTACAACATTGCCTGTAGATTTTAACGTAAGTGATAATTTAAAAGAAATACCACAACATTTTTTTTGTAATACTATAAATAATTTTACATGCGTATAATTAGCGGTACACATGGAGGCAGGCGCATACAACCACCTGCTAATATGCCTTACACTAGGCCAACAACCGATATCGCTAAAGAAGGACTCTTTAATATTTTACAAAATCAATTAGATTTTGAAGATCTTATTACCTTAGATTTATTTGGTGGTACAGGCTGTATAAGTTACGAACTTGCAAGTAGAGGTGTTACAGATCTTACTATTGTAGAAATGGATAATAAAATGTATGATTTTATAAAAAAAACATCTTCCGATTTAAAATTTGAAAACTTTAAAGTAATAAAAAGCGAAGTGTTTAGTTTTATAAACAGTTGTAATAATACATACGATTTTATTTTTGCTGGTCCACCTTATGCGCTTACAACCATAGATGATTTGCCTTTAAAAATTTTTGAAAAAAAAATACTAAAACCTGGCGGAATATTTATATTGGAACATACTCCACGAAATGATTATAGAAAATTTGAACATTATGTAAAAGAACGAAATTATGGAAGCACAATATTTTCTAGCTTTGTAATGGAGTAATAATTTTTTGATACTAAATTTTTATTTATGCTAAAGGAAGAAATTAGAATTTTGTATAAAAAAAGAAGAAGAGAAATAAGTGTTACTCAAAAAGAGAAATTAGAAGACCTTATGCTTATTCAGTTTCAAAAATTGTTTATAGATATTGAGGGAGTAATAATGACTTATGCTCCAATAGACTCTATGAATGAGTACAACCCTTATTTAATAGAGGAGTACTGTTTTTTTAAAAATGAAAGTGTACAACTAGCTTACCCAGTTGTAGATTTTGTTACTGATACATTGAAAGTTTTTTTGATAAAAGATGAAACAGATTTTGCTAAGAATATATATGGTATTGAAGAACCAATTGGAGCTACCGAAATAAAACCTAGCTACATTAAAATAATGTTTGTACCATTGCTTGCTTTTGATAGTAACGGGTACAGAGTTGGGTACGGTAAAGGATATTACGATAAGTTGCTGAGTTTTTGCAACCCCAATTTAATAAAAATTGGCTTTAGTTTTTTTGAAGATGTAATTATAGATGATATAAATAATTTTGATAAAAAAATAGACTATTGTATTACACCAAATAAAATTTATCAATTTTAAAAACAAGTATATTTTGCTAAAAAGTTTTCGATATTTATTATTTCCTTTTTCACTTATTTATGGCGGAGTAGTAATGCTACGCAATTTTTGTTTTGATAAAAAAATATTCAAATCTGCCAGTTTTAATTTTCCGATAATATGCGTAGGCAATTTGGCTACTGGCGGTACAGGTAAAACCCCCATGACCGAATATTTGATAGAACTATTGCAAAATAAATATGCTACAGCTACACTTAGCAGAGGATATAAGAGAAAAACTAAAGGTTATGCATTGGCAAATGACCTCACTACAGCTTTAGAAATTGGAGATGAGCCAATGCAATTTCATCAAAAGTATCCAAACGTTGCTGTAGCAGTAGGAGAAGAGCGTATAGAAGCTATACCACAAATATTGCATGATAAACCAAATACCGAAGTTATTATTTTAGATGATGGATTTCAACATAGAACAGTAAAGGCTGGTTTAAACATTTTACTTACAGATTATAAAAATTTGTATAGCAGAGATTTGATGCTACCTGCTGGAGATTTGAGAGATGTAAAAGCTAGTAGAAAAAGGGCAGATATTATTGTAGTTTCAAAATGTAAATCTGAGTTATCTATAAATGAAAAAATAACAATTGAAAAAGAACTAAAATTATTGCCAACTCAAAAAATATTTTTTACCGAAATACTATACTCAGAACCTTATCATTTATTTACAAATGCAAAATCGAATTTTGGAAATGCAAACGATGTACTTTTAATTACTGGAATTGCTAACCCAAAGCCATTGAAACAATTTGTAGAAGAGCATGTAAATAGCTACGATATGTTGCGATATGCAGATCATCATATATTTACAAGCACCGATTTAAAAGATATAAAAAAAAGTTTCGATAAAATAAAATCAGCAAATAAATTAATTATTACAACAGAAAAAGATGCCGTTAGGTTGAAAAAATTTGAGAAAGAGTTAATTGAATATCCAATTTTTGTAATGCCAATAAAACAACATTTTTTATTTGAAGAAGGAGATATTTTCAATAAACAAATTTTAAATTTTATAAACAATTTTTAATCTTATTCTTTAATATTACTATTTCACTTTAGCTTCACTAATGTTATTATACTTGTAATAAATGAATAAAATACCGATTACAATTATTACACTATTTATTTTTGCAAATAGTTTTGCACAAAAAACTATTTCTGTAAATGGTAAGGTAAAAACAGAAGATGGTAAAGGGTTATCTTTTTGTACCGTATCGCTTTTTTCTAATGGGTTTATTGATACGGTAAAAACTATAACAGATGAAAAAGGGCATTATTTCTTTAAAAATGTATCACAAAGAAAATATATAGTTACGGTTTCGCACATTGGGTACAAAAAATTTATAGATACTTACGATTATACGTTGAATACTAGCAATGAAATAAATGGCGATATTCTTATGCAGGTAGGAAATGATTTATTAGAAACAGTAAATTTAGAATCGGCAAAGATTTATGTAAAAGAAGATACTATATCGTTTAGGATTGATAGTGCAATGTATCGTAAAAATGACAATGTAGCTGAAGTGCTAAAAAAATTGCCAGGTATAGAAGTTGATAAAGATGGGAAAGTAACATCAGTTGGAAGAGAAGTAAAAAAAGTAAAAGTAAACGGAAAAGAATTTTTTGGTGGAGATGTAAAAACTGCTATTCAACAATTGAATGCAGATATGATAGAGAAAATCCAAATAATAGAGGATTATGGCGATCAAGCTGCATTTACAGGAGTAAAAGAAGGAGAAGCTTCACTTACTATGAATATTCAATTAAAAAAAAATAAAACCAATGGTGTGTTTGGAAATATTGCAGCAGGAGTAGGAACCGAAAAAACATACTCTAATAATGTAATTTTAAATCATTTTAATAGCAATCATCAAATATCTTTTGTAGGTAATCTTAATAATGCCAATGTAAATACTTTTAATTTTTCGGGATTAGGAAATGCCCTAGGAGCTTTGTCTCGTGGGCTTACAACCAATTCAATAACTGGTAGTGATGGTATAAGTAATACCAAAAGTATTGGATTTAATTACAGAACAGATTTATCTAAAAAAGTAAAATTAACTAGTAGTTATAGCTTTTCTAAAAAAGCTACTACGCTTATAAAAGATATATTTATACAATATCCAACATCTAACCCAGATAGTACAAATTACAATAAACCACATAATGCTGATTTTTCTGTAAATGATAATCACAGACTTACTTTTAATATTGAATATACAATTGATTCGTTTAATTTTATAAAATTTAGTCCAATTATTACATATAGAAATACAGATGACAATTATAGATCTGATATGATTTTATATAATAATAAATTAATTACATTAAATGAAGGTTATAATACCAACATAAATAATTCCACATCTCCAAATTTTTCGGGTAGCCTCTTGTACAATCACAGTTTTGTTAAAAAGGGAAGAACTTTTTCAGTAAATTTTTTAAGTGGAAAATCCACTACAAACCGAGAAGATGATATTTATAATAAATATACTCGGTACGACATTAATGGTAATCCTATATTTTATACACCCACAAACCAATATGTAATTCAGCAAAATGGCAATTATAATTATGGTGTAAATACTTCATTTAGAGAGCAATTAAGTAAAGAAAGAAGTTTAGAAATAAATTATGCTTACAATAAAAAGTATGTTGGCAACGATAAAAAAACATACGATTTAAATTATACGCCAAATGTATTATTAGATAGACTCACTAATAATTACGAAAATATTTATACCACAAATCGTATTGGATTTAATTTAAAAACTACTTTTAAAAAATATAATTATACCATTGGTTTTGCTTTACAACCTGCTCATATTGAAAGCAATTCGTTTACTTCATCTAAAATAAGTTATAAGCAAAGTTTTATAAATTTTTTTCCAGTAGCTAGGTTTGTTTATAATTTTGCAAAAGGAAAGTCATTAACCATTAATTATACCGGAAGCACCAACCAGCCTACATACCAACAATCGCAACCCATCGCCGATGTGTCTAATTTATTAAATACAATTATTGGCAACCCAAATTTAAAGCCTGAGTTTAGCAATACAATTAGCATACCTATTAACTATTTAGATGTAATAAAAGGAAACGGTTTTTTTGCAAACTTTAGCACCTCTTTTGTAAAAGATAAAATAATAAATAACGTTACAAGAAATAATTTTGGAATACAAGAAACAAGGTATTTGAATACAAATGGTTTTTATAATATTAATGCAACCTATGGCATTACAAAATCTATTAATAAAAGAAAGTATGTATTTAATTATGGAGGGTCTATAAATTATAATAACAATATTTCTTATTTAAGCTCCATAAAAAACAATGGCAACAACTGGCTTGTAATGCAACGTTTTGCTACCGATTATAAAATAAAAAAATGGTTAGAAACCTCAGCAGCTGTTAACTTTTCTTTAAACGATATTAAAAATTCTATAAACACCAAATCCAATAGTACAGTACGAAATTGGTTTTTTAGCCATTCTTCAAAATTATATTTTAAATACGATTTTATATTTAGTTACGACATCGAAAAATATTTATACAGCGGTTATTCTAATAATGTTGCATCTAATCCATTTTTAATTAACAGTAGTTTAGAAAAACAATTTTTTAAAACAAAAAAGGCATCATTAAAATTTCAAGCTTTTGATATTTTAAACCAAAATGTGAGTATTAGTAGAGTTATTAATTCTAGCACTTCTTCCATTACAGATACTAAAACCAATAGATTGCAACGTTATTTTATGGTTAGTATAATTTACAGAATAAATAAATTTAAAGGTTCTGCCAATCGTAGGCAAAGTATGCAAACCATGCCAGGTGTACAAAGCGAAGTGCGAATATTAAATGGGCAAATTGGCTTGTAATTAGTACTCTACTTTTTTCAATTTTGGAAAACCTATCCAAGTACCCACTACTACAAGAATAGACATAGCACCACCAAAAATTACTGCTGGTAATGTGCCCATAAGTTTTGATGTAATACCACTTTCAAATTGCCCCAATTCGTTCGATGAATTAATAAAAATCATGTTTATAGACGATACTCTGCCACGCAATTCGTCTGGCGTATATAACTGCGAAATCATACCTCTAATTACAACACTTATACCATCGCATACACCTGCTAATGCTAAAGCTGCAAAGCTTAACCAATACACTTTTGAGAATCCAAATACTATAATAAAAATACCAAAACCTGCTACAGCTAAAAGCATTTTTATGCCTTGTTTTTTCTTCATTGGCACAACAAGCAAAATGAGTACACTAATAAGTGCACCAATATCCATTGCAGCATTTAAAAACCCATAACCTATTGCATTAGTATGTAAAACATTTTCGGCAATTTCGGGTATAAATGCTACAGCACCGCCAAATAGCACTGCAAATAAATCTAACGAAATTACACCAAGCATTGTTTTTGTTTTCCATACAAATTCAAAACCATGTTTTATAGATTGTAATATTGGTTCTTTTTTTTCTGCTACAGTTGGGGGTTTTGGTTTTATTTTTAAAGAAAAAAAAGTAGCCAATAACAATAATATTGCACTTACAAAATAGGCGTTTGAAATGCCAGCAAATGCAATTAAAATACCACCAGTAGCATGCCCAATAATAGATGAGAGTAAGTACGATGAAGAGTTTACAGAAATTGCTTTTTGTAACAAATTTCTTGGCACAATTGCTGCTATCATACTACTTGCAGCAGGCGATGAAAAAGATCTTATTACACCAGTACAAAATACAACAAATAATATAGCAGTTAGTTTTGTATTGGTAGATAATTCAAAAAAAGTTAAAGCTATAAACCCAAGTAAAACAGCACACAAAGTGTACATCATATAGGTAAATAACAATATCTTTTTTTTATCATTATTATCAATATAATGCCCAGCATATAATGAAGAAATAACTGCTGGTAAAAACTCTGTAATGCCAGCTACGCCTACCATATATGTATTCGATAGCTTAAAAACCTGATAAATTACAATGGTAGATATCATTCTAAAACCAAGTGTATAAAATAATTTAGCACTTATAAAGTGCCAAAATTCTTGCGGTAATGTACTCTCAGTTTTTATTTTCATTTAAGGCAATGTAATGTAATGCTGTCCGTTTTCGTATTCTTTATCTAAAGCGTTTATTATTATTTTAAAGTGCTCTGGGTTATCTATAAAATCAGCATTAGATGCATCTACAAAAAGCGTTTTAATATTGTGTTGCTTTATGTATTGTGTATAGGTTTCCTGTATCGAAAATAGATAATCGTTTGGTATATCTTGTTCAAACTTTCTATTTCTTTTTTTTATATTTTCTTGTAATTTATTTACAGGTGTGTGTAAATAAATTAAAATATCTGGTTGTACAATTTGAGGATTTATAATATCGAAAAGTTTTTGATATAACCTAAATTCTTCATCGGGCAAGTTTACTTTTGCAAACAATAAGCATTTTGTAAAAAGATAATCGGATACAGTTATTGTTTGAAAAATATCTTTTGTACCCAACATTTCTTTAAGCTGCTTATACCTTTCGGCCATAAAAAATAGCTCAATCGGAAAAGCGTACTGTTGCGGATTTTCGTAAAACTTTGCCAAAAATGGATTGTCGGCAAACTCTTCTAAAATTAGCTTAGCTTTAAAATGGTTACTAAGCAAGGTTGACAAAGTAGTTTTGCCAGCACCAATATTTCCTTCTATAGTAATAAAATTATAATTCATCTGCCTGCAAAATAATAGGAAACAATAAATTTTTGCTTAAATCTTTTGCACATTTAAAGTGTCTTTACACTCCAAAAGCATATTTTTTATACTTTTTTTTGATACTGGGTGTACAAAATCCATTGCTATTTCGGCAAGCGGAACCAATACAAATCTACGATTAGCAATTTCGGGGTGTGGTATTACTAAGTTTTTTGTGCCTATTATTTCATTGTTGAAAAAAAGAATATCAATATCTATAATTCGTGGAGCATTTTTTGTAGTACGTACTCTTCCCATTTTAGTTTCAATATGTAATGTTTTTTTTAATAAATTTTTTGCATCACAAATTGTTTCTATAATCAATACTTTATTTAAAAAATTAGGCTGCTCAGTATTGCCCCAAGCTGCTGTAGAGTATATGCTCGACTCCTTTCTTATAATACCAATATTTTCAGTAATATTTTTAATGGCTTCATTAAGTTGTACAGCACTGTTGCCCATATTACTACCCAATAAAATATATGCAATGTTCATTATAAGGTAAACAAACGTTTATCAGTTTTAAATAAAATTGTTTCTATTATTTTTATTTTTTTATAATCTTTATGCAAAGGGTTTAGCAAATAATTATGCTCTTCTGGTATTACGGCCGATGGTACTTTAATAGCAATATTCCCCATAGATTTTATAAATTCATTGCCCATAAATTTGGTGTAGCTAAAATCTTCATTCCATAATAATTTTAATTTGGCAAGTTTTATTTCTGGAATCTCACAATTATCTGGTATAGATATTTTTAGCAAACTTAACGATGTAGCAAAATCTTTAAACTGGTTATTTACAAGCATTTCTAATACAGCTAAAGAAATATTTTGCGAAACATAAAGCATAGGAATACCTTTAGAGTTCCACCTACCACCAAATAGCTTTGACCCTGTGCCAGTAAGGTCTTCGTTGTAAATGGTATTACATATTCTATATACAATCATGCAAATATACCATGTTGTATTCTGCCTAGTTGGGTCATTACATTTTGTATGCCTTCGTAGGTAGAAAGTGAGTGTATAGATATATTGCCTTCCAACATATATGGGCTTCTTTTTATCCAGTTATAAAAATTATCAATATTGCCAAATGTTGTTTTTCCTTCTTTTATTACTTTTTCTATTAAAGATATTCTTTCGGCATTTATTGGTGCAAATGAGCCATTATTTTTTGCATAGCGTTGCAAGGTACGCTCACTTACATGCAATATGGCAGCCCATTCCGCCATGCTAAATGGTATTTTATCGGCTATTTTTTTAAAATCGTTGTACGAAAATTCTTTTAGCCCAGTTGTAGTTTTTAATACTCCATAAAAAGCAGCTGGCTCATTTACTACATTCAATGGTTCATCTTGTTCGTATTTTTTAGGTTCTATTTTTTTCTGTTTTTTCATAAAACGTCATTTGTCCACAAATTTATGTCATTTGTCTTGAGTTTCCAAATTTTCATCTTTTTTCTTTAACTTTACGTATAATTTTTTTTTAATGAAATATAATCAAGTAAAAGCCATGCTTGCTATTACCAAAGCAAGTTTGCGTTCTATATTTAGGAGTCCATCGGCTGTGGTATTTAGTTTTGTTTTTCCTTTTATTTTTATTATTGTATTTGGTTTTATTGGCAATGGTAACGGTATGCAAAATTTTAATGTAGTGTTGGCTACTAATGCCGATACTACAAACGAAATATATGCATCTTTAAAAAAAGCTGAAGGAGTAAAATTAATAAAATATAAAGATGTTGTAAACTTAAAAAAATCGCAACAAAAAGGAGCTATTGCTGGCATAGTAAACATTATAAAAGATACAACCAAAGAGCCTTTATATACTGTTACACTACAAAGTACCAATTCTAGCAACGATAAATGGCCTCAGTTAAAAACGCTTTTAGAAAGCAAAATTAATGAAATAAGCAACAATAAATATTTGGGCAGACCAACCTATGCAAAATTTAATTTCGATTACAAAAAAGATATTACCGAAATAAGGCAATATAAAACTATCGATTTTATTTTGCCAGGTCAGTTGGGCTTTTCCTTATTAAGTTCTGGTGTGTTTGGTGTAGCTTTTTCTTTTTTTAGTATGCGCAATACTATGGTGCTAAAACGTTTTTTTGCAACACCTATAAGCAAAACTTTTATAGTATTAGGCGAAGGTTTGAGCAGAGTTATTTTTCAAATGATTACTGCAATAGTAATAATAGGTGCAGGGTATTTATTTTTCGATTTTACACTAATTCATGGCTTCGTTACTTTTGCCGAAATGCTGTTACTTAGCTTTATAGGCTTAGTAATATTTATGGGTTTTGGCTTTACAGTAAGTGGTTTAGCCAAAAGCGAAAGTGCCATTCCACCATTTGCAAATTTAATTACCATGCCACAATTTTTGCTTGGAGGCACTTTTTTTTCTATCGATAATTTCCCAAAATGGTTACAACCAATTTCAAAAGCAATGCCACTTACACACCTAAATACAGCTATGCGTAGCATTGCATTTGAGGGGCAAAATCTTTGGGATATAAGAGCCGAAATTGGCATACTTTTGTTGTGGGCTATTGTAGCTAATTTTGTAGCCACCAGAGTTTTTAAATGGGAATAATTTTTTTGTTTTCCAGCATTTGAAAAAATGGCATCTTCATTGGCGTCGCACCTTTCATCATTATAACTCTAATCATCTTTTATTATTTTTTGCAAAAAAAAAGTAATTTCAACAATGAAAAAACTTAAAGGTATAGCATTAGTATTTATAGGTTTATTTGCAACAGTAACATTGTTATCATTGCTTATACCAAACAAAGTAGTAATAGCCAAATCGGTAACTGTGCAGGCAGATTCGTTATTACTTTTCAATAAAATTTGTGATCTTCAAAATTGGAAAAATTGGCATCCAGTTTTTATGGATAGCACCGTAAAAAAAACTTACAGTACACTGCCCAATGCAGAAAATTCATTTGTAACATGGACTACCAATGGTCATCAAAATAAATTAGTAATCACAAAAAAACAATATCCATTTGTAGAAATGGCATTGAAAAGAGAAGGCGAAAACGATGTAGAAAATATTTTTTCGATAATGCCAATACAAGAGCAAGGAAACATGCAAGTACAATGGCAAACCATTACAAAACTAAAATGGTACCCTTGGGAAAAATTTAGTGGCATATTTATAGAGAAAATGGCTGGCGAAGGTTACGAAGCAGCATTACAATCTTTAAAAAAAAGTATAGAAAATTAATTTTATTGTAAAAATTGCAAGTTCCTTTTTATGCCATCAAACTTGCTCCTTTTTAATGGCGACTTACTAAAAATTATTTTAAACTTTTCCTCTGTCACTTCTTCCCAATCTTTTTTAGTAAAATCTAAAATTGATGAAACTGGTTCAAAAGCTTTATCGGTAGTAGGTTTTGCAAAACTATTCCAAGGGCATACATCTTGGCATACATCACAACCAAAAAGCCAATTGTCAAATTTGCCTTTCATTTTATCTGGTATAAGAGCATCTTTAAGCTCAATAGTAAAGTACGATATACACTTGCTACCATCTACAACTTTATTTGGCAAAATAGCTTCGGTGGGGCACTCATCAATACATTTTGTGCAAGTACCACAATAGTCTTTTATACCTGCTTCGTCTGCCACCAATTGCAAATCGGTAATAAGCGATGCAATAAAAAAAAACGACCCTTGTTTTTTATTTATAAGATTTCCATTTTTGCCTATCCACCCCAATCCACTTTTTTGTGCCCAAGCTCTTTCCAAAACTGGCGCACTATCTACAAATCCCCTACCATGTATATCCCCAATTTTTTCTTTTAGTATTAAAAAAAACTTGTTCAATTTTTCTCTTATTATTTCATGATAATCCTTACCATAAGCATATTTCGAAATTTTTGGCGCATCGTTATTTTGCGAAAGAGTAGGGTAGTAGTTTATTAAAAGTGTAATAACCGATTTAGCACCAGGTACAAGTTTTGTTGGGTTGGTACGCAGGTCAAAATGGTTTTGCATGTAGCTCATATTTCCATGCATGCCTTTATTGAGCCAAGTTTCGAGCCGTTGTGCATCTTCTTTTAAAAAGGTAGCATTAGCAATACCACAAAAATCGAAACCTAGTAATGTAGCAGTTTCTTTTACAATTTTTGTATGTAATGCTAAATTCACATTAGTTATTTAAAGTAAAAATTAGAAATGAATATTGTAACCCAAAAGTCCAATAAATTCAAAATAACCAATACCATGACTTGCATTATTTCCTTTTAATGCAGTTGTATTTGCCAGTGCATTTACATATCGTACATAGCCTGTTTTGCCTGTACCTTCTATAAAAAACTTTTTAAATACATATAATCTTGCACCAGCTTCGGCACTTACATTGTAGCCCGATACATGAAAATTATTATTATACCTATCGCCTTTATATGTAAAATCGGTACGAGGAATGTTGATGCCTGCACCAAGTTTCCAAATTAAATTTACAAGTGGTCTTGTTTTTGCATTATTTTGTAGTACCGTTTTTTGATCTACATAATTTATATGCAATAAATTTCCACCATCGGTATGTTCAAAATGTAAAAAAGTAGCAGGGTTTAAAACACTATCGGCGTTTACTTGTACACCATTTATTATACCCTTTACCCTAGCAGTTTGCCCATCGGTTACAACATACTTTATATGGTCAAAATTTAACTCAATAGCCCTAGTTCTTTTTTTATTTAAATAAAACCCTAGTCTGTAATTATACTGTGGTATCGATATTTCTACAGGTTTTTTATAAATTGCATCATAATCTGGTTTATCTTTTGCTGTTACATTTTTTAAAATAAAATTATCGCCATTACTAAGCCTTATATGTAAATTGCTTTTGGTGTACCATTCTTTATTATATCCCCATTGAATGTACATTCCATGAAGTTTTATATGGTTTTGTGCAATCGAATTTTGAGTAGTAAAAAGTACAAAAAAAGCAGTAAGAATATTTTTCATGTTGTAAAGTTGCTTGCAAAATTAATCATTTATTTTAAGCTAATTTTATTTCTTTGTTATTTTGTTGTAATAAAAAAAGCTGCTACAAATAAATGAAGCAGCTTTTAAAAAAAATTAAATACCGTTATTACATTGGTGATAAGTATTGAGCATAAGCATAACCTTCTTCGCCATCTGCAGTTTTTACTTTCCACCAACTATCGTCGGTTTTTTCTACTAAAGTAACTATTTCGCCATGTGCTGCTTTACCAACTACATCGCCATCGGTACTTGGTGTACTTCTTATGTTAAGGTTTGTAGCGTCTGTAGTAACTTGTAGTTGAGCGCCAGCATCTGCTTTAATGTCGATGTTTAACATCAAATCGCCACTTGCCATACCTGGATCTAATTTATCGTAGATAGCCCAAAGTGCATCGTAACTAGTAGTGCTTGCAGCAGTACCTGCTACATGCAATACACCAGCTTGCTCAGCTACCGATAGGTTAGAAACGCCTAAATCTTTTGCTGCTTGTAATAATTCAGCATATTTATCTTGAACTGCCATTTTTTTGTTTTTTTTGTTGTAATTGTAATTAAGTAATTTATTATTTGTCTAATAATTTTGTAACATCAGATTTTACGTGTGCAGACATAAGCATTTGCATAATTTTCATTCTATCTGCTTTTGTAACAGAGCCAGAAAGTACAGCTTTATCGCCAGCAAAATCTAATGTAATTCCTTTAAGATCCTTTAAGCCATCTTTTACTTTTTGCATAGTAGCAGCATCTAAAACTGTAGTTAATGTAGCAGGTGCAGCTACAGGCGGTGTAACAGTGCAATTGTTTACTACCGATTTTACACCTTTAATTGCAGCTACTGCTTTTTCACAATTTGCTTTGCAAGCATCATCTTTGCATTCGCCACTTAAAGTAGCTACGCCATCTTTTACCGATACTGTAGTACCAGCCATAGAAGCATCAGCTTTTATAGCAGCTTCAATTTTTGCTTGTACATCGGCATCTTTTGGTTTGCAACTTGTAAATGCTACAGCAATAATAAGAGCCGCAACAAGAGAGATTTTTGTAAGTTTCATTTTCTTTGTTTTTAAGTTTTAAATTATAATTGAGTACAAACATAGTTAATACTTTTGTTAATATTAAGTAACCCAAAAAATTGTTAATAAATTTGTAATTACTTAATTACCACTTCTTTTATTACATTTTCTTTTAATGCTTCGTTTACCAATTGTATAATTTTATCTTTTTGATAAAGCAATTCGTTTCGTAACGGTGCTACTGTAGTTGTTACAAATAATTTGGAGCCTATTATTTGTATTTTATCGGTGTATTTTGCTACGGTTTTGCCCATAATTTTTTCCCAAATTTCTTCTATTTGTACTGCTTGTATGCCACTTTTTAGCCGGCTTTTTTGTAAAAATAATTGTAAGGCTTCGCCTAATGATACTTCGGCCATTTTTTTAGTTTTTAAAGTTGTATTATTTCACCATCTATTTGCAATTGTTCAAAAATATTTTGCAATCTTTGTTTGTGTGTATCGGTAATAAAAACTTGCCCATCGTTTTCTTTGCACACCCAATGTAGCAAACGATGCATTCTTTTTTCATCTAATTTTTCAAACACATCGTCTAACAGTAAAATAGGGCTTATTTTGTTGTAATTTTTTAGTAATTGATATTGCCCAAGTTTTAGTGCAAATAAAAGACTTTTTCGTTGCCCTTGCGATGCTATTTGTTTAAATGCCTGATTGTTTAGCGTAAAAGTAATTTCATCTTTGTGTATGCCTGCATTTGTACGTTGTAATATTTTATCTTTTTCAAAAGTCTTTTGTATGAGCATTTCAAAACTTTCTGCTTGCAAAAGGCTAACATAATTAAACTGTATTTTTTCGTTATTATCCGCAATTTGCCGATAAAAATTTTCAACTAATGGTATTAGTATTTGGGTATAATGTGTACGCTTTTCAAAAATAATTTTGCCAGGGTTTATTAGTTGTTCGTTTATTACATCTAACAATAATGTATCTATTTTGCCTTGCTCGGCAAAGCGTTTTAGCAAACCATTACGTTGTTGCAATACTTTGTTGTACGTTATTAACTGTTGCAAATATTCATTATCTAATTGGCATATTAAGGTATCTAAATACCTTCGCCTGCCTTCGCTGCCACCAATAATAATTTCTACATCGTCTGGTGCTATAATTACTGCTGGCAATGTGCCTATATGTTTTGCCAGTTTATCGTAAGCAATATCATTTACCAAAAAATCTTTTTTACCTACACCTCTGTTTATACAAATAATTTTTTGAGGTTCTTTATTTTTTTCAAAGTGTGCTTCCAATCTAAATCCATCTTTATCAAATTGTATATTTAAAGTATCGGATAAAGTAAAATAGCTTTTTGTAAAGCAACAATAATATATAGCGTCTAATAAATTTGTTTTGCCTACACCATTTAACCCACATATACCTACTACATTTTTTGTAAAACTAAAATTAGTTATACCGTAGTTTTTAAAATGGGTAATGGTTATTTTTTGTAAGCGAAGCATATTGGCAAAGATAGTATTGCAAGGTAATTGTAGTAAATATTTTTATCTCTGCCTAGGTTTATGCCACCACAAACCATACGCTTTAAAAAAAAGTTTTGCTGTGGCACGAAACTGAGCAAAGTATTTATTTTTATTCTTCAATATTTTGCACCTTAGTTTTTTTTTACAAAAATAATGTTGCTTTTACCTTGCATAATATCAAATACATTATATGTGCTTACTTCTACTATAAAAAGGTTTTGTGAAGACACGAACCTAGGCGAAGCTATTTCGCTTCGATGTCAATGCCGTTTATTTTCGTCATTAATTTGTCGGTCTGTGTCAACGCAACGATGATTTTTTGATAGTGTAAAATGTCGTCAAATTCAAGTGTTCTTTCTTTTCTGTCTTTTAGCCATTTTTGTGCTGGTTGATAACCGCCTATAAAAAAAGTCCACGCCACTTCGGGTACATTGTCAAAATATTGAGTGTCGTTTATAAATACTTTTCCGTTTTCGTATTTTGGTTTTGTAACTACATTATCTCCGTCAATAGGATATTGCGTAATGTATTTTTCAACTGTAGGGCTTTCCAATAAATGTATTTGTCTAATCTCTGAACCCAAAGCAACCAATTGCCAAAAAGTATTTGCATCTATTGGGTATGGCACTCTTGGAAAATCTATTTTTAAAAACTCTTTATATTTTTCTCTGTAATTTGGACTGTGCAAAACTGCATAGATGTAATCCAAAATATCTATTGGTGCAAAGGTAGCTTTTGTAGTTTCTTTTTCTATTGTAAAAGTTAAGCCTATTTTTTTTGCTATTTCATTTACAATTTCAATGTTTAAGTTTGGTTTTCTATCGTTGCTTTGGTCAATGGTTTGTTGTTTGTTATTGTCTGGGTAGAGATAAAGCGGGAAAATATTTGAATTTCTATCATGACTGTTAAATTTTAATTCTATCGGAGAATTAACAATTTGAATATTATCTATTTCTTTTCTAGTACTTTGCTTAGAACAAACTAATGCAAAATTCTCTTTTTTAATTATGTGTTTAAGTACATTAAAACGATTTCTTTCTAAAAAATGCTTCTCATACAAAATGTATCTTACATCCATCGGACGATAAAAGAAATTTATTATTACAGAAGATTTTTCTAAAATTGCTTTCTTTCTAGCATCAATTACATTGAAATATTTTGATTCTAATTTATATATATCGTTGAATTCTTGATTGGATAAATCGATATTATAAATATCTATTTGTTTTTCAATAAGTTTTTCTGATTTAAAATCAATCAAAAAAGCATCTTTAGATGTTACAAATCCAACACTATTTAACACAAACAACTCATCCATTTTAAATCCCTTCTCATAAACACCACTTTCATCAAAATCCTTCTTCACCAAAAAATAATTTGGTGCTTTGGGTTCTAGTTTATTCCATGCAATACTTGCTAACGAATTTTCATTCAAAAAATCATATTTAAAATCTCGTTTGCCTTGCAAATCAAAATGCAATACTTGTGCTAGTTTTTTGTCTTTACTCATTATCGGCATGTAGTTTTAGTAACAATTTTTGGTTTTCTATTTCGTCTATCAATTGTTGTTCGGTAGGTAGGTAATCAATATATTTTGTAGCAAATAAATTATTGTTTTCGGCCAGTACCGAGTATTTGGCTATGGTTTTATCGGTTTCGGTACATAGCAATATGCCTATAGTTGGGTTATCTTCTTTTTGTTTTTTTAGGTCGTTGTACATACGTACATACATATCCAATTGGCCAATATCTTGGTGGGTAATGGCGTGGGTTTTTAGTTCTATAATTACAAAGCACTTGAGTATGTAGTTGTAAAAAACCAAATCAATATAAAAATCTGCTGTTTCGGTTTTTATATGTTGCTGCCGCTCTACAAAGGCAAAGCCTTTGCCTAACTCTAATATAAATTTTTGTAAGTTATCTATCAACGCTTTTTCTAATTGTGCTTCGGTATAGCCCAAATTGGTTGGTAGGTTTAAAAACTCTAATACGGTTGGGTTTTTTATAAATTCAAAAGCATCTTGTTGTAATTGTTTTGTTTTTTCCTCCATTTCATTTATTACAGGTTCTTTTATTTGTGAGGATAAAAGACGCTGATAGTATAAAGTAGAAATATTTCTTTCTAAGGTTCTTACGCTCCACATTTGTTCTGCTGCTTCTTGTAAGTAATATTGTTGTGCATTTTTTTGTGGAACTCTCATAATTAATTCAAAATGAGACCATTGCAATTTGGCAGACAGTGTCGGCCAAATCTTCACATCTGGGAATGTAAGGTAAAACTGCCGATATTTACGAAGGCTTCTTTCTGAAAAACCTTTGCCAAATTCAGTACTCAATTGTGCAGACAGTGTTTGCACAATTTGTTTACCATATTCAGCCCTATCTTTTCCATTTTGTTCTTCCAACACAATGCGTTCACCTATTTTCCAATAGGCTTCTACCATAGCACTATTAATGGCTTGGTAGGTTTTTTGCCTTGCTTGGGCTAGTATTTGTTTTATATCTTGTATGTATTGCATGGGTGATTTTTTCTTTTTTACAAAAATATTAATACTTACACCTTGCATAATATCAAACACATTTTGGTAGGGGCTACCATCCAAGCATATTTAAAATCTCTTTTGCCTTGCAGAAAGTAATGCAATAGTTGCGCTAGTTTTTTATTTGTATTCATTTCAAAAATTTTGCGTTGTTGTTATTTTGTAATAAAGTTATTTGCTGTATAGCAATTTGGTTTAGTTTTAATAGTCTATCTTTTTGTGGTACATTTTCGGAAATAAACAATGCGTTTAAATTTTCTAAATTAGATAAACAAATGAGTTCATTAATGCTTGCATAATCTCTTCTGTTGCCTTGCAAGGATGGGTTTTCGTCTTTCCATTGTTTTGCCGTTTGGCCAAATAAAGCTACGTTTAATACGTCGGCTTCGTTGGCATATACATAGTTGGCTTGTTGTGGGCTTACTGTAGGTATAATGTTTAGTTTTATGGCATCGGTATGTATCCTGTAATTCATCTTTGCTAGCTCTCGTTGTACTGTCCAGCCAAGGTTTTTTTGTTCTTCTTGCTTTAATCGTTGAAACTCTTTAATAAAATAGAGTTCAAATTCTACAGAAATCCAACTTGCAAATTTAAACGCAATATCTTTATGAGCATAAGTACCACCATATCTTCCTGATTTTACTATAAAACCAATTGCATTTGTATTTGTAACCCATTTTTGTGGCGACATGGTAAATGCATTTAAGCCTGCTTCTTTTTTAAACCCCTCGAATTCGAGGGGTTTAAAATGTGGGTTGTATAATGTTTCCCAAATACCTAAAAATTCTATGGTATTTCTATTTCGCATCCAATTTGCTATTGTTGCATTACTGTCTTCAGATTTATGCTTTGCAATATCTGTTAGTGAAATATAGTCTACTTCTTGTATTGTTGTTATGGATATTTCGGTATTTATTACTGTAATTTTTGCCATTTTTATTTTTTCTTTTTTACAAAAATATTAATACTTACGCCTTGCATAATATCAAACACATTTTGGTCGGGGCTTCCATCCAAGCATATTTCTTTTTTCTTTGCATTACCATGCAAATCCATAATATAAATTTTGTCAAAAGTTTTCATTAATTCTTCTCTCATTTTGCGATGTATAATGCCATCTATAAAACTATTATTGGTAATAAAAGCCAAAATGCCTTCTCCAGCTTTTTCTACATAATGTTGCCCTAGTCGTAAAAATTTTATATAATCGTCGGATAATGGTTGAATGTTTCTTTCGTTCAAATCTTTTTTATAATCCGCTGTTAGGCTTTCTATCCATGGGCTTTTATTATTGCTACTTACTGCATACGGTGGGTTGCCAATTACACACATTACTGGTGCATCTCTTTTTATATGGTTTGCTTCGTTGGCTTCGGTACTTAACCAATTTGCAAAAAGTGTTCCTGTGTCGGGGTGGCTTTCTTCTAGGCTGTTGGTAAGGTAAACTCTTAACCTTTGGTTGGTTGTTGGCTTGTAACCTGTTTCGGTTAGTAACAAATCTAACTGCAAATGTGCCATGGCATAACTTGCCATTAGCAATTCAAAACCATTAAGGCGGGGCAATAAATGTGTTTCTACATAGTTGCTCCAAATGCCTTGCTGGCCTTCAAATTTTTTGTGTATGTGTTTTACTACTTCGGCTAAAAATGTTCCTGTGCCTGTTGCAGGGTCAAGTATTTGTACTTTGTGTACTTCTTGTTCCACTTGCTTGCCTTGTACATTTATTTTTATTTTTATTTTGCTATTATCTGCAAGCCCTTGTGGTAAATTAAATTCGGTTTTTAAAATATCATCTACAGCTCTTACAATAAAATTTACAACTGGTGCAGGTGTGTACCATACGCCTCTTGCTTTACGCAATTTTGGATCGTACTCACTTAAAAAAGTTTCGTAAAAATGGATAATTGGGTCTTCCATTTTTGTGGTCTTGCCGTAGTTTTTTAAAATATCTTCAACGTTGCAAGCCAAAAATATGTCTACCAAACTGTCTACCACCCATTTAATGCGATCGTCTAAATCTGGTCCGGCTATGTAGCCAAACAGTTTGCGTAAAAATGGGTTTGATTTTGGAATTAATTCTGCTGCTTCTTGTCGGCTAAAAGTAGGCAGAGTAGGGTCGTGCAATCGGGCTGCAAACATACCATAACTAATAGTTTGAGCATACACATCGGCAAAACCTTTTGGGGTAATGTCGTGTATGAGAATTTGCTTAAAGGCATTCATTTGGTCTTTAAGGGTACTATCTTGTTGGTTTGTTTCGTCGGTGGTTAAAGCCTTTTCAATAATATCGCTTAACAATCTTGCTTTTCCTGCCATCATTTCGGCAAGTTTTTTACTGCTTTTTATGGTTTGCCCTATGTGAGAGCAAAAGTCTTTTATTAGGTTTTCAAAAGCTGCAAAGTTTTGAGGTAAAGCAATTATTCCTTTGTCTGTAATTTCTGCAATGGCAATATTTGTTACAAATTGTCCGTCTCGGTAAAGATGGAAATCTAAATAATCGGTAAAAAATAAATTGTTTAGCGATGCTTTGTAACGGTCAAACTGTTCTTTGTTTCCTGTTTTCTTTAAGCCTGCAAGGTCTTTATCGCCAATATCTTTGGCTTCTATAAAGCCAACTGGAATATCTTTTTTGGTCAAGATATAATCTGGTGCTCCGCAAGATTGTCTTTTGGGTTCGTTGGTGGCTCGTATGTTGGGTACTAAACTTTCAATAAGTGTTTGCAAGTCGCCCCTAAAAGTATGTTCGGTTGCATTTCCTAAATTGTATCGTTGGTTTATGTTGTCAATGTATTGCTGTATGGTCATTTAAAAAGTGTAAATATTTTGTATTACAAATGTACAAATTATAATGTGTGTAATTTGTAAATGAAGGTTGTGTAGTATAGTTGTTTATTTAGGCTACAATATATGCTGAAAAAAGGTATGCTGCTGAAGGGCTGCGGTGGAGGGAGCGATGTATTTATTGTATGTGTGCCGCCAAAGGCGCATACACATACAATAAATACGAAACAGCGACTAAGACCGTACAAATGATGGTAATAGTACTTAATGTAGAAAGCCCAAAAAAGTAAATAATAGAAATTGTTTTGCAACCAAAAATATTGATACATTTACAGCTTATTAGAAATGTATTTTATGCAATTATCGTTGTTGTTAGAAAAATTTAATGAGCCCGAAACGCTTAAAATGGCTAAGCTTGGCAGAGAGCTAAAGGCGCAAGGAATAGATATTACCGACCTTAGTTTGGGTGAGCCAGATTTTGATACGCCTATACATATAAAAGATGCTGCAAAGAAAGCTATTGACGAAAATTATAGTCATTACACGCCTGTTGTAGGCTATGCCGATGTGAGGGAAGCGGTATGCACAAAACTGAAAAGAGATAATAATTTGGACTATACTATTGACCAAATTATTGTAAGCACAGGTGCTAAGCAAAGTATTGCCAATGCTGTACTTGCACTGGTAGATGCTGGCGATGAAGTGATAATACCCACACCGTATTGGGTTACGTATAGCGAAATTGTACGGCTTGCTGGTGGCGTAGTAAAATTTGTACATACTACTATACAAAATGGCTATAAAATAACTGCCGATGAGTTAGAAAAAGCTATTACACCTGCTACAAAATTATTTATGTTTTCGAGCCCATGCAACCCAACTGGTGCGGTGTATACCAAAGCGGAGTTGCAAGCATTGGCAAATGTATTTGCAAAAAATGAGCATGTAACTATTATGAGCGACGAAATTTATGAAACTATAAATTACGATGCTCCGCATGAAAGTATAGCCCAGTTTGATTTTTTGAAGGAAAGGGTAATTTTAATAAATGGATTGAGCAAGGGATATGCTATGACAGGTTGGAGGTTTGGTTACCTTGCTGCATCGGCTACAATTGTAAAAGCTTGTGAAAAATTGCAAGGGCAATTTACAAGTGCTACTTGCTCTATTACGCAACGGGCAGCTATTGTAGCGCTTACTGGTAGCCAACAAAGCACTGTAGATATGGTTGCTAAATTTAAAGAAAGGAGAGAAAAAGTTATAGGCTTTTTAAAAGAAATTCCTGCTATCGAATATACAATACCGCCTGGTGCTTTTTATGTTTTTCCTGATGTGAGTGCTTATTTTAATAAAAAAACTGCTGCTGGAGTAATTTTAAAAGATGCAGATGAATTGTGCATGTATTTATTGCATACTGCCCATGTATCGGTTGTAACTGGTAGGGCTTTTGGGCAACCCAATTGTATAAGAATTTCGTTTGCTACCAATACTGCTAATATTGAAAAAGGGTTTGCTAAAATAAAAAATGCATTGGCAAATTTGGTGTAAAATTATATTTTTTTGTATTAAAAAGATGCAATCATTTTTTCTAAATTTTTTTCTTCAAAAAAAGGTACGCACAGTTTTTTAGCTTTAGCCATAATAGTTTTTAGCGCATCGGTTTTTAAACCATGCAATTCGTAAGCTTTTTTTAAAGCTTGGGCTTCGGTTAGCTTTGTAGTGGCTTGTATGGCTTCGGTAGTTATTATATATTTTAAGCCATTATCTTTTAATTTTCCTAATGCAGCTATTGTATAACTAAGAGCTAAAAAATAATTTTTTTCGATTATAATTATCTCTTCTACATTTTTTTTAGGAGGCATTTTATTAAATGCCGAATTTACAATTTCGGGTATTAAATATTTTGCAACTTTAGGGTCTTTTATTTTGCTATTGGTAAGTTGTATGCAGCCTAATAATGCCTGTGGATATATGCTTAGCCAACGTAGCTTTCTTCTAAGTTCATGCAGTTGTGTTTCTATATCGGTAAAATTATCGCCTGTTTGGGTATAAAAAGTATTTATACTTTCTATAGATTTTTTATAAAAAACTTGTATAAGTTCGGCCTCTTTTTCGGGAGTTTGCCAACTCATTTTTAGTAGCTGTTTTCTTATTTTTTTTGTACGTAATGGACTGTGGTTTATCCATTTTCTTTTAAGTAACAATGTATTTAATGCTGCAATTTTTTCGTTTTTTTTGGCAGTTATAAATTTTATAGCTGTTGCTGGTAGTTTTTTTTCTTTAATAAATGGTTTTAAATACGAATCGTAATAATCTATTGCACCAAGCAGGTCTTCCAACTGCTTAAATCTTTCTTTTAATTTTAAAAATCTTTTTTCGTTATGCATACCAGCATATAATTTGCATAACCCTTGTAGCATAAAAACCTTTGTGCGGCAATCGTTTTCGTACAAATACAATGCAGCATTATTGGTACGTGAAGCAGCTAGCAAAAGCTCATCTAATTTTATTAAAAAATATTCAAATCTGCCTAGGCCTTGTGTCATTGTAATTGTTTTTAAAGTAATTAAAGATTTACGGGTTTTTAAATTATTGTTCAAAATAAGCAACTGTACCGCCTACCCAAGTCTTATCTTTGTTGTACCGAGTGCCTATCATTTTCCCCTTGCTTAGTCTTGCTAGGTTATGTACTGCTACAGGTCGTTCCCATTCATTTTTCCAAAAATAAAATAGTCGTATTTCTGCTTTTGCAGGTTCATCTAAAGTTTTTATTATTGGAGCGTAATTTACTTTACGTTGCAGTATCCAATTCTCTGGGTCTGTTATTTTATCAATATCATTTTGTGTTACATCTATTATTACTCCCATGCCAGCAAAAGAAAATAATGGTTTTAGCACATAATCTTCTAAGTTTAAAGGTTTTTTTATTTCGTTCAAAAAAAATGTTTCGGGTACATATTTATTATTTATAAATGGCAATGTATATTTACTAATACGATAAAACCAATTTGGGTGTGGTATCCAAGTTACATTGTATTCTTTGGTTAGGTCAATAATATTTTCTAATCCTTGTTGTTGGTTTAGGTCATCAAAAATTAGTCTGTTATAAATTCTTGTAATAATTTGTTCATCGCCATTTTCTTTATTGTAATATAATTGTTTACCATTGGCTTTTAATTTGGTAAGGCATAAAGTTTTTACGCCTATTAGTTTTTCTGAGGCATCAAAATCTATTCTTGTTTTTTGCTTTTCTGGGTAAATTTCTAATAACACAACTTCATCAATATTTGTATTGCCAATTACAATTTCTTTAAATAATTGTAAGTAAGTTTCTTTGTTGTAACCATTCAGATACGACGAATAATTGCTAGGCACATTGGCATATGTAGCAGTAAGCTCACTATGTATTGCCTGAAATGCAAATAGGGTAGGGAAGCCTTGCATTTCTATTAACTGGGGTTCGTAACCTCCATTGCCATCATCGCAAATGCCAAAATCAAATACAAGTAATTGTGCATGCTCTTCGTTGCCACTAACCATTAAATTATTGGGAATACTGCGTTGTGTAAGTTCTTTAAAATTGGGTGCTACAATTACATCTATTATATCTTCACATGCGCCAAGCATTTTGTTTGTAAAATCTTTTGGAACAAAAATAGGAGTTTCGGCGTTTCTAAAATCCAATGCACCTGGGCTTATTGCCTCTACATCTTTCATGTAAGCGGCATATTTTTCTTCGGTAAAATTGCTATTGAATAATGCTCTTATTTCTTTTTGCATAAAGCTAGTTTAGTATTGAGATATTAGTATTTAGTATTGAGATATTAGTATTGAGTATTGAGATAACTATAATTGCACCTCTATTAACTAATTTTTTATTTCAAGTATTGCTAATATTTAGATATTAATATTGGACATAATTATTAAAAAATCTGTTCAAAAATATTTCATTTTTTAAAGCACTACATAAAAGCGAAATGGCCATTAAATTCTCTCAATACTCATATTTCTGCCCCAGCCATATCCATTTTTCTAACAACATCGGCTAAAAAATTGGGTAATATTTTTGAATAAGTGTGTGCAATTTTATCAGGGTCGTTTAAGTGATCTATCATGCTTTGCCACTTTTCTAATCCATAATTATCTATTACAACTTTTTTACGAGCCTCTGTTTGCAAATGCAAGCTCATACCAATAGCATCTGCCTCTGGATGAAACTGTGTACCAATCATGTTTTCGTTGAACCTAATAGACATTATTGCTCTTTCTAAAGGTACATGTGGTCTTGCTTTTTCTATTGCCAATAATTTGCCTCCAATTTTTTTTATATTATTATGTTTTGGCTGTGTTACCTGATAATCTCTACTATCTACTACATAAAAAGGATCTGTAAGTCCTTCAAAAATAATTTCTTCTTTAGCATCTAAAAGATAGTGAATAGGAAAAACACCAAAAGCTGTACTTTTTCGTTTGGTAACTTCGGCTACATTAAAATACCTACATGCCAATTGAAAAGAATGACAAATAAAAAACACTTGTTTTTTTATTTCATTTTCTTCTTTAGCATTATAATTTTCAATTTTTTTTATCCATTCAAAAAAATTATTTTCCCAAATACTACCTTCACTATCCAGCGGAGAGCCAGGTCCGCCGCTGCATATATAAATATCATAGTCAAGGTTTGGCACTTCATTTTTTTGCCTTACATCAAATTCATCTTTTACCAAATCTCTGCTTTCCATTTCAGCAAACTGGTTCAATATTTCTCTAATACAGCGCATGCCTTGGTTTTCTACACCTTCGTACAAATCTAATATTGCAACCTTCAAAGCGTCGTTTTCAAAACTATTCATAAATTAAAAATAGCAATTTTTTAAAAATTTAATTCAATAATTTAAAATATTTATACCTAAAGTGTACACATTAGTTTTTTTGGGGCTATGTGCAACTATAACTTTAATTAGCATTTGCTCAGTCTCCTTCGTTGTATCGTACTGTGTTTGCATACTATCTCCACAATAGCGTCGGTATGCAAACACAGCACATCACTCAGTCCACCGCAGCCTTTCAGCTTCAAATTTTTTGTAAACATTTACCTTAGCGTAATATCCATTTTTTATCCATGATACACTCTCGATGCTATAATTCTCTCATCAATTTCCAAAACTTCGGCAACCAAAATATCTACCTCTCCTGGTACTTTTCTCAAATATTCTAAAAAAACTCTATCATCATTAGCAGTTAAACTTGTGCAATTGTAATACAAATTAGGTATTCTTTCAAAAGCATCTTTCCACCAAGCAGTAAGCTCATTTTTGCCAATAAGCAATCCATTAGTTTCGGGCATTCTTATTTTTAACTTTGGGCTATAATGTGTGGCATTATCATCGTACAATTGCAAAAGTTTTTCAAGGTTGTGTTCATTAAAAGCTTCAAACCAATGTAAAGCTACTTGTTTATTATACTCTTGTTTATTCATTTTTTAAAAATATTACTTCAAATTAAAATTGCCAACCTATTGTAAAGTCGGCAATTATTAAATTATTTAATTAGAGTTTTTGTATTAATTTTTCTCTTGTAAATTTTTCAGGTTGGCCAAACCAATTTCCAAATCGCCACCTATCATTTTGTTCATAAATAACCCCATAAAGTTAAAAGGGTATTTCATGTGCCCACTAATGCCCCATTTTACCAAAGTTTTATTTACACCTACACTATCGGTACTCATATAAGCCAATGATTCATCTTTCATTGGCTTTTCAAATTTTAGTTCATAATCTACTCTTTTTCCTTCATCAATTTTTTTAATTTCTTGAGTTCCTTTTCCTACTTCTTTGTTGCCTTCCCATGATGATTTAAAACCTACCGTAGCATCTATGCCAGTAAAAGTATTTACCATAGCGGTATCTAGCTTAGCCCATTTGCTATATTCGTTCTGGTTCTTTAAAAATTTAATGTAGTTAAATACTTCAGCTGTAGGCTTATTTATAGTAATTGATTTTTCTACCAAATAATCTTTGCTAATAAATAATGCAGCAATAAGTATTATTGCTATTAAGAAAATTACAAATAATAATAGTTTTTTTAAGATTTTCATTTGTTAGTTTTTTTAAAGTTAATACTTCTTTTTCACTTTAATTATACCTTTTTTTGTGAACATAAAAGTAATTACTTATTTTTTAATACAATCGCATTTTTGGTAACTCATATTTTAGCAAACATTGTATTTGGTAATTTTTTATATTTTTAAACTAAAAGATTTATAAAATCCTTTTTATAATTAAAGCTCTGTTTAATTTGATTAGTTTTTTGATTTTGGTTATTTTGTTATGAACCAATTAGTTTGTTTCATTTAAAGTTTGGGTTCTTATAAAAATATGGCTAAGTATTGCTATTTTTGCAACATTAATAGATTTATTATACTATGGCAGAAACATTGGGCATGCTTTGTGATAAACTTACAATTGTAAAATTAAAACAATACCATACCGAAGATAGCGATAGGCTTAAGAGCCTTGGTGTACAATCGGCACAATTGCAACAAGAAATAAATGAATACATTTCCGATGCAATTGCAGGTAATATTTTGCCAAGCCAAATGACATTTGCTGCTAATAAAGTTTTTAAAAAGGAAGGTAATATTGTAGACGAAGTACAAGGCAATTTTGGCGAAATTTTTTATCAATTAGCCAATGTAAATTGCACACTTTGGCATGAGCAAGAAAAAGTGTACGAATTTGAAAAAGTACCTCCCAATGAAAAAGATACAGTGGTAAAACAATTAGCCTTATTAAATTTAGAAAGAAATAAATGTATAGATGCCATAAATGAAAGATTTATGAAGTTAATAAAACAAGATAAATAATATAAAACCTTTTCGCCCTAGCTCCTTTGCGAGCCTTGTGCGAAAAAAATAGAAACCAATGCATATTCGTAAAAGAAATACCTGCCGTGTGTGCGGCTCTACATCGCTAAAAAAAGTAATAGACCTTGGGCCTCAATACCTGCAAGGCAGTTTTATAAAGCCAGGTAAAGAAATGCCAAGTCTGCGTAAAATAGATTGTACACTTGTACGCTGCAACCCTGAAGTAGATGAAAATGCATGTGGTTTGTTGCAAATGGAACACTCGGTGCCTCCCGAAATTTTGTATGCTGCTTATTGGTACCGCAGTGGTACGAATAATACCATGCGTAATCATTTAAAAGATATTGTAAGCAGTGTTGTAAATACAGTTGGCGATACTAAGTTTCCAAATGTATTAGATATTGGTTGTAACGACGGCACACTTTTAGGATACTACCCCGAAAATTTCATTAAATACGGTTGCGACCCAAGCGATGTAGCACAAGAAGTAAAAGATGCAACTGTTGTGCAAGATATTTTTCCTTCAGAAGAATTGTTTAAAGTATTAGAAGGAAAAAAATTAGATGTGATTACCTCTATTGCCATGTTTTACGATTTAGAAAATCCGGTAGAATTTGTAAAAGGCATAAAACGTTTCTTATCTTCTACAGGTGTGTGGGTTTTCGAAATGAGTTATATGCCTCGTATGCTGGAGTTGGATAGCTACGATACAATATGCCATGAGCATTTGGAGTTTTATAGCTTGGCAGTATTAGAAAAAATATTGGCGCTTGGCGACATGAAAATTTTTAAAATTTCGTTTAACGAAATAAATGGAGGAAGCATAAGATGTTATGCCACACACAAAGAAAACAGCAAGCATGATAGTGTAGAAAACTATACATTAATAAACGAAACAAGGCACAAAGAATTTGATTTAGAATTAGATACCGATAAGCCCTATGCTGCATTTCAGCAAAGAATAGAAGTACTAAAACATGAGTTGTACG
The DNA here is from genome assembly GCA_013141435.1 of Ferruginibacter sp. GTDB lineage: Bacteria > Bacteroidota > Bacteroidia > Chitinophagales > Chitinophagaceae > Ferruginibacter. The sequence goes on from JABFQZ010000004.1 coordinate 44,980, forward strand.
ACTTGCTAGTAAAATTAAAATCCGATGGTAAAAAAGTGCATGTATATGGTGCATCTACCAAGGGCAATACTATATTACAGTGGTGTAATATCGATCATACATTGGTGGAGTATGCTGCAGAACGTAACGAAGATAAATACGGAGCATTTACACTTGGTACCAACATACCAATTATAAGCGAAGCCGAAAGCCGTGCCATGAACCCAGATTATTATTTGGTACTGCCTTGGCATTTTAAAGACGAATTTGTGGTAAGAGAAAAAGAAGCATTGGATAAAGGAACTGGGTTTATTTTTCCGGTGCCAAGGATTGAGATAATGAAAAGATAAATAATTTATAAAACTTAATGAGAAAAGCTATAAAGAATTTTTTAAATAAATTCAACTACGACATTACCAAAGTATATTATAACGGAACTGAAAAATTAAAATTAAGTTCAAATGAAAATGGACTTAATTTATACGAAACTCCAACGGGAAAATACTATCTGCCATCTAATCTTAAAAAAGATGTAGTTGCAAACACAATTAAAAGAGGAATAATCTTTGATGAACATATCATAGACATTGCTAAAAAATATATTTTACCAAACACCTCATTTTTAGATATTGGAGCCAATTATGGTCAAATGTCTGTTGTCTTATCCAAATTCATAGAATCTGTTGGGATAGGCAAAGTTTACTCTTTTGAAGCTGAGCCTTTTGTTGGAGAAATCCTTCAAAAAAATGTTGAAATAAACAACTGTAAAAATATACAAATTGTTTTAGGTGCTGTTCATTTTAAAAGTGGCGAAAAGCTCATTTTTCCAGAACCAGATTTTAAGCGTTTTGATTCATATGGTTCATATGGAATTGATCCTTTAGCGACAAAAGGAAGAACTGTTGAAACATTAACAATTGATAGTCTAAATATACAAGACAAAATTAGTTTTATAAAGATAGATATTCAAGGTAGTGATTTGTTTGCTTTGCAAGGAGCTAAAGAAACAATTTTAAGAAATAAACCTGTTATTATTTTTGAATTTGAAGAACAATTTCAAAAGGAGTTTAATACTAGCTTTAATGATTATGTAGAATTTGTAAGAAGTATTGACTACAAGTTTATAGAAATTATTGAGGGGGTTAATTATTTAATTATACCGAATATATAAAATGAAAGAAAATATTCTATTTGTTACCCATTCAAAAAAAAAATGCGGTGTTTATCAATTTGGACAAAATGTTTTTGAAGCAATTTCAACTTCAAATAAATATGCTTTTATAAAAGTTGAATGTGAATCATTAAATGAATTACAAAAAGCTATAAGTAAAAATATTCCAACCGCAATAATATATAATTATCACCCAAATACAATGCCATGGCTAAGTACCAAACTATTTTTTAAAGTAAATAAAAATAATATTACCTCAATTAAATGTAAGCAAATTGGCATTATTCATGAAGTAACACAATATATTGCTGATAATGCTACTTCTTACCGAAATAAGTTGTTGCTTGGAAGTTATAAAAAGAAATTAAACTCATTTTTTGATTATTACATAGCTGCCGATCCTTCTCTCTTATTAAAAAACCCTGTTGTTTTTAAAACTGGCCGATTAATTCCAACATATATTAGTACAAGTGAAACTAAAAATTCTGACATTCCTATTATTGGAAGCTTTGGTTTTGCTAGCGCTAATAAAGGGTTTGAAGAGCTTGTTAATAAAGTTCAAACAGAGTTTGATAAAGCTATAATTCGTATTAATATACCATTTGCTGAGTTTATTGATGTAGACAATGAAAATGCTAAAGCAATTTCAAATAATTGCAAAGCATTAATAAAGAAGGAAGGTATTAAATTAGAACTTACACACGACTTTTTAGAAGAAAAAGAATTACTTGATTTTTTAGCTAAAAATGACATTAATGTTTTCTTGTATAAAGATAAAGATGGAAGAGGGATTTCAAGCGTTATTGATTATGCTTTAGCTGTAAAAAAACCTATAGCTGTTTCCAATTCTCCAATGTTTAGGCATATTATAGCTAATAATCCTACTATTTGTATTACAAATTTTTCTTTAAAGGAAATATTGAAAAAAGGCTTTCAACCATTAGAGAGTGTTGCAACAGATTGGGATAAGACTAATATACTTTGGGAATATGAACGAATTTTGGACACCATTTTTTCTCAAAATTTGAGTAAACAAAAATTTGGGAAAATAAACACAATAAAAAATATTTATAAAAAAGCACTTTCCATACCTAACAGTTCTTTTTCTTGGTTGAGAGATACTGATTCAGCTACAAAAGATAATTTGACTTTTGATAATACATTAAAATATACACCTGTTATAAATGAAAACATAAGATTTAAATATAATAGGATTTTAGATGATAGTGCAAGGATTTTATATGAACCAACTATATCTTTACTAACAACTGCATTGCCAAAAACAATGGCAAAAAAAATTGCAAGGGCAAATGTACAACAAGCCTTTGTTTTTGATACTGTGTATAGGAATTTGATTAATTATATCAATCCCAAATTATTGTGTGTTGGTAGTTATGAAGACACTGCCTCCATGTTACTTACCAAAATGGGAGTTGCTGTAGAAGAAATAGATCCTATGATTAATTATTTTTTACAAGACTATTATACAAAGCCAACTACAAAAAAAGCATCTTACGATATTATTTTTTCAACTTCAGTTATTGAACATGATCCTGATGATAAATCTTTTTTAGAATGTATTGAAGGATTACTAAAACCTGGCGGTATTGCAGTAATAACCTGTGACTATAAAGATGGTTGGGTAAGTGGACAACCAAAGCCAGATGTTGATGCAAGGCTTTATACTAAAAAATGTATGGAGGAGAGAATGTTATCTTATATTCCGAAATGTAAACTAGTCCAACTTGGAGATTGGGATTGTCCAAATCCAGACTTTTTTCTTACTAAAGATTACCAATATACGTTTGCAACATTTGTATTTAAGAAACAGATGTAAATATATTATTGATAATTTTTTATTTTTAATACCTATGAAAAAAGTAGTTATAATTTTGTTTTTATTTTTCGCAAAATGTGTTTATGCTCAAACAGACACTGCATTTTGGTTTGCTGCTCCAGAAATTTCATCCGATTTTGGATATGATCGCCCAATTGCAATTAGAGTATCATCTTTTCAACAAGCTGCAATAGTAACAGTTTCTCAACCTTCTAATGCAAGTTTTGTTCCTGTGTCAATTACTTTAAGTCCATTTTCTACACAAACTTTTGATTTAACTAGTCAGATAAGTAATATAGAATGCTCTCCTGGAGATGTTGTTCAAAATCGAGGTTTAAAAATAAAAGCAACAAACAAAATTGCAGCTTATTATGAGGTAAACGTAAATGGTCCTAATCCTGAATTATTTGCTTTAAAAGGAAGAAATGCATTAGGGCTAAGTTTTTATATTTCCTCACAGAATATTTTAGACAATGCAAGCGAATACAATCCTGCAGCATTATCCTCTTTTAATTTAGTGGCATCTGAAGATAATACAATTGTAACTATAACCCCAAGTAAAAATATTATTGGGCATACAGCAAATGTCCCTTTTACAATAACTCTTAATAAAGGGGAAACATACGCAGCAATTGCAAGTTCTAGATTAGCTAATCAGCATTTAGATGGTTCATATGTTTCTTCTACCAAACCCATAGCAATAACATTGGCTGACGATTTATTAAATGGTGGAGTTTTTGGTTCTACTTGTAGAGATTTAGCTGGTGATCAAACTATACCAATAAGTGTTTTAGGGTCAGAGTATATAGCTATTAAGAGTAATATTAATTTTCCTTACGATAAATTATTTGTAACTGCTACACAAAATGGCACTACTATCACCCAAGATGGTACGCTAATAACAACATTAAATACCGGGCAAAGTACCATGTTAACAGTTAACAATCCTTCCTCCTATATTAAAAGTTCATTACCAGTATATGCATATCAACTTGCTGGGGCTGGTTGCGAAGTTGGCGCTGCAATATTGCCTAAAATTGATTGCACTGGTAGTAATTCTGTATCTGTTGCAAGAAGTTCAAATGAAGATTTATATATTACACTTTTAGTCAAAAATGGTGGGCAAGGTAATTTTCTTGTAAATAATAATGTTGGTATAATTACAAGTGCACAATTTTCAGTTGTACCAGCTACAAGCAGCCAGTGGTATTTTGCAAGAGTATTTTTACCTTTATCTTTATATCCTAATGGATCAGTAATAAAAGTAGATAATACAACTAGCCTTTTTCAAATGGGGTTATTACAAGGCAGCTCGTTGGGCCTCAGCTTTGGTTATTTCAGCGACTTTAATACAGTTAAGGCTACTGTTTTAGCTTCACCAACTCAACCTTGTGTTGGTGCCAATGTTTCACTTAGTGCAGAGTCAATACCATCTGCTACATATACTTGGACAGGTCCAAATGGCTTTTCTTCATCTATTCAAAACCCTGTATTAAACAATACCACCATAACTCAGTCAGGCTATTATGTTGCAACTGTAACAGTTCCTGGATGCGGTATTTACAAGGATAGTATAAATATTACAGTGTTACCCAAAGTGTTTACTACTATTAATCAATCTATTTGCCAAGGCACAACCTATGCTGGATATGGTACTGCCGGTCAATACATAGATGTATTTGCAGCAGCCAATGGTTGCGATAGTACACGTACACTAAATCTTACTATAAAACCAAAATCCTTTTATACAATAAATCAATCCATTTGCCAAGGTCAAAGTTTTGAAGGTTACACAACTTCTGGTACTTTTCTTAATACATTTGTGGCTGCCAATGGCTGCGATAGTGTAAGAACTTTAAACCTTATTGTAAAACCAAAATCGTTAACCACAATTACACAATCCATTTGTGAAGGTCAAAGTTTTGAAGGTTATACAATATCTGGTACATACATTAATACATTTGTGGCGGCTAATGGTTGCGATAGTGTAAGAACATTGATACTTACCGTAAAGCCAAAAGCGTTAAGAACAATTGTACAATCTATTTGCCAAGGCCAAAGTTTTGAAGGCTATACCACATCTGGTACTTATGTAAATACCTTTTTAGCAGCTAATGGTTGCGATAGTGTGCGTACATTAATACTTACCGTAAAACCCAAAACATTTTCTACAATAAACCAAGCTATATGCCAAGGTACAACCTATGCTGGCTATGGTACCGCTGGGCTTTATGTAGATGTATTTACAGGCTCTAATGGTTGCAATAGCACCCGTACTTTAAACCTCACCATAAAACCAAAATCTTTTAAAACCATTACACAATCTATTTGCCAAGGTCAAAGTTTTGAAGGTTATACCACATCTGGCACTTATACAAATACCTTTGTAGCAGCCAATGGTTGCGATAGTGTACGTACATTAATACTTACTGTAAAGCCAAAATCGTTTACAACCATTACACAATCTATTTGCCAAGGTCAAAGTTTTGAAGGTTATACCACATCTGGCACTTATACAAATACTTTTGTAGCAGCCAATGGTTGCGATAGTGTACGTACAATAAATTTAACAGTTGTAAAATTGCCAATGCCAAACCTTGGCCCAGATACTGCCGTTTGTTTTACAAATAATATTTTAATATCGCCAGGCATTTTTGATACTTACCTATGGCAAGATGGATCATCTTTATCTACATACTTAGTAAGTTTGGCTGGTGCTTATTCGGTAAAAGTTACCAATACTTGTGGTACTGCAAGCGATACCATTAACTTTACCAACAACTCTTGCGAAGTGTTTTTTCCAAATGTATTTACTCCAAATGCTGATGCTAAAAATGATTTTTTTAAGATTTTAAATGCAACTAATTTGACCAATTATAATTTAACAATTTATAATAGATGGGGCGAAAAAGTTTTTGAAACAACCAATTATTCTATCGGCTGGAACGGTATGTACAAAGGCAAAATAAGCGATATTGGTGCTTATGTTTGGTATTGCAATTTTAAAAAAGAAGGTGTTCAAAAATTTATAAAGGGCTCGGTATTATTAGTGCGATAAAATAACAATTATTATTTTCAATAATACCTTATAGCCATTTGTAAAATATAAGAATTGGTAAAATTTTTTAAACGATACCAGTTTTATAATTTGTATAAATTTACAAAACTTCTGTAATCTCTTTTACCTCAAATAAATTTTATGAGTTTTATCTTTAAAACATTTCTTAAAAAATAATACTAATTTTGAAAATCTAATACTTATGTTTATTAAAATTGCTTATGCAAAAAAAGCTACACTTCCCAAATCTTGATGGTTTTCGTACAATAGCATTTCTTATAGTTTATTTTGGTCATTGCTATATACTATTTGATTTTGGTAGCATACCTTTTGTAATTAAATATATAGGTAAAATTTTTTCAAGCCCAGGTATTGGCGTTCATTTCTTTTTTGTATTGAGCGGTTTTTTAATATCTTACCTCTTACTTACAGAGCTAAATAATTATAGTAAAATAAACATTACAGCTTTCTATATGCGTAGAGTATTAAGAATTTGGCCTGTGTATTTTTTGGTTATTATTATTTCATTATTATTATCCTTTATCAATAAACCTTTTTATAGCTTACACGATGCTAATTTTTGGCAAATAGGTTTGTTTCTTACAAATTTTAATTTAGCTAATTCCAACATATTGTGGCAAGTTGGTATTAGTTCCTTGCCTATTACAGTACTTTGGAGTGTAGCTGTAGAAGAGCAGTTTTATTTAATTTTACCATTGCTAATTTATTTTTTTTCAAAAAAAGTATTTTATTTTTTTCCTATATTTATTATAATTTCTTTAATATTTGGTATTGTAAATGCTAACAATATTATTTATGCAGAGTTTAGTACTTTAGGTGTATGTGGCAGTTTATTTGTAGGCTGTATAATAGCCTATCTAACCTTAAATCACAATTTTGCTTCCATATTCAACAACTTAAAAGCATCTACAATTAAAATAGTATATATTTTTTTTCTGGTGTTACATATTTATAGAGAAAAAGTTTTTGGAACTTCAAATGGCAATGCCTTGTTGTATTTTATTTATGCCCTCTTCTTTGCTTTTTTTATTATGGAGCAAAATTTTTCTAAAAATTCGTTTTATAAAATGAGCAATTTTAAATGGCTTACTCAAACCGGAAAATATACCTATGGTTTATATGCTTATCACATGATTTTTATTTCGTTAGCCATGATTTTTGTACCAAATTATATAAACCCAGTAGGCAATTATTTTACTTATTTTTTTTTATGGGCAATAGTTTTATTTTTTACATATATTTTTGCTAAGTTTAGTTATAATAATATGGAAAAACCTTTTTTAAAACTTAAAGAAAAATTTAATAGATAATTTTGAAAGCAATAATTTTTGGTGCAAACGGGCAAGATGGGCATTACCTTACACAACTATTGCTTAAAAATAATATTGAAGTAATAGCAGTAAGCCGTAGCGGTAATTTTATAAAAACAAACATTACTAATTACGAAGAAGTAAGCTTGCTAATTAAAAACTCTCAACCAAATTTTATTTTTCATTTGGCAGCCAACTCTACAACATGGCATAGTGCTTTATTCGAAAACCACCAAACTATTGCTACTGGCACACTTAATATTTTAGAAGCTGTTAAAGAATTTTCGCCTCATAGCAAAGTTTTTATTTCGGGTAGTGGCTTGCAATTTTTAAATACAGGCAATCCAATAAAAGAAACAGATCCTTTTGTTGCAAACGATGCATATTCCATCGGCAGAATACAAAGTGTGTATGCAGCAAGATATTTTAGAACCTTGGGTATAAAAGTATATGTTGGGTATTTTTTTAATCATGATAGCCCTTTGCGAAGCGAACGTCATGTAACAAAAAAAATAAGTGAAGCTGCCAAGCGTATAGCAGCTGGCAGCAACGAAAAATTAGAAATAGGCGATATATCAGTTATAAAAGAATGGTCTTTTGCAGGTGATATTGTACAAGGTATTTGGCTGTTTATAAATCAAGATAAAATATTTGAAGCTAATATTAGCAGTGGCATTGGCTATTCTATCAAAGAATGGGTTGAAACTTGTTTTGGCTTAATTGGGAAAAATTTTGAAGATTATATTATTCATAACCAAAATTTTATATCTGCTCATAAAATATTAATTTCGGATAATACTTTAATAAAATCGATTGGCTATTTACCAAAAATAAATTTAAAAGATTTGGCTAAAATGTTGATAAATAAGTGAAAAAAAAAATAGCAATACTATTTCCCAATGAGCATATTGCTTATTCGCCTACAACCTTAGGTATATATGATGCATTGGTTTTACAAAACGATGTAATGCTTTTTGCAGCAACATCATCAAAATTTAGGGTAGATAATTTTGATAACAGAAATATAAATTATTTCCCTTATACTACTAATCGAATTAGAAAACTAAAAGCGGTACCATTTTTTTTAATAAATAAAATTGGTAGTTTTTTTAGCAAAAAGTTTGCATTGGGCAAACTTAATATATACAATTACGTACGTTATCTAGAATATAAAAAGGCTTTAAAAAATATCAATATTTCGGATTTTGATGAAGTAATAGCAATAGATGTTTTGATTTTATATGCAGCAAGGTTTGTATGCAAGCGAGTGTCTTTTCTTTCATTAGAATTATATGAAGAAGAGCGTGGGCTCATACCATTATTAAAAAGCAATTTTATAAAATGTATAATAACACAAACAGAGCAGCGATATAATTTTTTATTTAAAAATAATGATTACAAAGTATTTTTAATTCAAAATGCACCAAATTATAAGGCAATAGATGCTTTGTCTAAAAATGAAAATTCATTACTTTTTAATGGTACAGCATTAGAAAGGTTTGGCTTGTACCATTGTTTAAATTTTGTAA
>JABFQZ010000023.1 GCA_013141435.1 Ferruginibacter sp.
TTACCACATTTATCTTTAATAGAATAAGTGTAAGTAACTGTCCAAGCACAATCAGTACCTGTTGTAACAGTTGTTTTAACCACTGTTATTGCACCACCACAATTGTCGCTATATAAAGCAGCAACTGCAGCTTCTGTAGCACCTGTAGGCGCATTTGCTAAACAGTTATTAATACCAGTTTGACCAGCAGGGAACGAACCAGCAACAATTAAAGTAGGAGCAGTAGCATCGGCACCACTAAATACTTGTGTTGGCTTAGGCGTAACCTCATTACCACATTTATCTTTTATAGAATAAGTGTAAGTAACTGTCCAAGCACAATCAGTACCTGTTGTAACAGTTGTTTTAACAACTGTTATTGCACCACCACAATTGTCGCTATATAAAGCAGCAACTGTAGCTTCTGTAGCACCTGTAGGCGCATTTGCTAAGCAGTTATTAATGCCAGTTTGACCAGCAGGGAACGAACCAGCAACAATTAAAGTAGGAGCAGTTAAATCTGCACCGCTATAAACTATTACAGGAGAAACGGCAACAGTGTTACCACAATTGTCTTTTACTGTATAAGTATGTGTTACTGTCCAACCACAATCTGTACCAGTTGTTACAGTTGCTAATGTTGCAGAAACAGTGCCACAATTATCTGTAAACTGAGCAGCTATTGTAGCAGCTGTTGGTGGAGTTGGAGCATTGCTTAAGCAATTATTAATTCCAGTTTGTCCTGCAGGTATTGTACCAGTTAACACAGGAGCTGTATTATCAATAACGGTAATTACTTGCGTATACATTAGACTTGTGTTTCCACAATCATCTGTTACTACCCATGTATTAGTGTAAGAACCAGATTGAATACATGGAACACCGTTTGATACAAATGTGCCAGATGTTTTTACAATGTTGGTTACATCATTATCACAATTATCAGAAGCTACAGGGAACAATGCATTAGCAGCAGCTAAAGCTACAGCATCATTACATTGTACTGTTCTGTTTATGAAAAGAGCTGCCGTTGTCCATGTAGGAGCTACCACATCTCTTACATTTACTACTCTTGTCATAGGAACTCCACCACAATTATAAGGGCTAGGACCAATAGGAGAAATAGTAAAAGTTATTGGGTTTACATGTGTTGTTGGGCAACTTAAACTTAAATTAGTATTAATAGCATTTGTACCAAAAGGCACATTATATGCTTGGCCCAATACATTATTAGCTGCATCTGTTGCAACCCAATTAAACAAAGCACCTACCACATTACCTGTTTGAGCTACATTAAATGTAATATTTGTACCAGGACAAACATCTGCAACTGGTGCAGCACTTACAGTAATTTGCGGATTAGGAGCTACGAATATATAAACGAAGCCTGTTAATGGATCAGGAGAACAGCCATTTCCATCTAGCAATGTGCCCCAACGAACCCTGTATTGTTTTGTTACAGAGTTAGATGGATTTGGCAAATAGCCAGCAGGCACAATTACATTGCCACCACTAGCTACTGGGAACACAACCGACCATGCTAAAGTAGATGGAGTAGAAGGAACCCATGCAGCACCATTCCATACATCTATCATAAATGTACCAGTATAAGAAGGAGCAGGGGCTGCTAATGCGCCACTCAATTCTACCAATACATTTGCATCTTGACCTGTACAGATATATACATTTGCAGCACCATCAATATTTGCGGCTGTTAAACCTCTTTGTATAACAGTAACACTACCTGTTAAATCTTGACCTACATTGCCAGAACAATGAGCATCTACTAAACTTGAAACAAAGTAAGTTACAGTAGTACCTGGTAGTTGTGTATTTACCACAATACTCCAAGGACCGTTGCCAGTACCCGTTGTAGTTTGACCATTGCTTAAAGTTAATGTCCAAGCACCTGTAGCTGTAACCAATCCTCCAATTGTAGGATTAATATTACTACAAGTAGTCATATTAGCTGTTGTTAAGGTAGATGTTGGTCTTGCATATATTGTAACAGTAGTAAATGAACTGTCAACACAACCATTTGCACCAGTAAATAAATATTTAACTGTATAAATACCAGGAGCACTGTTTAAATTGATTCTACCAGCATTAACACCACTAGCAGTAATATTTAAACCTGCTGGTGTTGCACTAAATATACCTCCCGTAAGCGGACCACCAGTAACAGCACTAATTGATACAGGTTCTAAAACTTGTGCAATAAACGGTATTAATGATGGTGTAACTTGACAGTATGTAGCACTACTATAAGCAATAGTTGCCGTAGGACGAGCCAGTATTTCAACCACAGAAGTAGCTGTAACGGTAGCACAACCACCACCTGCGGCTATAGTCATAGTAACAGTATAAACACCAGCAATACTAGTAGCAGGATTTATTTCTCCTGTAGTAGCACTTATTGTTAAACCTGCTGTAGAGCTATAAGTTATAACATTGCCATTTGGATTAGTAACCGTAGATGTTGGCAATTTTAAACCTTCACCTGCACAGTATGTATTATCACCAGGATAATCAAAACCTGCGATGGTAGGTAATGCTGTGATTGTAACACTTGCAGTAGCAGTAACTGCTAAACAATTACCACTAGCAGCAACAGTATAAGTTACTGTATAAGTACCAGGAGTAGAAGTACCAGTATTAATATCACCTGTAGTAGCATTTATAGATAAACCTGCGGTTGAACTATATGTACCAGCAACTCCAGTTGCTACCAAAGTTGGGCTAACAGTACCAGCATTTGAGCAAAAAGGGCCACCTGCATAATTTAACGAAGTAATAACCGCTTGTGGTGCTATCGTTAAAGTAAAACTAACACTTGCAGCAGGACAACCATAAGCTGCAGGCCAACCGTAAGATATTACGTGTGTACCTTGCGGAGCACCAGTAGCAATATCACCTGTTGTTGCATTTAAAAATCCAGCCAAAGAATTACCCGCAGAAGTATAAGTACCACCTAAAGCAGATGCAGGTAAAACCGTAGCAGCTAAAGTTGTACTATAACTACAAACTGTAGGAGAAGGGTAAGTGAGAGAAGTAATTGTTGGACATGTCCAAGATATCTCTATTCTCCCATTACCACCAGTACCACTATTAGCGCCGTTAAAACCTCTACCTCCCCCGCCCCCGCCATAAGAAGTAGCATTGCCACCAACAGCATTAATGTTTCCACCAGCACCCCCGCCTGCATTACCACCAACACCAGGTGCGCCAGAGCCAGAAGTTCCACCATTCGTACCGTCAGAACCATTATTTCCATCATCGGCTCTACCACCACCACCACCACCAAAGGAAGTTTGTAATGGATTAGTAGAAGCACCACCATCTCCACCATTAGAAGCAGAGCTTGAATTAGTAACAGCAATACCACTAAGTCCTAGTGGGGCAGGAGTTTGTATGCCTCCTAATCCACCAAAGCCATTACCACTATTGCTTGCGCTTCCGCCAGCTGCAGCAACTTGTGTATTTCCAAAAGAAGAAGTACCACCAGCGTTACCGGCAGTACCACCAGCACCAACAATTACGTTAAACCAAGTGTAAAGGGCTAAAGGAGAAGTGGTGAGCGTTGATTTGTGAAAAGCACCGCCACCGCCACCACCTTGGCCATCGGTTCCAGCGAAGTTACCACCACCACCACCAGCACCCCATACTTTCAAAGTAAAGGTTGTTACACCCGGAGGTTGTGTCCATGAATTAACACCTGGCGCACTAAAAGTGGCCGAGCCCTGCCCCATCGAATGAGGGGATATGCCAAGACTGATGATTAACATCAGTAACAATGGCATAAAAAATTGTTTAAGTTTTTCCATTTTTTTAATTTTTTGATTGATTAGAAAATTTTATGAAATAGCTGGTTTTTACATCATAATATTGAAAATGTACTTACTAAGAACTAGAGAAAAATAACCTCATCTTTACTGAGTTTTTAAATGTGAAACAATTAGTTTGTGATTTTTTCGACTTCATGGATTTATATTACAAATTAAAAATGTTGTTCATAAGTATTGAATAAATTATTTATGTATTAGTAATCAATACTTAATGAAAGTATATGGTGCTACTTTTTTTTAAATAATAATTTTAATTTATTTTTTAATTAAATTATATTTTTATTTATTAATGTGTATAAAATGACATATTTAAAACTGTTAAATAACAGTTTAACTAAAAAATAGAGTCACTTTATTTGCATAGCAAATAAAAATTTGTTTACACGTGGGTAATTACAGTTGTATTAACGTATTGGTGGTAATTCAAATTTCGGTTAAGAAATTTTGTAAGGATATTGAACAAAATTAAATTTGTTGTCAACATCTATTTAAACCGCACTTGGGGGTTGGCGATATAAATAATAATAAAAGATTTATTAGTCTTTTAGCAGAATATTTTGGATATGTAATATTAAATAAAACATTTATTATAAAAAAATATATTTTAACAAAAAATTTAATTTTAATTTTAACTAACTATTAATCAATAAAATAAAATGTAAAAAGATTTAGAATATTTAGTAAAGTCTATTATAATTATGGGGTTATGCTCCAACTTTAACATTTTGTAAAATCTATTTCAATAAAATAGAATCAATCTTATTTAATATTTAACTATGGGTGCTTTAAATTGCAAATTGGTATGGTTATTAAGCCCAAATTATGTATTAGAAAAATTTTACACTACGATACCAAGGAAGTCAAGCCTTAAAGACTTGACTTCCTAAAAATTACAATTTTACAAAATTTAAATGTTTGCCTAATGCAAAATTTGGATTAATAGCATATCTGCTACGTGGGCAATGTTGAGCATAGTACCTACTGCCGAACTTAGCCCAGATAAGAGCAAAAATCCTTTTTTTTGCTGCCTTTGAGCAACAAAAAAGATTGTAGCGAATGAGCTGGAAACTACTGATGAATAGAAATTTGTTGCTGATGCTCCTACAAAGAAATGAGCTAAATAGTTACGATAATTTGGTTAGATAATCACTTTGATATTGATTAACCCTCTTTAGTTTATGCATTCGTACATTTGCGTATGATTAAGTTTGAAAAATTTACTTTACTTAATGGCTTAAGAGTGTTGGTGCATGAAGATAAAAGCACACCAATGGCTGTTGTAAATGTGCTATATGATGTAGGTGCAAAAGATGAAGATCCTAACAAAACGGGCTTTGCACATTTGTTTGAACACCTTATGTTTGGTGGCAGTAAAAATATACCAGTGTACGATGAGCCTTTGCAACAAGCTGGCGGAGAAAACAATGCATATACCACCAATGATCTTACAAATTATTATTGTCAACTACCTGCCGAAAATATTGAAACCGCTTTTTGGTTAGAAAGCGACCGTATGCTTAGCCTTGCGTTTAGCAAAAAAAGTTTGGAGGTACAACGAAAAGTAGTGTGCGAAGAGTTTAAAGAGCATTATATAAACAAACCGTATGGTGATGTATGGCACAAACTCCGAAGCCTTGTTTACACCACACATCCATATAAGTGGATGACCATTGGTGCATCGCTAAAACATGTAGAAGATGCAACATTGGAAGATGTAAAAGCATTTTTTAAAAAACATTACAACCCTAGTAATGCCATACTTGCTGTGGCCGGAAATGTAGAGGTAGAACAAGTAAAATTACTTTGCGAAAAATGGTTTGCGCCAATACCTACTGGTGAAAAATATAATCGAAATTTGCCTATTGAGCCAAAACAAACAAAGCCAAGAAAATTAGAAGTAAAAGCAGATGTACCAATAGATGCGTTATATAAATGTTGGCATATTTATGCCCGTACAGATGACAGGTATTATACTGCCGATTTAATTTCGGATATATTGAGTGGTGGTGGCTCGTCTCGTTTGTACCAAAGTTTGGTAAAAGAGCAACAGCTTTTTAGCAGTATCGAATGCTATCAAATGGGCAGTACCGATGCAGGTTTAATGGTTATAGAAGGGAAACTAGTAAAGGGTATAGATATTAAAAAAGCCGAAGATGCAGTAAATGCCGAAATAAAAAAATTGCAAACCTCAGGTATAAGTATAGAAGAGTTGGAAAAAGTAAAAAATAAAACAGAGAGTGCCATGGCTTTTGAAGATATGAGTGTAATGAACAGAGCATCGAGTATTGCTATGTACGAGCTACTTGGCGATGCAAACCTTATGAATAGTGAGTTACAAAAATACCATGCAGTAACAGCTAAAAATATTTTAGATGAAACAAGAATTATTTTTGATGAAAACAATTGTAGTACTATGTATTATTTGAGTAATAATTAAAAGTTTAAATGAACTAAATACAAAAAATTAAATAATTACATGCTCAACCGAACCCAAGCTCCTCCAATAACAGAAGCTACAGAATATAATTTAAAACTAAAACCTTACAATCTTTTTTATTTAGATAATGGTGTGCCAGTATATGTAATAGATGCTGGTGCACAAGATGTATTGCAAATAGAAATGGTTTTTTATGCAGGTAATTTTTATGAAAAAAATAAAGCCGTAGCATCTGCCACCAATTTTTTATTAAAGAATGGAACAAGCACCCGAAATGCGTTTCAGCTAAATGAAACCTTTGATTATTTTGGCGCAAGCTGCTCTAGAGCTTGCTACAACGAAACAGCAACTATTACATTACATACACTAAGCAAACATACAGACAAGCTACTACCTCTAATAAATGATATGCTTACCAATGCCACTTTTTTAGAAGAAGAACTTGCCATATTAAAACAAAACTCAAAGCAACGATTGAAAGTAAATTTACTCAAATGTGAATTTATAGCTGCCCGAAAAATTGATCAATTTATATACGGCGAAAACCACCCATACGGCACATTTAATAATGATGAAGATTATGATGCATTGACAAGTGATCAATTAAAAACATTTTATAATACTTATTATTTGAATGGGCAATGTGCAATTTTTGTAGCAGGAAAATTACCAACAAATATTATAGAATTATTAAATGAAAATTTTGGAAAATTAAATATTTCTAAGCCAACATTTATTGTTGAAAAAATCAAAACTGTTCCATTAATACAAAAAAAACACATCATTCAAAACGATGAAAAAGCAGTACAAGGTGCTATAAGAATAGCACAACCTTTTCCTAATAGGCACCATCAGGATTTTAAAAAAGTAATAGTGTTAAATACTGTTTATGGGGGATATTTTGGAAGCAGATTAATGAGTAATATAAGAGAAGAAAAAGGCTACACATATGGCATTTATAGCTATTTGCAAAACCATATGCAAGAAAGTGCATGGCTAATAAGTACCGAGGCTGGCAAAGATGTTTGCGATGCTACCATTGAAGAAATTTACAAAGAAATGAAACTAATAAGAGATACACCTATTGATAATGAAGAGCTTTCATTGGTACGTAATTATATGATTGGTGGTATTTTGGGAGATTTAGATGGACCATTTCAAATAATAGCTAAATGGAAAAATATTATTTTGAATAATTTGGATGAAAAATATTTTTACGACTCTGTAGATGCTATTAAAAACACTAGTGCAGAAGAGTTACAAGCATTAGCCCAAAAATATTTACTGCCAGAAAAGTTTTATGAATTAGTAGTGTACTAAAATGTATTGAGATATGAGTATTGAGATATAAGAAACAAGTCACAAGATGTGCAACCCAAACAAGAAAAAAATAACAATTAACAGATAATATTAATTGAATGAACTTTATACTAAAAACATTTATTTCTGCTACCATAGCATTTATACTCTCCAAAATTTTATCAGGCGTACATATAGATAGTATTATAACAGCAATTATTTTTGCTATAGTACTATCTTTATTAGATACAATAGTGAAGCCAATATTGGTAATACTTACTCTGCCAGTAACCATTGTAACTTTAGGGTTATTTTTATTCGCTATTAATGCTATTGTAATTTTATTAGCAGCTAATTTAATAGATGGAATAAAAATAGATGGTTTTTGGTGGGCAGTTATTTTTAGCATTATCATTTCTATATTTGATACAGCTGTACAAAAATCTTTAGATATAAATAATTCATAATTATAAAATGAAAAAAATAACTTTATTGCTACATTTTATTTTAATTACAAACGCATTGCTTGCACAATGCTCCATGTGTACAAAAACAGCACAACAACTTGGCGAAAAACCAGCACTAGGATTAAATTATGGCATTTTATATTTAATGCTTACACCATTTATAATTGTTGGGTTTGTGGCTTGGCGTTGGTGGAAGGCAAATAGGGATAAAGCTTAAGCAAAAAACCTACAACTTTTTTAAGCTTTAAACAAAAAATCGAAGAGCTTCTTTATGTTTCTAAAATTTATTTTTTGGACTTTGGCTTAATAGTAAAAAAATAAATAACCGCAGTTATTAATTTATAAAAAACTTTAGGAACTTTGGTTTGTAAAATTATGCTTGATTTTTTTACTATTTTTTTATTGTAAAACCGTTCTATTTTTTCGTACTCTGTGTAATCGTTTACAAATACAGCAAAATATTTATTTAAAACCTGTCTTCTTTCTTGTTGGTGTAGTTCTATAAACTTACTATCTGCAGAAATACCTCCTAAATCGTACTTACAAATAAAAATATTTAATTTTTGGTATGTTTCATTTTTTAAACAAAGAGCATAAATGAATAATTCCCAATCAGAGCATATTTTATAATTTTCGTTATAAAAAAAGCACTTGTAAAATAAATCTTTTTTTATAAATGCAGATTGGTGGTATAACCCACCCTTAAAAAAATAGCCAAAACTAATAGCTTTGGGTGCAAAAAGGTTAGCTACAAATAGTTCTTTTTTATACGATTTGGTATCTCCGCAGAGTACTGCAATATCTTGATTAAAATGTGTAACAGCCTTTTCAATTGTAGTATCTTCATAAAAACAATCTCCAGAGTTCATAAAATTAATATACTCTCCAGTTGCATTTTTTATACCCTTATTCATGGCATTGTATACGCCCGAATCTTTTTCGGACATCCAAAAATTTATTTTTGTCGAAAAACTTTTTATCAACTCCAAGCTTCCATCAGTACTTCCGCCATCAATTACTAAGTATTCAAAATCTTGAAAAGTTTGTTTGAAAATAGAATCAAAAGTTTTTTCTAATCCTTTTTTGTTATTCAAATTAACAGTAATTATACTTAATTTCATTTTTTAAATAGCGGCTTTATATACATTTAAACAATCTGTTGCAGCTTTCTCCCACGAAAATAATTTGCTTCTTTCTAACCCTTTTTTTATATATTCTCTTCTTGTACTATTATTTTCTATAAGCATTTTCACTTTGTTTTTTAAATCTTCCAAATTATTTAATTCAAAATAAATTCCAGCTTCGCCAGCTACTTCAGGAAAAGAACTGTTGTTTGTTAAAATAATAGGACAGCTGCAAGCCATTGCTTCTAATATTGGAATTCCAAAACCTTCGTATTCTGAAGGGAAAATAAAACAAATGGCATTATGATAAAAAGTACCTAACTCATTATCTTCAAAATATTTTTGAATAACCTGATTTTCCAACCCTAATTCAGAAATTTTATTTTTTTCTGCAACAGTAAATTTTCCGCCCCCAGCACAAATAATATGTATAGTTTTGTTATTATGCAAAACATCTTTTAGAGATTCTAACATAAAAATAAAATTTTTATAATTTGCTCTTTCTCCTACAAACAAAATATACTTTTCGGGCAAGTTTACCGTTATACTTTTAGCGTAGTAAATAGAATTTCCATGGTAAATAACTTCTATTTTATTAGAATCTATATGAGGATATATTTTCAGAATATCTTTTTTAGTATTTTTAGAAACAGCAATTATTTTGGTAGCTTTTTCTAGCAATATTTTTTTATTTTTTGTAACTTCTAAGGGGTCGTTTATAAAATATTGTGGGTATAATTCATGTATCATATCATAAACAGTCAGTACAAATGGCTTGTTATCTATATACTCTAAAAAATAGGTGCCATAATAGGTTGGTATAAAAAGATCGAAATTTTTTAATTTCAATTTTCTTTTTACAAAATTAGTATTTATGTTTTTTGTTTTTGAACGTATGCTTATTCCCATTTTATTCAAAAATGTTACAAAATAAAATAATCTTTTTTGGGGTTTTCCGTAAAGATTACTTTGGTTAAAATAAACATTTTTAGTGATTAAAACAGAGTTTAAAATAGAAAGATCTTTTTTGTTTTTTAATCGGGAAAATATTTCTGTATAATATCTAGAAATTCCTCCGTATGTTTGAAAAGCATAAACCTGTGGATCTAATAATATTTTCATTGCAACGTTTTAAGTGCTGTAAATTTGGAATAAAAAGATAGAAGGATAAAGGTAATTAGAAATGCTGAAAATAGTTTATTATAAAATGCTAAAAATAAAAATATGAAATTTGAAACCTGTAAAATTTGCAATTCAAAGATTACAAAAAGATTTGAAAAAACTATTTTAAACAAATACAATAACGTAGGATATTTTGAATGTGAGAATTGTGATTTTATACAAATTAATGAACCAACTTGGTTGAATGAAGCATACCATTCGGCAATTACATCCTTAGATATTGGCATTTTATATAGAAACGAATTATTGAAAAGCACAACTATTCAAATCATCAATACATTTTTTAAAGATGCAAATTTATTTTTAGACTATGCTGGTGGGTATGGAATATTTACTCGAATAATGCGTGACGTAGGGTTTAATTATTATTGGGACGATAAGTTTTGTGAAAATATATTTGCAAAGCATTTTACTATTAATGATATTGATAATAAAAAATTTGATTTTGTAACAGCTTTTGAAGTATTAGAGCACATGGAAAACCCGATGGAAGAATTATTAGATATTTTCTCCATTTCCGACAATGTATTAATTTCTACCGAATTAATACCCGAAAAATCTTTAATAGAAAACTGGTGGTATATTGCTCCAGAAACAGGACAACATATATCATTTTATACAAAAAAATCAATGGAGTTAATTGCGAAAAAATTTGCCTGCAACTACTATCATATAAGTAGCACTTTACATTTATTCACTAAAAAAACACTAGATTTAGCCAAGCTAAAACAAAAAAAAGATAAAACAATACTTCAAAAGCTATCAAAAATAATGACCAGAAAACCTAAAGAAAAAATAGAAAGAAAATCATTATTAGAAACAGATTTTTTTTATATAAAAGATCAATTGAAGAAAGGTATTTTGTAGTTGGTTTTAATTTTTTTATTTTCTCATGCCTTTATTTCCCTTCTAATTTTTTGTAAAAAAGCGCTTATATGCTTTTTATTTTATACTAATACAATGTTGTAATAATATTGTACTATTGTGTCTTTTGTGAAAAAAATGGTAGTATTAGTTACTGAAAAGCTTTAATTTGCTTGTTTCAATATATCAGCAACAGCTCTATAAACATTAAATTCGTTAGGCAAGTGTTCAATAGCTTTTTTTATTTCATTTTTATTAAATAATTTCATTCTTTGTTTTTGTAATAGGTAATAAATTTTTTCAACAAGTAACCATATTTTTTTATCCTTCTTAATATCTTGAGAAACTAAGTAGTCAATTTCATTTTTTAGCTCTTCTATTCCAGCGTTTTTAGAAGCTATTGTTTTTAAAACTTTAATTTCCTCTAAGCGGTTGCTAAAAGCAGGTGCCAACATTTGCTTTAGGTTTTTTACAAAAGTATCTGCCCCTGGCCTGTCGGCTTTATTTACTACAAAAACATCGGCTATTTCCATAATGCCAGCTTTCATTGTTTGTATTTCATCGCCAGCTTCGGGTACTAGTACCAAAATGGTTACATCGGCTAACCCTGCAATTTCAATTTCGCTTTGACCTACACCAACTGTTTCTATAATAATATAATCAAAATCGGCTATTTTTATAATGTCTGTTATTTCTAATATTTTTGGGTGCAACCCACCAAGCGCACCTCTTGTAGCCAACGATCGTATATATACATTTGGCTCATTATACCACCTGTTCATTCTTATTCTGTCGCCAAGCAAAGCGCCTAAATTAAATGGCGATGAAGGATCTACACATAGTACGGCTACCTTTTTACTAGAATTAACTAATGCTGCAATAAGGGCATCGGTAATTGTGCTTTTACCAGCACCTGGCGGACCTGTAATGCCAATTATTGGAGTGTTATTAAAATCTAAATTTTGCAAAAAAGTATCGTAACCTTCAAATTCATTTTCTATAAGAGATATAGCCCTTGAAAGCGATTTTCTATCTCCAGTCTTTATATCTATTAAAGTAGTACTCCACATAAAAGCAAATTAGTTTAAAGATTTTAAATAAAGCAACAATTTTTACAATTACAAAACTGTATTTTGCAGAATCAAGAAAAAACATTTGAAAAAAAACAAAGGCATATCCGTAGTAATACCAAATTATAATGGCAAAAATTTATTGCCAAATATTTTGCCTCCATTATACAAAGCTTTAAATAATACACAGCTTTTATATGAAGTTATTATTTCAGACGATTGTTCTACAGATGGCTCAATACAATTTTTAAAAGACAATTTCGAGGATATAATAATTTTAAGAGCAGAAACTAATAAAGGGTTTTCGCCTACAATAAACAAAGGTATTTTTGCAACACAATACGATTTAATTTTATTGCTAAATAGCGATGTAAAACTTACTGAAAATTATTTTGAAAACTTACTACCTTACTTTGAATGCGAAGATACATTTGGAGTAATGGGGCGTATTATAGGCTGGGAAAATGATAGTATACAAGATGGAGGAAAATACCCTTCGTTTCATGGTGCAAAAATAAAAACATCGGGTAATTTTAAACCAGTAGAAAGCAATATTAGCGATAGATTGTATAGTTTTTATTTATCGGGGGCAAATGCAATGGTATGTGCAAAAAAAATAAAAAAACTTGGTGGGTTTAATGAAATGTTTGCTCCATTTTATATTGAAGATGTAGAGCTATCTATACGAGCTTGGCGTATAGGTTATAAATGTTATTACGAACACAATGCAATATGCAGACATAAAACTAGTACAACAATAAAATCTAACAGTAGCAAAAAAAATATAAACACAATATATTATAGAAATAAAATGTATTTACATGCTTTGCATTTAGATGGAGAAAAAAAATGGCTTTGGTATTTGCAACTTATAGCAGAAACAATATTGCATATAATTACAGGCAAGTTGTGGTATTTTACTTCGTTGAAAATGTTTTTTAAAAGTGTAAAGGAGATAAAAAATTGTAAAAGTAGCTTTAGTTATTTAGCGGCTAAAAAAAAGTTAGAACCTACAAACATGGTTATTAAAACAATTATTAAAAATTTAAAAAACAAAGGGGTTATAAAACTATAAATAAAGTAATTTATTTGCATTATAGTGGTTAGTTTATTTTAATAAAAACAGCAATATGGATTTATTTAAAGAGATAAAATTTTATTTAAAAAAAAACAGACTAATAAGAAAATTACAAATAAAAAAAGTAATAAGTACTTTCAATGAAAAAAATAATATTCTACAAAAGGAGTTGTTTTTTAACACCTCTGCTACACCTAAAGTTTCTATAATAATTCCTTTTTATAACCAATTAAATTTTACATACAACTGTTTAAATTATTTGTATAAACATGTAGGCACAAAATATGAGTATGAAATAATTTTGATTGACGATAATAGTACAGATAATATTGACCTATCGTTTTACGAAGGCATAAGACTAATAAAAAACATAGAAAACATTGGCTTTTTGAAAAGCATAAATGAAGGTATTAAAGAGTCGGCTGGGGAGTTTATTTATATACTACAAAGCAATACAGAAGTGCAAAGTGAATTTTTAGACGAATTGTTTTTTGTTTTCAATAATTTTTCTAATGTAGGAGCTGTAGGGTCTAAATTAATAAATACCAATGGTGCTTTGCAAGAGGCGGGGTCAGTTTTTTTAAAGAATTGCAATCAAATATTTACCAATAAAGAAAGTTTTTACCCTGAGGTAAATTATATTAAAAAAGTAGATTACTGTACAAGTATTAGTTTACTTTTTAAAAAATATGATGTTGATGGAAATATAAATTTATTTGATGAACAATTTACAAATACGCATTTTGAAGATGCAGATTTTTGTTTTCAATTAAAACATTTGCAAAATAAAAATATTTACTACACACCATTTTCGGAAGTAATACATTTTAAAGAGTTAACTTATAACAACCATAAAAATAATATTTATGTAGAGAATAAAAAAAGCGAAATTTTATTTAAAGTAAACTTGCAAAAATTTAAAAAGAAGTGGCAATCACAATTAGATGCCATACAAGCTACAAATATAGAAACAAGATTAGAAGAACTTTACAACAACAAATCGATAGTTTTTTTTGTGGGCATAATTCCACCATACGATAAAGATTCGGGATCTAATAGGCTAAAAGAAATCATACAAGCGTTTATAAATTTAGGCTATCATATATCTATTTTAAAAGAAAAAACTTTTTTAGAAGAAAGTGATTATATTAACTACTATCAAAGGCTGGGAGTAAATGTTTTTTATGAACATAATAAAACAATAAAACTAAAAAATTACTTAAGCAACAATTTTTGCGAAACAAATATTGCTTGGTTTTATAACCCCGATTCGTTTTCTAATTATTACGCTTTGGCAAAAATGCATTTGCATAAAGCAAAGTTTGTTTTTGATATGGTAGATATTCATCATTTGCGCTATAAAAGAGCAATAGAGTTTGATTTAAAAAATAAAAAACTAGAAGCAGAGTTTTTAAAATATAAAAAGATTGAATTAGATGCAGCTCAAAAAGCAGATTTTGTTATTCCAATTTCTGATTTTGAAAAAAAATATATGCAACAATTTTGTAACCCACAAAAATTAATTACAATATCTAATATTCATTATATAAAAACCAAGCTTTGCAATACACTTAGTTTTGAAGAAAGAAAAGACATTTTATTTATCGGCTCTACACATGCACCTAATTTAGATGCATTACATTTTTTACATAAAGATATTATGCCTTTGGTATGGAAAACATTGCCAAATGTAAAAGTAAATATTATTGGCAATGTAAGCGAAATTATAAAAAACATTGAGCATCCAAATTTTATTTTTCATGGATTTGTGGAAAACATTAATCCTTTTTTTATTTCAAACAAATTAATGGTTGCACCATTGCGATATGGAGCAGGAGTAAAAGGAAAAATTGGACAAGCTTTTGAATATTATTTACCAGTTGTTATGACATCAATTGGCGCAGAGGGTATGCAATTAGTTAATGGGGAGAATGCATTAATTAACGATGAGGCAGAAAGCTTTGCAAAGGCTATAATAAACTTGTATAGCAACAAACCCCTTTGGATAAAACTTCAAAGTAATTCTGAAAAAAGCTTATTACCCTTTTCGAAAGAAAAATTGGAAGAACAGCTTTTAAAAATTATATAAATAGGAGATAAAATTGTAGCTTGCCACAAAAAATACATTTTGGTATCAATAATCGTAGCAACTTACAATGGCCAAAAATATTTGCTAGCACAACTTATTAGTATTGCAAAGCAAAGCTATAAAAATATAGAAATCATTATTTGCGATGATGCTTCAAACGATAGCACAGTAGAAATTATAAAAGAATTTGCAAAATCTCAGGCCAATGTTTCTTACTTCATTAATGAAACAAATATTGGTGTAAATAAGAATTTTGAACTGGGTTTTTTAAAAGCAAAAGGAAATTTTATTGCCATTGCCGACCAAGATGATATTTGGCTGCCAAATAAAATTGAGGAGCAAATGAAATTATTTATAAAGGACGAAATTTTGCTAACCCATACTGCCTCGGCTCTTTTTAGGGGAAATAATTTACCAACAAAATCATATCAAAAAATTACAAACCCTTTTCAAGGCAACGATGTACAAAAGCTTTTGCTTCGAAATTCGGTTTCGGGACATAACATAATTTTTAGAAAGCAATTATTGCAACAAATATTTCCTATACCTAAAAATATTTATTACGATTGGTGGATAGTGCAAACAGCAGCTTGTAATGGGTATATAGCAGCTAGTAATAAGGTTTTAACTTACCAAAGAGCACACGAAAACAATGTAACAGTAAAAGTGCGTGCAAGCAAAAACCAAACCGAAGAGGAGTATCAAGAAAGAATACAAGCATTGCAAAACTTTTTACAACTAAAAAACTTGACTAATACAAATAAAATTTTTATTGAAAAAACCTTACAACAGTTTAGTACATTAGTAAACAATAATTTTTCTAAATCTTTATTTCGTTTTTTGCTAGATAATAGAAAAGTTTTTTTCTATTATAAAAAAGGAATATTAAAATATTTTTCGCAAAAAAAAGCGGCTAAACATTTAAGTAATAAAACTTAAAATAACTTTAATATCAACTGAATATTTTTACGAAAAAAAACACTAATTTATTATTGTAAAAAATATTACTATTTACAGAATTTGATAATAAAAATTTAGTGCAAGTAGTTTGTATAAAGCGGTGTCTAAGTTTATGGCCGTATAGTTTTATAAATGTAGATGTAAATGTTTTTAAATCTTTTAAATTACCACTGCTCAAATGTAGCACCATAAACGGTATTACATATACACTATACCCCAAAAAATCGGCAATAATACTAATATCTGTGCCATATAAATGAAACCCTTTTAAATTAGATGATATAGACAAACCTTTGCTGTTTTTTAAAACCAAAAAATTTTCATCTAAAGAAAAAACTCTTTTTGGCAAGCTGCTACTTTTTCTTACTACCCCATTATCATCAATATGATAAAATACACTTTTATACCCAGCCCCACCAGCATTGCCACACACAGCCCAAGTGTTATCTTTTGTTTCTAATGCTTGCAAACATTGTTCTAATTTATCTTTGTTATCTATTACCCTTACATCTTGGTGTACAATTATAATAAATTCTCCTTTGGCTATTTTCAAAAAATAAGAAATGGCTTCGTAAGCATCAAACTCATTACTTTTAGAATTGTCTGCAATAATAAATTCGCAATCGTTTAAAAAATCATTTTCCTCAAAACTTTTTTTCATTAATGCATACTCGGCATGGTTATTTACAATAGTGCAAATAGAAAATTTTAACGAAAAACGTAAAAGATGTTTACTTATTTTTATAACATTTTCCATAAAACGATATTCGCAATATTTTTTTTACAAATCTAAACAAGTTTTATACTACTTTGCAAATGTTTATTTCAATAAATTTTTTGGTAATAATGATAACTACACTCTGCTTCGATTTTGGAAACACACGCCTCAAAGCTGCCATTTTTAAAAATGAGGAGCTTTACGAAACTGTTTATTTAGAAAACGACGATGAAGAAACTATAGAAACTATTTTAAAAAAGTACACACCTCAAAACACAATTTTATCATCTGTAATAAACCACAACCAAGCTATAGAAAATTTATTAGCACAAAAATCTAATTTTCATAAACTATCGGCAAGCACCAAAATAAATTTTACTACACCAGTAGGCAAACCCGAAACCATAGGTGCCGATAGGTTAGCCTTATGTGCTGCAGCGGCACATTTTTTTTCCAATAAAAATAATTTAATTATTGGGTTAGGTAGTTGTATTACCTATAATTTTTTAAACCAACAACGCCAATTTTTGGGTGGTGGCATTTCGCCAGGTATGAATATGCGCTTCAAATCCATGCATGATTATACTGCATTATTACCTTTAGAAGCCGAAACATGGAACTTTCCTTTAATTGGTTACGATACCCGTACAAATTTACAAAGTGGCGTTTTAAACGGCATGGCAGCCGAAATAGACGGTATAATTGATCGTTATGCCAATAAATTCAACAACTTTAACGTCGTTTTAACCGGTGGAAACACATCGTATTTTGCTGGGCAACTTAAAAATCGGATATTTGCCGACCACAATTTTTTATTTAAAGGATTATATGCACTCAGCCAAATTAACAATAGCCATATTTAAGAAGTCTATCTTATTCGTATTTGTAATTTTTACTTGCTCTTTTGCTTCGGCTCAAGAAAACGCTCCATACTCTAGATTTGGTATTGGAGATTTAGCGCCTACACAAAACATTGTGAGCAGAAGCATGGGCGGCATAACTACCGGATTTATAGATGTAGCTGGCTTTGCAACAATAAATTTAACAAACCCTGCCGCATTAGGTAGCTTAAATAGTACTTTATTCGATTTTGCTTTTGAAATAGATAAACGTACTTTAAAAAACAGCAACACAGTAGGCAAATTTTCTTCTAACAATACTACCATATCTTATTTGCAATTAGGGTTTCCTATTACCCCAAAAAAAATGCTAAAAAAAGGCAATTATTGGGGTGTAGCATTTGGGTTAAAACCTGTAAGTAAAATTAACTACAAAGTATTAGAAGATAAAAGAATAATTGGTATAGATAGCTTAAGTACTTTGTACGAAGGTACAGGTGGTATAAACCAAGCAAATATTAGTACTGGTGTAAAAATAAAGAACTTTAGTTTTGGCTTAAGTACAGGTTATAGTTTTGGAAATAGAGATATTAGTACCAAAAAAGAATTTGTAAACGATTCAATTTTTACATATCACAAATCTAATTCGCAAACTCAATCAAATTTTGGCGGTTTATTTTTAACCCTAGGTGCATTGTACGATATTAAATTAAAAAACAATAATTTAATAAGAATAGGTGCATCAGCCAATTTAAAACAAAAATTAAAAGGCAAAAAAGATAAAATTAGCGAAACTATTTTTTATGCAAATGATGGTACAGTTATATCTTGGGATATTATAGACTCTATAAAAAACCTAGCAGGCAATGTACAAGTACCTGCCTCATATAGTGCTGGCTTTACTTATACAAACCCTCACTGGGTTGTAGGTGCCGATATTGATTATGCAGCTTGGAAAAACTATACCTACTTTGGTGCTACCGATGCTTTGCAAAATACCATGAAACTTCACATTGGTGGGCAATATTATCCTGCTACTGCTACAACTACTGCAAAAAAATATTGGCGGTTTGTAAAATACCGTGCAGGTTTTTACTATGGCAACGATTATGTAAAACTTGGAAACAATAGACCAGATTATGGATTTACACTTGGTGCTGGCTTACCACTTACATCTTTTCAACGCTTACGTTTTGGGGAATTTGTAACCCTAAATACAGGTATAGAAATCGGACAAAAAGGAAACAAACAAATTACAGGTTTAAAAGAAGGGATATTTAAAGTTAATTTTGGTATATCTATGTCTGCTGCTTGGTTTCAAAAACGTAAGTACGATTAAAAAAGTACATTCAATGACAAATATTTTCTTACATAAAATAATTAAAGCAGCACTTTTTATAAGCTGCTTTTTTTTATTAGCTTGCGAAAATGACACTGCCGAAGTAAATAATTTTAACAAAAAAAAAGAAAACGGAGTAGAAGAAGCTACTAATATAAAAATGAATTATACAGTTGCCGGAAAACTAAAAGCAATACTAACAGCACCACTAATGTTGCATGTAGAAGATACGGTTACTTATTACGAATTTCCAAAAACATTGTATGCCGAATTTTATAATGAAAAACAGCAAAAAGAAAGTAAACTCACAGCATTATATGGAAAATATAAAGATGCACAAAATATTATTTATTTAAAAGATAGTGTAAAAATAATAAATATGCTAAAAGGCGATACTATTTATTGTGAAGATTTGTATTGGGATAGAAGTCGCACTGGCGTAGAGTTTTACACAAATAAAAAAGTACGCATTCGGCAAAAAGATGGGCAGTACATGAATGGCACAGGCATGGAAGCCGATCAAGCATTTAAAAACTATCACCTTACAAATGGCAATGGAATTTTAAATAGCAATGGCAATGGTTTTCCGGAGTAATAGTATTGAGATATGAGTATTGAGATAAGTATTTCACATTCAGCACTAAATTTTCATTATTTTACATTTAATATTTAACATTGAAATATTTGTTATTATTTATTTACTAAAATAACGATTAACAATTACCAAATAACAATTAAACTATTTAACATGGAATATCGTAACCTTGGCCGTTCGGGCCTTCAACTTAGTGTATTATCGTTTGGTAGCTGGGTTAGCTTTAGCAAACAAATAAACGATAAAGTAGCCGATGAGCTTATGGGCATTGCATATGATAATGGCATCAACTTTTTTGATAATGCTGAAGTATATGCCCTTGGCGAAAGCGAAAAAATGATGGGAAGAATTTTAAAGAAAAAAAAATGGGATAGAACATCGTTTGTATTATCATCAAAAGCATATTTTGGCTGGCGTGGAAAAGAAAATAAACCAAACCAAACTGGCAATAGCCGTAAGCACCTTACCGAAGCTTGCAACGAAGCTTTGCTACGCATGCAAGTAGATTATTTAGATCTTTTTTATTGCCACCGAGCCGATAAAACTACACCAATATTAGAAACAGTACAAACCATGAACACACTAATACAACAAGGCAAAATATTGTATTGGGGTACAAGTGAGTGGACTGGGGTAGAAATTATGGAAGCTCACCGCTGTGCCGAAAAATATAGCCTAATTGGCCCTACTATGGAGCAACCACAATACAACCTTTTTGAAAGAAATAAAGTAGAAGCCGACTATTCGGAAATATATAAAAACGTAGGGCTTGGCACAACTATTTGGAGCCCATTATCGTCTGGTTTGCTTACAGGAAAATACAACGACGGTGTGCCCAAAAATAGTCGCTTATCATTAACAGGCTTTGAATGGTTAAAAGATAGAGTACTGCAAGAAGACAGAATAAAAAAAGTAAAAAAACTTGGCGACCTTGCCAATAAATTAGATGTGAGTTTAGCTGCATTAAGTATAGCATGGTGTATAAAAAACCCAAACGTAACAACAGCAATATTAGGAGCTACAAAAAAAATACAGCTCACCGAAAACCTAAAAGCATTGCAAGCAGTAGCTTTACTTACGCCCGATGTTATGGATAAAATAGAAAAAATTGTAAACAACAAACCAGAAATATTGTAATGATAAAAATATATGGCATTCCCAATTGTGGCTCTGTAAAAAAAGCATTTGCTTGGCTAACCGAAAATAAAATAAAATTTGAGTTTTACGATTTTAAAAAAGAGAGCATAACCGAGGCAAAGATAAACGAATGGCTTGCCAGCATTCCTTTAGAAACTTTATTAAATAAAAGTAGCACTGCTTGGAAAGGTCTTACAAAAGTTGCTCAAAAAAAAGCTACAACAAAAACTGAAGCCATAAAATTAATATTAACAAACCCTAATTTGGTAAAAAGACCAGTATTAGAAATTGCAAGCAAAGTATTGGTAGGTTTTAATGAGGAAGTGTACAAAAAAGAGTTGCTGTAAAAAACCATTACTCAAAAAATTCTCCAGCAGCTTGCTCATGCAAATAATCTTTACGCTTTAGCTCAAAGTTTTTGCCTAAATATAATCTTCGTACATGCTCATCGTTAGCAAGCTCATCGGCAGTACCATGCTTAAAAATACTACCATCTATTAGCAAGTAAGCTCTATCGCAAATAGATAAAGTTTCGTTTACATTATGATCGGTAATAAGAATGCCAATATTTTTATATTTTAGCTTTGCAATAATTTCCTGAATATCTTCTACCGCAATAGGATCCACACCTGCAAAGGGTTCATCAAGTAAAATAAATTTTGGATCTACAGCCAATGCTCTTGCTATTTCTGTACGCCGTCTTTCGCCACCACTAAGTGTATCACCATTATTTTTGCGTACATGCTGTAGCCTAAATTCATTTAACAAAGATTCTAATTTTTCTTTTTGCTGAGGCTTTTTCAATTTTGTCATTTCTAACACAGCACTTATATTATCTTCTACACTTAGCTTGCGAAAAACACTAGCCTCTTGTGGCAAATATCCAATACCCATTTGTGCACGCTTGTACATAGGTAATTTTGTAATATTCAAATCGTTTAAAAACACATCGCCTTTATCAGGCTTTACCAAACCTACCACTTGATAAAACGAAGTGGTTTTGCCAGCACCATTTGGGCCCAATAAGCCTACAATTTCGCCTTGTTTTACATTAAACGATACATTGTTTACTACTGTACGGCTACCGTATAGCTTTACTAAATTTTTTGTTTGTATTATTAAACTCAAGGGTAAATTTATTTTTTACAAATGTAAGCAAGAAGTAATTGTATTAATAATACTCCGATAAAATTTTAACAAGCTATAAAATTATGCACTATTGCCACCACTTTAGTAAATTTGCATAAATTTTTACATAAACAGAACCGCTAATTTTAATAAATGAAAGTAATAGACCATTTAAGTCAAGCAAAAGACACTGTAATATCATTTGAAATATTACCTCCTTTAAAAGGCAAGGGCATTCAATCGTTATACAATCATTTAGATCCTTTAATGGAATTAAAACCAGCTTTTATAAATGTTACTTATCATAGAAGTGAGCATGTATTTAAAAAAACAGCCGATGGCAATTTTAAAAAAGTGGTTGTACGTAAGCGCCCAGGCACCGAATCTATATGCGCTGCCATAATGAATAAATACAATGTAGATACTGTGCCACATATAATTTGCGGAGGGTTTGATATAAACGAAACAGAAGATGCACTTATAAACCTAAATTATTTGGGAATAGATAATGTGCTTTTACTGAGAGGAGATGCGGCAAAAAACGAAGCCAATTTTGAACCTGAGATAGGCGGACATAATTACACAATAGATTTAGTAAAGCAAGTACAAAACCTAAATGCAGGAATTTATCAGGAAGAAGATTTGAAAAATACAGCAAGCACAAAATTTTGTGTAGGTGTAGCTGGCTACCCCGAAAAACATTTTGAAGCTCCAAATATGGATACCGATTTACAATTTTTAAAAAAGAAAGTAGATGCTGGAGCCGATTATATTGTAACCCAAATGTTTTTTGATAATGCAAAATATTTTGCATTTGTAGATGCTTGCAGAGCAATAGGAATAACTGTGCCGATAATACCAGGGTTAAAACCAATTTACAATAAAAAGCAATTAACCATGTTACCCAAAGTTTTTTCTATAGAGTTGCCAAACGATTTATCAGATGCAATAATAAAATGCAAAGAAGATGCAGATGTAGAAAAAGTAGGAGCAGAGTGGTTGTTGCAGCAATCTAAAGGTTTAAAAGATGCAGGCGTACAAGCACTACATTATTACACATTGGGCAAGCCAAACTTAGTGGCAAATGTGGTAAGGCAATTGATGTAATGCAATATAATTTTAACAGCCAAAATGGTAATAGATACCTTTATTTTTTTACCAATGTAGCAATAGATTGTATCATGTCTTTCATAAAAGATAACAGTTGGGCATCTTTTTTATCTATTCGCTCTAGCATTGTTTGCATTAATTCTTTATCGATGTGGTTTTGTTGGGTTTCAATATTACCAATACTTTGAGGGCTATCGTTAAAATTATTTATTATAGTTTGTGGGTCAGAAAACAACTGAATAAAATTAATTTTTAAAGCCTCTGCAATTTCTTCTATTTGGTGTATAGTTGGTACTAACGCATCATTTTCAATGTTGCTAATGGTACTTACTGAGTAGTTTACTTTATCTGCTAGTTCTTGTTGTTTTAACCCACGCAAATCTCTCCACTTTCTTACATTGGCACCTATTTTTATTTTGTATTCTTTTTTGGGGTTGTGCATAAGGCTATGTTTTGTACTAAATAAATATACAGCTAAACTAAATAAACTTTAGTACAAAAAGCTATTTAGCAAAAATATTTTTAGATGTTTGTTGTAACATTTACCAAAACAATACATTTATGCAAACAATATTAAAAATAACAGGTATTGTACTCTTTTTTGTAGTGCTTACTTTTGGCTGCAAAAAAACAAGGTTAGACCAAGCTTATAATACCAACGAACCATTTGATGCAGCAGCAGCAAAGGAGTGGTATTATGGGGTGTTTAAAAACTCAGCAGAATGGAAAAGCTCAGCCGAAGCTGGCAAAAAATTGCCCGATTGGAAACATGGAGTGTATAGAAAAATAGGATCTTTGGAAATTGTGGAGTTTCCGTTGATAAAATCTAAGAGGGAGTATTCTATCTTAGATAAAAATAATTCAAGTAGACAAGATGCTATAAGACTTGC
The DNA here is from genome assembly GCA_013141435.1 of Ferruginibacter sp. GTDB lineage: Bacteria > Bacteroidota > Bacteroidia > Chitinophagales > Chitinophagaceae > Ferruginibacter. Next base: position 24,151 of record JABFQZ010000023.1, read on the forward strand.
TAATGCATCTTTTACTATTATTATTTTCATTAAAAATAATAATAGTAAAATTTTTATTAGAGAAATAGATTATATTCCAGAAGAAAATTATGCAAAAAAGTATAATTTCGATATAAACAAAGTATCGTATTTTTTACCCAACTGTGATTTTTCAGGAAGAATGATTATTAGGCAATGGGCTGGGATTACTGTGTCGATATTTAATTTAGAAAAAGGAATCATTACAAGAAAAGGAAGGATAGTGAAGAATAAGCAAAACACCTTTAATACTGTTACTGGAGATTATTGTTATAGTAATCAGTATTGTGTTTGGCAGCAAGATTGCACTTTAACATTTTATGGGGACGGGACGATTACAAATGAATGCGGTGAATGGTATAATACAGGAGATTGTTGGATGGAGGAATATTGTCCTCCAGATGATGATCCTTGCATTGGTTTGACACCTACAGAGTGTTTATGCTTAATATTAGGTATAGGTTGCAGTGATGATCCGCCACCACCTGATGATGAAGGGGAAAATCTTAGTGTTGAAAGAGATTTTATTATCCACCACGAACAATCAGGGGGTAGTCTTAATTGGGATTTAAAGGCATATGTAACTTTAGCTGGCACAAAATTTTTTGACGCCAGTAAAAATGTGTTCACTTCAATAAATACAAATACCGACCCAATTATTTTTTGTAATATTGGACAATGCTTACATTTGATCCCAACTAGTCCAGCTTATTGTGTTTTTAATAGCACGACTTATAATAACACTTTGCAAAATAATGACAAGCAGGCAAACTCTTATCAAGGAGTTGTGTTATTTTATCCAAACACTGGACAATATAGGCCTTTATCAAACAATAAATCATGGAATGCAAATCAAGAACTAAATTAAATAGAAAAAATGAAAAATACAATAAAAAAAATAGGGTTAGCTGTATTTGTATGTGTTTGTTTATCAACTTTAACTAAAGCACAAAAAATTGTTTTAGAAACAACAATTGATCGCAAGCAAGATACATTGCAAACTACAATAAAAAAAGAAGATATAATTAATTGGTTAAATAACCTACAAACTATCAATACACCTTTAAGAAGTAATTTTATTGAAAATATTTTGCAAAATGCAGTTTTTAATGAAATGTATTTAGAAAGAAGTAGCCTTGGTGAAAATGGTAAGATTTTAATTGTTCCACTAAATAAGAAATATTTTAGCCAACACATTAATAAAGATAAACCAAAGCCAATACAAAACTTAGTAATAGATATTGATAAAGATAAAAAAAACAAAACAGATAAAATTTTTACAATTATTTTATCATTATTTTACCCAAATGATTTAAAATATGTAAATATGCCTAAGTATGCATTTACAAATTTTTATGGTCAATTTTATACATTAGATGGCACATACACATGGGTATCACTTTATTTGGGGGATGTAAAATATGCAGAAACTGATGTAAAAAACTCAGAAAGAACACAGTATAGAGATTTAAGAAGCAAACAAACAACCCATTCTATTGATAGCAATGAAAGAGAGTGGTATTTAGAGACTACAGATATAATAAAAAGTTCAAGAGGGGTATTAAGTCTTCACACAAAATCTAAAAACTTAGGTACAAGCAACACTGTAAGCCCCCCTAGGTTTAAAGGCGATTTAAGAAAAAATGTGGAAGAAAAATAAAAAACACCTATAAAAAACAGTTTTCTCCTTGCCACAGCTGGTGCTACAATGTATCCAATTGTAAATGTGCAGTCAGTTGGCCAACAATTGCAAATTCAGGGGTAGATAGCCCGCAAGATAATATTATAAGAATGGTATTGAAACAAAAACTGTTAATTAAAATAAACCAAATTTACCCTTTGCCTTGGTTGGTGCTAGTGCTAACAATAAATGAGTAGTTGCCTATTGCGCATTCGCCTAGGCATGGTCCTTGACCAGTCGATGCAGTATATCAGCGTAATAAAAATTATAAGAAAGTAAACAGTTGCATTTAAAAAAGGGGCGATTTGCGTTTCCTTACCACAGCTGGTGCTACAATGTACCCAATTGTAAATGTGCCGAGGCTTGGTCTTTGACCAGCCGACCAATAGAAAAGTGACAATAATGGAAAGGGTTTTACAAATAGGCTTTTGCTGGTCAAAGACCAAGCAAAGGCTTGCAAGAGCCGTTGTTTTTTGCCACAATAGTAAGTAAAAGCTACCACCAGTAAATGCCGAGGCTTGGTCTTTGACCAGCCGACCATAATTAATTAAAGAGAAAAAATATTAGGACGATTTTCACAAATAGGCTTTGCTGGTCAAAGACCAAGCAAAGGCTTGTAAGCGTTGTTGTTTTTTACTACAGTATTAAGCCAAAACCACCACTATAATGTGTGCCGAGGCTTGGTATTTGGTCGTCCGAATATAGAAAAGATATAAAACAAAAAAAATGTTTTATTTTCAATAAATGAAACAACAATATGCACAAGAGTGGCCACAATTTTTTACTGCAACTATACAGCAATGGAAGCATTTATTAAAGGAAGATACTTATAAAAATATTATTGTAAATGCACTTAAGTTTCTTGTAAAAGAAGAAAAAGTAACGGTAAATGGTTTTGTAATTATGAGCAACCATTTGCACATAATATGGCAATCAAAAGGTTGTAATAGTATACAAAAAATTCAAAATAGCTTTATAAAGCACACTTCTAAAGTATTTAAAAAACAATTGGAAAATGATAATAAATTAGCAGAATATGAAGTAAATACGATAGACAGGAAATATAATTTTTGGCAAAGAAATTCGTTAAATATTGAGCTGTTTACTTCAGCAGTATTTAAACAAAAATTAAATTATATACATTGCAACCCTGTAAAAGCTGGCATTTGCAATTTGCCAGAAGAGTACTATTTTTCATCTGCATTATTTTATGAAAAGGGTATAGATAATTTTGGATTTATTGAGCATTACCTTGGTTAAGGTTTATATCGGTAAAATAACTGTTTGGTCGGCTGGTAAAATACCAAGCCTTGGCTATTTAAAAGTTTGAAAGTTTTATTGTACACGAGGCGTTATTTAAAAAATACAAGCGCATAAAAATTACTAAGCTATCTACAAAATACTGTCAAATCTCAACCGTATCATCATAAAAGTATATCAATATTAAAAAAATACCCCAACTCCTATTTTGCTTAGTAAGTGTAGCCACACTTGTGGGTTATTTTAATTACACTCCAACACAAAATATTATTTACTTAGAGCCATTGCTCTTTTTAATTATTGCTGCATTATTAGCAATTTGGTTTGTGCAAACAAAAGCAATAATATCATTTACACAGGCAGAAATTGTATTCGTTCTTTTTATTTTCTACATTATTTGCAAAAGTATTTTACTACGGCAATTCAATTATACATCAATAGATTTTTTGCTTTTTATTATTGCGTTGTATTTTGGGGCAAAGTCATTTTTTGCCAATAATACAAATGAAGTGAATGTAAAAATATTGCTTTACATATTTACTACTTCGCTAGGTATTAGCATTGCATTTGCGTTATATCATTATTTTATAACTAAAAATGCTTTTGCTAATATATATTTACCCAATAGTAGTATTTTTGGCATTTTGCTTGCAAGCCAATTGGCATTTGTAATCCCTTTATTTTTTAAGGTTAAAAAAACAGTAAAGCCTACACTTAAATTATTGTATGTAACTATAATAGTAGCGGCTACTATTATGTTGGGTTTTACAAATGGTAGGGCTGGTTGGCTTGGTTTTATTTTTGCAATAGTTTACTTGGCTTATCAAAATTTGCAAAATGCCAGTACAAAAAAATATATTGTTTATTCAATTACTCCATTGTTATTGGCAATATTTTCATTACTATTTTTTTACAAACAAAATTCATCAAATGGTAGGTTGCTTATATACAAAGTATCGGCAACAATGCTACAAAATAATTGGCTGCTTGGTATAGGGCATGGTAATTACAAAGTAGAATATAATACTGCACAAGCAGCATATTTTTCGGTAAATAATATAAATAGCAAAGAAGCTTTGCTAGCAGATAATACATACTTTGCATTCAACGATTTTTTCCAAATTGTAGTAGAAAATGGTATAGTTGGCTTATTATTTTTAATTGCCTTTGGTTTTTTAGTTGCACGCCAAATAAAAAATATGCTTGTAAACGAAAAAAATAAGCATTTAGTTTATGCAGCCATTGCTTCGCTTATTTGCATTGCCATTGGTGCAATGTTTTCGTACTCTTTGCAAAGGTTTCCAATAATATTTATGGCTATTTTATGTTTTGCAATAGTAAATAATTATGCCATCAAAACAAGCATAGCCTTTACTTTTTCTTTACAAAAAAATAAAATAATTAATTTTGTTGCTGTACTATTCTCCTTGTTTTTGTGTGTACACTTCTATTTTGCTATGCAATATAATTTTAAAAGCAACGAAGCATCCGATTTAAATAGAGCAGGCTTTAAAACAAAATCTGTAGCTGTTTATAACGATATATACAATGCACAGTATAAAGACGGAGGTACACTTTTAGCCCATGCACAAGCATTGTATTACACCAACAATTTACTTAAAGCTAAAAATGTAATTACAAAAACAAAGCAATTTTACAACAGCAACGAAGTATATAAACTTTCGGCAGATATTGAAAACGAATTGGGCAATGTTGCTCAAGCCGAAAAAGAATATAAGATAGCAATAAATATGGTGCCCAATAGACTTATTACTAGAAAAAAATTATTGGATTTTTATGTAGCACAAAAAGATACATTGAATACAATATACTGGGCAAAATCTATAACCAAAATGAAAATAAAAATACCGTCTTCAATAGCAGATAATATTAAGGAAACTGCAAAAGGTATTTTAACTAAAATTAACAAGTAACTAAAAACATTTTCGTACTTTTAATACAAACAAACACCTATGACGTTTAAGTCTTTTTTATTTGCATTCGTAATACTTTGGAGCAATTTATTACATGCCCAACAGCCAATAGTTTTGCTAAACCAATTGGGCGAAAAACAGCCCATACAAAAAATATATTTGCACACCGATAGAGAAAACTATATGGCTGGGCAAACAGCTTTTTTTACTGCATATTTAAACTCCAATTTTTTGCCCGACACAAAAAACACTACTATGTATGTAGAGCTACTAAATGGTACACAAGTAATCAATAAATATGCGTTTCCAGTATTTTTTAGTTCGACTACGGGCAGTGTAAGTTTGCCCGATACGCTTACTACTGGCTATTATACACTACGTTCGTTTTCGGCAGGTATGATGGCACAAAACAACGATTATTTTTTTTATCAAAAAATATTTGTACAAGGGCGCACACCTAAGCAAATACCAGCAAGCAACGATACGGTGCAGTTAGCTTTTTTTGCCGAAGGCGGAAATTTAGTAAACGGTTTATCATCAACCATTGCATTTAAAGCAAATGACAAAAACGGAATGCCAATAAATATTGAGGGGGAATTATTTGACAGTAAAAATACAGCAATAACAACCATTGCAAGCCAACACAATGGTATGGGTACTTTTGAAATAGAACCAACCATAGGCGAAAAATATTATATCAAACTTAAAAATAAAGAAAATAAATATTATTTGCCCGAAGTGTTATCCAAAGGTATTGCGCTTTCTATTATTGCACACCCCGATGGAAGTTTTTTTGAAATATTGCAAAAGCCCAACGATACTACATTTGCTGCTGCATATATGGTAGGCCAAATGCAACACCATGTTGTTTTTAAAAAAGAATTTTTGCAAAAAAAAGAATCGCTAAATGGTATTATAAAAACAAAGAACTTGCCATCGGGCATTATGCAAATAACAGTATTTAATAAAAACAATATGCCACTTGCCGAGCGCCTTTGTTTTATAAATAATAACGAATACAAGGTAATTGCTGATATAAAAACAGACACATTAGATTTTAATGCTGGTGCAAAAAACAAAATATTTATTTCATTAAAAGATACAATACAAGGTCAGATTTCGGTTTCGGTAACAGATAATGATTTTAATAAAAATAGTACAAACGAAAACAATATTATTTCGTCGCTGTTGCTAACTTCTGACTTAAGAGGATATGTACATAATGCTTCTTGGTATTTATCGTCCGATGAAGATTCTGTAAAAAACGCCTTAGATGTTTTAATGATGGTAAATGGCTGGCGTAGGTTTACTTGGGCCGAAATTGCAAATCAGCCAAAAATTGAAAGTGCTAACAAAGCATTTATTACTTTAAATGGAAAAGCCTATTTACAAGGGCGAAACAAAACTTTTGCAAACAAATCTTTGCTTCTAATGATAAACTCTTTAACTCAAAAAAATAAACGAAGCACCCATTTTTTGCAAACAGATAAAGCTGGAAACTTTAAATTAGATTCTCTTTATATAACCAATAAAAATAGGCTTTTGTTTATGGATCCCAGCGGTAGAAATAGTAGAGATATAGATATTTTTTTAGATGCCGATACATTATTTGCAGGCATAGCTTTACCTAAAAATGTTTTTTTTAATAAAAATATTACTACTACAGTTTCTTCTAAAATGGAAGAAGAAAATTATTCAACTCAAAAAAAAATAGGAGCCCTGTTAGCCGAAGTAAAAGTATTAGCTAAGAAAAAATCGATAATAGAAACTATTGAAGAAAAATACACTAGTGGTGTATTTGGAGGAGAAGCTGCTAAAATATTAGACCTTATAAATACAGATGATGCTACTACATACGGCAATATTTTTGAATACCTGCAATTTAAAGTACCAGGGTTAAGTGTGCAAATATCAGAGGATATGGAATATGTATTACATTATAGACAAATGCCTACTGCAAGCTCACTTGGAAATCCAAAAATGATAATTTATTTAGATGAAATGGAAACTGATGGTTCATTAATATCGAACATACCTGCACACCAAATAGCATTAGTAAAGGTGTATTCATCTTTTGTAGGAGCAGATGGCAATGCTCCTGGTGGTGCTATTTCTATTTACACTAAAAAGGCTGAGGATTATACAAATTTTTCTTTATCGGCTAACCTTAAAATGTATAATGGCTACTCTGTTGCAAAAGAATTTTATGCTCCCAATTATTCGGTAACTACAAATGGCTTAGAAAATGACAATAGAGTTACACTTGATTGGCGACCACAAATTTTTGTGAATAATATAAACCCTCAAATACCTATAAGCTTTTTCAATAATAACCGCACAAAAAGTTTTAAAATTGTAGTAGAAGGAATGACAATTACGGGCAAATTAATTTGGATAGAAAAATTACTAAACTAATAATTTATTCTTTTATTTACAACCATTTTCAGCATACATTAAAAAAAATTCAATAACAGTTTTTGCATTATTATATAACGCTACCAAGTGTACAAGATGAAAATAGATAAATGGCAGTATAGTTTTATAGATAATTAATTCTCAAAATAAAATCTTCTATATATTTTTTGCAAATACAAGTAATTATTTTTGGCTATTTTTACTGCTCATATAAATAGAAAATGAACCTAGCAAACGAACAAATTGAGCAGCTTTTTGAGCAATACAGCAACGATACTATTGTAGAAATTATAAAACTGCCACAAAGCGGAGGCGATAGAGTTTACTATAGGTTAATTACAAAAACCAATAAAAGTTATATAGCTACATATAGCAATAATTTAAAAGAAAACGAAACCTTTTTTTATTTTACAAATCATTTTAAAAATATTGGCGCACCTGTGCCTGCTATTTTTATTACAAACAACGAAAAAAATATTTATATACAAGAAGATTTTGGAAACACATCTTTATTAGACACTTTAGAAAAAAATGGAGCAAATGAAGATACAAAAAAGTTGTATAAAAAATCGCTGAAAGCTTTAGCACATCTTCAAATAAATGGCGATAAAAATTTAGATTATAAAAAATGTATTACCAGCAAAGAGTTTGGCAAACAAGCTATACTGAGCGATTTTTTATACTTTAAATATTATTTTTTAGACACTTTAAAAATGCCATACGATAAAGAAAAGCTTGGCGATGATTTAGATGCTTTAAGCACTTATTTAAACCACACAGATTTTAAATACTTTTTATTTAGAGATTTTCAGAGCAGAAATGTAATGATAAAAAATTCCGAACCGTTTTTTATAGATTATCAAGGTGGCATGCATGGTGCTTTGCAATACGATGTAGCATCTTTACTTTGGCAAGCAAAAGCCGATTTAAAAGATGATTGGAAAAATGAATTGGTACAATATTATATTGATTGTGCCGAAGCCGAGTTGGGGCAAACAATAGACAGGGCAAGGTTTATAAGCCAGTATAATGGATATGTACTAATACGCTTGCTACAAGTTTTAGGTGCTTATGGTTTTAGAGGTTTGTTTGAAAGAAAAGCACATTTTCTTACTAGCATACCATTAGCACTGCGAAATTTAAAATGGTTTTTAAACAACAATACAGTTGGCATTAGTGTTCCCGAATTTGAAAGAGTATTAACATTAATTGTAGAAGATGAAATAATACATCGTTTTGAGCCAGTAAAAGCAACTGAAGATACAGCATTGGTAGTACAAATAAAAAGCTTTTCATTTTTAAAAACAAGTTATCCAAAAAATGTAGGCGATAATGGCGGTGGCTTTGTATTTGATTGTAGAGGAATTTTAAACCCTGGCAGAATAGAACAACATAAAACCGAAACTGGCAGAGATAAACCAGTGCAAGATTTTTTGAATGAAAAAACAAGAATGGACGAATTTTTGGCAGGAGTTTTTAGCACAGTAGATATTTCGGTAGAAGATTATATAAATAGAAATTTTAGCTTGCTCGAAGTTAATTTCGGTTGCACTGGAGGTCGCCATAGGAGCGTATTTGCAGCAGATGCACTAGCAAGGCATTTAAAAAATAAATATAGTGTAAAAACTGTAGTAAAACATTTAGAGCAAAATTTTGCTGATTAAAACATCAATCTTTTATGAAATTGCCATAACAAAATTCTGGAACAAACTAAAATATTTATGGTTAATAATTTCAATTTAAGACAGTAATAACCACCATAAACATGTACTAATGAAAGCAATGATACTTGCCGCTGGCCTTGGCACTAGGCTAAAACCTTTTACCGAAAAACAACCCAAAGCATTATTTCCTATAAATGGAAAAACATTGTTGCAAAGAAATATCGAATACCTACAAAATTATGGGTTTGATAATGTAATTGTAAATGTGCACCATTTTGCCAATCAAATTATTGAAGAAATAAAAAATAATAATGGCTGGGGTAGTAATGTAATTATAAGCGACGAAACAAATGAGGTTTTAGAAACTGGAGGTGGATTAAAAAAATCAGCCCATTTTTTTAAAGATAGCAATGAGCCTTTTGTATTAATGAATGCAGATATGCTTACCGATTTGAATATTGAAAACATGCTTGCCAACCACACAAAACACAATCCATTAGCAACTTTAGCAGTAACCAACAGAGGCACAAGTAGGTATTTTTTATTTGATGAAAATAATATTTTGTGTGGTTGGCTAAACGAAAAAACAGGTGAGCAAAAAGGCAAATTTGGCACAAAAAAAGCATTTAGTGGCATTCATTTAATATCGCCAAAAATATTTTCGTTAATTATTGAAGAAGGTAAATTTTCGATGGTAGATTTGTATTTGCGCCTATCCACAACACATACCATTATGGCATTTGATCATAGCAACGGTAAATTAATAGATGTAGGAAAACCAGAAAGCAAAGCCATAGCCGAAAATCTTTTTTTGTAAAAAAGATAAGAAACTAGCTTATAAAAAGTATTGCAAACTAATATATGTTTTAAACAAAACAAGGCAACTTTTGCTGCCTTGTTTTGTTTAAAATTTCAATTTACTTTTTTATTATTGTTTTACAAATTGCATCGAAATCCATTCTTTGCCATTATAAATTTTAATTGTGTAAATACCTATTTTTAGGTTAGCTACATTTATATTTTGCAACCTTGTACCATTTGCAAAAGTTTGCTTTGTTTGTACAATACCCATTTTATCTATAATTTGTATTTCTTTAATATCTTGGTTTATAGATTTGGCAATTTTTTCCTTTGCCAATTTATCTTCATTTACACCCACCAAAAGATTGTCTTTTGTAGGGTTTGGCGAAATTCTATAATAGTAAGGAGGATAATATTGGTATGGATAAAACCAAAAATCAAATTCATTTACACCACAGCCTCCACTTTGTGATAACCGCATTAATATAGGGTTAAAATCATTTGGTGTAAATCCAAAATTATTACCCCCATTATAAAACGATAAATTTTGCACATTGCCAGTAATTAAAGCCCAGGTAGCATTATTTAAACTTGGCGATGTAATGCTTATATTATTTTGTAACCCAGCTACTACATTAGCTGAATACATTGGTGGCCCATAATTACTGGGGTTGTAATTAATGCCGTTATAAATTGGGCCATTATTGTAACCATACTGTGGCCAAGCAAGTATATAACCATTTATTGCAGTAGGAGAAGTAGAGTAATTGCCTACATAAATATCGTTTTTTTGCAAAGTAAATGTTTGCAAACATGGGTTGGTTACATGCGCTACTAAATCCACAACACCATTGCCAACTTGTGTAAGTGTAATTTGGTTTGGTAATGTTGTTGTGTTACCTACCACAACTGTACCTCCATTATTGCCAGGGCTCGATATTCTTGTATTTATTTCCCAAGTAACTACGGAACCTGGCAATAACCCATTTACCACAAACGGGTTTGATGTACCACTACAAATACTTGCATCGCCACTTACCGAGTAATTCCAATATGGCACATACGAAAATGATGTAACTGCCGTTAGAGTTGGTTGTGCTACACCATTTACTACTGGCTGTACTTGAACATTAGATACATACGAATTGTAACTGTCTAATGTAATAGTATTGGTGGTGGTTGTAAAGCTTGCTGGTGCCGCACTACCCAAATAATTCCAACCATTGCCAGCACCCAAAATCCAATTGTAAGTAATAGTACCTGGGCTATTATTTACATTATTTGCTGTAAATATTTGGGTGGTAGATGAGCCACAGGTAAGAGGAATTGGAGATGGAGTTAGAGTGAAAGTAATTGCTGGTGGGGCCGGGAGAGTTTCGGTAATTTCAATACTTTTAACAAATATAGATGAAATAATATTTGGATAAGTACTCCAATCAAGGTCAGCTGGTGCTGCTAAAACTAGCAAATAATTATAATTTTTTGACAATGTCCCGTTTATTAATGCAGGGCTCAAATCAAATGAAGTTGTTTGTGGAACAGCATAAGCTCCATAAGTAGCATAATGAAGAGCATGGTCAAAGGGCGAAGGCCCACTACATGTTGTGGAATTATTTATTCCCATATTATCATCACTAAGATTTAGTTTTATAATAGGTAAACTAAGTGAACCTGTACCTCGTATGCTTCTACAATTCACCATTATTTTATAATTATAATTTTTTTTAAATGGGTATTTTATTGCATATTGAGTACAACCATCAGAGCCAGAAGTAATTGCTTTCTCTTGTAATTTTATTGCTTTTTCTGTTGAAGAGTATGAAGGAAAACCAACAGAAGTGGTGTGCTCTAATCCTTGATATAAGATTGGTGAAGTGGGTGGTGAAGTTATTGGTACAGCAAAAATATTGCAATTAGCACCAAACCCTGGTGACGAATAATTAATAGTAACAGATTGAGCATAAATAACATTCATGCAATAAAGCAGTAAAGAAAAAATCTTAATTTTTTTCATGTTAAACATTTTAAAAGGTTATTTTTCATCTTTTATTAGATGTATTTGTAATCCAATACCAACTAATAAAGTATTATATGAGCCAGTCATCAATTTATATTTTGTAGAGGAATAACCTACTGTAAACTCAATCCCTACACTCGAATTAAAATATATTGCTGGTCCAGCATTTATCGAAAATGTGCTTGCATTTTCTTTTGAGCTATTCCCTGCGGAAATACTATTCCTTGTTTTTATTTGATAAGAAGTTTCTACAAATAAATTTGTCCTTTTTTCTTTTGGCAAAAAGTAATATCTAACAAAGGGTCCAATATTAAATGAAAAATATTTTGCTGTATAGCTAATAATTGGAGATAAATTTTCATTTTTTAAATATTCAAACGAAGTTTTAATACCTACATTAAACTTATCAAATAGGAAATATCCAATATTTGGAGAAATAGATAATTTAGTAGATTTAAAAAGTTCACCATTAAGATTACTATTTGATATACTAGCAGCACCACTCCCCCCAACTAGCCAAGTTTTTTTGTCTAATTGTGCAACTGAAACAAAAGAAAAAATAAAAGCGAATGTTAATAAAAAAATTGTCTGTTTCATAGTAATAATTTTTGTTGGTTTAAAATAGCATAAAGATACAGCAGGTGGGCTGTGGTATCTAATATATTGGTACTTATTTGTAGGCATACAAATGTATTGAGATATTAAAAATAGAACATTTATGTTCTATTGCAAAATAAATTTTTACTCCCTCTTTGCATTGTGCAAAATGAAACCGATAAAGTGTACCTAAAAGCCCTTGGTAGTAGAATAAGATGTTTACGAAAAAATAAATGCTTAACCCAGTTAGACCTTGGTGTAGCTATGGATAATTATGCAGAGCAAGTAAGTAGAATAGAACGAGGGCAACTAAATGTTACCATTTGTACTTTAAAAAAAATTGCTACTTGCCTAAATGTAAGCCTAAGCGAACTCTTACAATTTGAAGAAAAAGTTGAATAATTTTTAACACAAATTACGCATAAAGGACTCATTTCAATTTAACAAAATTTTACTTCCTTAATTTCGTTCTAATAAATTTGCCCTGCTGTGTAATTTGGCTTTTACCTCACAAACTCAAATACGGTACAATCTTATTATACACTTCCTCATCAATAATCATTATTTTTTTTAGATCGCCGAGGCTAGTATAATTGCCATGTTGTTTTTTATATTCTGTTATTAATTTTGCTAATTGCCAACGAATATATGGGTGAGTTTTTAGCTCATCTTCGGTGCAAGTGTTTATATTTATTTTACGAATATTATTGTTACTTATTTTTAAAAATGGTTTTATTTTTTGGTAAGTGCTATCAGGCAAGCCAAAGGTTTCGGCTATTTGTTCTACTTTATAAAACCCTCCAAGTTTATCCCTAAATTTTATAATTCGTTTGGCATAGCCACCGCCAATACCTGGCAGTGCATCGTATGCTAAAGAGTCGCCAAGGTTTATATCTACAAGGGCTACAGCTTTTTTTTCGTAAGGCTTTTTTTCATAAGGCTGGTAATTATTGTTGTAATTATTATTTTGCTGTTCGCTTGCTACTATGCGTACATAAGGTATAAGCCGCTCCTTTTCTTCATCTCTAAGTCCCCATACTTTTTGTAAATCTTCGGGCTCCCTAAACCTTCCTCCTTTGGCAATATATTTTTGCATACTTGCAATAGTTTTGTCTTTTATACCCAGCTTATGCCAGCCTGGGGCATCAAGCGTATTTGGGTCAAAATAAAACATAGTGCCTGTAAACACTTCGTTGTAATTATTTTTGGGATACGAGTGGTAGCCAGCATTGTCGCTGTATTCATTATCATTGTTAAATTTTTTTGTGCTATCGTTTTGTTTTTCTTTTAAAGAATCTATTGCAGCAAAAATGTTTGCATTATTTGTATGCTCCTCTTTAATAATTAATGGGTAAATATATTTTGCACTTACAGCTATAGCCAGCGTTGTGGCCAAAATAACAAGTGTACCTCTTTTTTCTTTTTTTGTAAAAGTAAAATAGCTTTTGCTGTTTTGTGGTAGCATGGCAGTAGGGTTTGGTGTTTTAAATGTAGCATTAATATTTCATAAAAATCAATTTCATATAACGAAACAAAAATATTTGCAATACACTTTTTTATTTTCTTTTAGCCTTTATGAGTTTGTGTAAGTAAATTTGCAATAAAAATTATTACCCATTGGTGGATATTATACAATTATTGCCCGATAACATAGCTAACCAAATAGCGGCAGGCGAAGTAATACAACGGCCTGCAAGTGCTGTAAAAGAATTGCTAGAAAACGCTGTAGATGCAGGCGCTACCGAAATACAACTGCTGGTAAACGATGCAGGCAAAGCACTTATACAAGTAATAGATAATGGCAAAGGTATGAGTGTAACCGATGCTCGTATGGCATTTGAACGTCATGCAACATCTAAAATAAGTAATATCGACGATTTGTTTAAAATAAAAACGATGGGCTTTAGAGGCGAAGCATTGGCAAGCATTGCAGCTGTAGCACAAATAGAATTAAAAACAAAAAGAGATGAAGACGAAGCTGGCATATACATAGAAATAGAAAATAGTATTGTAAAAAAACAAGAACCTATAGCTACAAAAACAGGTACAAGTATAGCCATGAAAAATTTATTTTTTAATGTACCTGCACGAAGAAATTTTTTAAAAAGCAATGCTGTAGAGCTTAGGCATATTGTAGATGAGTTTATACGAGTAGCAATGGCTTTTCCCGAAATATTTTTTTCGTTAAACTCAAATGGCCAACAAGTTTTTCATTTAGAAAAAGGCACTTTAAAACAACGTATAGTACAAATACTTGGCAATAATTACAATGCAAAATTGGTTAGCTTACAAGAGCGTACCGATTATTTAGACATAATTGGTTTTGTAGGCAAACCCGAAATTGCAAAAAAAACCAGAGGCGATCAATTTCTTTTTGTAAACAGCAGGTTTATAAAAAGTGCTTATTTGAATCATGCAATAATGCGTGCTTTCGAAAACATGATACCAAAAGATAGTTTTCCGATGTATGCTTTATTTATAGACTTAAACCCTGCACAAGTAGATATAAATGTACACCCAACCAAGCAAGAAATAAAGTTTGAAGATGAACAAATTGTATATGCATTTGTACAAAGCGCCGTAAAACATGCGCTAGCTCAGCACAGCATTACTCCTACTTTAGATTTTGAGCTAGATGCCACAATACAAAATTTAGATGCAGTAAATAAACCCATTACTGATTTAGACAGAAGTTCTGCATCTACATCCACCTTGTTTCAAACATTTTCGCAAAAAAACCAAGCACATTTTGTAGAAAAAAATAGCGAATTAAAACATTGGAAAGATTTTTATGAAAAGCCAAATGAGCAAAGCGATAACAACAACTTTGCCACAGCAACACAAACACCAGTTTTTGAAAGTCTTTTGCAAAACATAGAGCAACCCACCGAGTTTAATAACCCTTTGCAAATACACAATGCATACATAGTTGTGCAAAACAACAATGGCTATTTACTCCTAAACCAACAAAATGCACACGAAAGAGTTTTGTACGAAAAATTTGCAATTGCTGTTGCTGGCAAAGCTATTGCAACCCAGCAAAGTCTTTTTCCTACCACATTAGAGCTTTCCCCTGCCGATACACATATACTACACGAACTTTTGCCCGATTTAAAACAATTAGGTTATTTACTCGAACCTTTTGGAAACAATACTTTTGTATTACAAGGTACACCAGCAGATGTAGGGCAAAAAGGCGATTTACAAGCTATTGAAAAAATTGTAGAACAATACAAACATTTTAGCAACGATTTAAAATTTACCAAAAGAGAAAAACTACTTCGAACTTTATGCTTGCAACAGGCTATAAAACCAGGCACTGTACTAGCGCTAACAGAAATGAAAACATTGATAGAAGAATTGTTTTTATGCGAAACCCCAAATGCAACCCCAAATGGCAAACCAACTTATATGAGTTTTAAAAAAAATGAATTAGATAAAATTTTTGGAAGATAATTTTTTTAATCCCTTTTAGTTTCTTAAGAAAATATAAAAATCTACATCATTAATTTGCTACTTTTACAATATGGCAAATCCCAATTTGAATACAGATACTAGTAAACAAACCCCTGCCGAAAAGGAGTTTGAAAACAATATACGCCCAAGTGAAATAGCTCAGTTTGCTGGCCAACAAAATACTATCGAAAACCTAAGAATATTTATAAAAGCAGCAAAAAAAAGAGGCGAAGCTTTAGATCATATTCTATTTCATGGCCCACCAGGATTGGGCAAAACAACACTTAGCCGAATTGTAGCCAACGAACTTAATGTAAATATAAAAGAAACCAGTGGCCCAGTTATAGAAAAACCTGGCGACCTTGCTGGCTTGCTTACCAATTTAGAACCAAACGATGTATTGTTTATAGACGAAATACACCGCCTAAGCAACGTAGTAGAAGAATATTTATATGCAGCCATGGAAGATTATCGAATAGATATTATGATAGACAGCGGGCCAGCAGCAAGAAGTATTCAAATAGACATAAACCCATTTACACTTATTGGTGCTACTACTCGTAGCGGTTTACTTACCTCTCCATTACTATCCAGATTTGGTATAAAAAGCAGGCTAGAATATTATGATACAGCAACATTAAAAAATATTTTACTTCGCAGTTCGGGCATATTAAACACAAAACTTACAAGCGATGCAGCAGCAGAAATAGCAGGTCGTAGCCGTGGTACTCCACGTATTGCCAACGGACTATTACGTAGGGTTAGAGATTTTGCACAAGTACTTGGCAATGGGGTTATAGATATGAACATAACAGAACATGCTCTCACTGCCTTAGCAGTAGATGCTTATGGATTAGACGAAATGGACAACCGTATTTTGAGTGCCATAATAGATAAATTTAAAGGAGGTCCTGTAGGTATTACAACCATTGCAACCGCAGTAGGCGAAGAGCCTGGCACTTTAGAAGAAGTATATGAACCATTTTTAATAAAAGAAGGGTTTATAATGCGTACTGCAAGAGGCAGAGAAGCAACAGAAAAAGCCTACAAACATTTAAAACGAACACCACGTACAAATATGGGAGATGGCACTTTGTTTAATTAATAAATTTTATTTAAAAGTAAAAAATTGCTAACTATTCAGTGTATTTCTTACTAATAGCATCAGCAGCAAATATCTATTAAACCCAAATTACGCATTAGCCATTTCAAATGGATACTCAAAGAGTTTGCCGTGGTTCCAAAGTCCGCTAAACCAAGCTCTTCTTTTTTACTAAGTGTTATTTTTAGTACTAGCTTATCGTTTATTTTTTCAAAGTATGCACCTATTGCAAAGGTTCGATACCTAATGGTTGATAAAGTTTTTTGTGTTTTGTCTTGGAGTACAAATGTTCTAAAAAGAGCCATTAAATTATAGGCAATCATTGCAAAAGTTAGGGCAGCTTCTATGGATTAAAAATTGTTGGCTTAGCTGATGTGGGTGTAATACATAAAATTATCAAATTTATAAGCTGCGAAATGAAATTTAACATTAACGCAATGAGTATTGAAGCTAAAGAAGGTATTTTTGAAGGCAATGTAAAAATATTTGTGCTCGACAGGGATGAGTTGGAAGAGCTTTTAAACCACTTAAAAGCTTTGTCCGGAATAGAAAAGGTGGATAGATATGATACATAATAATTAGGAATTAATATGCAAGAATTAATTGACAGAATTGTTACAGATTCTAGCATTACACAAGAACAAGCTAAAAAAGCGTAGATGTAATTAAACATTTTGTAAAAGAAAAATTTCCGATGATTTACGGTGCTGTAGAAAATATGCTGGGTGCAAGTAAAAAAGAAGATGATTTTATGAATTAAAATAACCCCCGCCAAAAGTGGCCAGGCATTTGAGCATTGAGAACCAAAATATTTATGTGAGTTACTCATTATTTTACGTGCCATTGCTTCGTTACCAACTTTATATTTTAGTACGCCTCTCATACTTACATAGCACTGAAAGGTATTTGCCATTTGTCCTGTGTACCAAGCATGGCAACAATGGTTTGCACTACTGTACAAAATGCTAGGCCTTCCTTTCCATCTGCAAATTGCAGCAAACCTTCTGCTGCACTGCCACGATGGCTGTAAGCATTATTGCCTACCTGCCTGCCGTGCCAATTGTGTTTGCTTTATGGCACCGGCATCCATTAAATGTTGCATTTCAGGTATTGTTTTTGCAGATTTTACCTGTACTTTTACATTGGGTGGAAATACAAATACCTACCAAGCGAATGAATGAAATTGCAAAAACAGTCCTGACAACATACAGGAAATATAAAGAGGCAAAGATGATGTAAACAGCTTTGAAATAGGAGGCGACTACAAGTTATTTAATGTTGCTATCTTGTCGCCGTCCATGTACCTGTTGAAACACCTGTATCCCCAACAGCAGTACCGCTTAAACTATTATCATTTATTTTTGTGCCGGTATAACTAGCAAGCCCAGAAAAGTTAAAAACAAAATTGATATTATTGCCCGATAATGTCCAAGTGCCTGCATCAACCTTGCTAAAGCTACCTTCTACATAATCCCACTTTCCATCTGCTTTTAAGGTTGCAGTAAATGTTCCCTTGGCCATAGAGCCTGTAGTAAAGTTGTAAACCACCGTCCATTTACCATTGTACGTAAAAGCTGCAGGAGTAGTTTTTCCCTTTTTACAAGATACCAAGCTAAAAAATGCTGTTGCTAAACACATCAAAAATAAATTTTTTGATGTGTTTTTAATTTTCAAGTATTTAATCATTGTTTTAAAATTTTAATTATTATTTATTTAATGGTTTCCAATTTACTTCACAATTACTTTATATGTGGAGGCCTGTGTATTACCTATTAGTTTTATAACATAGACTCCGCCTGGAATATTTTGAAAAACATATGTATTATTCTGTTTTTTTGCATATTGCTTAACCAATCTTCCGCTTACATCTATAATTTGTATTTGGGTATAATTGATGGTGCCATTTACAGTTATGTAGTTTGATGTAGGATTAGGGGATATGGTTATAGTACCTGCATCTCCCTTAAATATTACTTTTACAACCTGGCTGAATGCTACTTTTTTTTCTTTGTCAACAATTTTTAAACGGTAATAGTTTATTCCGGCATAAGGTTTATCATCTTTTGCATCGTAACTGTTTTGCGACAGGGCATTTTTTGCAGCAGTAGTATAAATTTTTGTAAACACATTATTTCCTATACTTCTTTCTACCTCATAATACAAAATATCCTCTTCGTTAGTTGCTTTCCAATTTACCAGAACCTCATTACCTTTTTTAACCGCATCAAAACTAATTAACTTAATAGGCAATACTCCTCCTACTCTGCCTAAAATGTATTCAGTATTTTGCCCTGTAACGGTAATTGTATTAGCTGGTTCGTTAGCAACATCTGGCATTACTATCCAGCTACTAGCGGCATTATCATTACGCTTGTTTAAACGTAACTGACTTTCAATAGCAGGAGTTATTGAAGGATTACCATTGTAATTATATACAGCTGTGTACTGTGGCGATGTTCCACCTGCTTGAAACACCCCAAAATATTTATTATTTACACCCACACCACTTGCGCCAGTTAATGTATTGGGTTGTTCGTCCACCCTGTATACCTGTAAGCCTTCAGGGTTGCCGTTTGTAGATGTTACCGCAAAGTTTTCTCCACTTGGGTGGCTGATATTTGCCGTTTTTGTTGCGTTTACATAATCATGTGCAGATGCATCGCCTAAAGCTGCACCACTGGTTTGCCATGTGGGTGTATTAATTAGTGTACCAAAGTTTCCTGCAAAACCACCTGTATTGTTAGTGCTGCCTTCATCAAAACGAAAATAGCTTACAAGGTTGGTATAGGCGGGGTGTGTTGAGGTTATTTTTTTACACATCCAGTCTCTAATTGTGTTTAAAGGTAATGCAGTACTCCATAATTGTAGTTCATCAATAGAACCATTGAAATACCTTACACCTTGTTCATTATTATCTCTTCCAATTCTTAATACATTTGATGAGTTTCCGATTCCATTGTTAGATGCTGATATAACACTTGTAGCAACTCCATCTACAAAAAATCTAACCTGAGAGCCATCATAACTTACCGCTACATTATGCCATTTATTATCATCAATCCTTGGACCACTAATGTCGTTATAGCTTTCGCTAGTGCTAGAAGCATTGTTACCTATATAAAAGCCAAGCCTTCCTGCTCTAGGGTCGGATATATTTCCAACGCAACCAAATCCAATGCCAAACAATGTGCCAGTAAAAGGGAAAGCAGCTTCAAAATTTGAAAAAATATCAGCATCAAAAGAAGTTGTTTTTATCCATGCAGATGCTGTAAATGAAGTGCCAAAAGTAAAGCCGGGATTATCAGGAACTTCAATATATTGTGATGTGCCATTAAATGATGCTGTGTTGCCACTACCTGGTTTTTTAAAATCATTTAAATAACCATCAAGAATTTGGGCATCACTTAAAGCTCCATTATAAATTTTAATATCATCTATTTTCCCTTTAAAATAATAACCTCCAGAAGGATTAAACCGCCCAGTACCATTATTATTGATGAGTGTGCCAATATAAAAATCTTTGCTTAATACAGTTGTTGGAATTGTAAAACTTGTAGTGGTGTTCACCAATACACCATTAATAAACATTTTAATGGTGGTGCCATTAACCGTAACTACCCAATTGTACCAGTTAGCTTCGGGTGCCGATGGGTAAATATACTCATTGAGATTAGAAGTACAATGACCCTGCATTTGATATTTTCCATTACTAATATTGTTTAAAATCATTAAAAAGCTACTACCGCACGCATCTCCGCCATACGAAAAAGGACAAGGTGTATTGCTTGCAACACTTCCGGCATCAGCATTAAACCATAATGAAATTGTTCTGTCATTTGTAGGAAATGAAGATGCGATACCTCCAATATAATCGGCGTTACCATTAAAAAAAAACGCACTATTAGCATTGCCAAATCTATCGTTAGTAAGGGTAGCACCGCTTACTGTGCCATTGGAAGAGCCTGCCGCATCGTTGGCGTTTCCATTAAATGGGTAAGATGCTACTAAAGTTTGTGCAATTTGTATTTTGGCTATAAACAAAACGGCTAAGAGTAAAAATATTTTTTTCATCTTTTAAAAATTTACTTGTTATTGAGTATTGTAACAAATGGTTTGTAAATAGGAATTGAAGATAATACTGTAAAATTGCCATTGTAAAAAAGTAAAACCTATACTCCATTTGGATAAAAAAACCCTCACAAAAAGTGAGGGGATTATAAGCGAATCTTCTAATAATATTGTTAACTTCTATTCTCATTGTACTATTTGTGTATAGCTTTGGCTAGCCAGATATGCCACAGTTTTCGGCCCTGCCATTGTAGTACAAATTATATTGTTGATTATGTATGTTCCAGCAACACAACTGCCCAGAAAACTCTTAAAGAGAACCAATTTTCTTTTACCTGCAGGAATATACATGTAAAGTTTACTGAATTAACACATCCTTAAAGGTACCTCTTGCAGAATCAGAAGGATTAGCGACACTTGTCCTAAAAGCAAATGTGCCAGATATTTTTCCATTGCTGTTTGAGGTAATGGTGTAAATATAAGCAAAACCATCAAGGCTTGTAATGTTGCTATTTTCATAAAAAAATAATCCGTAATTAAATTGTCCATAGGTATTGTGTGTATAGTTTCCTACATTTAGTTCATCCATATCAAAATAACAGAAAGTGCCCATTCCGTTAACATTGTTTACTGTTGAATTTTTGTTTTTACCAATAACTCTTTTTTTAACGTTATTAACAGACCCTAAAGTCGAATATACGGAATCAAACGTAATAGTTTTACCTGCGTAGGAAAGCGACATGCTGCCTTGTGAATTGTTTATATTTATGTTGCTGCCTGATTTTTTGCAAGAATTTACACTTACTGCAATTACAGTAAGAAATAAAGCTGTAAGGCTGTTTAAAAGTATTTGCTTTTTCATTTTTTAACAGTTTTGTTTTGTAGAGCAAAAATGGGGAAATTGAAGAACGAGTGGAATACTCCATTTGGATAGTTTTTAAATAGTTTAATATCCATTACTTTTAATTATTGATTTTTGGTAGTAACTTGAAATGGCTAATTAAAACTAAACTACATTGAAATACTTAATAATTATTTTATGGCTATTTTTTTTAGGCAATAGAACTACTTGCATTGCTCAAACACAAAAAATAGATTCCTTAAAAAAAATTGGATATTCTAATGCAAATGTTAATATTAGGGTAGATGCTTTCCTACTTTTGTTGAGGCAAAATTCTTCAATGTCTGTTAAAGAATTTTCAAAAATAATAGATGATGCAACAGGCTTGGTAAAACAAGTGAACACCCCATCGGTTAATTGTAAATACAATTATAGTAAAGCTAAATACTATACAAAAGTTGGGAAAGTTGATAGTGCTCTGTATTTATTATCAACCACATTTCAAAAATATAAAGCCGAACCTAGTGTGCAGCATGAATTGTTGCTTATTGAACATAGCCTTGCAAATTTAACAGTAGGTGAGGGTAAATATAAAGAAGGGATTGAGGCAATGTTAGCAGTGCTAAAAAAAACAGAAGAAAAAAATGATAATATAGTAAGGGGTTATGCTGGTAACAGTATTGGTTTTTGCTTTATGGAAATGGGTAGGTATGATGAAGCAATTAATTGGTTTAAAAAAGTAATACAACGAAAATTATTACTTACTGAGCAATTTGATCAATCATCAATTTATGATAACCTAGCCTCTTGTTTAAACAATGTAGGTAGATACGATACTGCACTAATATTAGTTAACCAAGGAATTGAAAAAGCAATAGCAGTAGGAAACTTTACCACACTTGCCAATGGATTAAATATTAAAGCAGATATTGTTATTAATCTTGGTAAAAAAGAAAAAGCTGAGCCATTGCTAATGCAGGCTATTGAAATAAGAAGGCAAATTGGCAATGCAGATTTCATAGCATCGGATATGGCTCAATTATCCTTATACTATGCCAATACTGGGCAATATGAAAAGGGTATTAATACTGCTAACGAAGCCTTAAAAATTTATGGAGATAATAACTTGATTGCAAAATATATGTTTGCTTATGAAGCATTAAAATTAAATTATCGCAACAAAGGCGATTATAAAAATTACGCTATCATATTAGAAAAAATGCTAACGTTAAAGGATTCGTTATATACTATCAATTCGGCAGAGGAGCTTACAGGATTACAAACTAAATACGAAGTACAAAAAAAAGAAACATTGATTGCACAACAAAAATTAGGTTTGTTCCAACGTAATTTTTTATTGTACGGAGCAGGTTTTTTAGCAATAATATCAGCAATATTTTTTGCTTACCGCTTTAAAAAATATCAACAAAAGCAAAAAATAATTGCCGAACAAAAAAAGATACAAGCTGAATTAGCTGTAAAAGATGCCGAGGAAAAAGAACGCAAACGAATTGCTGCCGAATTACATGATAATCTTGGCGTACAAGCCAATGCCATTTTGCACAACAGTAGTTTATTAAATGTAGGAAAAGAAAATAACAAAAATGTAGTAGAAGATTTACAGGATACAGCAAAGGAAATGTTGCTTAACTTAAGAGAAACCTTGTGGGCAATGAAGGCAAGTGATGTAACTGCAACCGACTTGTGGCTGCGTATTGTAAATTTTATGAAACAAATGAGCAGGCATTATTCTAAAATAAATTTCACTTTAGAGGGCACACCACCTTCCAATTTAATCATTACATCCACAAAGGGGCTAAACATATTATTGATAATACAAGAAACGGTAAACAATGCTGTAAAACATGCAGAACCCAAAACAATTACTGCAAAAAGTGTACTAAATAAAAATGATTGGCAACTTTTAATTCAAGACGACGGGAAAGGCTTTGATATAGAAAAGGCTAAGCAAAAAAATGATAGTTATGGCTTAACTAATATGCAAGAAAGAGCAACGGCTGCCAATTTTATGTACAACATAGAATCTATTTTGCAAAAAGGTACAACAACAATAATTAGTATTGATTAATGAGGTATCCATATGGAGTATTACTTATCAACTAAAATAAGCTCATCTTTATAAATATGATACGAATAGCCATTGTAGATGATAAAATAAATAACCGAAAAGTTATTTTAGATAAACTATCTCTTCATAATTATTTTAATATTGCGTTTCAAGCAGTAAACGGAGAAGATTTTTTATTAAAAATGCATGCATTATCAGAAGATGATTTACCACATATTGTATTAATGGATTTAGAAATGCCAGAAGTGGACGGTGTATCTGCCATTGGCACAGCATCATCGCTTTATCCCAATGTAAAATTTGTAGTACTCACTATTTTTGATGATGACGATAAAATTTTCAGAGCAATAAGGGCTGGAGCCTGTGGTTACTTACTAAAAGAAGAAAGTGGTGAAGTGGTTTCTGATATGCTGATGAATTTATGGGAAAGCGGTGCTGGTCCTATTTCGCCAAGCATTGCATACAAAATACTACAAATGGTGCAAATGCCACATACAGCTAAAGCAGAAAAAGAAACAGAAAATATTTTTCAACTAAGTGAAAGAGAGAAGGAAATTTTACAACTACTTAGCCAGGGATTAGAGTATAAAGAAATTGGTACAAAAATTTTTATAAGCCCTAATACAGTAAAAAAACATTGCATTAGTATTTATCAAAAGCTGCATGTTAACAGCCGTTCACAAGCATTGCGTATTGCATATACAAAAGGATTAATTTAGTTTTTATTTTAAAACTCGGTTTTATCTTTCAAAACAATATTGCTATAAAAAACCGGTAACAAAAATTACCGACTTTGCATGATGGTTGCTTCTTCAAAAATATAAATCCTGCTATTTCGGTTTATACTTCAACACCAACACCGCATTTTCGGTAAGGCTTGCACTGGAATACAGTTTGTACCGCTTGTAGCCTACTTTTACTACAATAAGTGCAGTGTTTGGGGGTATAAAGGCAGCCACAAAAAAGGATTTTCGTTACTATCTGGGCTAGGTTCGGCAGTAGTACATTGCTTAACATTGCCCATGTAGTAGTTTTGCCTTAATATCCATACCTAATTTGCAATTTAAATACAAATTATGCTGCAGAAAAATTTAGCTCTACGATATCAAGGAAGTCAAGCCTTTAAGGTTTGACTTCCTTAAAACTATAGTTTTGCAAAATTGAAATGTGTACCCACCGCATAATTTGGGTTAAAGCCTTTAATAGTTACAAAGATTGATCATACAATGAAGCAAAAAAAGCTAAATATAGAAAAGCTTGAAACCAAGAGATTGATTCTAATTCCATTTACAAAACAAGTATGCCAAAATATACTTGCCAATGATTTTAGTGATTTAATTACACAAAGTATAAAGAAAGCAATTGGTTGGCCAGACAAAGATGTTATAGAAACCATACCAAAAATTATCACTAATCTTTCAAAAGTAAAATCACCTACTGGTTTTGAATCTTGGATGGTGATTAAAAAAAATACAAACGAAATTATTGGAGATGTTGGGTTTAAAGGATTTGATTTTGAAACAGAATGTATAGATATTGGCTACGGCATTATAAAAAAACAGAGAAGGCAAGGATATGCAACCGAAGCAATTTCAGAAATTATTAGCTGGGCACTAACCAACAAAGCTGTAAAAGAAATTACAGCCTCATGTTTAATACAAAATACTAGTTCAATAAATATACTAACAAAATTTAATTTTGTAGAAATAGAAACAAAAAATACAATGAAGTACTGGCATTTAAAAAATAAGGCTTATAAAAAATAGGCCAATATCTTTTTTATAAATTTTAGATACAAAAAAACCCTACAAGTATTTTCACATGTAAGGTTTTTTAATTGCTGTAGGGGAAGGGATCGAACCTCCACGAGGCAGTTAGCTGTAGTACAAAGTTCGGTGGTCGACCCCGGTCACTTTTACATTGCTGCAAAAATGGCTCTATGCTACGTTTATCCTGTTATCCC
>JABFQZ010000031.1 GCA_013141435.1 Ferruginibacter sp.
TGCTCATTATATTTTTCATTGTCTGTATATGAATATGCATTAATTGTTGTTGAATTTATTTTTCCTTTTATCGCAGCAATTTTTTTCCAAGTAATACCATCAACACTTTTTTCTACTTCAAAAAAATCGTTATTAATTTCTGAGGCTGTACTCCATTCTATTAAAGTATGTTGGCTGTTACATTTACCTTTAAAGAATAAAAGTTTAATTGGTAACAAAGCACAATCTTCAATTGTAATATCTTGAGGCAATGATGTTGTTGAAAAAAGAGTAGTTGCATCTGCCGATACAGTTGTGGTTTTTGTTGGTTCTACAATAGCATCTTTCAAAACTAAAAAAGTATCTGTTTGTGTTAAACTTCCGAAAGGAATAATTTCAAAACCTTTCATTCTGCCAAAATCAACAGCTTCAATACCAGTGCCTGTAATAGAATAAGTTGTTGCAATTGGGAATGTGGTATTGCTTAAAGCATCTCTAGAAAAATTTAGCAAACTGTTAGTTGTATTGCACTCTACTAAACTACTTCCTACACTATAATTTGCAGTTGTTGTAGGAGTAGTTGTAAATGGTTGAAAATTAAAAACACAATTTGCAGTTACATTTCCGCCATTATTATAGGCAACACTATTGGGGTTAATTACAGTGAAGTTATTAAACTGCACATCGTCCAGGCCTGCCGAAGTTGTATTTGCACGCCAAACATTAAAATAACGATACGTTGTATTATAAAAGGCTAAACAATTTGTAAAACTTGCACCACCATTTTTATACAATGAAGCCGAAGTTGTATAGTCATCAAAATTTACAACAATATTTGTAGGATTTCTAAATACACAATTATTGAAATGGGCTTTCCATCCTAAAACAGATTTACTACCTCCAACCGAGTATGCACCACCATCGGTCATACAATTATTGAAATATACATTTCCGGTTGTGCCGCTTTCATCGCTTCGCAAAGCTATTTGATAATGATTTGTACCATTATCAGAAACATAGCAATTATTGAATGTAACATCTACAGGTAAAGAAGTGTTGTCTAGAAAAAATGGAATTATTTTAATTCCGTTACCAGCATTACCAGTAAATCTACATTTATCAAATACTACATCAATAAGTCTTTCAAAAGGTTGATTGGGTTCTATATCTACCCCAGCTTGTGGGGCTGTGCCAATGGTATTAGTAAACCAGCAGTTTTCTACTCTGAGGTGTTGTGCCGAAATAACAGAAATTCCTTGTCGGTAATGATTATCGCACCAAAGATCTTTAAGTAAAATGTTTTCGCAATATCTTTGAAATGCAATTCCTGACCAAGAAGCAATAATAACTCCATCACCACCGCTATCCATTAATTTGAGCCCATATATATTTATGTTATTACAACTCATCAATCTAACACAATGCCTTTGTTCGCTATTATTGTAGGCAATATATTCACTTTTTTGCATTCTAAAACTTGCTCCATATCCAATAATAGTTATGTTGTTACACTCATCTAAATAAAACAAACTAGAACCAACACTTGCAAATGCACCTGGCCTTGCAACTAAATTTACTCCATTTTCAAAAATAATTGTTTTGTTATTTACATACTCAAAATGAGTTGGATTTATCATCCAATCGCTAGCTTGTTTATCTATAACTATTGTGTCGTTTGCAGAATTGATTGCATTTACAAAGGCAGTAGTGGCGTTTGTAGCATTCCATCCAAAAGTAGATGCATTGATGGTTGTAGCATAAGATTTATTTGACGGAAATAAAATAAATATTCCAAAAAAAAATAATAGCAATGTTAAATTTTTCATAGGTTTATTTTTCTAATTTATTAATCAACGTTTCGGCAAACAAATACGCATCTTTTGGCCAACGAGCCGTTACCAAATTTTCATCTACACATACATAGGGTTTAAATTGGTTGCCTCCAGTATTAAAATTTTGGGCATCAACTAAATTTCGTTTTACTTCATCTTGCACATAAGTTGGGTAAGTACGGTAATATTTTCCAAGTTTCCAAAAAGTAAGAAAATATGCAATTCGTTCTAAAATTTTTGTAAGCCCTGTAATTTTTTTATGATGAATAACAGATTTACCTGAAGATGGATTTATGGTTCTAGCCAATACAATGCAGCCATGGCAAATGCTACCTACTAATTTATTTAATTCAAAAAATTGTAAAATTTTTTCTTGAAGTATTTTACTTTCCAAATATGGTTTCATTCCTTGAGCATGTCCGCCAGGCAGTACCAATAAATCATATTGGGTTACTATTATGTCGCTATATTTTATTGGATTAAGAAAGATTTCGTTTTGTTCTAATTCATTGTAAAACTTTATTGCCTCTTTTTCTGCACCAAGTTGTCCAAAGATTACTCCTGTCAGTAGCTTTGGATCGCAATATGCTCTTTTACCATTTGGTGTAGCAAAAGTAATTTCGTATTTTTTTTGTGTAAATAATTTCCAAGGTACAGCAACTTCTGTAGTGTCAAAATCATTGTTTGGTAATGTAATTAGTATTTTTTTTTGCATTGTATAATAATAATTTGTACAAATTAACACTTAAATTTTGCAATACATATACTTTGTATATTTAAAATATTGGATTTACTTTATGCAAAACTTAATACATTACTTTACAGTCAATAAAAAGTAATACGCTTACTTTTAAAAATCTTTTATTTTTAAATTAGGCATTCTTTGCCTCGATTTATTAAAAATCATATTCCCTTTATCTATTCCTTTTCGCAATTCTTTTTGAGTTTCTATTGGCAATAAAAATATCTCTTTACACTCTAAGGTACAACACCCATGCATTTTTTCTTTGCAGGTTTCGCATTGTATAAATAACAAGTGGCAAGCATCGTTTAGGCAATTGGTATGTGTATCAGCAGGTTTGCCACATTGGTGGCAATTGGCTATTATGTCATCAGTAATTCTTTCTCCAAGCCTATCGTCAAATACAAAATTTTTGCCTTTAAATTTATTTTGCAAATTTTGTTCATTCACATTATTAGTATAGTTTATAATGCCTCCCTCTACATGGTACACATTTTTAAACCCATTATGTAACATATATGCACTTGCTTTTTCGCAGCGTATACCACCAGTGCAATACATTATTATATTTTTTTCTTTATCATCTTTTAGCATGTCTACTGCCATGGGTAATTGTTGCCTAAAAGTATCGCTAGGTATTTCTATAGCATTTTCAAACCTACCTACCTCATATTCGTAGTGGTTTCGCATATCTACTACAATAGTATCTTTTTCAGCACTAAGTTTATTAAACTCTTCGGCATTTACATACTTGCCTTTTTTGTTCATATCAAATGTAGTGTCTGTAATACCATCAGCCACAATTTTATCTCTTACTTTTATTTTTAGCACCCAAAAACTTTTACCAGCTGCAGGGCGCATATTCTCCTTAGCTTGTTGTTGAATGGCTATATTTAAGCGTAAATTTTGCAACCCTTCAATACCTTCAACTATTTCGGTAAATTTTTGTGCATTACTTTCTGGCAAACTTAATTGTGCATTTATACCCTCGTGGGCTATGTATATACGACCAAATACCTTTAGGGCATTAAATAGTTTATACATTTCATCTCTATACTCTACTGGGTTTGCAATAAAAAAATAACGATAAAATGAAATAGTAATGCGTGGCTCTTTTTCTTCTACCAACATTTTTTTAAGCTCGGCTTGGCTTAAGCGATTGTGTAATACAGTCATAAAAACTAATTATTGATTTGGACAAAATGCCCAAAAACCATTAAAAATGATTGGATGCTTGCAGGGCAAACCAATATATTATTGCAAAAATAAAAAATAAAAATTTAATTGCTTTGTAAAATCACAAAAGAGCAACATCTGAACTTCAAAATATAATATCACAAAATTTTGGCAAGTAAATTGCATATTACTTTGAATTGTATATTTTTACGCTTAAATTATAACTATACTGAATAAATTTTTAAAAATATTGCTTGGCTCTATGCTTGTACTGCTTTTTTGGGCTATACTAGCGGCTATCTATTATTTTATATTTCCCAATAATAAATTTATTTTTTATTTTTTATTTATCGATTTAATACTCATCTGGTTTTTGGTATTTAAAAAAGCAATACAAAAAATTTTATTTTTTATTCCGCTGTTTTTACTTTTTATATTTTATGGTTTATTACATTACCCATCAATTCAAACAAAACTGGTAAAGAAAGTAGCTGGCATTTTATCAAACAAATTGCATACCAATGTAAAAGTAGAATCAGTAAGCATAAAGTTTTTTAATAACATTAATATACAAGGTGTACTTGTGCAAGATTTGCAAAAAGATACACTTTTATATGTAGGTACACTTACTGGAACTTTAAACGATTGGTTTTTTTTAAAAGATACAATTGCCATTGCTAACTGTGAGTTAGAAAATACAGTTGTAAAACTTCATCGCAAAGATTCTGTTTGGAATTATAAATTTTTAATAGATTTTTTTGATTCTCCAAGTACAAATAAAGGAGGAGGAAACCCCATCAATTTAAACCTTAAAGAGTTACATTTTAAAAACATTAAATTTAGCCAAATAGATGAGTGGAAAGGGCAAGATATGATTGCAAGTTTTGGTAAGTTAGATGTAGTTACCAATCTTATTAATTTAAAAAATAAAAATATAAAGCTAAAAGATATTGTAATCGACAAACCATTTTTTGCAATAAATGATTATGATGGTCTACGTCCAAAAACGAATACAGCATCTATAATAAAAACACAATTGCCCATTGCAAATTCTTTAAAATGGAATGCCAATAACTGGGGTATTACTCTAGAAAAGCTAACCATAAATGATGGGGCTTTTAAAAACGATAAACAAACTGATTACTCACCCTATACCGATAGGTTTGATGGTATGCATTTGCATTTTAAAAATATAACAGGCACAATAAAAAATATTGCACTATTGCAAGATAGTATTATTGCAAATGTAAATTTATCTGCTACCGAAAAAAGCGGATTGCAAATAAAAAAACTAGAAAGCACAATGAAAGTTACTCCAGATATAATGGAGTTTGCTAGCCTAGTTTTGGCAACTAATAAAAGTAGGCTTGGCAATTATTACGCTATGAAATACAGCAATTTTGTAGATGATTTTAGTGACTTTATTTCGGCAATAAAATTAGAAGGTCATTTTAAAAACAGTGTGTTAAGTAGCGATGATTTAGCCATTTTTGCCCCAGCTTTAAAAAACTGGAAACGTACTTTTTTACTAGAAGGAAACGCAAAAGGCACTATTGATAATATTACAGCAAAAGATATAAAAATAAGCACAGGCAATACTTTTGTAGATGGCAATATTAGCATGCGTGGCTTGCCAGATATAGATGCTACTTTCATCAATTTTCAATCGAAAAGCTTGCGTACTAATTACAACGAATTAGCAAGCATTATGCCCCAAATAAAATCAATTACTAACCCTGCTATAAATAAACTTGGGGCACTTTCATTTGTGGGTAACTATACAGGTTTTATAACCGATTTTGTAGCATACGGCAATTTCACATCTGCCTTTGGTAATATTGTTGCCGACCTTAATATGAAAACCCCCAAAGGTAAACCAGCTAAATATTCTGGCAATGTAGCTACCAATAATTTTAAACTAGGCTCTTTTTTAAATATTCCACAACTAGGCAATGTTGGGTTAAATGTAAAAATAGATGGTACAGGTTTTACAGTAAAAGATTTAAAAGAAAATGTAGATGGAAAAATACATTTTATACAATTAGAAAACTATACCTATAAAAATTTAGATGTAAAAGGAAATTTTGCAAATAAACTTTTTACTGGTCAAGCATCTATAAACGATGAAAATTTAAAAATTTCTAGCCTCAATGGTTCAATAAATTTTTTAGAAAAAACACCAGGTTTCAAATTAAAAGCCAATGTACAAAAAGCCGATTTGCAAAAACTAGGTTTTGCCTCCAATAATCTTTCACTACTAGGTAATTTTGATTTAGATTTTTCGGGCAATAATATCGATAATTTTTTGGGTACAGCAAAAATTACCAATGCTCATTTGCATGAGGGAAACAATAAATTATCATTCGATTATTTAAATTTGAATTCGGAAATAATTGCTGGCAAAAAATCATTGCATGTACAAACAAACGAGTTAGATGCAAGCATACTAGGTAATTTTGAAATAATGGAATTGCCAAAAGCAGTTACCACTATGTTGGCCAAATATTATCCAGTATATATTAAAGCCCCAAAAGGTGTAATTAAAAGCAAGCAAAATTTTAGTTTTAGCATAAAAACTAATAATGTAGATGATTACGTAAAACTAATCGATAAAAAACTAGGAGGCTTTAATAATGCAAATATTAATGGAAATTTTAACCTACAAAACTATAACTTAAATTTTTTAGCAACAATACCAGAGTTTAGTTACGATTACAAAATAGCTTACAACAGTACCATAAATGCAATTGGCACCAAAGATACCTTAGTTGCCAATGTAGAAGTAGAAGATATTGTAATAAACGATAGCATGCATTTGCCAAACTCACAATTACAAATTATTGCCAACAACGATATTTCATTAATAAAATTAAATACAAGTGCAAGCAAAATTTTTGGCAATGCCGAGCTTAATGCAAGCATACAAACCTTGAGCGATGGTGTTAAAATACATTTTTACCCATCTTCATTTATAATAAATAAAAATAAATGGCAGTTAGATAAAGATGGAGAGCTTACACTTAGACAAAATTTTATAGATGCAAGCGAAATAAAATTTTATAACAAAGAGCAAGCTATTACTCTTAGTAGCCAGCTATCCGAAGAAAATGGCGATACACATTTATTAGCAAATTTAAAAAATGTAGCTATTCAAGACTTTGCTTTTTTATTACCCAAAAACCCAACACTAAAAGGTAATGTAACTGGCCAAGTAATAGCAAGCAAAGTACTTACAAAACCACAAATAAATTTTAAAGGCTATGTAAATAATTTTGAATTAGATGGCAAATATATGGGTAGAGAAGATTTAGAAACAAATGTAAACACAAACTCTGGCGAAATAACCTATACCCTAAAAACAAACGAAAAAGAATACGTATTAGACGTAAGCGGAAAATACAATTATAAAGACACAACCAATAATTCTTTACAAATAAATGCAAACACAGAGCGATTTAATTTAGATATTTTAAAACCATATTTAACCAGCGTATTTTCCGATATAAGTGGCACAGGTAGTGGATTTATACAATTATTGCAAAACAATAATAAGATGTCAATAATTGGCAACCCTACAATAAGCAATGCAAAATTTACAGTAGCATACACACAAGTACAATATAAGTTTAATAACCAACAAATACAATTTGGAAATAATTTTATAGATTTAGGTACACTGCAAGTAAACGATACACTAGGCAATAAGGGCACAGTAAGTGGCAAAATTTATCATTCATTTTTCGATAATTTTTATTTCGAAAATTTACGTTTTTCTACTCCCAAAATGTTAGTATTAAATACCACAAAAAAAGACAACCCCATTTTCTTTGGCAAAGTAATTGGCAAAGCAAAAATGACACTCAACGGCGATATTGGAAACATGAAAATGAACATAGATGGAGAACCAAGTGCAAACCCAAAAGACTCTAGCCATGTAACATTGCTAACCGGCGATAGCAAAGAAAGCAACGTAATAGATTATATAGATTTTGTACAATTTGGATCCTTAATGGATAAAGATATTTCACAAAAAACAGGAGCCAATTTATTGATAAATTTAGATATAACAGCCAATCCAGCTTGCAAAATAGATGTAGTGTTAGACGAAACAACAGGCGATGTAGTACGAGGGCAAGGCAATGGGCTTTTGCATATAAAACTAGGTACCGATGAGCCATTGAGCATGCGTGGGCGCTACGATATTACAGACGGAGAATACACCTTCGACTTTCAATCGCTAATAAAAAAACCATTTACATTAAACACAGGTTCTATCGTATGGTCTGGCGATCCATTGCTAGCAATTATTGATATGAAAGCCCAGTATTTAGCCAAAAATGTAGATATATCAAGCATTACATCTAACCCAAATACACGCCAGCAAGAAGATATTACAGTGCAAGCCCATTTGCTCGGAAATTTAAAAACCCCTATAATAAATTTCCAATTCATATTGCCCGAAAAAAGTATTTATGCAAGAGATTTTTATGTACTAAAAAAACTCTCCGATTATAAAACCGACGAAACCGAAATGTACAAACAAGTAGCAAGCCTTTTACTGCTAAACCAATTTATAAGTGCACAAGATGGATTTATAAATGGCTCCAATTTAGGGTCGTTAGCCACAGGCACTTTGGGCAGTTTTGTAAGCAGTTGGATAACCAGTATATTTAACAAAGCATTAGAAAACGCTACCAACGGAATTGTAGGTATAGATTTTGATTTAAACCCATCACTAAATACCAAAAATACAAACCAACTACAAGCAAATATTCGATCAAAAATACACTTTAACCTAGCAAAAAATTTAAAAATATATGTTGGTGGCAATATAGATTACAACAACCCAATAGCACAGCAAAACAAGCTCACACCCGATTTATCGGTAGAGTGGCTCATAAATAAAGATGGTACACTACGCCTCGTAGCCTTTAATCGAACATCGGTAGATGCGGTAACTACAAGTCAGCAAAATCGTACAGGCTTACAATTAAGCCAGCGAAAAGATGTAGATAAATTTGGAGATATATTTAGAAGTAAGCGCCAAATAAAAGCCAGAAAAGAAAAGCAATTGCAAAAAAAGAAACGCTAGTAAGCCATACAAAAGTGCAAAAATAATTTTATCTTTTTTCCGAAGCATCAGCATACAAACCCATATCAGCAATAGTTTCCAGCTTTTCGCTTTTAGTTTTTTTGCCTCAAGTGCAGGCAAAAAAAGCTAACCACTACAATCTGGGCTAGGCTCAGCATTAGTTCATTATACAACATTTACCAATAAGTAGTAGTCCCTCAAAATGTATGAATCAGTCGCTACCAGTTAGTTTCATAAAAATTTTCTTTAAAATAACTTGCATATTATTAAATAAAATATTTATTAACTGGTAGTTT
The DNA here is from genome assembly GCA_013141435.1 of Ferruginibacter sp. Classification (GTDB taxonomy): domain Bacteria; phylum Bacteroidota; class Bacteroidia; order Chitinophagales; family Chitinophagaceae; genus Ferruginibacter. The sequence continues at coordinate 9,118 of JABFQZ010000031.1, forward strand.
TTTATTTGCCCTTAAAAACAGTTTCCTATTAATGACCTCATAAAAATGCCGTTAAGAAAAATTGGGCGAATGGTGTAAAAGAAAAATTAATGTTACCACTGTTTGGCTTTTTACAAAAGCTTGTAAGTTCTACAACGGCTGGGTAATGCACAAATGTTCGAACTAATTTTTGTTTAGCCATGCAACCAATTTTTTAGGCATTTTTATGAAGTCTTGAATTTTTGCTCCACTTTTGTTTCAAGACAAAAGTGGAAAAATATCTGAAAATAAAAGAAGATTCGACTTTTTAAGGGTCGACTAAGTATAAACCAATTGCTCCGATTTCAAAATTTAAAAATACTGATTCTAGCTTTAAACGCATCTTTAAAACCAAGTTTGCCAATCAAAAACTACACAATCAGTAGTATTTCT
>JABFQZ010000007.1 GCA_013141435.1 Ferruginibacter sp.
CATTATAGGTGCCAGCAGCATTGTAAGTGTATGTAGGGTTTTGTAACCTACTTGTATCGTTTGTTAATGTTGTAACACCAAAATCCCATTTCCAAAAATTTATTGGCGGAAAACTTGTAGTAGTAAGATCGGTAAATTGTACAGGAGTATTTTTGCATTGCGATGGTATTGGTGCAAATGCTGGATTAAAACCAGGCCATACTTTTACTAGTAAACTATCGGTACTGTTGCAAGTGGTATTTTTGTTTACAGTAAGTTTTACCCAATAATTGCCTGGAGCCGAAAAGAGATGGGAAGGAAATTCGTCGGTAGAAGAGTTTAATACCCCAGAAGCTGGATCGCCAAATTCCCAATCGAAAGTTAAGTTTAGAGGTGATGTATTCAAATTTGCAAAAGAAGTATTTAAGCTATAGCAATTTACTTTTACATTTGGGTTACCTAGGTCGGCACTTGCAAAGTCGCATGGTGCTACGGTGATTATAAAATCTTTGCGGTGAGTAGCAATGTAATTGCCAGCTCTGTACGACCTTACTTTTACCGACACTACATATTTGCCAGCCGATGGAGCTTGGCCTGTAATAAAGCCAGTATTAGTATTTATAGTTGCAAATGTGCCAAACTGATTAAAACCAGAATACGGAGTAAGGTAATTAATACTGCCATAACTAGGAGCTACAGGAGTAGCATAAGACGCATCTGTAGCACCACCGCCATTATACGCACTATAATAATCGTATTGTAAATTATCCCCATCAGGGTCTATAGCACTAAAGTCTAATGTAAAAGGCTTATTTGCACATATAATAGAAATGCCAGTTTCAAAACGAGCACTGTTATCTGTAATATCACCTACCAAGGTATTGTTTCCAGGTATTTCTCCCATATAGGTTGCACTTTGACTATTTGCTGCATTGGCAATACCATCTACTCTACAACAGGTTTGAAAAGCTACAGTGTAACCGTTATTATTATTTGGAAGGTCTGCTACAAATTGGTAATACCCAGCACTGTAATCAAACATTGGTGCGTTTGTAAGGCATGGCTGCGAAAATATTATTTGTAATGGATCTGTATTTGTAATAGGAACATTTAAATATGAGCCAACTCTTTGATTGTTGTCGTTATCGTATATTGCTAAAGTTACAAAACCTGGCATTGTTGCACATCCGGTACAAAAATTATCTCTAAATAAGCGTAAAGTAATTTTATATTTTTTTGAATTTGATGAGCCTAGTCCAGTGTAATCATATATAACTTCGCCACCTGTTATATGCTTTGCTACAACAGGTTTTGCAAAATAAAATAAGAAAAGTAATAATATATATTTTTTCATGATAATTAGTAAGACACTAAATTATGTATTAGTGCTGCGTTGTAATTAAGCACATTTTTCAGTAAAAAAAATAAATGGCAATAACTAAGGTACAACAAAACAAAATTAAAAGTTTGTTATAATTAAAAAATGATTGCTTAATGCTTATTTAATATTGAAAAAACACTTACCACTACGCCAAGCCATTAATACCAACACTGGCAACAATCCATTATTCATTTGCTGTGGCAGAAAAAACCAACTACATAACAATAAAATCATGTAAATTAAAACCAATACCGAAAAAGTTTTTACACTCTTTGAGTTTTTGTTTATGTAAAAAGCATACACTACAAATATTGGCCAAGCCCAAAGTAGATTGTAATTATCCTTAGTCATGCTATGATCAGTGCCAAGCCACATAAATACTAATAAAATGCCAAGTAAGCCTACAATAAAAAATAAAAAAAAGTCTAATTTTTTTAATATTTTTTGCCGAGTATTATTTTTATAAAAATTTAGAAAAATAAACAAAAACAAAAATAAAGTTGTACAAATTAATGGTGTAAAAACTACACTTTTTTTATTTGGCTTTTCAAACAAAAAAATATTTTGAGATGCTAAAACTAATGAGGTGTTTTTAGTAGAATCAAAAGCACGCATTAAATTATCTGGCAAAAATTCTTGCTGTTCTATTGTCATTACGGCATCGGTACGAGCACCCAATAAAATATCGATACCAAACTTACTCCAATGGGCATTGTTGTAATCTAAATATTGGTGTATGGCATTGCGAAATGTATAGTATGTAGGCATTACAGCCGGTAGTGTGGGAGAAGGCTTGTGGTATTTTTTTACAATATCTCTCAGCCTTGTGGTACAATTATCTAAAAAGAAATCGTACTGGTAATATTTATTTTCTTCTTTTATGTTTTCTAATAAGTAATGGTATATTTCTTTTTTTTCGGTTTCGGATAGGTGTAAAATTTGCTCTCTTATGCTTCTATTTTGAAATAAATAGTTTTGTTTAAAATCTTCGAATTGTTCTACCTCTACAGAGTATTTTAATTTTCCACGCATAAACTTTAGGTAAAATCCTTTTTCGTAAAAAGGAAATATGCCGTAATTGTAAACATGATCGGTAACTGCGTTGCTATCAATAACTCTAAATGCGCTATGGCCAAAGGTTTCGCTGAGCTCTTGCCCAGGTGCACAGGTAAGTAATGAAATTCTAAGCCGTGAATTATTTTGTGCTATTGAGTTAATACTCAATATTGCAAATAGGGTTAGAAATAAAATTTGGAGTACTAATTTTTTCAAAATGTTAATTTGTAAAATGAGCTTTTATAATTTAAAACAAAGTACACAACGTTTTTTACCAGATAATTAATGATGAGCAATGCTTTGCCGTTGAAGTGTGCGACGCCACTAATGTTGCCAAATGATTAACTGCTTGGACAAAAAATATTTCCCCCCACCACACTTCTTCAATTAATTAAATTAACATATTGGCATTGAAAACTAAAGTCCCAGTTCGGAGGATTTAGAGGGCTTACCTACTATAATTTGGAGCTTCTTTTGTAATGGCAATATCATGTGCATGGCTTTCTTTCATACCTGCATTTGTTATTTTTACAAATTTACCAATTGCTTGCAAAGCCTTTAAATTAGCAGCTCCGCAATAACCCATACCAGCTTTTAGCCCACCAGTAAATTGATGTACCACTTCTTTTAAACTGCCTTTATATGCCACTCTGCCTTCTATACCTTCTGGCACAAATTTCTTTATATCGTCCTCTACATCCTGAAAATATCTATCGCTACTACCTTGTGCCATAGCACCCAATGAGCCCATGCCCCGGTATTGTTTAAATTTGCGACCTTCGTAAATAATCGTTTCGCCAGGGCTTTCTTCGGTACCTGCAAATACATTGCCCATCATTACACAAGTAGCACCTGCAGCTAGTGCTTTTACCATATCGCCAGTGTAACGTATGCCCCCATCGCTTATGATGCCAATATTTTTATTTTTTAATGCTGCTGTAGCTTCCAATACGGCTGTAATTTGTGGCACGCCTGTACCTGCTACTATACGGGTAGTGCATATAGAACCTGGTCCTATACCCACTTTTACAGCATCGGCTCCGGCATCGGCCAATGCTTTTGCACCAGCAGCTGTAGCTATATTGCCAGCTATTACATCTATATTTTTGTATGCTTTTTTTATGGCTTTAAGCATATCTATTACTCCTTTTGTGTGGCCATGTGCACTATCTAAACATATTACATCTACACCTACTTTATTTAATGCTTCTACTCTATGCATGGTGTCGTTTGTAATGCCTACGCCTGCGCCTACAAGCAAGCGTCCGTAGCTATCCTTTATAGCATGTGGATTGCTTTTTAGTTTTAAAATATCGCCAAATGTTACAAGGCCTATTAACTTGCCTTGTTTGTTTACTACAGGCAATTTTTCTATTTTATTTTTACGAAATATGAGTTCAGCCTTTTTTAAATCGGTGCCTTCGGGTGCTGTAATGAGGTTTTCTTTTGTCATTACCTCACTCACTTTTGTTTTTTTATTTATTTCAAAACGCAAATCTCTATTTGTTAATATACCTACTAATTTGTGTTGTGTATTTACAATTGGTATTCCGCCAATTTTATTTTCTCTCATTAGCATCAAAGCTTCGCCTACAGTGGCATCTGGCGAAAGTGTAATTGGGTCTAAAATTAAACCATTTTCGCTACGTTTTACTTTTCGTACTTGCTCGGCTTGTTGTTCTATACTCATATTTTTGTGTAAAATACCAAGCCCACCTTCTCTTGCAAGTGCAATAGCTAATGAGGCTTCGGTTACGGTATCCATTGCAGCACTTAATAATGGTACATTTAGCGTAATGTTTTTTGTGAGTATGGTTTGTATGTTCACATCTCTTGGTAATACTTGCGAATAAGCAGGCATAAGTAATACATCGTCGAAGGTGAGTCCTTCGCCAAAAAATTTATTTACATTACTAGTTGTGGAAGATTTTCTTGTTGCCATAGGCAAAGATACAAAAATGTTTGAAAGTTGGAAAATAGGTTTAAATAACTCAAATTAATTTAAACACTTTTCCTGGTAGCGATGCTACTACACCTTGCATTTCTAACATTAACAATGCTTGGGCTACTGCACTACTACTTAAGCCACTTTTAAAATACAATTCATCTATCTGTATATTTTCTCTATCTTTTAAAATATCTGTAATAATTTTTTCATTGGGTGTAAGTTCTATAAAAAGTTCTCTTTGTGTTTTTATTTTTTTTGGAGCATCTTTCCAATTCATAATATGCAATATATCATCGGCAGAAGTTGCAAGCAATGCTTTATTATTTCGTATAAGATAATTGCAACCTTCACTTCTGGTATCGGTTACTCTGCCAGGTATAGCAAATACATCTTTATTGTAACTATTGGCAAGCTCGGCTGTAATAAGGCTACCACCTTTTGCACTACTTTCTATTACAATTATTGCATCGCAAATGCCTGCTACTATTCTGTTTCGGCGTGGAAAATTTTGTCTATCGGGGTTAGTGCCACTCATAAAATCGGTAAGCAAACCGCCATGCGATATCATGTCTATGGCTAAAGATTTATTTTGTGCTGGGTAAACTTTATCTAACCCATGTGCCATTACACCTACCGTTTTTAAATTATTTTTTAGTGATGCTTTATGTGCAATGCTATCTATTCCAAATGCCAAACCACTTACTACTAAAATATTTTGTTCGGTTAAATCTTCTATTATTTTTTCGCAAATATTTTTTCCATAATCACTATTATTTCTGGTACCAACTATTGAAATTATTTTTGTAGTATTTAAATCGGCATTGCCTTTGTAATAAAGTATTGTTGGACTATCGTAGCAATTTAATAATCGCTGTGGGTAATTTTCATCGGTAATAAAAAGTGGAGTAGTTTTACTTTTTTCAATGAATTTTATTTCATCTTCGCATACTTTAAAATCAGAAAAGTTTTTTATGCTGCTAGCTGCAACTATACCAATACCATCTATGCTTTCAAGATTTTTTTTTGATGCTTTAAAGATGCTTTCAGCATCTCCAAATACGTCCAAAAGTGCTTTTGCTCTTACATCTCCAATATTTGGTATAAGCGTAAGTGCTATTTGATAAAGTAAATCGTTAGTCATAATTATTTAACAATATTACAAAAATCAATTTGTAATTACGCTCATTTCTGTTCTTCTATTTTGTGCTTTACCAAGCTCTGTACTATTGCTGGCAATGGGTTTTGTTTCGCCAAACCCTTTACTTTGTAATCGTTTTATTGATATTCCTTTTTTTACTAAATAATTTATAACGGCTATACTTCTATTTTTACTTAGCAATAAATTATCTACTGGTTTTCCTACATTATCTGTATATCCACTTATTTGAATTATTAGTGCAGGGTTATCTAACATTATGGCCGTTACTTTATCTAATTCGGCAAATGATGTTGGGTTTAAATTGGCTTCTTTACTGTCAAAAAAAATATTTTTTAATGTTATAGATGCTCCTTTTTCTATAGGCTGCAAGGCAATATTTAAAACCATTGGAGTATCTAAAGCATTGCCAAGCATCGTTAAATTTTCAGAATATAATAAGTAGCCTTTTTTATTTACATTAAATGCATAAGATTTTCCTAATGGTAATGTAGTTAAATAATTTCCTTCGTTATCTGTTTGTAATTTTGATAATACAAAGTCCGAATTTATTGTAGTTAATTCTACAATGGATGATAAACCAGCTTTTGTTTTTTTATCATATATTTTCCCTTTTATCCAAAGTGTTTTATTTGCTTTTATATCATCTCTTAATTCAAATGAGTACAAGTCTATTTTGTTTTTAAAATCTCCTTTATCGCTAGCATAGTAAGCTGTTTTACCATCTGCTGATACAATCATTGAGCCTTCATCGTCTATAGTGTTTATTGGGTATCCAAGATTTTGTGGTTTTTGCCAATTGCCTTTTTCGCTACGGCGGCTTATAAATAAATCGTTCATACCATACCCTGTATGGCCTGTGCTATTAAAATAAAACGTTTGGTTATCTGCATGTATAAAAGGGCATCCATCATCGCCAATAGTGTTTATTTTTTCGCCCATATTTTCGGGTTTTTGCCATTGTCCATTAATATTTTTGCTTACCCAAATATCCGACCCTCCATAACCTCCTTGCCTAGTGCTCGAAAAATAAAGTTCACTTTTATCGGCTGATAAACTAGGTGCACTTTCCCAAGAATTTGTATTTATAAGGTTACCCATATTTGTAGCCTCACTCCATTGGCCATTTTTATTTTTGTACGATATGTACAAATCGCAACTACCTAGCCCTTCGGGGTAATTACAGCCAGTAAATATTAGCCATTGTCCATCTAAACTAATATTTTGTGCGCCTTCATTTAAATTAGTATTTATTTTACCTAAAACGGGTGTGGCTTTTTGCCAAATACCATCTATTTTATTACTTTCATAAAAATCTTCATCTCCATTTATTCGTTTATTAAAAATCATTTTATTGCCATCTACTGTAAATGATGGTAGATACTCTAAAGCAGTAGAGTTAATGCTACCTCCCATATTTATTGGGTTAAAAACATACAAACTATTTTTGTTTTTTTGAGCATATTGTAAGGCAAATTCATAATTATTTTTTTTGCTTTCGCCTAATTTTTTATAAGTAGGTGGAAGTTTTTCTAGTAGTAAAAATTTTTGAATTATTTGCAACGCTTTTTCAAAATTACCAATACCAGCAAGTGCTGCAGCAAAAGGTTGTAATTGTAACTTGGTATAAACTGAATCTAAGAAAATAGCCTTTTCATAATCTGAAATAGCAGCGTTGTAATTTTTCATTCTTGCAAAAATATCGGCTCTTGCAAGCATTGCATCTATATAATTTTTATCTATTTTTAGCGCATTCGTTAAATGTACAATTGAATTTTGATAGTTTCCATCAATAGCATTTTGATATGCATTTTCAAATAATGTGGTTGCTTTTTTATTTATTTTTTCGGGGTTGTAGGTTTGAGCTTTGGTTTGATTTAAAAAAAATGTAATTATTATAAAAGCAGTAACATATATTTTATTGTACTTATTCATAGAATAAAAATATTATAGAATGTATTTTTTCAGAACTTATTTTAAATTTTACTCCACACCAATATATTTGTGCAATTGCAAACTCAATTCCCATTGTGGTTTTGCTTTTATATACTCAACAATCAGAGGTACTATTTCAGACGCTTTACTCCACTCTGGTTGTAAATATAATTTGCATTTTACCGAAACTTTTGCTGCGTATTCTTCAGCCCAAGTAAAATCACTTTTATTAAAAATTACAATTTTTAATTCATTTGCAAATGGCACTACTTCTGTCAATGGGGCTTTAAATTTTTTTGGCGATAAGCATATCCAATTCCATGTGCCCGAAAGTGGCGAAGAGCCAGAAGTTTCAATATTTGTTTCTAACCCTGCTTCTTGTAATGCATTTGAAAGAGTATCTAAATTGTGCATTAATGGCTCCCCGCCAGTTATTACAACTAATTTAGCTGCGGTTTTTTTTACGTCTTTTACTAATGTTTCTACATCTATTTGTATATGTTTTGTAGCATCCCAACTGTCTTTTACATCGCACCATACACAACCTACATCGCAACCTCCTAATCGTATAAAATATGCAGCCCTACCTTGGTGTAAGCCTTCGCCTTGTATGGTGTAAAAATGTTCCATTACTGGTAATGTTTTCATTTAATTTTTTTTAATATTTTTTTTGTGTGGATATTTTTTAGCACACAATTAATGCCAAATTATTATACAAATGCTGAAATGTGATTCCTTTTTTCTTTTCTACTAAAGAAAAAAGGAACAAATAATTATTGCCTCAAATGCTCAATTGGAGTACTTAGGTTGGTAAACAAAAAGCCAAATTACCAAAGCTTATTTGGCGCCTGCTGCTTTTAAAGTATTTTCTAATAGTGCAGCAATTGTCATTAGACCTACTCCGCCTGGTACTGGTGTTATAAAACTACATTTTGGAGCTACGTTTTCAAAGTCCACATCGCCTTTTATGGCAAATCCACTTTTTTTGCTATCGTCTGCAACCCTTGTTATTCCTACATCTATAACCACTGCGCCTTCTTTTACCATGTTAGCTTTTAAAAAACCTGGTATGCCCAAGGCTGCAACAATAATATCGGCTTGTGCACATATTTTTTCTAAATTTTTTGTACGGCTATGGCAAAGTGTAACGGTACTATTGCCGGGGTTTGTGTTGGCACTAAGTAAAATACTCATTGGTCTTCCTACAATATTGCTACGGCCAATTACAACAGCATTTTTGCCTACGGTTTCTATATTATAATGTTTCAACATCATTATTACTCCAAGCGGCGTGGCTGGTACAAAAGTTTCTATACCTTGTACCAATTTACCTATACTTATTGGATGAAAACCATCTACATCTTTTTTAGGATTTATTAAATTGATTATGTGAGATTCGTTTATATGTTTGGGCAATGGTAATTGTACTAAAATGCCATGTACAGCATCATCATCGTTCAATTTATCAATGGTATTTGTTAATTCTCTTTCTTCTACATTATTATCAAATCTTACAAGGCTACTTTTAAAACCAACTGCTTCGCAATTTTTTATTTTGCTTGCCACATAAGTTTCGCTTGCACCGTTATTACCAATTAAAATGGCTGCCAAATGTGGGGTTATACCTGTATTTTTTTTGTGTAAAAAAGTACGGTCTTTTATATTTATTTTTATTGCTTCCGAAACTATTTTTCCATCTAAAATTTGCATGATGCAAAAGTATAAAACTATATTCAATTGTTTTTTGATTTATTCTTTTTACTTTTCTTTCATTTTTTTTTATAACTTGGTATCAAATTTAAAAATTTTACGCTTTGTCAAAATCTATAGCCCTATTTTTGTTTTGTATATTTTGTATTTTTTTTGTTGATGGCCAATCGCTACGATATGCTATAAGCATGCCTTACGTGGGTTTGGGTGCTTATACAACCAAACAATTAGATCCTTTTTCTTTTACTGGTAATCAGGCTACTCTTGCCCAAATAAAAACTGCTGGTGTGGGTGTGTATGGTGAGCGAAGGTTTTTGATATCCGAAAATAGTGTGTATGGCTTAGCTGCTGCAATACCTACAAAAAAAGGAAACGTAGGCGTGCAAATAAATTATGCTGGCTTTGCTAATTTTAATGAGCAAAAGGTTGGGCTTTCTTATGCTCGTAACCTTGGAAGTAAGGTAGATATTGGTGTTCAGTTTAATTATTATGGATACAAAGTGCCTGCATATACTAACGCATCGGCAATAAATTTTGAAGCTGGGGCAGTGGTACATTTATCCGAAAAATTAAATGCTGGTGTGCATGTATATAGCCCAGTTGGTGGCAAATTAGATAAAGGAGGTAACGAAAAATTGGCTTCAGCTTATAAATTAGGGTTAGGGTACGATGCATCGGATAATTTTTACATAAGTTCCGAAATTATTAAAGAAGAAAACCAAACAGTAAATATAACAAGTGGTATTCAATATCATTTTCAAAAACAATTTTTTGCCCGTGCTGGTTTTAGAAGTGATAACAACACAGGCTATGCTGGCATTGGTTTTAAGTATAGTAAATTTAGAATAGATGTATCTTCAAGCTTTCATTCTCAACTTGGTGTTTCTCCAGGTTTTTTAATTATTTATAATTTTAAAGAAGATAAATAATGAAGCACATTTGTACATTTTTTATTGCTCTTTTTATTGTATTTAATACAAAAGCACAACTGCCCGAAAAACAGCAAGAAACTACTACTACTGAGCAACAGTTAGAAAGCTTAACAGAAAACAATGAAGATGCCGAAACAGAGGATGATGCTTTTTTGCAACAAATGTTGCAGTATCAAAAAAATCCAATTAATGTAAATTATGCATCAGAAACCGATTTAAAAGAACTTCGTATTCTTTCTGCCATACAAATACACAATTTTATTAATTATCGTAATTATATTGGCATATTAATTGATGTTTATGAACTACAAGCCGTGCCAGGTTGGGATGTAGCAACAATTCAAAAAATAAGACCATATATTACAGTAGCCACTAACGCTAATTTGGTAACTACAATTGGCAAAAGATTGGTTGGTGGAGAACATTCTATTTTGTTAAGAGTTTCGCAAAATGTTGAAAAAGCAAAAGGTTACAAAATAGATCAAAATACAAGCAAAAACTACTACCCAGGTTCGCCACAACGGTTGTTTATGCGCTATCGTTACAATTATAAAAACCTTTTGCAATATGGTATTGTAGCCGAAAAAGATGCTGGCGAGCAATTTTTTAAAGGATCTCAAAAGCAAGGATTCGATTTTTATTCGGCTCATATTTTTGCCAAAAATATTGGGCTTGTAAAATCGCTTGCTATAGGTGATTATACAGTAAACATGGGGCAAGGCCTTACACAATGGATGAGCCTAGCTTTTAAAAAAGGTCCCGATGTTGTGGCTACAAAACGGGAAGCCGAAGTGCTGCGACCTTATAACTCTGCCGGCGAAGTGTTTTTTCATAGAGGTGTAGGTATTACTATGGCTAAAAACAAATGGCAAGCTACTGCTTTTGCATCGTACAAAAAAGTAGATGCCAATTTTGCCGAAGGCGATAGTACCATTACGCAAGATGACTATGTTACTTCATTTCAAACCTCAGGTTTTCATCGTACAGCCAGCGAAGTGACTGATAAAGGAATAAATAAACAATTGGCATTTGGAGGAAATTTATCATATCAATTAAAAAATGTTCATGTGGGGTTTAATGCGATACAATACAGTTTTAAATACCCATTGCAAAAATCTGTCGAGCCTTACAATTTATATGCCCTTTCTGGCAAAAATTTTGGAAACTACAGTGCCGATTATAGTTATACACACAATAATTTTCATTTTTTTGGCGAAGCTGCTATATCAAGCAAAAAATACCCAGCATTTATAAATGGTTTACTTATAAGTGTAGCCAATAATGTCGATATGAGTTTTGTATATCGCAATATATCTAAGGGTTACCAATCGTTATACACAAATGCCTTTACCGAAAGTAGTACACCTACAAACGAAAAAGGTTTGTTTTTGGGCATTAGCATAAAACCCACTACGGCATACACAATAAGTGCTTACGCCGATTTTTATAGTTTTAAATGGCTACGTTATAGGGTAAATGCACCAACTACTGGCTCAGACTATGTGATACAGCTTAATTATAAACCCAACAAAATATTTGAAATTTATACAAGGTTTAAAGCTGAATCTAAATCTATAAATTACAACCCCAATAATATAACCCTAAACCCTGTAATACCACAACCTAAGCAAGCTTGGCGTACACATTTGGTATATAAAATAAACCCACAAATAACTTTTAAAACTAGGGTAGAAGCAGTATGGTTCGATAAAAAAGGTTTGGCAAAAGAAAATGGGTTTCTTTTATATGCTGATGTAGCTTATAAGCCAATGATGAAGCCATTTAGCGGTAACATTCGTTTGCAATATTTTGAAACAGATGGCTATAATAGTAGGTTGTATGCTTACGAAAACGATGTGTTGTATAGTTTTTCTATTCCAGTTTTTTACGATAAGGGATATAGATACTATGTAAATGTAAATTACGATATTAGTAAAAATCTTACAGTTTGGGCGAGGGTTTCGCAATACGTATATTCCGATAAAACAACCGTAGGTACAGGGCTAGATGAAATAAATGGTAACCACAAAACCGAAGCTAAATTGCAATTATTGTATAGGTTTTAATTTTCTGAAACTAAATTTTCAATAATATAACTTTGTGTACTTTGTAATCTTTGCTTCTTTGTGTGAAAAAAAACGCTTTTTGGCGTTCAAAACAAAAGAATAAATCTTATTTTAACAATTTTTTGCCATAATGCAGCATATTTTAAAAGCAAGTTGTCATTATATATAAGTACGGTAAGAAAAAATAATTTTTAACAAAATTTTTATGTTAAAAATTTTTCCTTATTTTTACGTTTCATTAATTATTAATTTATAACTCATGACAAGAATCTTATCACTTATTGTGGTGTTTATGCTTAGCGGAGCATTAGCATTTTCACAAAGCCGGGTAGTAACCGGAAAAATAACTAACGATAAAGGAGTAGGTGTACCAAACGCAACGGTAAAATCAAGCAATTCTTCTGCTGGAACTTCAACTGAAGTTGATGGCTCGTTTTCAATTAAAGTAGCTAACGGTACTAGACTTACCGTATCTTCTGTAGGGTACGAAACACAGACTATTAATGTTGGTAATCAATCTGTTGTTAGTGTTTCTTTAAAATCAGCTAACGTGGCTTTACAAGAAGTAGTAATCACTTCTGCTTTGGGAATTTCAAGAACCAAAAAAAGCGCAGGATTTGCTTCTACAAAAATAGCAAGTGCCGAGCTTATACAAGCTGCACCAGTTAATTTAGTAAATGGCTTGCAAGGTAAGGTTTCGGGGCTTAATGTATCTGGTCTAAATGGAGGCGTATTGGAAGAAGTTAGTATTAAATTACGTGGTATTCGTTCTCTAACTGGAAACAATAATCCATTACTGGTTTTAGATGGTATAATTACACCTTTAAGTTTTTTAAACTCTATAAACCCGCAAGATATTGTAGATGTTAATATATTAAAATCGCAAGCAGCAGCAGGCGTATACGGCTCCGATGCTGTAAATGGTGTTATATTGGTTACTACCAAAAGGGGAAGTAAAGATGGTAACCCTACCATCACTTTTAGCAATACTACTCAGTTTACATCTATATCTTTTTACCCTAAATTTCAAAACCAATTTGGTAGTGGTGGGTCTGGTAGTTATATTCCTTACGAAAACTGGTCGTGGGGACCAGAATTTGATGGCTCTATGAAACCATTAGGTTCTCCTTTAATAAATGGGTTACAACAAAATGTAGTATATAGCCCTAATAACTCCCGAAAAGAATTTTTTAATACTGGGGTTACTAGTCAAAACGACTTGTCTTTTAGCGCCAAAGAATTTTATTTTAGTGTGCAAGATGCTAGAATAACTGGGATAGTGCCTGGTGATAAAAATCGTCGTACAAGTTTTCGTATGAATGCCGATAAATCTTATAATAAATTTTCAATTGGACTTAACACTAATTATACACAACAAAATTTTGATTTGTTCGACGATAATGCCATGGGTAATTATAATGCTGCAAATAATGTTGGTTTAAATGGAGGTTTGTTTAATTTAATTCTAAACACTCCAGCCCATGTGCCGATTACAAGCTATAAAGATTATAATACTAACCCTTTTGGGGGCTACAACACATACTTTAACCATTATGGTTTAAACCCTTATGTGGCTATCGATAACTGGCGTAGAGTAGGAAAAGTGGATAATATTGTTACCAATGCTAATGTTGGGTACAAGATATCGCAAAATTTCAATTTTACTTGGAGGCTTGGTGCACAATTTAGAATTGCTAATGTAAGAAACACAGCGGCAGGTCTTGTAAAAACAGCTGATAATGTAAATACAAACAATTCAATACCTGGAGGCGTAAATGAATCATTTAACCGCAATAGCAGAATGTCATCTGAATTATTTGCTACTTATACTAAATCTATAAGAAGAATTAAAGCAACTGTTATTGCAGGGCACTACTGGAGAGAAACACAAATAAAAAATAGTGTAGTAGGAGCTACAAATTTAGTTGTACCTAACTTATTTAGTATATCAAATGGAGTTGGTGGTACATCAGGTAGTAATCCTTTTTCTAAAACAAGAAATGTTGCAGCTATAGGGCAGCTTAATTTAAGTTATAATAACTGGGCATTTATAGAATTAATAGGTAGAAATGAGTGGACATCTATATTAAACCTTTCCGACAGAAATGGTAAAGCAGGAAACAATTCATATTTTTATCCTACTGTAAATGCATCTTTGGTATTATCTGATGCTATACCATCTTTAAAAAATAGCTTTATTTCTTTATTAAAATTAAGAGGCTCATATTCTAAAACTGGAAACGTAAGTGCGTTAAATGCTTACGAAACAGCTACTACTTATGGAGCTAATGGTTTTGGTTTTCCTTACAATGTTCCTGGATTTAGTGCTGGTAACATAGCAAGAGATCCATATATTGAACCAGAATTTGTAGAAGGTAAAGAATATGGTATAGAAATTGGTTTATTAAAAAACCGTATAAACTTTGAATTTTCTGCATATAACCAAAATAATACTAAGCAAATTATAGATATAAGTGTACCAGCAGCTACTGGCTATACTCAAAGTACTGTAAATGCGGCAAGCTTTATCAATAAAGGGTATGAGTTCGATTTAAAACTTACACCACTAATTAAACTTGGTGATTTGCACTTATCAGTAAAAACAAATTTTGCATATAATACTACAGAAATTAAAGAGTTGTATCCTGGTTTAGATAAATTAGGAGTTGGTGGATTACTAGCTGCTGGTAATTTTGGGTTGGTAGGAAAACCTGCATTTGTTTGGTTAGCTACGGATTATGTTAGGGATTCTATCGGTAGAGTAGAAGTAGACGGGGTAACTGGTGTTCCAAAAGTGAATTCAATTGCAAAAGAATATGGCCGTACTTCACCAACTTGGATAGCTGGTATTACACCATCTATCACATACAAAAATATTACTTTGTCGGTTGTAGGTGAGTATCGTACAGGTCATAATACATACCATGGTATGGGTAGTGCAATGGCTTGGACAGGCGTTTCTGCACAATCTGCTCTAAACTCTAGAGAGCGTTTTGTATATCCAAATTCTTATTATGTAGATGGTAGTGGTAAAAAAGTAGCCAATACTAATATTACTATTAATGATATCAACAATTTTTATACATCTGAGTTCCGTCAAGCAAACTCTAACTTTATTACCAGTGCTGCATCTTGGAGAATCCGTGAAGTTTCATTAGGTTACGAGTTTCCAGCGCAATTATTTTCTAACCAAAAAATGATAAAAGGCATTAGCATTAGCTTTAACGCTCGTAATTTATTTTTATGGGTTCCAAAATCTAACCAGTTTAACGACCCTGATTTTGTTGACCAAAATACATCAACTGGTGGTGCTGTTACAAATAATACATCAACAGGTGGTACTGCTACAAGTAATACACAAGGTTTTCAATCATTTACTACAGCTGCTAATCCAGCTACTAGAGTAGTAGGGTTTAATATAACAGCTAAATTTTAATAATTTAAAAAATAAGTAAAAATGAAAAAATACATATTTTATATATCAATTTTTGTAAGTTTGATATTATCAAGTTGTAGTAAAGACTATTTTGATATCAATCAAAATCCAAACACTGCTACTGAGCCAGCAGTTACTACTAACTTACTTTTGCCAACAGCATTGCATAATACTGGATTTATGTATGGCACTACAGGTGCTGCTACTGCACGTTGGATGGGAATGTGGACAAGGGGTGGTGATTATGGACCTAACAATGAAGAAGAATCTTATGATATTACTACTAATTTTGGAACAAGTACTGTTCAATGGGCTAACTGGTACAATTTCACTTTCGATTATGTAGTTTTGGAAAAGAAAGCTTTGGCTACTGGTCAAAATATTTATGCTGCTATAGCTAAAACAATGAAAACAGTAGCTTTCATGAATTTGGTAGATCAGTTTAACAATGTACCATATTCCAAAGCATTTGATTTGGACAATAATATATTGCCTGCTTACGATAAGGGACCTGCTATTTATAAAGATTTATTTGCTCAATTAGATGCAGCTTTGGTATTATTAAATACTGCAGTGGTAGGTAAAGATTTTGATATTACAAATGCCGATATTATGTATAAAGGTAATATTGTATATTGGAAAAGATTTATAAATACCCAAAGATTAAAGTTAATATTGAGATTAGTTAATACTGGTACAACAGTCATTAATCCAACTACTGAAATGGCTAAAATAACTTCTGATGGCTACATAGGAACTTCCCCACTTGATGCTGCAACGGTTGATCCTGGTTATGTAAAAGCAAATAATACTGCACAAATATCTCAACAAAATCCATTTTGGGATACGTATAAAGCAGATGTAGCTGGTACAGCATTCGATAGATTTAATAGAGCTAACAACTTTGCTTTAACGTTATTGAAGTCGACTACTAACGACATCCGTTATCAATATTATTATGATAAGGCAACAACACCTTTGGGTGGTAACCTTTGGGCAGGTATGCCATACGGTTATCCTTCTATTGCTGGTTTGCCTAGTTCTGCAAATACATCTGGAGTAGGTGGTCCTGGTTTAGCAAAATCTTATTCACAGGGGCAATGGATTTTGACAACTATAGAAAGTAAATTTTTGCAAGCTGAGGCTATTGCTAGAGGTTTAATTACTGGCGGTGGAACACCTCAAATAGCATTGGATAATGCAATAAGAGAATCTTTTAATTGGCTTGGAGTAACAAATGCAGCAGTTGAAGCTAACAATTACATAGCTTCTGCTCCAGTAGCATATACTAAAGTTTCTGGTGCAGTTAATGGTAATTCAGCAGATATTGATGTAATTATAAAGCAAAAATACTTAAGCATGATAGGAATAAGCAATTTTGAACCTTGGACAGATTATAGAAGAATTGGTAGTGCAGGTTTAATTGCTTTTTATGCTCCTTGCTTTTCTGTAAATGCTTCAGCTGCTGGTAAATTAATTCCTCATAGATTTAGATATCCACAAAGAGAGTATAATTTTAACACTTCAAATGTTGCAGCTGAAGGAGATCCTAATCCACAATCTTCAAAAATTTTCTGGGCAAAATAAATAAATAAAAAACAAATATATATATTATGAAAAAATATTTTAAAATTTTAGCTTTGGCTTCCATGGTTTTCTCTTTCGGATCTTGCTTAAAAGATAAAAATTATGATAATGGTCTCACAGGAATTAAACTCGATAATCCTCCCAAAGTTATTGAATTAGGATATAAGTTTAGTTTAGACAAAAGTCAAACATTAGGTTTAGATTTTGTTAATTCTGTAGTTGATGCTAGTTTAGTAACTGTTAGGTTAGCTGCTAATGATCCTGCAACTGAAGATATAACAGTTGTTTTAGATACAACCGGTACAGGTGCTATCATTACTACAAAAGGGGATTCTAATTTTAATAGGCTTCCAAGCTTATACTCTTTGCCAGCTACGGGTTTTACTGTAACTATTCCTAAAGGAAAGAGAGAAGTTGATCTTCTTGTAAAAACTAATGCATCACTATATAATCCATCTGCTGTATATGGGATTAATTTTAAATTGAAATCAGTTGTGCAGTCTGGATATGTTTTAAGTGGAAATTTTAACAGTTTTTATACTAAGTTAGGGGCTAAAAATCAATATGATGGTGAATATTCTTGTGAATTTACAAACTATCATCCAACTGCTAATCCAGGTTATATTGGAACTACTCAAATAGTACATTTAGTAACAACTGGACCTAATACTAATAAAATATATTGGCCTTTGGCTGATGATTTTGCTGCTCCATCATTGCTTAACGGAGCTCTTAATTATTTTGGTTCTCAAAGTCCAGAATATACATTTAATTCAGTTACTAATGTTGTAACTGTTCAGAATGCTTTCCCTGGTGCAGTTACTTTTTACACTATGAATCCTGGTTTTAACTCAAGATATGATGCTGTAAATAAAATAGTATATGCTAACTGGGGTTATAATTATGTAGGAGGTACTTTTTCTGCTGCTACTTCTAGGGAATGGACTCAAAAAATGACCTATATTGGTCCTAGGTAATTTTTTGTAACATAATTTTATTAAAAGAACTATCGAACAAAAATTCGGTAGTTTTTTTTACCCTAAATTTGCACAAAATAATTTATAAATGGAACCAACAAATTTACCACCAAACCAAATAAACATTGAAATATCTGAAGAAACTTCAGAAGGTACTTACATTAATCTTGCTATAATTACACATAGCCATGCAGAGTTTGTGTACGATTTTGTAAATGTAATGCCTGGTACACCCAAGAGTAAAGTAAAAAGTAGAGTAATTATGACACCATTTCATGCCAAGCGCTTTATGAAAGCAATGGTTGAAAATATTCAGAAATTTGAAGCTGTAAATGGCACTATACAAGATTTAGAAGCTGTAGAAATACCTTTTAATTTTGGCGGACCAGCTGGGCAAGCATAATTAACTTTTACGAATACAAGAGTTGTTAAAATTAATATTTTCTATTGAATAATTTGTATCATTTTATAAAATTACATTATAATAATGAAAAATAGGAGGTGAAATTTTCTAGAGCCCTATGTTACTTTCAGATTATTGATAGAAATGTAGCGAAAATGCTTTGTCTAAAGTTCTTTTGTATATATGATCAAAAAATACGCTGATGTAGTTGTAAATCTTTATTCGTATGTGGTTGGGAAAAGCAACTAAATAAACAATGTTTTAAGTACAATAACTTTATTATTTTGTTTACCAATAATAACAATCAGTTGAAGGGTAAAGAACCGATTTATTTAGTTTATAAATGTGTCTTAGAAATTCAGTGATACCCAAAACAAACACAGCTTCCTTATTTTAGTAAGGTTTGTAGAGGAGACTAATTTTTTTTTGCAAAAAATAGATGAAACCAGTAAAAATAACCATCTATTAATCAGTATATTACCCAAAAGAGGCTGTCTCAAAAGTACGAGACAGCCTCTTTTTATTCGGTAAGGTGAGGGAGAAAGTTTTCGTATAAGCGATTCTCAAGGCCTTAATTTTGGTTTTGAGACTTCCTCTTTGGGTAATATAAAGCAATAATTTATCCCATTTCTATTTTGTAAATTTTCCAAACCATTTATAAAATTTAGAATGGTTTGAAAAAATAGCTGTAGTTTACACTAATTCGAAAGTATTAAAATTTGACTATTACATAATCGCATATTATTCATCATCACTTTCAGTTTCATTATTTTCTTCAGTTTCACTTTTGTCAAGTTCCTCATCCATTATATTGTGATTATCCGAAACTGAATCCAAAATTAGTTTTTCATTTTCATCTGTAACTACTTCATCTAATACCAAATTATCTTCTTCTTCTTGCTCATCTATAGATGTTATGGCAGCAATTTTATCGCCTTCATTTACACGTATTAGTTTTACACCTTGCGTAGCACGGCTTTGTTCACTAATATTTTTTACCGCCATACGAATAGTAATACCGCTTACACAAGTTATCATCAAATCCTGCGTTTCATCTACATCTAACAAGCCCGAAAGCCCTCCAGTTTTTTCGGTAATTTTTATCGTTCTTACACCTTTACCACCACGGTTTGTAACCCTATAGTTTGGTTCGCCAGTTTCCTGATCATCTAAGAAAGTTCGCTTACCATATCCATTTTCGCTTACCACCAATACTGTTCTTGTTTTATCTTCTTTGCTTACGCATATCATACCTACTACTTCATCGTTTTTTTCATCTACTTCTATACCATATACACCAATTCCGCCACGACCTGTACTACGCACTTTAGTTTCTGGAAAACGAATTGCTCTACCACTTTTTACAGCAAGCATTATTTCATTGTTACCATCTGTCATACGTGCAGCAAGCAATTGATCTCCATCTTGTATATTTATAGCATTAATACCACTTTGGCGTGGGCGACTAAAATCTTTCAAGTCGGTTTTCTTTATAATACCTTGCTTTGTACACAATACGATGTAATGGTTTTTTACGTATTCTTCATCATCAAAATTTTTCACATCTATAATTGCTCGTACTTTATCATCGGCAGGTATTTGTATCATATTTTGCAATGCACGCCCTTTGGTAGTTTTTTCACCTTCGGGTATTTGATACACTTTTAGCCAAAAGCATCTTCCTTTTTCGGTAAAAAACAATAGTGTGTGGTGCGTACTTGCTACAAATAATTTTTCGATATAATCTTCTTGCCTAGTACTGCTACCTTTAGCACCACGACCACCACGGCGTTGTTGCCTATACTCCGATACCGATGTACGTTTTATATATCCCAAATGCGATATAGTAACAACTACATCTTCTTCTACAATAAAATCTAGCATGTTTACTTCATCATCAGCATATTCTATTTCGCTTCTACGCTCATCGCCAAATTTTGCTTTTACTTCTAGCAATTCTGTTTTTATAATTCCAAAACGCAATTCGGCACTTGCCAATATTTCTTCCAATCTGCCAATTTCTTTCATTAATTCGGCATACTCTTCACGTATCTTATCTATCTCCATGCCAGTAAGCCTTTGCAGCCTTAACTCCAACACAGCTTTTGCTTGTATTTCACTCATTCCAAAATTGCTCATCAATCCTTCTTGTGCAATATTTGGTGTAGCACTTTCTCGTATCAATTTTATAACAGCATCTAGGTTATCCAATGCTATAATAAAACCTTCTAAAATATGAGCTCTTTCTTTTGCTTTCCGTAATTCAAATTCTGTTCTTTTGGTAACTACCTCATGCCTAAATTTAACAAACTCTACAATAAGATCTTTTACATTTAACACCTGTGGTCTTCCATTTACTAAAGCCACATTATTTATACCATACGAAGTTTGCAACTCCGAGTATTTGTACAAATGATTTACTACCACTTGTGCTACCGCATCTTTCTTTAGCTCTACAACAATTCGTGTACCTTCCTTACTGTTACTTTCATTATTTACATCTGCAATACCTTCTACAATTTTTTCGTGTACCAATTCTCCTATTTTTGCTGTAAGCGCATCTCTATTTACTTGGTACGGTACTTCTGTAATTATTATTTTATCTCTCCCTTTACTATCTGTCTCTATTGTTGTACGTCCACGCAACACTACTCTTCCTCTACCAGTAAGCAACCCAGCTTTTACACCTTCATAGCCATATATTATACCACCTGTAGGAAAATCGGGCGCTTTTACAATTTTTATTAATTCCTCAATATCAATATTATTATCGTCGATGTAAGCAATACAACCATCTACAACTTCACTCAAATTGTGAGGCATCATATTGGTAGCCATACCTACAGCAATACCGCTAGCACCATTTACCAACAATTGAGGAATTTTAGAAGGCAAAACCGTAGGCTCTTTTAATGAATCATCAAAGTTCAATTGAAAATCTACAGTTTCTTTATCAATATCATCCATCATAGCCTCAGTAAACTTTTGCATACGCACTTCTGTATAACGCATAGCAGCAGGCTCATCACCATCTTGGCTTCCAAAGTTACCTTGCCCATCTACCATAGTATATCGCATACTCCACTCTTGCGCCATACGTACCATAGTGTCATATATACTTGCATCGCCATGTGGGTGATACTTACCCATTACCTCACCCACAATACGAGCACTTTTTTTGTAAGGTTTGTTGCTAGCATTGCTCAACTCATTCATACCGTACAATACACGCCTGTGTACAGGCTTAAGCCCATCACGTACATCGGGCAATGCTCTTCCTACAATTACACTCATAGAGTAGTCAATGTAAAAAGTTTTCATTTGCTCCTCTATCAATACTGGTATTATATTGCCTCTATTATTCAAGTTTGCCCCTTCTTTTGGCTTATCTTGTTCGTTGTTGTCTCCGTCTAAAATTTCGTTATTTTCCATAATATTCTAATGGTTGCGAAAGTACCAATTTTAACCCATTTTTGCACAATAAAAACAGTGTTTTTAAGTAATCTTTTGCACATGCTTTTTATGGGTTTGTGGATAATAAATTAACCGCAAATCTTATTTAAAATATTAAAAAGTATTTGCACTATTTATTTATTTTGGCGGTCATTTTCAAATCTTTAATGAACATTTACTCGGGCTGTTTGTAGTAGTGCCGCTACAATGTTTTTTCCTATTAGCAATATTATTTGCGGCAGCTACTACTGTCCATCCCGCCGCTAGTGAGCAGCATATCTTTATTCAACATTGTTAAAAACTGTTAGCACTATTTGTTTTTCGCAACAGAAATATAGCATATTTACATAAATCAATTTATTTCATATTGTTCTCTGCAGTTCTGAGGGTTTATTTTAATTAATTCAAATAATCTCTTGTTTATTAAAAAAAATATTCAACAATAAAATTCAAAACTAATACTTGGTGCACTATGCTATCTTTGTTACTTTGTGCGAAATAAAAAAATAAAAATTGAAAAACATACTCCTCTTTGGCGCAGGTAAATCTGCTTCGGTACTTATAGATTATTTGATAACCAATGCAGCCGAAAATAATTGGCATGTAACCATTGTAGATGCCGATAAAAAACTTATAGAACAAAAAACAAAAAATCATTTATCAACAACGGCTATTGAAGCCAATATTACCAACGATATTTTAAGGATAGAACTTATAAAAAATTCTGACTTGATTATATCAATGATGCCTCCATTTTTGCATATACATATTGCTAAAGATTGTGCCACTTATGCTAAGCATTTGCTTACAGCTTCGTATGCCGATGAGCAAATAAAAGCTTTAAGTAATGAAGTAAAAAACAAAGGCATTATTTTTCTTTGCGAAATGGGATTAGATCCTGGTTTAGACCACATGAGTGCCATGCAAATAATTGATACAATAAAAAACAATGGCGGGAAAATAACATCATTTGTAAGCCATTGTGGTGGTTTAGTAGCTCCCCAAAGCGACGACAATCCTTGGCATTATAAAATAAGCTGGAACCCTCGCAATGTAGTATTAGCCGGAAAAGCTGGTGCCGAGTATGTACAAGATAGCAACCAAATTGTTGAAAAATATGAAACCCTATTTAATGCCAATAGAACAATAAATACAGCAGATGAAAACATTGGGGAACTTAGCTATTACCCCAATAGGAACAGTTTACCTTATATTGATTTATATAATTTGCATGATGCAAAAACTTTTATACGTACCACACTTAGACACAAAGATTTTATGCTTGGCTGGAAAACAATTATTGATTTAAAACTCACAGACGAGGATATCATTTACCAAAGCGATGATATGTCATTAGCAAATTTTTATGCTACTCATTTTACACAAAATGAAATAACCCTAAAACTATCTGATAAAGATAAAATACGCTTACAATTTCTTGGTTTAAATGATAATGATACCATTATTAACAAAGGTAAAATTAGCGCTGCCGATGGTTTGCAATTTGCATTAGAAAAAAAGCTAGTATTATCGCCTACCGATAAAGATATGATTGTAATGCAGCACGAAATTGAATACGAATTAGCTTCACAAAAACAAAAAACAATTTCTTCATTGGTGGTTTATGGCAAAGACAGTATTCATACAGCTATGGCTAAAACAGTTGGACTTCCGTTAGGTATTGCAGCCAAATTAATTTTAAATGGAAGTATTAATTTATCGGGCATTCATTTGCCAATTATTAAAGAAATATATGAGCCCGTTTTAAAAGAATTAGAACCAAATGGAGTAGTTTTTAAAGAGGTAAATTCTATTGTTTAGGTAATACCATTCTTATTTTAAAAAAACTCAAACCAAAATTAAAACAAGAGCCATAAAACTAAAAAAGCGAACACAAAGATAAAAATTCTTTATGTTCGCTTTTGTGGAGAATAACGGATTCGAACCGTTGACCTATTCACTGCCAGCGAAGCGCTCTACCAACTGAGCTAATTCCCCAAACTGTAATTAATAGTTGATAATTTAAAATGAATAATTTGTAGCTTTCGTAACTACCTCAAGAATTAGGTAGCAAGATACTAAAAACATTACTTATCAACTATCATCTACCTACCTACTTTAATCTCCCCAAATATTATCTTCCCCTTTTATCCATTTTTTTACCAAATCGTTTGTTATTGATTTTGGTCGTTCAAGCGGAAAGCTTAAAGCCCTATCCCAGCAAAGACTAGCCAACACTCCAAGTGCACGACTTACACCAAATAAAACAGTATAAAATTCGTATTCCACCATACCATAATGTACCAATAAAGCACCACTATGAGCATCTACATTTGGCCAAGGGTTTTTTATTTTTGCTTTAGTACCTAAAATTGAAGGCACAACATCATAGATATTCCAAACAGTATTTACCAAAGCATCGTCTGGCATGTGTTTTTTCCCAAATTCCATTTGTGCTGTAAAACGAGGGTCGGTTTTTCTTAATACAGCATGACCATAACCTGGCACTACTTTTCCTTCTGCCATGGTTTTTTCAACATACTCCGCTATTTGCTCTTTGGTTGGGTTATCGCTACCTATTTGTTCCCTTAATTCAAAAATCCATTTTATTACCTCTTGGTTTGCTAAGCCATGTAGCGGACCAGCAAGTCCATTCATACCAGCAGCAAAACTCAAATAAGGATCGCTTAATGCTGAACCTACAAGGTGAGTAGTGTGGGCAGATACATTTCCTCCTTCATGATCGGCATGTATAGTCATGTATAAGCGCATAAGCTCTTTAAAACCTTCATCTTCAAACCCCATCATGTGTGCAAAATTACCAGCCCAATCTAATAATCCATTGGGTTGTATATGCTCTCCTCCTTTATATTTTCTTCTATAAATATAAGCGGCTATTCTTGGAAGCCTTGCTATTAAGTCTAAAGTATCATCAAATGTAGCATCCCAATAATCTTTTTTACTCATGCCTTTAGCATAATTTTTGGCAAATGTACTTTCGGTTTGTAATGCCATTATAGCTACTACAAATTGTGTCATAGGGTGAGCCGATACAGGCAAGGCTTCTATACTTGCAAATACATGATTAGGCACATGACTACGACGTTGCCACACACTTGTAAGGTAATGCGCTTCTTCCTCAGTTGGCAATTCGCCTACAAGCATTAAGTAAAATAAGCCTTCGGGCAATGGTTCAGAACCACCTGGAGCTTTTGGCAATTTTTCTTGCAACTCAGGTATCGAATATCCTCTAAAGCGAATACCATCTTGAGCATCTAGCAAAGACGTTTCTGTAACTAAACCTGTTATACCTCTCATTCCCTGATAAACTTGTGCAAGTGTTACTTCGCCAATTACTTTTTCTCCATGCTCTTTTAATATGTCTTTCATTTCGGCAGCTACTGCATCTGCTTTTGCATTAAATCTTTCTTTTATAATTCCCATGTTTATATTTTTATATTATTACAACTTTAAAAATTGCAATAGTTGTTGTTGCAACTATTTTCACGCATTAAAATTACGAAGAGCTCAATTGTAAAACAAATCTTTTCTAAAATAAATTAAATGATTTTAAAAAATGTAACATTTAATTTTTTTTAACAAAACCATTAAACTTTAAAAACTGTCCCATTCTTATTTTAAGATAACTTTACACAATATAAAATTTGTAAAACTTTACAAATATTTATTCGAAGAGGGAACAAAAGTTTCGATAACAGTGTCTGTAAATTAAAGCCATTTTTAAAAAGATGAAATATAAAATTGTACTCTTAGTTTTCTTTATACAAATTTACACTTGTAACCTGCTTTTTGCACAATCTTGTACTACGCTGGGGCAAAACCCAACAACTGCATTTCCAGTATGTGGTACAAACGCATTCATTCAAAATACAGTTCCTATTTGTAATAATGCTTCTCTTTTTGTGCCAGGTTGTGGTGCTGGTTCTTCAGACTATGGCAAAAACCCTTTTTGGTACAAATTTACTTGTTATCAAACTGGCACACTTGGCTTTATTATAACACCTGCTAATAGTGGTGATGATTACGACTGGCAATTGTATGATATTACAGGGTTAGATCCTAGTTCTGTTTACTCTAATACTAGCATTATTGTAACTGGCAATTGGTCGGGTACGGCTGGCAATACTGGCGCATCGGTAGGTGGGGTAAATTATATACAATGTGGCTCTGTACCTTCCGACAATAGACCAAGGTTTGCCGCCATGCCAACGTTAATACAAGGTCATGATTATTTATTATTGATAAGCCATTTTGATGATTCGCAAAGTGGTTATTCGCTGGCATTTGGAGGCGGCACAGCAAATATTACAGATCCAATAGAGCCTCACTTATTTAGTGTAAATGCCCCTTGCGATGGAACATTGATACGCATAAAAACTAACAAAAAAATGAAATGCAATAGCCTAGCATTAGATGGTTCCGACTTTAGTGTTACTACACCATTAGGTGCTGTACTAATTCCAGTTTCTGCATCGGCAACACAATGTGGCAATGGATTCGATATGGATTCTATATCTTTATTTTTAAGTACTGCTTTACCTGCTGGCACTTATACTTTAAAAGCAAAAAATGGTGGAGATGGCAACACATTAAAAGATAATTGTGATAGAACAATTCCAGTAGATGAAGCGGTACAGTTTACCGTTTTTCCCTTATTTCCAACACCAATGGATAGCCTAACAATACCAAAATGTGAACCCAATACATTAGAATTGGTGTTTAAGAAAAAAATAAAATGCAGCAGTATTGATGCTGGCGGTGGCGATTTTTTTATAACAGGCGGCTCTTATCCTATAACAATTACTAGCGTTACTGCAAATTGTGTAAATGGCGAAGCCACAAAAATTATACTACAATTATCGGCTCCACTGCAAGTTGCCGACAATTTTATGGTAAACCTAAAAGTTGGGCCAGATGGAAATACACTAATTGATGAATGTGATGTACAAACGCCATTGCCAGATGATGTAACATTTGTAGTAAAAGATACTGTAAATGCAAATTTTAATTTTTCGATAAATTATACATGTGCTAAAAATACAGTTGCTTATGTACACAATGGTGCAAATGCTGTAAATTTTTGGCAATGGACTTTTGGCTCATTGCCAAATAGCAATTTGCAAAACCCAGTAATTATTTATACCAATTTTGAGCCAATAAATACTACACTCATTGTAAACAACGGGGTTTGTGCCGATACTAGTACTCAAACCATTATTTTTGATAACTATTTAAAAGCAAATTTTGATGTAACGTCTTTAGTATGTCCAAATAAGGAAGTATTTTTTACCAACACAAGTAAAGGCACAATTACCGATTGGAAATGGACAATAGGAAATGGTAATATTTTATTTATTAAAACACCTGCACCTCAAATTTATGTACCATTACCAGCATCTGATTATAATGTATTACCCGAATTAATTATTAAAAATAATTATGGTTGTTTTGATACCATAAAAAAGCCAGTACAAATTGTATATAGTTGTTTTATATCTGTACCTACTGCTTTTACACCTAATGGTGATGGTAAAAATGATTACTTATATCCTTTAAAAGCATATAAAAGTAGCAACCTCAGTTTTAGTGTTTATAACAGAATGGGTCAAAGGGTTTTTTATACCAATAATTGGTTAAATAAATGGGATGGTAAATTTAAAGGAATGCCACAAAACCCTGGTGCATACGTATGGGTGTTAGATTATATAAACCTAGAAAACAATAAACATGTTTTTGAAAAAGGCACAACAATCTTAATTAGATAATAATGTAGAAACCAATAATTGCATTTTATAATTTTTTTTAAAAATTAGTAATATAATAATGTAGTTTTGAATGTAAAACATTATTAATTATTTATTATAAAATTATTCATTATTATGTCCGTTTATTACTCCGAATATTTAGCATTAGATAAAATAATAAATGCACAACACCCAATAAGTTTTAAAGAAGGTAATGAACCAGCTCACGACGAAATGCTTTTTATTGTAATACACCAAGCTTACGAACTTTGGTTTAAGCAAATACTATTTGAAGTAAATTCTGTAACCGAAATAATGGGTAAGGATACTATTGATGATAACTCTGCGGAGCTACAAACAGTGGTGCATAGGTTGCAAAGGGTTGCAACAATATTAAAAGTATTGGTGCAGCAAATTGACATTATGGAAACAATGACACCTCTAGATTTTTTAGACTTTAGAGATATGCTCCGCCCTGCATCTGGTTTTCAGAGTTATCAGTTTAAAATACTTGAAGCTAAACTCGGCCTAAAATTTGAGCATAGGCATGGCCAATGTTATTATACATCACAATTACAACAAAAGGATATTGACATTATTAAAGAGGCAGAAGCTGGCAATACAGTATTAGAGTTGTTAAATAGATGGCTAGAAAGAATGCCTTTTTTTGAAGATGAAAATTATTGGAAAAATTATATTTCTATTTCAAAAAAATATGAAAATGGCACAAATGTAAACCACTCTGCTTTTTGGAATGATTATGAAAATATTTATGCAGATAATTTATCGGAGGCTGAAAAAATAAATGTAGATCATTTCAAAAATATACTTTTTGATGCACAAAAAAGCGAACGCTCTTTAAGTAGTGCTGCCTGCAAATCTGCTTTGTTTATTATGATTTATAGAGGCTACCCAATGTTGGAATTGCCATTTCAATTGTTAGATACTTTATTAGAAATAGATAACCAACTTGGCAATTGGAGATACAGGCACATGAACATGGTAAGGCGTATGATAGGCACACGTATTGGTACTGGAGGTAGTACTGGGGCTGGTTATTTGCAAGGTGCTATAGATAAGCATAATATTTTTAAAGAAATATCCCAGTTAAGTAGTTTTTTAATAGATAGAAGAAAACTACCAAAATTGCCAAAAGAAATTACCGACAAGCTTGGTTACCAAGCTTAAAAAAAAATGAGCAAAAATACTTTATGGTACATAACGAAATAAAATTTTTAGAAGGACCACAAAATAGGTGGACAGATTTTAAATTTGCTTTTAATGTACTTGTCGAATTTATAAAAGGATTTCGTACGCTTCATTTTGTAGGACCATGTGTAACCATTTTTGGCTCGGCAAGGTTTAAAGAAGACCATCCATATTACAAACAAACAGAAAAAATAGCTGGCGAAATTGCAAAACTTGGTTTTACCATTATGACTGGTGGTGGACCAGGTATTATGGAAGCTGCCAATAAAGGTGCACAAGCCGTAGGAGGTAAAAATGTAGGTTGTAATATTGTATTGCCACATGAGCAAAAGCATAACCCCTATTTAGATACTTGGGTAAATATAAAATATTTTTTTGTACGTAAAACCTTACTCATAAAGTATTCGTATGCCTTTGTAGTTATGCCAGGCGGCTTTGGTACTTTAGATGAATATTTTGAAGCACTTACATTAATTCAAACAAAAATGATAAGCCAATTTCCTATTATTATTTTTGATAAAGAGTTTCATAAAAAAGTAATAGAGCATATTGCAATTATGAAAAATGAAGCTACCATTTCGCCAGATGATTTAAGCCTTTGTTTATTTACCGATTCGGTTGAAGATGCAGTTGCCTATTTAAAAGAAAATGCAATTGGAAGATTTAAATTAAAACCAATTGTTTTAAAAAAAGGCTGGTGGTTTTTTGAGAAGTAATCTCTAAAAAAAGTAATTGCATTTTCATATTTCCCCAAAAATCTTTATTACAATATAGATGGTTATGATAAAACTATTTTCTTCCCATATTTTGAAATACAAATGGTTTTCACTAATTTCCTTTTTTACCATCATTTAATATCTAAATTATAAGCTTATGAAATTATTAGAAATAAAAGTACTTAGAGGTCCAAATTATTGGAGTGTACGCCGAGGTAAGCTTATACAAATGAAAATAGATTTAGAAGAAATGGAACAGCGTCCTACTAATAAAATAGAAGGATTTAGAGCAAATTTAGAAAAGCTTTTGCCATCTTTAAAAAGCCACCGCT
This sequence comes from Ferruginibacter sp., assembly GCA_013141435.1. Lineage (GTDB taxonomy): Bacteria > Bacteroidota > Bacteroidia > Chitinophagales > Chitinophagaceae > Ferruginibacter. The sequence goes on from JABFQZ010000007.1 coordinate 30,042, forward strand.
GTAGCGAAGATTGTGAAGGAGGTTTTTTTATGAGAGTAGATGAAGGTACTTGGATGGGGCATGTAATGGAACATATAGCACTCGAAATACAAACACTTGCAGGTATGGATATGGGCTTTGGGCGTACCCGTGGCACAGGCAAAGAAGGGGAGTATTTTGTAGTATTTAATTATATGGAAGAAGCAGTAGGTATATATGCAGCCAAAGCTGCTTTTAAAATTTGCGAAGCTTTAATAGAAGGCAAAACTTACGACCTTAATCCTGATATTCAAGAAATGCGTGAGCTTAGAGAAGACACAAGGCTTGGGCCAAGCACAGGCTGCATTGTAGAAGAAGCTGCAAAAAGAGGAATACCATTTATAAGACTAAATAAAGGTAGCCTTGTACAGCTTGGTTATGGTATAAACCAACAAAGAATAAGAGCTACAATAGCAGGTACTACAAGTTGTATAGCTGTAGATATTGCAGGTGATAAAGATGAAACTAAAAGACTATTGGGAGATGCTCAAATACCTGTGCCAAAAGGCTCAATAATTAGAAGCGAAGAAGCATTAAAAGATGCAATAGATAGCATTGGTTACCCTTGTGTGTTAAAGCCTTTAAACGGAAACCATGGCAAAGGTGCTACAACTAATATTGTAAATTATGAGCAGGCTTTAATAGCTTTAGATGCTGCCCAAAAATATGGTAGAAGTGTAATTGTAGAAAAATTTATAACAGGATACGATTTTAGGGTACTTTGTATAAATAATAAATTTATTTGTGCAGCATTACGTACACCAGCTGCCGTTACAGGCGATGGTATTCATAACATACAATGGTTAATAGATGAAACAAATAAAGATGAACGTAGAGGATATGGTCATGAAAAAGTACTTACCCAAATAACTATAGATGACTTTTCGCAAAAAATGTTAGATGATATTGGTTATACTTTAGAAACAATACCAGCAAAAGGCGAGCTTGTATTGGTAAAACCTACAGCTAACCTTAGCACTGGTGGCACATCTACCGATGTTACCGACGAAGTGCACCCTTCTAACATATTTATGGCGGAGCGTATTAGTAAAATTATAGGGTTAGATATTTGCGGAATAGATATAATGGCTCCAGACCTAAGAGTGCCAATAAGTGAAAATGGTGGAGCAGTATTAGAAGTAAATGCTGCACCTGGTTTTAGAATGCATATTGAACCTTCGGTAGGTATTGCCCGTAATGTGGCAGAGCCTGTTATAGATATGCTCTTTCCAAATAAAGAAAATAATGGGCTTATACCTATAATTGCAATTACAGGTACCAATGGAAAAACTACCACATCTAGGCTAGTAGCACATATTGCAAAAACAGCAGGCTACAAAGTAGGATATACAACTAGCGACGGAGTTTATATTCAAAACCAAATGATGATGAAAGGTGATTGTACTGGACCAGCATCAGCACACTTTGTACTTAAAGATCCTACTGTAAATTTTGCAGTATTAGAAAGTGCAAGAGGCGGAATATTGCGTAGCGGATTAGCATACAGAAATTGTGATGTAGCCATAGTAACCAATGTAGCAAGCGACCATATGGGACTTGGTGGTATAGACAGTTTGGAACAAATGGCTAGGGTAAAATCAATAGTACCCGAAACTGTTTACAAACATGGTTATGCAATTTTAAATGCCGATGATGATTTGGTGTACGATATGCGTAACAATCTTAAATGCAATATTGCTTTGTTTAGTATGGATGAAAATAATCCAAGAATTGTAGCGCATTGCAAAGCAGGTGGTCATGCAGCAGTTTTCGAAAATGGCTATGTAACAATAATGAAAGGCACTTGGAAAATTAGAATTGAAAAAGTATCGAATATTCCAATAACTTATGGTGGCAAAGCATTGCATAATGTTATGAATACCTTGCCCGCAATATTATCTACCTATTTGTATAGGAACATAAAAGTAGCCGATATTAAATTGGCTTTAGAAACTTTTGTGCCATCATCTACCCAAACACCCGGAAGGCTTAATTTATTTGAATTTAAAAACTTTAAATTTTTAGCCGATTTTGCACATAATCCTGCCGGATTGCAACTACTTTGCGATTTTGTGAGTAAGTTAGAAGGTACACCAAAAGTAGGAATTATAAGCGGCACTGGAGATAGGAGAGATGAAGATATTAGAGAATTAGGTATAATATCTGCAAACTATTTTGATGAAATAATAATAAGACAAGATAAACACTTACGTGGGCGTACTGCCGAAAACATTGTAGAGCTTTTGGTAGATGGTATAAAATCGGTAAAAGGAAAAGAAATACCAGTAACCATTATTTATAACGAAAAAGAGGCAATAATGCATGCATATAACAATGCAAAACCAGGTGCTTTAATTACAATAATGTGCGATGTAGTTGCAGAAGCTATTGGATTAATTCAAAGCCTAAAAGAAAAAGAAGATAGTGAATAAAAGCTTTGATGTGACTTATTTCTGATCTTAAACTTACAGAACAAAAAATAAAGTGAGGATTTTGCAAAAATGTTTGGGCATTTTTTGTAAAATCCTTACTTTTGCAATCCAAAACCAAAAATGGTTAAAGATTGGGTTATGGTGTAAAGGTAGCACAACAGATTTTGATTCTGTTTGTCTAGGTTCGAATCCTAGTAACCCAACATTAAAAGGTATAATGCAATTAAAAGCATTGTACCTTTTTTGTTTTCCATTAAAATATTATTCCTATTATTCTAATAATTTGATTTTTATTCTTTATAAAAAAATATTGAGATACTTGAATTTGCCTAACAAAAAAAGCTGTCTCAGATAATTGAGGCAGCTTTTTTTATTAAAATAAAATAATTTACATTAACTTCAAACTGAAAAGCGCTTTCCCAAAAAAATATAACTATATTATCAATTCTCATACTAAAACTTTCACAATCTTTTTTGATGTTTAATTTAAATAACTTTTGGATAAAAATAGTCTTCAAAATAAAACATCATAAAGATTCAATAAATAATTATGAAAAATTCTGTAATTAAAATCTTCTCAATTTTAATACTTTTCTTTATAAAACTAACTTCTTTCTGCCAACCAATTAGTATTCCGAAGGCATGTAAACTAATGCAAGGCGATAATTTAGAATGGGCATCTCCAATATTTAATGATGCAGATTGGAGCATAAAACAATTAGGACAATCTTGGGCTGCAGCAGACAATAAGCCCAATGTATATGCTTGGTATCGTATAAAAGTTGTAGTGCCATTAAGCTTTAAAGAAAGTGCAGAAAAAAACAATGGTGTAAAATTAAGCCTTGGCAAAATTGATGATATAGATCAAACTTTTTTTAATGGAAGACTTGTAGGTGAAACGGGCTCTTTTCCACCAAATTATATTGGCAAATGGGATGTTGAGCGTCATTATATTATTAACCCTAAAGATGTAAATTGGGGTAATGAAAATGTTATTGCAGTTAGAATTTTTAGTCCAGATTTTGGTGGCATAGGTATGTATGCTGGGCCATATACTATTGAGCCAATTGGCTGGCCCGATTTTGTAACTCTCTCAGAAAGTATTGTGGCAACTTCAAACAATGGCTTTTTTACTAAAATTAAATTTGATAAAAAAACAAATTTTGTATTTGAAGGAGCAGTAAAATATTGGATAAAAAATAAAACAAATACCATATTGTTTTCTGAAACAAAAGAAATTAAGTTGTTGAATAATTTGGAAGGTTCTAAAGAAATTTCATTTACCAACTTTGAACCAACAAGTGAAGATTTTTTTACAATTGGATATGAAATATTAGATAATAATAGCAACATTACTATAAAAAAAGAGCAATACTATTTAGCCAATAATAATATTGAAATACCTGTAGCAAGTGATGTACAAGCATTAGTAAAAGACAAAGCGCCTAACGCTTATATACCTTCATTTTTTAGCAATCAACAATTTAATGGTTACTTAGGCAAACGTATGTTACAAAACCTACAACAAAGATTACTTCAAGTAGATGAATATGGCCTTTGTGGCACTTACCTAAGCAAACCTGGCATTCACCCTTGGGCAGGAGAGCATATTGGAAAATACTTAGAAACTGCTTGCAATGTTTGGAAAAATACACACAATCCACAGCTAAAAATGCAGATGGATAGAATAATGTATAAACTTATAAATTCTCAAAGTAGTGATGGCTATTTGGGTACATATACTCCCGATGATTATTGGACAAGCTGGGATGTTTGGAGCCATAAATACAACCTGCATGGTTTGCTTGCTTATTATAAAACCTTTGGCTATAAACCTGCTTTAGAGGCTTGCAAAAAAATGGGATATTTAATGTGCAAAACATTTGGAAATAAAGAAAACCAAAAAAATATTATTACAGCTGGCGAACACAAAGGTATGGCTGCCACAAGTATTTTAGATGCCATGATAGAATTGTATAAATATACCAACGATAAAAAATATTTAAATTTTTGTTACTATATTTTAGATGCTTGGGAGCAAAACAATGGCCCGAAAATAATAAGCAATATTTTGAGTACAGGCAATGTAGCCAAAGTTGGCAATGGTAAAGCCTACGAAATGATTTCTAATTTTGTTGGTCTAATAAAATTATATCGTATTACGGGAGACATGAAATTGCTGAAGCCAGTATTACTGGCTTGGCAAAATATTGTAGATAAAAAATTATACATTACAGGCACTACCAGCTCTTGGGAGTATTTTCAGGAAGATGAAGTATTACCTGCAGCCGAAAAAGATCATATGGGCGAAGGTTGTGTAACTACTACTTGGTTACAACTAAATCAAAATTTATACGAAATTTTTGGAGACGTAAAATATTATAATCAAATAGAAAAATCAATATATAATCATTTGCTTGCTGCCGAAAACCCCGAAACTGGTTGCGTTAGTTATTATACACCATTAATGAGTAAAAAGCCCTATACTTGTTATATTACATGCTGCCAAAGTAGTGTACCAAGAGGTATAAGTTTGATACCAAATTTTGCTTTCGGAAAAATTAATAATATACCTACTTTATTAAATTACGAGCCAGCAACTTTTGCTGAAGAAAATTATATAACTACAATTAATAAAACACTTAATTTGAATATTAATGTGCAAAGCAGTTTCCCAGAAAGTGGAAATATTAATATTACAGTAAATACTTCTTTAAGTGCAAAATTTCCATTGGCTTTTTTTGTACCAAGTTGGTGTAAAAATTATAGGGCTATTGTAAATGGTAATATTTATAAAGGCAAACCAAATGAGTATCTACAAATAAATAGAATTTGGAAAATGGGCGATAAGGTTGTCATTAATTTTGATATGCCTGTTGTAGTAATTGAAGGCGGAAAAAGTTATCCTAACCAAATTGCATTTAAAAGAGGTCCACAAGTATTGGCTTTTGATGATTCTTTTAATAAAAATATAGGGTTAGACTCTGCACAAATTTTATTTAATACTAATTTAATAAAATCTAAAATTGCCTTACCAAAACAATGGGTAGGCAAACAAATATTTGAAGCTACTTTAACAAATAATAAAATAATAAATCTTGTGCCATTTGCCGATGCCAGCCAAACAGGTGGAGAAGTAAAAGTGTGGTTGCCAATAAGTATAAATAAAATTAAAACTAAATAATGAAAAATAATATTTTAGTAATAGGCAGTGCCAATACCGATATGGTGGTAAAAGCAAAAACACTACCCTTGCCAGGAGAAACACTTTTGGGTGGCACCTTTTTTATGAATGCAGGTGGCAAGGGAGCCAATCAAGCTGTAGCTGCAGCAAGGCTAGGCGGCAATGTTGCTTTAGTAGCAAAAGTGGGTAATGATATTTTTGGAAAGCAAACAATTGCCGATTTACAAAAAGAAAACATTGAAACCGAATATATTTTTGCAGATGAAACTGCTCCTTCGGGCACAGCTTTAATTATGCTAAATGAAGATGGAGAAAATTGTATAGTAGTAGCACCAGGGGCAAATGCAAATTTAATGCCTATAGACATTTTTAAAGTATGCAATATACAAGAAGCGACTATAATATTAATGCAGTTAGAAACACCATTGCAAACCATAGAAGCTGTTGTAAAAATGGCTAAAGAAAACAAACAAAAAATAATTATAAACCCTGCACCAGCGCAATTGCTTTCTAATAAAATACTTGATGGTTTGTTTTTAATTACACCAAACGAAACGGAAGCTACTTTATTAACAGAAGTAGTGGTGGTAGATGAAGTTACAGCATCTATAGCTGGCGATGTTTTTATAAATAAAGGGGTGCAAAATGTAATTATTACCTTAGGTAAACAAGGGGCATTTTTTAAAAATAAAACCATGCAATTTGTGGTGCCAGCTCCAATTGTAAAAGCCTTAGACACAACCGCTGCAGGCGATACATTTAGTGGCGCCATTGCTGTAGCCATTACAGAAAATATGGATTGGCAATCTGCTATTAAATTTGCTGTACAAGCAGCTTCTATTTCTGTAACAAGGTTAGGGGCGCAAGCATCAATACCATTTAAAAAAGAAATCAATTAATTTTTATCATCAAATAAAAACAACAGTTATGTTTATTGTAGAAAATTACGGTATGGCAATTATGTTATGTATTGTAACAATGTTTTGCTGGGGCTCATGGGCAAACACCACAAAACTTACCACTAAAACATGGAGGTTTGAGCTTTTTTATTGGGATTATGGATTTGGCATTTTACTTACAACATTATTGCTGGCATTTACTTTAGGCAGCAATGGAAGCCAAGGTAGGAGTTTTTTAACCGATTTGCATCAAGCAGAAAATAATAATTTAGTATCGGCATTTATTGGTGGAATTATTTTTAACTTGGCCAATATTTTATTAGTGGCTGCTATAGCTATTGCTGGTATGAGTGTGGCTTTTCCTGTAGCAATAGGTATTGCACTAGTATTAGGTGTAATTGTAAATTATAGCGCCAACCCACAAGGAAATCCTATTCTTATTTTTGGAGGTGTTGCATTAATTGCACTGGCAATAATTTTAAACGCCAAAGCATATAAAAAATTGCAATCAAATACAGCGGATTTTGTTTCAAAAAAAGGGTTAATACTTTCGGTAGTAAGTGGCTGCCTTATGGGTTTGTTTTATAAATACGTTGCAGGGTCAATGGTTGCAAATTTTGCCATGCCCGAAGTTGGAAAACTTACTCCTTACACCGCATTAGTTATATTTGCAATTGGTGTTGTAGTAAGTAGTTTTGTTTTTAATACCATACAAATGAAACGACCATTTATAGGTTCCTCAGTTTCTTTTACCAGTTATTTTAAAGGCACTACTAAAGATCACTTAATTGGAATTTTGGGAGGTGGTATTTGGTGTGTAGGTATGTCGTTAAGTATTATTGCAAGTGGTAAAGCTGGAGCAGCGGTTTCGTATGGCTTAGGGCAAGGCGCCACAGTAGTTGCTGCTATTTGGGGTATTTACGTTTGGAAAGAATTTGCAAATGCACCAGCAGGCACAAAGACATTGTTGAATATTATGTTGTTATTGTATGTTGCAGGATTAGCTTTGCTAATATTTTCAAAATAAAAATATCGAATTAATTTACTTGGGGTATTGATTTTTTAATCGATACCCTTTTTTATTAACCATTTGTCATTTTATTGCCCCCTTTAACCATATTTATATGCTCATAAATAAATCCATTTTTACATTTGCGTACAAAATTACAAAATGACAAAATTAAAACTAATAGTTGCCCTACTATACATTTCTTTAAATACAAATGCGCAAACTATTTCAGGAAAAGTTAAAGATGATTCAGGAAAAGGATTGCCTTCAACTACTATTTCGTTAGTAAATGAAAAAGACTCCTCAATAGCTAAATATGCCACTACATTAAAAGATGGAACATATCTTTTTGAAAATATAAGACAGGGGAAATATTTTTTACAGTTTTCTCATGTAGGCACAATTTCAAAAAAAAGCGAAATTGTTGATTTTGCTACAAGTAATATAATTGTTCCTGAAATTATTTTAATAAAAAGCAATACAAATTTGACCAATGTAGTTGTAGAAACCAAAAAACAAATTGTAGAAGTAAAAGCCGATAAAACAATATTAAATGTAGAAGGCACTATAAATGCAACAGGAAACGATGCTCTAGAATTATTGAGGAAAGCACCAGGAGTAGTAGTGGATAAAGATGATAATCTTAGCCTTGCTGGTAAAAATGGACTACAAGTATATATTGATGGAAAACAAAACCCACTTACTGGTGCAGAGCTTGCAGCATATTTAAAAACATTGCAAGCATCGCAAATAGAATCAATAGAAATTATAACAAACCCATCTGCTAAATATGATGCTGCCGGAAATGCAGGTATCATTAATATTAAATTTAAGAAGAATAAAAACTTAGGTACAAATGGCAGTGTAAATACAGGTTTTGGCATTGGTATTTATGCAAAATATAATGCAGGCATAAACATTAATAATAGAAACAAAAACACAAACATATTTGCAAGCTACAATTACAGTAGAGGACTTAATTTTAATACTTTTAAATTGGAGCGAACACAAGCCGATACTTTTTTTAGCCAAACAAATGCTATGAAAAACTACAACAATGGCAGTCATAATTTTAAAGCAGGAGCTGATTATTTTGTAAATAAAAAAAGCACCATTGGTATAGCTATAAATGGAAATATAGCAGATGTAAATACAAAAACCGCAGGCCCAATGTATATTACTTTTTGGCCAACAAATACACTAAGCAAATATTTAAACGCAACCAGCAATAATATAAATAACAGAAATAACGTAAACTTTAATGTAAATTATAGATACATTACACCAACTGGCAAAGAGTTAAACATAGATGCTGATTATGGATATTTTAATTTAAAAAGCAATCAATTTCAACCAAACGATTATTATAGTGGAGCTACAAATACTTTTTTATTTAGCAATACTTATCACATGGTATCGCCAACAAAAATTGATATTTATGCATTTAAAATAGATTATGAACAAAATGTAGGAAAAGGTAAACTTGGTGTAGGGGGCAAAATTGGTTTTGTAAATACCAACAACGATTTTAATAGATACAATGTAATAGCATCTGTAGATTATAAGGATAAAGACAGAAGCAATACTTTTTTATACAACGAAAATATTAATGCACTTTATGTAAATTACAACCAATCCTTTAAAGGTTTTACCTTACAAGCTGGCTTACGTGCCGAAAATACCATTTCAAAAGGCCAATCTCTTGGCGAAAAATTAATACCACTTACTACTACATATGCACCTTATGATTCTGTCATAAATAAAAACTATTTCAATGTTTTTCCTAGTGCTGCTATTACCTTCAATAAAAACCCAATGAGCCAACTTGGTTTTACTTTTAGTAGTAGAATTGATAGACCAGCTTATCAAGACCTAAATCCTTTCGAATTTAAAATAAATGATTATACATTTATGAAAGGCAATACACAATTAAAACCACAATACACAAACAGTTTTGGTATCACTCATACCTATAAATACAAACTTACTAGCCAGTTAAATTATAGCCATGTAAAAGATATGTTTACACAAGTGCCCGATACAACCGAAAAATCTAAATCATTTTTGAGCAAGAAAAATTTGGCAACTCAAGATATAGTGAGTTTAAATATTAGTTATCCATTTTCAAAAAAATGGTATAGTTTATTTACGAATATAAATTCGTTTTATTCACATTTTAATGCAAATTTTGGTGGTGGAAATAGAACAATTAATTTAGAAGTTGTTACAGTTTCCATTTTTGCACAAAATTCTTTTAAACTTGGCAAAGGTTTCACTGCCGAAGTTTCGGGTATGTATAATTCGCCTACAATATGGCAAGGCGTTTTTAAAACAAAAGCTATGTATGGCGTAGATGCTGGCATACAAAAAACACTTCTAAAAGGAAAAGCAACTCTAAAAACATCTGTTAGCGATATTTTTCATACAATGAAATGGAGAGGTACTACAACTTTTAGTGGGCAAACTAGTACCGCATCTGGCAGGTGGGAAAGTAGTCAGTTTAAAATTAATTTTGCTTACCGTTTTGGCAATAGCCAAGTAAAAGCTGCACGCCAGCGAAAAGAAGCTGCTGAAGAAGAGCGCAAGCGTACACAGGCAAGCGGGGGCATGGGTAATTAAAGTCAAATTGGGCAGTATAATAATTTAACACTACTATACTAAGAAAGTCAAGCCTTTAACGCTTGACTTTCTTAAAGCTACAGTTATGCAAAATTCCAATTTGCACCTAATGCATAATTTAGGTTAGATGTATGTAGCAAAAAAAAGAAGCAAATCCTATTACCAGATTCGCCTCTATTTTATTAAACCCAAAATGTAATTTTATTACTCCACCCAATCTGCAATAAAAATATTAGTATCTCTTGTACCACCATTATTTCTATTGCTACTAAAAACTATTTTCTTTTTATCGCTGCTAAACATAGGGAAAGCATCAAAGCCTTTATCTCTACTTATTTTTTGAATATTTTTACCATCTAGATCAGCCAAATACATATTAAATGGAAAACCTCTTTTGTACTCATGATTGCTACAAAATAAAAAATGCTTACCATCTGGCGTAAAATTTGGTGCCCAATTGGCTTGCTCCAAAAAAGTAACTTGATGTGCATTACTACCATCAACATTAGCAATCCATACTTCCATGTGAGTAGGTGCTACAAGGTTTTCGGCATATAATTCTTTGTATTCTTTTATTTCAACTTCGGTAGTAGGGCGGCTTGCTCGCCATATTATTTTTGTACCATCGGGGCTAAACCAAGCTCCACCATCGTAACCTAACATATTTGTAATACGTTTTACTTTTTTTCCTTTCAAATCCATAGTGTATAAATCCAAATCCCCATCTCTGGTAGATGTAAAAACCATTCTATCTCCTTTTGGAGAAATTGTTGCTTCTGCATCATAGCCTTTTGTTTTGGTAAGTTGTTTTATTATTTTTCCATTCAAATCTGCCTGAAAAATATCCATAGTAATATCAATGGGCCAAATATATTTATTGCCATATTTTTTTCGGTCGGGTTTTGCTGGGCAATCTTTACCAGCCAAATGTGTAGAACCAAACAATACACTTTTGCCATCGGGGAAAAAATAGGCACATGTAGTTTTACCTGTACCTGTACTAATAAGTTTTGGCTCAAACTTTTCATCAGCATTTTCTGGCACTTTACCCATCCAAATCTGATCACAATTTATTCCTGCACTTGGGTTGGTTTTTTGAAAAACCAAATATTTCCCGTCTTTACTAAAATAGGCTTCGGCATTATCGCCACCAAAAGTTAGTTGGCGTACATTAGTAAAATGAGTTTCGCCAGCAAAATGAATAGAATCGGTAAATGCCTTATTCTGTGCAAAACTTATAAATGAGAAAAAAGTAGAAATTGTAACTAAGATAATATTACGCATAGCATATTTAATTTTTACAAAGGTAATTAACCCAAAAAAATCAATTGTCAGATTATTGTAAAACAATTAAAACTAATAATATATTTTTGCAACTTAAATACTATAAAATACGAATTTGTTTAACTAAAATTTACTATAACTTTAAAACAACCAATGAAACTCATATTACTATTTTCTTTTTTTATATCATTATTTTCTTGTAATCATTCTAGTGAACAAACAAATACAAAAACTACTTCTCACATTTCCGATAAAGAAACTATTTTAAAAAACGCAGTTGCACAATTCCCCGATTCGATAGACATTCTTCAAAATTTAATAGCATATTATACCGAAGGGCAAAATTATGATGCAGCATTAGCTACAATTACCAATGCCATATCTAAAGATAGTACCAACCCCGATTTTTGGGATATAAGGTCGGCTTTATCTGCCGAAAAAGGCGATACAGCACAAGCAATTTTTTCGTTGCAAAAAGCTATAGATATTTTGCCAATACCATCGTACATTATTTCGCTTGGTGCATTGTATGCCGAAATAAAAGACCCAATGGCATTGCAACTGGCTGATGCCTTGCTGCAAGCCAATAAAGCCAAAGCCGAAAAAGAGGCCTATTTTATAAAAGGTTTGTACTATAGTTATACAAACGAAAAAGAAAAAGCAATAGCTTTTTTTGATAAGTGCTTAGCCATAAATTATACCTTTATGGAAGCATATGTAGAAAAAGGAATAGCATTGTACGATTTAAAAAAATATACTCAAGCTTCAGAGGTATTTGAAAAATCTATTACAATACAAAATAAATTTGATAAAGGATATTATTACCTTGGGCAATGTTACGAAAAATTAAATCGTACACAAGAGGCAATAGAAAGTTATCAAACTGCACTATTAATAGATGCAAATTACATTGAAGCAAAAGATGCTTTGAGTAGGTTAGGTGTTAAAATGTGAAGATGTAAAATAAATCAATAAACAATTCAAACATAAAACCATGATTCTAGCACCATCTCTTCTTTCCGCCAATTTTTTGCAATTACAGCAAGATTGTGATATGCTAAACACTAGCCAAGCCGATTGGTATCATATTGATGTAATGGACGGAACATTTGTACCAAATATTAGTTTTGGTGCTATGGTTACAAAATTTATTACCAGCGCATCTACCAAATACAACGATGTACATTTAATGATAAATAAGCCCGAAAATTATGCCGAAGCATTTAGGGATGCCGGAGCCAATAACCTAACAATACACCTAGAAGCATGCCCACATTTGCACCGCAATATTGAGCAAATAAAAAACCTAGGCATGCATGTAGGCGTAGCCATAAACCCCCACACACCTGTAAGTACTCTAATAAATATTTTGCAAGATATAGACCTAGTTTGCCTTATGAGTGTAAACCCTGGCTTTGGAGGACAAGCATTTATACCAAATACAATACAAAAAATTGCAGCTCTTAAGCAAATTATTAATGAGCAAAATTTAAATATAAAAATAGAAGTAGATGGAGGAGTAACATTAGAAAATGCAAAATTAATTATTAATGCAGGAGCAGATATATTAGTAGCTGGCAATACAGTTTTTAAAGCCCAAAATCCATTAGAAATGATTGCAAAATTAAAAGCTGTTTAAAAATAATAATCTGATTACATTTACACTGATTAAAATACTTTTCCTTGGTTTGAGTCTTATCGAACTATTTTTTTGTTCTTCTTTTACTCCCAATTAAAGTAGGAGACAAGCTTTGAATCAAAATGAGAGCTGATAATCAATGCGTTGCTTCATTAATATATTAGAACTCGTTTTTATTAATTACTTAATGCAAATGCACTAGTATAATTAGATGAAACCTGAAAAAAAGTTGTACTACCACCCGTAGGTATTTGTGCTACAAATGTAATTGTATGAATACCAGAGCTTACATTGTGCAATAAATTTGCTATTGTTAAATTTTCAATTCTTCCGCTACCAATACTTTGGAAAATGCCTGTTGAAAAAACACCATCTACATAAACTTGTATTACTCCTACAGCTGCACACCCTGCTCCTGAGCATGAACCTGCATTAAGTGAAAAAGTACCAGATATTAATAATTTTGCTCCTAAAGGATTGGTAACATTTACATTTAGAGTACCACAAGTAATTGTAGTATTTACGTTTGGTACTACAATATAAGAAGTATTACAATTGCTTGTGCTTGAGGCGCTAGTAAGTGTAGATAATCCGCTATAATTTGCAGCAGCACTGCCATTACTTGTAAGTACTTGCCCAACAGCACCTATATTTCCATTTACAGCTATAGCTCCATTGCCATGTATACTTAAAATATTTGAAGCGGATTGATCTGAGAAGATATTAAATCGGCTATCTGTTGCAGTAGCACCTGTTAAAGTAGCAAGGGTCCAACCTTGACCTACATTATTTTTAAACCCTATCCTGTTCCAAAAATTACTATTTTCATTTATCATCAAATGATTGGTTAAGCCTTTTAATTCCAATACACTTTCTGGTGCATTTGTACCTATACCTACATTGCCATTTTCCTTAATAATAAATCTGCCTCCTGCTGTGCCTGGTTTATCTACTACAAAATTGCCATAGCCTCCAAAACTTGCAATGGCATTGCCCGATGCCTCTGTAGTAGGGCCTTCTACCCTAAGCCCACCCGATGTTGGGTTAAAAGTGGCTATGGTTCTGTTGCCTGAAGAGCTAAAAATTTGTAAATTATTATTTACATCATTTCCCAAAAATGTATTCAAGGAGCTATTGTCATTATTGTTAAACCAAATACCTGCGCCGAGAGATGTGTTTTCGCTTCTTAAGCGCATGCGTTTGCTGAGGTCTAACAAAAAGCTGGGGTCCGTATTGCCAATGCCTATATTAGCAGTATTGTTATTATACATATTATTCCCACTAACATTCCAAGCAGATGCGCTTGCTGGTAGGCTTTGCCAAGTAGCTAAACCTGTAAAGAGATCCGAAGTTAAATAATGCCCAGGAAATCCACCTCCGTTTAACAAGAGCGAATCTAACTCTAATTTGCCAGTTATTTTTGCCCTGCCTCGTACTTCAATATCTTTTGCAAATTGTGTTTTATCTCTAAAAATACCTGAGCCTGCTACATCTAATTTAGCAAAAGGGCTTACAGCACCAATGCCTACTTTGCTGCTGTTGTCTACTACTGGTAAGTTGTCGTAATAGTCTGTAATACATATATAAAAGGCTCCATTATCCACTACTGAAATTGGGTTGTTGAATATTCGTATGTACAATTCTGAAGCAGGTGTAAGGCCCGATAATTGGAGCCTTGGATTTATATTGCCCAAATAATCGTTGTTGCAACCTACTTCGGTATATGTGCCAGTATTGCATGGTCCAGTTTTTGAATAAGCTGCCATTACCAAATCGGTAGAACCTTCGGCAATTCTAATAACTAGCCTGCCACTTGTAGGTACAGAGCATCTTAACCAAATATCTCTAATATTTTGTGCATTGCTTGTAATACAACTTGGGTTGGCAATACCACCAGTAAGTGTAGCATTGGTGTAGCTAATTATATTTTGAACTATTGGCACAGGAGTGCAATCTGCAAAAAGGGGATCTGCTGGTTTTACACTCCAAGCCCTTGCCTCGCAAGGGTTATCGGGTGTTGGATATATTTGTGCATTAGTAATTTTAGAAAATATAAAACAAATAAATATTAGAGATATTTTTTTCATTTTTTTAATGTTATAGTGTTTTTAATTTTTGCAAAATGTAAATAACTATTCCTCATAAGTAATTAGTATTTTTATAGGCTTACTTAAAATACTTGATGATCCTGATAGGCCAATGCCAGAATTTGAATTTATTACAACTATATAGTTTGAAGAAATTACAAAATTAAATTTATAACCATTAACATAATCATAACCGTCAGAAATAAACTCATTTGCAAAACGTTCAACTAAAACAGAAACCGAAAGTATTTTAGAACCATCAAGCCCATGTGGAATGTTTGTATTACCCCCTTCTGTTGCAGCTGTAGTACCTGTTAGTTTTTTTACTTTTATTGCAGGAGCATCGGTGCCTAACTTTGTAAAACCATTTACCTCTAGTTTTGTGGTTGGTGTTGTGGTGCCTATACCCACATTGCCTGTTTTGTTTATTGTCATTCGATGTCCTAAAGTACCTACATCATTCGTCCAAAATGATAAACCACCACCGGTGTTATCAAATGTAGAGCCTATAAAAGCTACTCTTTTGTCGTTAAGCGTACTTCCTTTAGCAACTAAACTTATGCCTCCAATTGAACCAGCTTCAGTTGCATCACTACTTAAAACTAATTGTGATTGTGAGTTTGATGTAGTAGCTGTAGACGAATTGTTAATTTCTAAAACCTTGTTATTACCTCCATGTCCATAGGCATTACTTGATACAGCGGTTGTCCCTATACCTACGTTGCATGTATTATTATTGCTAATATCAATTCCGTCTACATTCCAATTACTAACAGATGTTGAAGCTGCCCAACTTGCATTACCACTGGCATCGCTGGTAAGTATTTTATTAGCTGCAGCACCATTGGTTAACTTAATTGTGTTAAACTTTGCAGTATCACCTCTAACATTACCAATTACTTCAAGTTTTTCAGTTGGCAGAGCTGCGCCAATACCCAAATTACCATTTACAATATTTACATTACCTACATTCGATTTTATTTCGTTGAGCACAGTTTTTGTCCAACTAGCATCAGATATATTGCTTTGGCTAAACGTAAATGGTATTGTATTATACGCAGCTACATTTGTAGGAAGGTTATTATACTCCCAAAAATCGTTTTTGAAACCAAAACCATCAAACCCTGTGCCTATATACCCCTTGCTACCAATGGCAAAACCTACAGCATCATATCTTGCAGTTCCCCCAAAATTTGCTTTTTGCACCCAAGTATTGGCACTGGGGTCGTATTCCAAAAAATCGTTTTTGAAACTAACTCCATCATACCCTGTGCCTATATACCCCTTGCTACCAATGGCAAAACCTACAGCACCTTGTCTTTCAGTTCCCCCAAAATTTGCTTTTTGTACCCAAGTGCCCAAAGAGCCAGTAGTGCCAGGGACATACTCCCAAAAATCGTTTTTGAAACCAAAACCATCATGCCCTGTGCCTATATACCCCTTGCTACCAAAGGCAAAACCTACAGCAGAATATCTTTCTGTTCCCCCAAAATTTGCTTTTTGCACCCAAGTATTGGCACTGGGGTCGTACTCCCAAAAATCGTTTTTGAAACCAAAACCATCATGCCCTGTGCCTATATACCCCTTGCTACCAAAGGCAAAACCTACAGCAGAATATCTTTCTGTTCCCCCAAAATTTGCTTTTTGTAGCCAGGTATTAGTATTTGGGTCGTACTCCCAAAAGTCATTTTGTCGACCAATGGTACTGTTACCTGTACCAACATACCCTTTGGTGCCAATGCTTATTCCTACCGCATAACTTCTTGCTGCACCAGCAAAATTGGCTTTTTGCACCCAAGTATTGCTACTAGGGTTGTATTCCCAAAAATCGTTTTTGTAGCTATCGACATCTTGCCCTGTACCAATATACCCTTTGGTGCCAATGGTAAAGCCTACAGCACCATATCGTACTGCTCCGCCAAAATTTGCTTTTTGTATCCAATTGTTTGCAGGTATAGTGGCGGAGTCGGCTTGTTTTATGCCGCAGGTTTTTATCCAAATTGTACCATTGAATATTTCGGTACACATATCGTCGGTATTTATTATGGTAAGGCCTGTAGCTGGGCTTGCAATGGCATTGCGTTGGGTAGTACTCATACGAGGCAGCAATATTCCTTGGTTGGTACTACTTATATCCAATACAGCACTGGCATGGGGAGTGGTAGTGCCTATGCCTACATTTTGTGCTTGGGTGCTTGTGTATGCCAATAGGCTACTTAGTAAAATGGTAAAAAGTATTTGTTTCATTTTTGGGTGGTTTTATAATGCTTTAATATTTTTTAAATCGGTTATATTTATGGTGGGTGGCATTTCGCCTTGTTTTAATTTTTGTATTACTAGTTTGGCAGTATTGGCAGCGGAGGTAGTATCCGTAAAACCTTTATTGCCTGCTATAGCAGGTATGTTTTTTTGTTCTATATATAAATTGCCATTGGCGTATATGCTGTAGCCATAAGTAGCACTGTCAGCTTTTATTACAAAATATTTAAATTGGGTAGCTGCGGCTTGTTTAATATTTACTTTTTTTATGGCAGCTATTTCTTTGGTGGTTGGTTTTTTGGGTAG
>JABFQZ010000003.1 GCA_013141435.1 Ferruginibacter sp.
CCTTAAATCTATTTTAAGATTAAATACGTTTAATATTTTTACAAATGTAAGAAGATTAGCTAATTATACATTTTATATATAAATTTACTTTTGTAAAAATTACATATAATAAAAAATATGTTTATTTGTTACTTACATTTCCTAAATTTTTGCATTTTTTTACATTTGAATCCATAAGGTTAGCAAAAATAGTTGGTAGGCAAAATTGGGCTTATTCATGTGATTATACATTTTTTTGGAATTTCTATTTTGGCAGGAAATAAAAATATAATGATTTATAAATTTTATGCATCTTCCTTTTTTTTCGTAAAATGGTAATTTTTTTTTGACTTTATTATGGTTAGATATAAAAAGTTAAATATACGATATTAAGCTAAATAAATTAGTATTTGTGTGTAAAAATATTTTTTTTGATTGGGATACTTTGATTTAGTAAATTGAGGGTTCTAATTATAATATTTTACTTAAATTAACATTTTTCACAATTTTAATTTTTACAATGAAAAGAATCTTGATTATTACTGTTTTTTTGATTTCTTTTTTAAATTCAAATTCGCAAAATAAGCTCTTTGAAAAATTTAAAAAATCAATTTTAATCTCAGCAAGACCTTCAAAAATTTTATTGAATTGTTCTCCTATAATTTCTCCAATTGAAGATTGTCATAATTATCATTTTAACCCAGATTTTTCTGCAACTTCTCCATATAATTGGGACTTTCCTTTTAATTATAATTTTGTTACACAGTGGGTAGCTTCTTCTGGAACCCCCCAATTAGATGACCCAAATGGAATAATAAGTACTTCAACTGTTGGAGATCATTTTGCTTATATGGGCTTTGTCTCGGATTTCGATGGAAATGGAATTGAAGGTATTGCACAAAAAATACCTACCCTAATACAAGGTGATAAATATTTATATACTTTTAATAAAGCATTTTCTTTTTTGCCATTTGTAAATCATAATGTAAAATTGAAAATAGAATTGCTGTATTGTTCCGATTTTTTGAATTTTCCACCTGCAATGAGTTCTGCAATTGAGCCAGTTTTCCAAACAAATGTACCTCATCAAACAATTTATTGTGAAATAAATCCAAGTAATCCAAATTGGGAAAAAGTATTAATAAATTTTACTGCAAATAGTAACTATGATATGGTAATGATTACCCCAAGTTTTACTGATACTTATTGGAATACTGGGTTTGCTGTTGGAGGGGGAATTGGTTTTGCCTACCCACAACTTGTACACATCAACAGTTTTTCGGCCGGTGTACCACCAACACCAACTGCTGGAAATTGCAATGTTACAATAGGGCCGCCTATTACAAATTGTATTATAGCTAATGGTTCTTTTACATGGCATGGTCCTAATGGTCAAACCATTACTACAACTACTATAAATCAACAAATACAACTAGATGCTTCTTTATCTGCAAATGTAGGTACATGGACATTGGAAATGACCTTGCCTAATACAGTAATAACAAATAATACTTGTAGTGATAATGGTGGAATGCAGGCGAGTGTAGTGGTGCCTACTTGTCTTACTGGAATATGGCCAAAAGTTTACAATACAATTGACGGGGGAGCTGATCTTTATAAAGATTACCATGGTAATGTTATTTTGCGAACTTCAGGTATTACTTCTGATGGATTAATATTTAATCATATTGGGAACACTACTTTCCCTCCTTTACCGTATTATGCCAGCTGTATGCAGTTTAATTCTAATGGAGTTTCAATCTGGAATAAGCATGAACTTTTGGATTTTGCATTAAGGTCAGGTACTTTACATTTTGATCAAAATATTTATTTCAATGGAATGACAGGAGGCAATGTAGCAATTCCATATAATTTATTGCCAAATGAAAGTATTATTGCTGAAACAATTAGTGGATCAATTATTACAAAAACCGACAATTTTAATGGAGGTCAATTTCTTAGGGTGTATGATCAAATTGGTAATTTAATATCTTCAACAATTTATGATTTACCATTTTTTCTTTCAAAATTTAATCTGAATACAAATAATTTATTTTTGTTATCATCATCGGATTATAATGGTGTCCAACACCTAAAAAGATTTCATTTTAATGGCAATAGCTTAATTCAAACACTTTCCATTCCCTTCCCGCCAAATTCTATTTTGAACGATTTTTATATAGATAATTTAGACAATTGTTTTATCAGAGGTGCAAACACTAAATTAATGCATTTTGATTTTGTTAATGGTACATTAAATCCTGTAAACATACCTGGTTTTGATAATAATAATTTAGGAGATAATAGGACTTTAAATAGATATACAGATGATATTTATTTATTTTCTGCTGGTAATTATTTATACATTCTGAATTTTGCAAACATGACCCAAAAGAAAATTTATGTTTCGAGTCCTTTAGGAGGTGTTAATTATTTGTTTGATGATGGATACGTATATATAACTAACTCATACCTTCCAAATCTCCAAATCGGAAATCAATTCATCCCTTTACTTTCAAATACTACTACTTTAGCTGTATTTATAACCAAGCTAGACATTAATATCGATTTCAGCTTCCGAGCTCCAGCAACCAATTCCGAAAATACTTTTTCTCAAAAATCAAATACTGTGCAAGAAAATGCGACTACTCTGCAAACTAGCAAACAAGCAGATGCAGGCATAAACAAAACAGTTTTAGATATAAATTCAGTAAAAACTACCAATATTTCCTCTATACAATTATACAACCAAGTAGGGCAGCTAATAACTGTAATAACAACCCAGCAAGCCATAACTGACTTAATGAGCAATAAAGCTCCTACAACAAATTTTGTAGCAGGCTTATATTTCTTAAGAGTAACTTACAAAAACAATAAAACCGAAACAATAAAACGTTTTTTAAACTAAAAGCATCTTATTTAAAAAGACCAAACAGACAAAAAGGTTATAAAAACAATAATGAAAAAATATTTAGTATTATTTATAGTAGTTTTTTTTGTGCAGCATGCCTTTGCACAAGATTTTTCCAATAAAGGGAAAGATTTTTGGATTAGTTACCCTGAGCATATAAATGGGACATCTTCTGTGATGGGATTGTATATTACTAGCGATGTTAGTACTACAGGAATTGTTACAGTAAACGGTGCAAATATTCCATTTACTTTAACTGCAAATACTGTAAATAGTATTTTTTTGGGTCCAAATGGAGCTGGTTCTGCGCCAAATTCTTTTATTCACATGGGTGGAATTCAAGATGGAATAAAAGTAGGGGGAGCTATTCATATTGTTGCAACCAAACCTGTAGTTGTTTATGCACATATTATATTTTCTGCTAGGTCAGGCGCAAGTTTAATTTTACCAACAAATGTTTGGGGAAAAGAATATATTGTTCCAAGTTATAAGAATGATGGAGGTAATGGTGGAGGTCAAGGATTTGGCGAAATAAATATTATGAGCTCTCTTCCTAATACTTTAGTTGAAATAACACCGCAAATAACTACAAGAAATGGGCTTAGAACTGCTGGGGTTCCTTACCAAATTACTTTAGCAAATCCAGGCGATGTATATCAAGTACAATTTCCTCAAAATACTGATATGTCTGGAACTACTGTAAAGTCAATTGCTTCTGGTTCGTCTAGTTGCCAACCAATTGCAGTTATCTCTGCAACTACTTGGACAGCCTTAAATTGTAGTAACGGAAATGGTGGAGATAATTTTTACCAACAATTATTTCCTTATAGTACATGGGGAAAACAATTTTTAACTTCCCCCCTAAAAAAAACTAGTTCAGCTACAGACCATAATATAGACATTGTGAGAGTTTTTGTAAAAGATCCTACAACTGTAGTACAAAGAACACAAAATGGGATAACTTCAACTCTTACAGGAATCCAAGTTGGAAATTTTTACGAATATAATACAGAATTCCCAACACTTTTGCAAGCAGATAAAGCTATACAAGTAATCCAGTATATTACTACGCAAAATTGTGGTAGTCCCCAAACGCAATCTGACCCTGAAATGATTTCTCTAAGTTCTGTTGAACAAACAATTAATGATATTACTGTTTTTTCTGCTTTTCAAGCAAATGTGCCAGCTGGGCAAAGCAATGTTACTACACATTATATCAATGTTGTAATGAAATCTGCCCATACAAGTACTTTTAAAATAAATGGACTTGTACCTACCTCTGCTTTTATACCAATACCCAGTACTAACTATTCATATTTAAAGCAAAACATTCCAACAACAGGTTCTCCAGTTTCAAGGTTGACTTCTGATAGTGGATTTAGTGCAATTGCCTATGGTTTTGGAAATGTAGAAAGTTATGGTTACAACGCAGGTACTAATGTTAAAAGTATAGGGCAAGATTTAGTTATTCAAAACCAATTAAGTACTTTACCACAAAGTACTGCATGTTCTAATTCGCCTTTTGTATTTAAAGTTTATTTGCCTGATTCTGCTAAAAGTAATATAACTGGTATTACTAATTTATTGAGGTACGATTCTATGAAATGGAGTGTAACAACACCTACTGCTTTTACGCCCAATAATTTCCCAGTAATGGTAAAACCAATAAATCAGACCCCACCCGGCAGTCCCATGCCACCTTATTACCCTAATCCGGTTGTTAGAGCAGATTCTACGAACACAGTGTTAGGAAAGAAAGTAGCTTGGTATTCTATTGTACCACCTACAAATTATGCTGTAAATATTTCGGGTCCTTATACACTTACCGTAACTGGCTATAGTACAAATGTAACTGATGGCTGCGCCACAGGCAACGAAACTGTATATGAATTTCCTTTTATTGTAGCACCGCCACCAGTACCAGATTTTATCAATACCACTCCTGGTTGCCCTGCCGATTCTGTTAGGTTTACCGAAACCACTTTACAATTACCTTACCCAACCTATAAATTTTGGTGGGATTTTGGAGAACCTTCTAGCGGAGCAAATAATAATTCTACTCTAAGAAATCCAGTACATGCATACGCCAACCCAGGTACTTACTCTGTTAAGTTTGGTAATATTACTACTGCAGGTTGTATAAGCGACACCATTTCAAAAACTGTAGTTGTACCTATTTTAGTAAACGCTACCATAACCGGCACTACTACTCTTTGCCAAAACGCTACTCAACCTACCATTACTTTTACAGGCACAAATGGTGTTTTGCCTTATACATTTACATACAATATAAATGGTGGTGCAGCACAAACAATTAGTACAACTGGTACAAATACTTCTGTTACATTATTAGCACCTACAAACATAGTAGGTCCTTTTGCTTATAATTTGGTAAAGGTAGAAAATGCAAATCCTGCATTTTGTAGTAGAGTAATAACTGGGCAAACCGCTACTGTTACTGTAAACCCTTTACCTACTGCTACCATAACAGGAGCAATAAATGTGTGCCAAAATACTACAGCTCCATTAATTACTTTTACTGGGGCTAATGCTACTGCACCTTATACTTTTACGTATAATATTAATGGTGGTACAAATCAAACCATCACTACTACCTCTGGTAATAGTGTTACCCTTGCTGCACCTACAACATCGGTGGGTACTTTTAATTATAATTTGGTTTCGGTGGTAGATGCTTCTACAACTTTATGTTCAAATACTGCTGTGGGTTCGGCTCAAGTTGTTGTTCAAGCTACGCCTACAGCTACCATTACTGGTACGATCTCTTTATGTAAAGATGCAGCTGCGCCAAGTATTACTTTTAACGGTGTAAATGGAATTGCTCCTTTTACTTTTACCTATAATATTAATGGAGGTGCAACGCAAACGGTAAGTACCATTGCGCCTGCTACATCTATTACTATACCTGTTTCAATGGCAGCTACAGGTACATTTGTTTATAATTTATTAAGTGTACAAAATACTGGACCTACTACTTGTATTACCAATTTTACTACCGCATCGGCTACAGTAATAATAAACCCAGTACCTACGGCAACCATTAGTGGTACAACATCTGTTTGCCAAGTTGCAGGTGCACAAACGGTTACTCTTACTGGTGCAGGTGGTACAGCACCTTACACTTTTACATATTCCATAAATGGAGTTACACAACCTACTATAGTTTCTACTGGCAATATAGCTACAATAATAGCACCTGTAACAACAGTAGGTACATTTGTTTATAATATTATTTCTATAAAAGATGCAAGCAGTACGCTTTGTATTAAAAATTACCCATTGGTTGCACAGCCAAGTGCAACAGTTGTGGTACAAGCTACATCTACAGCTACTATTGCAGGTAGTACTATTGTTTGTCAAAATAATACAGCACCTGTAATTACATTTACGGCAGCCAATGGAGTTGCACCTTTTACATTTACATACAATATTAATGGTGGTACTACACAAACAATTAGTACTATTGGGGCAGCTACTTCTGTTACATTGCCTGTTTCATTGGCTGCAACTGGTACGTTTGTTTATAACTTATTATCAGTAAAAAATACTGGTTCTATAAACTGTACTACTCCTATTACTGGTGCTACGGCAACTGTTGTTATCAATCCTGTACCTACTGCTACAATTGCAGGTACAACTACTGTTTGCCAAAATACTACAGCTCCAATTGTAACTTTTACTGGAGCAAATGGTACTGCACCTTATACGTTTAATTATACCTTAAATAGTGTACCACTTACTGTAACAACTACAAGTGGCAATAGTGTAACTTTAAATGCACCTACTGGTACACCTGGAACGTTTAATTATGTAATAACATCTGTAAAAGATGCATCTGCTACTGCTTGTACCCAAACACAAGCTGGTACTGCCACTATTACCGTAAAACAATTAGCAACTGCTACTATATCATCAAGCATGGCTACAATTTGTCAAAATAGTACAGCACTACCTACAATTACTTTTACAGCTACAGGCGGTGTAGCGCCTTATACATTTACTTATACAATAAATGGCGGTGCTAATTTAACTACAACTACTACCACTGGTAATACTAAAACTATAACTGTACCTACAACCACGGCAGGTACATATATATATGCACTTGTAAGTGTGCAAGAGAGTAGTGTAGGAGGTTTATGTGTAAACCCACAAATTGGTAGTGCACAAGTAATTGTACAGCCGCAACCTACAGCCAGCTTTACAACTGCTGCCCCATATTGTGCATTTAAAGATGTTATATTTACACCTGCTGGTACTATAAGTGCTGGCAGCATTACATCTTGGGTGTGGAATTACGATAATGGTACAGGTGCCAATGTGCGTACAGATCAATTGCCTTTTACCATAAATTATCCAACAGCTGGGGTTAAAAATGTAACATATAAAACCATTTCCAACCTTGGTTGTGAGAGTGTACTTTTTACAGCCCCTGTTACTATAAATAGCAAGCCTAAAGCTGGTTTTATAAGCCCCGAAAGTTGCCTTGCAGATGCTTTTGCACAATTTACTGATACAAGTACTGTAGTAGGTGGTACAATTGTTTTTTGGGAGTGGGACTTTGGAGATGCCACACCAATTTTAGCAGGTTCTGGTCCTACTTTCCAAAACCCACAACATGCATATACTACTGTAGGTTTAAAAACGGTAAAACTAATTGTAACTAGCAATAGTGGTTGTAAAGATACTTTGCCAGCACAAAGCTTTTTTATAAATGGAGAAGTAACTTCGGCCGATTTTATTGTACAAACACCTACTGCACTTTGTAGCAATAGACCAGTATTTATTAAAGAAAATAGCGTAGTAAATGTGGGTGGGCTTATTCGAGTAGAAATTTATTGGGATAATCTTAATTTTCCAGCCGTAAAAGAAACCGACGAATTACCTACATCTGGCAAAATTTATGTGCATAATTATACTAATTTGCAAATAGATAAAACTTATCAAATAAGATACATTGCTTATACAGGTTTTGATGGAACATGTCAGAAAGAAATTATTAAAGATATTGTAGTACATGCATCACCAATTGCCATATTTACTGCACCATTAGATGTTTGTTTGTATGGTGGCCCAGTTACTTTAAATACTGGTACTCCTACAGGTGGCACTGGTGTATATATTGGTGCTGGGGTTTCATTGGTTGGAGGTGTTTATACTTTTAATCCATTAGCAGTAGGAGTAACAATAGGAAACACAAATAATGTTACTTATGCAGTTACATCGCCTGCTGGCTGCGACTCTGCACTTGTACGCCCAATACGAGTACTTGCACCACCAGTTATCAATACATTTACTACAATTGGAAATCTTTGTAGAGTAAACGATATTATTTTCCACAATACTACAACCAATGGCGATGGTACAATTACAAAATGGATATACGATTGGGGAGATGGATCGCCAATACAGACTATGCTAACAGGTGCCGATGTTACACATCAGTATATTACAGCTGGGCCCAAAACGGTGACTTTAACAATAGAAACTGGTTATGGTTGTAAAAGTTTGCCTCGTACATTAAATATTGCTGTTAATCCATTGCCTGTACCAAGTTATACCTTTACCAATTCGGCTTGTTTGCCAGCTGCTAATATAACTTTTACAAATACAATGGCAAACCAAGCTAATTTTAATTATGTATGGAGTTTTGAGTTGCCAAGTGCAACTGCTCCAAATACAAGTGTTTTGCCTAACCCTAGCCATGTTTATACAAACCTTGGTCCACATAGTACTCATTTAATAGCTACAAATAATACTACTGGCTGTAAAGATTCTACGGCAATTATTATAATTGATAATAATACAATACACCCTGCACCAGTTGTGGTATTTAACACAATACCCGATGTGTGTTTAAATAATGGTACTGTTATTTTAAACCAAGCCAGCGAAACAAGTGGTATTCCACTCAATGGTGGTGCTGTATATAGTGGAGTAGGAGTATCATTGGTAGGTGCAAACTATATATTTAACCCTCTAGCTACTGGTGTAGTTGTTGGGCTAAATACCATTACTGTTACGTTTACTTCTACCTTTAATTGCCCAACTGTAAAAACACAAACTTTAAGGGTATTGGCAAAACCAGTTGTAGATGTATTTACAACTTTAGGTAATAAATGCGAACAAAATGCTACTGTTTTTCACAACGAAACCACACAAGGTGCTGGTATAATAACAAATTGGGTTTACAACTGGGGCGACGGTTCTCCTTTGCAAACTGTAACTACAGGTGCTGATATTACACATTTTTATGCATTAGCAAATACTTATAATGTTACTTTAACTTTAATAACAGATTATGGTTGCAAGAGTGATGTAAAACCGCTAACAGTAATTATAAATCCTATTCCAAAACCAAACTTTATTTTTAGTGATACAGTATGTTTACCAGCAGGAAAAGTATTTTTTACAAACACTAGTTTAAACACTTTAAGCAATACCTATTCTTGGATATTTAATGATATACCACCTACCATTAAAACTACTGTAAATACTGATTTTACTTATACTAATATTGGGCCACACCCAGTAAAATTAATAGCTACAAATGCTACTACATTTTGTAGAGATTCTATTTCTAAAAGCATTACTACCATACACCCAGCGCCAGTAGCAGCCTTTGATTTTTCGGTGCCAAGTGTTTGTTTGGCTACCAGTGTATTTGTAATGGATAGAAGCACATTTGCTGATGGAGTTAGTAATAAATGGGAGTGGAGTTGGGGCGACGCTACAGTATCTTCTGGGGTTTCGCCTGCACCACATACTTACGGTACTGCACAAACTTATAATGTTGTATTAAAAGTTACCAATAGTTTTGGTTGCTTCGATGATAGCAGTAGAGCATTTACTGTACATCCTTATCCAGTAGTAAATGCAGGCAAGGACAGTGTAATTTTGCAAGGAGGAAATTTGATATTAAGCCCAACAGTAACGGGCAATGACCTTAGCTATTTGTGGACAGGTACTCCAGCTCCCATCAATTTAAGTAGTACAACTGCCTTAAACCCAATAGCTTCTCCTTTAGAAGATATAACTTATAGATTATTAGTAACAGCTAGGGGCGGTTGCTCTAGGTTTGATGAAGTATTTATTAAAGTATTAAAAGCACCAATTATACCAAATACATTTACTCCTAATAACGATGGTGTACATGATTTATGGATAATAAAATATTTAGAAAGCTATCCTGATGCAAAGGTTCAGGTATTTACCAGAACTGGGCAATTGGTGTTTCAATCTAAACGTTATTTAAACCCTTGGAATGGAACAATGAATGGAAAATCATTGCCTTTTGATACTTATTATTACATTATAGAACCAGGTACTGGCAGAAAACCAATGACAGGCTTTGTAACAATAGTGAAGTAGCAATGGGTATTGAATGATGAATTATGAATGAGAGGTAGTTTTTTATTCTTTGCGTAAGTCTTAAAACACTTTGCGGTTAAGAAAAAATTAAATAAAAAAAATGAAGAAATTAATAATAGGATTTGGATTGTTACTGTGTTCGTTAATTTCACAAGCACAAGCAAAATCGGCTTACACACAATATATTTTAAATAATTATATACTTAACCCTGCATTGGCAGGTATAGAAAACTATACCGATATAAAAATAAGTAACCGAAACCAATGGACTAGTATTAATGGTGCACCTGTTACTAGTTATATTTCAATACAAAAGCCAATTGGAAAAACCGATTATAATACTAGTGCTACATCAAACACTGTGCCTGGGCAAAACCCAAGAGGTAAAGAATACTGGAGAGATTATACAGCCCCAGATCCACATCATGGCATAGGTTTTGTTGCCATGACGGATAAAGCAGGTTATATTAGCCGTTGGAATTTATCTGCATCTTATGCCTACCATAAACCTATTAGCTTAAAAACCACTTTAGCTGCTGGGTTCAATTTTGGAGTATCGGGTATTAATTTGGATAGAACAAAAGCTACTTTTGAAAATGATGGCATTACCGATTTAACATTGGGCTTATCTATCAGTGAAACCAGAAAAATAAAGCCCGAAATTAGTGCAGGCTTATGGTTGTATTCTGCTAAATATTTTGCTGGATTATCTGTTCAAAATATTATACCTGGCAAAGCCAAATTTACCAATGCCGATAAATTTGGTACTTATTTTACCCCTAATTATTTTGGTACAGTTGGTTATCGTATTTCTGTTGGAGAAGATTTTACACTAATACCATCGGTAATGGTGCAGTATTGGGCACCACAACTTACGGGTGCACATGTAAATGCCAAATTGCAATATATGGATAAACTGTGGCTAGGAGGGAGCTATAGATATTCTAATTTTTTAGCAGGCTACTCGGCCATGGCTGGTGTAAATATTTCAAATACTTTTAATGTAGGTTATTCTTACGAAGTGGCTACCACAAGTCGTTTGCGCTCTTATGCAGGCAATACCCACGAAATAATTGTTGGCTTTACATTGGGCAATAAATATAGCGATGCATGTCCCAAAAATCTATTTTAAGTATTTCAATTGCAATTTCTCAAATTAAATAGCATTTAAGAGGTAGTAAAATTATTTTACTGTTTAAATTAATTAATTAAATTACATACATAATAATTTTTATGAAAATATTTTACTTTTTACTTTCTGCAATTTTTACTGTAGTATTGGTTGTAATTTTAAATTCAAAATTAGTAGCTCCTGCACCGCTAGGCTCTTTGCTTGCACCACAAAGTGGACTTTGGCAAAATGCCGAAAATAGCAATACAAATTATTCGGAAGATTTACATTTTCCACAATTACAAGGTAAAGCATCGGTGTATTTTGATAGCTTGTTAATACCTCATGTTTTTGCTGAGCAAGAAAACGATGCATATTTTGTACAAGGTTATTTGCATGCAAAGTTTCGTTTGTTTCAAATGGAATTACAAACACATTCTGCTGCTGGTAGGGCAAGTGAAATGGTTGGAGAAATTGCATTGAAGCATGATAGAGAATTTAGGAGATTGGGAATGGTTTTTGGTGCCGAAAATTCACTACAAGAAATGGAAAAAGATGTACAAATAAAAGCTTGCTGCGATGCTTACACAAATGGTGTAAATGCCTATATAAACTCACTTACAGAAACAACATTGCCTATTGAATATAAATTGCTTGGCATAAAACCAGAGCTTTGGAGCAATTTAAAAATTGCATTATTTTTAAAATTAATGTCGAACGATTTGGCTGGTAGAGATGCAGATTTTGAAATGACAAATGCTAAACATTTTTTTAGTGCCGCAGATTTTAATTTATTGTACCCTGCTTTGCAAGATTCGTTAGACCCAATAATACCAAAAGGTACAAAATTTGCTATACCAGCAATAAAATTAGTAGTGCCAAATAATGCCGATTCTGTATTACTTAATAATGAAATTGTATTGGCCGAAGAAAATTATAAACCAGACGAATCAAATGGTAGCAATAACTGGGCTGTAAATGGTAGCAAAACAAAAAGTGGTGCACCAATTTTATGCAACGATCCGCATTTGGGTTTAAATCTTCCATCTATTTGGTACGAAATGCAATTAAGTACTCCAGCTTATAATGCTTATGGTGCTTCATTTCCGGGTTCGCCAAATATAATTATTGGATATAACGATAGCTGTGCTTTTGGTTTTACAAATGGTGGTAGAGATGTGAGGGATTATTACGAAATAAAATTTAAAGACCAAAGTAGAAAAGAATATTGGTTTAATAACGAATGGAAAAAAACAACATTTAGAATAGAAGAAATAAAGATTGCTGGCAAACCAGATTTTTATGATACTGTAGCTTACACTGTTTTTGGACCAGTTATGTACGATAAAAATTTTAACGGTGGGCGACAAACTAATAATAAAAATTATGCAGTACGCTGGAAAGGCCATGATGCAAGCGATGATTTTAAAACGTTTTACAAATTAAACCATGCAAAAAATTATGCCGATTATACAGCCGCTGCTATGAACCTTGGCACACCTGGGCAAAATTGTATATTTGCTTGTAAAAATGGCGATATAGCTTTGCGTACACAAGGTAGTTGGCCAGCAAAATGGAAAGGGCAAGGCGATTTTGTAATGCCAGGTACAGATAGTGCTTATATGTGGCAAGGTATGATACCTCAAAACGAAGTGCCATACCAATACAACCCTGCAAGAGGTTTTGTAAGCAGTGCAAATCAAAAACCAGTTGATGAAACTTATCCATACTACATTGGAAGAGATTACCCTGTATCGAGGGGGTTAATAATTAATAAAAAGCTTGCAGCAATGCAGCAAATTACCCCACAGGATATGATGGCTTTGCAAACAGATAATTTTAATATTTATGCGCAAGAAACCATGCCATTGTTTTTGAAAAGAATAAATACTACAGTTTTAAACACAGAAGAAATTAAATATTTAGATATTTTAAAGTCATGGGATTTGAGAAACGATGCAAATTCAAAAGGAGCTACTGTATATGATGAGTTTTTTAAAAAATTTAAAGCAAATGTTTACGATGATGAATTTGCTAAAGCTCCAAAACCAATAAGTACTCCTTGGGAAAGCACCTTAATAGAATCTATTTTAAAAGATAGTGCATATAAATTTTTTGATGATGTATCAACTCCACAAAAAGAAAATTTTGAAAATATTGCCACAAAATCATTTAAAGATGCAGTTGTAGTATTAAAAAAAATAGATAAAGATGGCAAATTGGAATGGGCAAAAAATAAGGACACACATATAAATCACTTACTTAAGCTTTCTCCATTTACAAGTTGGCATTTAGCAATAGGTGGAGGTAATAATATCATAAATGCTACTAAAACAGATCATGGTCCTAGTTGGAGAATGATAATAAGTTTAACAGCTACTACCGAAGCTTATGGCATTTACCCAGGAGGACAAAATGGTAACCCTGGAAGTAAATATTACAACAACTTTGTAGATACTTGGGCAGCAGGAAAATATCATGTACTTTGGATGATGACAAAAAATGAAATAAAAGATAGTAGAGTACTTTGGGCTATGAATTTTGGTAAATAAAAGTTGGTAGGTAGTGGCAATTTTACCGAACCAACCGTAAACACACAAACTACAGAATAAAATTTTACAAAATGAATAAAATGATAATCTTGCTAATGACAATTCTGACGACTTGTTTCGCTTGCAATAAAGACGAAGTACAAGAACCGACAGCTGCAACGGAAATTCTTTACACAATGCCCGAAGAAAGTGAAACTCACGAAGGAACTTGGCTACAATGGCCTCACCAATATCAGTATGGTATTGCTTATCGTAATAGTTTAGATGCAACTTGGGTAGCGATGACGCAAGCGTTGGTAACAAGTGAAAAAGTTCACATTATTGCTTACAACCAAATTGAAAAAGACAGAATTATTTCTTTGTTGAATACTGCAAGTGTTCCTTTGACAAACGTAGATTTTAAAATTTATAAAACAGACGATGTTTGGGTAAGAGATAATGGACCAATTTATGTAAAAGATAAAAACAATAATTTAGTTATTCAAGATTGGGGTTTTAATGGTTGGGGCAATAAAATTGACGACCAAACGGGGCTTCTAATACAATCAGCAAACTGTAATTTAATTCCATCAAAAATTGCAACAGACCAAGGCAAAACAATTATTGACATAAATTCAATGATCACAAACGAAGGCGGAAGTGTAGTAATGGACGGAAAAGGAACATTAATGGCTTGTAAAAGTTCTATTCTGAACAACAATAGAAATCCAGGAATGTCTCAAACACAAGCCGAAGCAATTTTTACTAAATATTTAGGACAAACAAATTTTATTTGGCTTGACGGACAAGCAGGACTTGATATAACCGACCAACATATTGACGGTTTTGCCATTTTTGGTAACCAAAACACAATCGTAACAATGGAACTAAACGATTTATTAGATTATGATGTAAAACAAACTGACATTAACAAACTTTATTCAGCTAAAAAGAAAGATGGAACAGCTTACACATTCCTTAAAGTTCCATTGACACAAAACAATGTAGTAACAACTAATGGAACTAATTTGGGTTATAAAGGTTCGTACATAAATTATTACATAGCTAATAATAAAGTTTTGGTACCAAACTATAATGACCCAAATGACGCCATTGCAAACGCAAAAATTCAAACACTTTATCCAACAAGAACAGTAGTAGGAATTGATGTAAGAAACTTATACGAAAATGGTGGAATGGTGCATTGCGTAACACAACAACAACCTCTATAAAAAAAACTGCAACTAACATCGGTTTTGCAAAAAATCGGGTTCATTGCAAAATTGAACATTCGGAATTCTAATAAGCATTTTTACTAAAATGAACATTTGTGCTTCTAATTCAGTTTCTTCGCAAAGTCACAAACCGTTGGTAGTGTAATATATACTGGAGAACTAGATTACAAAAAAAATCAATTAACGAATAATAACTAATACAAATGAAATTTATAACATCCACAATTTTAACTGCACTTTTAAGTTTTGCAACATGTTTATTTTTGCCATGGTGGGTTATTGCTATTGTTGGTTTTGTGGTTGCATTTGCCATACCACAAAAAGCAGGTGTTGCTTTTTTAGCTGGCTTTGTAGCACTTTTTTTATTATGGGCAGGGCTTAGTTTTTATATAAGCAATAATAATGGGCATTTGCTTGCACATAAAATATCTTTACTATTTATAAAAGTAGATAATACCACATTACTTTTTTTATTTACAGGGCTAATTGGTGGTTTGGTGGCTGGTTTTGGAAGTTTAAGCGGACGATTGTTTCGTAAACTTTTTTTAGCAAAATAATTATTTTTTAGTTAAAAAAAGCCTTTACTGTAGCTGAAACTTGCTTAAGTTGCAGTTTTCTTTTCAATTGCTGAAACCATTTTTTACACTTGTTCGTAGCCTAGATATGGTCTTTAAACCATCAAAAAACAATAAATGAACTTCGCCTTGGTTCGCTGTCTTCACGAAACTTAGCTTTCTTTCTTTGGAATTTTAAATTATACCAATGTAAAAATTAAATTGGCCAACTAAAATCGCTGTGTAATATATTTAATCACAATGGCATAATCTGTACTAGTATGCATATTTCGTTTTTAAAATAGAATTATAGTTAGCCATATTGGTTGATAATGTTACATCATTAATATCGGCTGCCGAGCAGATACACTTTATTCAACTTTACCAAAATATTTCTTGTTCATAAGTAATTTATTTAGTTTTGGACTAACATATTTACTTTAAGTTTTAAATTGGAATATATAAATATTGGAATTGAAATACCATGAGGTTGTGTACCTTTTTTTTGAAATTATGTAATTGTTATTTATTTTTTTTAGGGAAT
This sequence comes from Ferruginibacter sp., assembly GCA_013141435.1. Classification (GTDB taxonomy): domain Bacteria; phylum Bacteroidota; class Bacteroidia; order Chitinophagales; family Chitinophagaceae; genus Ferruginibacter. Next base: position 16,258 of record JABFQZ010000003.1, read on the forward strand.
TAAGACTATGCAAGATATAGAACCATACTACAATTGGCGGCATATTTACGTTGCAGCAGAAGATGCAAAGTCGCCTTTATATAAACGGCAGTACAACGAATTTGAATATACAAATACGGTTTATAATTATTTCATACACCCTCAATGGGACGAATTTGGCTCAAATATTTTATACTTAAAAATACTTTTTGTAGATTATGAGCAGCATTATGCCATCATAGAATTAATAGGAGAGTGGAACGATGCCATTGAAAACGATATAATGCTACTACGAAGAAATATTACCGATAATATGTATAAAACTGGCATTTATAAATTTATTTTAATTGCCGAAAATGTTTTAAATTTTCATAGCAGCGATGATAGTTATTATGAAGAATGGAATGAGCAAATTGCTGATGAAAATGGGTGGCTAACGATAATAAATTTGCCTGAGCAAAGTAAATACGATTTTAAAAAAGCTCGTATTACCAATTATATATCTTTTTTAGAAATAGACCAGTGGCGTACTCTAAAACCCGAATTTATTTTTGCTTTAGTAAATGAGCAAATGTGTATGCGATTATATTAGTAACCACTTTGTTGCTTAAATAATGCTAATAAATGGTATGCTGTACATAGGCTAGAGGATGGGCAGCACTACCCCACAGTGAGGCCGCTTTTTAGCGGCAGAAACGAGGAGTAGTGCAGACAGCCTCTACAAATGCTGGTAAAAGAACCAATGCCAACTGCCCCAAAAATATACTTCAAAAATATATTTTGTACCTTGCATATATTAATTCAATACATTACATAATATGAGTAAGCAGAATAATGGGGTTGGCAAAAAAAAATCATCGCAATCGGAGGTGGTAAAAGGCAAATTGGAAATAAGTCGAAGCGGAATGGGGTTTGTGATTGTAGAAGGCATGGATAAGGATTTGATTGTAAAACCTAATGATTTTGGAAAGGCTTTTCATGGCGACACGGTAAAAGCTACTTGGCTTAACCCTCAAGATAAAACAAAACGGCCCGAAGGGAAAATAAATAATGTAGTAGAACGTAAGCAAACAGACTTTATTGGTACTATTTCGATAAAAGACAAATGGGCATTTTTTATAGCTGGAGGCAATAACCCTATGCCCGATTTTCATATAAATTTTGATAAGTTAAATGGTGCAAAAGATGGCGATAGGGTAGTAGCAAAATTTTTGCATTGGGATAAAACAGATAAAAAACCCGAAGGCGAAATTATAGCCGTAATGACTGCCGAAAATGAAGGCGATATGGCTATGAAAGAAATATTGGTGCATGCTGGTTTTCCTTTATCGTTTGATGCAGATGTGCTGAAAGCCGCTGCTGCACTTAGCCCTACAATAACTAGAGAAGAGTTAAAAAAACGAAAAGATTATAGAGATATTTTAACATTTACTATTGACCCTGATGATGCTAAAGATTTTGATGATGCAATATCTGTAAGAAATTTAGATAATGGTAATTATGAAATAGGTGTACATATTGCCGATGTAAGTCATTTTGTAACAGCAGGTAGTGTGTTGGATAAAGCTGCATACGAAAGAGCTACAAGTGTATATTTGCCCGATAGAGTAAACCCAATGTTACCCGAAAAAATATCGAACGAATTGTGTTCTTTAAGGCCTAATGAGGATAAATATTGTTTTTCAACAATTTTTCAGATAACTAACCGTGGCGAAATAAAACACAAATGGATTGGTAGAACTGTAATACATAGCGACCACCGTTTTACTTACGAAGAAGCACAAAAAATAATAGAAACCCAAGAAGGAGTGCATGTAAAGCCAATTTTATTGTTAGATAATTTGGCAAAGCAATTTAGGAAAGAACGTTTTGATAATGGTGCAATAAACTTCACATCTCAAGAAGTGCGCTTTAAGTTAGATGATAAAGGAAAACCTATTGGTATTGTAATAAAAGAAAGCAAAGATGCCAATAAATTGGTAGAAGAATTTATGCTACTTGCCAATAGAACGGTGGCTGAGTACGTTTCAAAAATAAAAGTAAACAAAGAGCCTATACCTTTTTCGTATCGTACCCACGACGACCCCGACCCAGAAAAACTAAAACCATTTATTGCGTTTGCAAAAAAATGTGGTTATGTTTTTGATGATAAAAATGTAAATGAAATAGCAGCCTCGTTTAATAAATTGCTTGCCGATGCTAAAGGCAAACCAGAGCAACATGTATTAGAGCAACTTGGTATTCGTACTATGGCTAAGGCAAAATACACTTCCGAAAATGTAGGGCATTATGGTCTTGGGTTTGAAAATTATTGTCACTTTACATCGCCTATTCGCAGGTATCCCGATGTAATTGTACACAGAGTATTACAAAGCATAATAGACAAAAATTTGCTTATTGATAAAGCAATGGAAGAAAAAAATAAACATTGTAGCAATAAGGAAAGAGCAGCTATGGAAGCCGAAAGAGCTGGCAATAAATACAAGCAAGTAGAGTATATGCAACAGTTTTTGGGCGAAGAGTTTGAGGGTATTATAAGTGGAGTATCGCAATTTGGTTTTTGGGTAGAAACGATTGCCCACAAATGCGAAGGGTTGGTATCGGTAAAAGACCTATCGGACTACGATGATTTTAGACAAGATGAGGCCAATTATGCACTTGTAGGTATGCGTACTGGCAAGCAATTTAGAATGGGAGACCACATAACCATAAAAGTAGTAAGTGCTAATTTAGATAAGCGACAAATGGATTATGAATGGGTTACCGAAGTTATAGGAAAAGCAAAGAAAGTAGAAAAAGTAAATAAAGTAGTAAAAAAGAAAAAAAGTAAATAAAGTAAATAAATAAATAGAGTGGAAAAGTTCGTAAAGTAGAAAGTAGGTTATTAAATTTTTAATATAGGTTATAAATAAAAATATAGATATTTTTCATGGATTCATTTCAAGAATTTTCGAAACAATTTGAAGAAAGATTTAATGTAAGGCATTTTCCAACTCATACACCTACATTATACAACCCAGCACAATATATTTTAGGTATAAAGGGAAAGCGCATACGCCCAATTTGTGTGTATTTGGCTAACGAAATGTTTGCAACAATAAACGATGATGCTTATCATGCAGCTGCTAGTATAGAGTTGTTTCATAATTTTAGTTTGATACACGACGATATAATGGACAAAGCTCCTTTGCGAAGGGGAATAGATACAGTGCATCATAAATACGGAGAAAATACTGCACTATTAGCTGGCGATGTAATGTTTGTAAAAGCGTATGAAAACTTGGCTAAAATAAGCAAACCTTACTTACATCGATGTATTGATATTTTCAATAAAACTGCAGCCGAAGTATGCGAAGGGCAGCAGCTTGATATGGATTTTGAAAATATGGAGCAAGTAAGTTTTGATGAGTATGTAAATATGGTTACCCTAAAAACATCGGTACTTGTGGCTGCTAGTTTACAAATAGGAGCTGTAATAGGTGGTGCAGGTTTGGGCAATCAAGATCATTTGTATGAATTTGGCAAAAACCTTGGTATAGCATTTCAAATACAAGATGATTACTTAGATGCTTTTGGCGATGCTACTAAAACTGGCAAACAACAAGGTGGCGATATTATTGCCAATAAAAAAACTTTTTTGATGATACATGCAAGAGCTTTTTGTAATGTTGAAGAAAATGCTGAACTAGATTTATTGATTAAAGAAAACCCTTTAAATAAAGTAGAAAAAGTATTGCAAATTTTTAAAAATTGCAAAGCCGACCAATGGGCAACCGAATTAAAAGAAAAATATTATAACCTTGCCTTAAAGCATTTAGAAGAAGTAGCAGTAATAAGCGAAAGAAAATTAATGCTTAAAAAACTAGCAGAAGATTTGATGCAAAGAGAAAAATAATTAATTATAAAAATGAATAGTTAATTAATTATAAAATTGGTATTATTTTGCTTTATTATTTTGTAATAAAAAAAGCTTCATTGGAAAATTCCTAATTAATTTTTAACTTGCAGGCTTACTAAATATATCCTAATGAATTTTTCTCAGTATCAAGTACCTTACTTATCAGATAATGAATTTACTAAAAGTGTTGCTTATTTTTCTATGGAATTTGCAGTGCATCAACCATTAAAAATATATAGTGGAGGGCTTGGTTATTTGAGTGGCTCTCATTTGCGTAGCGCATACGAACTTCGTCAGAATTTAGTAGGCGTGGGTATTTTATGGAAATATGGGTATTATGATCAAGCTCGTAATCCTGATCAAACTTTGCAAGTACAATGGAACGAAAAGCAATATAATTTTTTGGAAGATACAGGTATAAAATTTCAAATAAATATACACGAACACCCTGTTTGGGTAAAGGCATTTTACTTAAATCCAGAAACTTTTAAAAGTGCACCTTTATTTTTATTAAGTACCGATTTGCCAGAGAATGATCACATGTCGCAAACAATAACACATAGATTATACGATGCAAATGTAGCTACAAAAGTGGCACAATTTATTTTACTTGGTGTGGGTGGGGCAAAGTTAATGGATCAGTTAAATTTTAACCCCGATGTATATCATTTGAATGAGGCACATGGTATAAGTGCAGCATTTTATTTATATCAAAAATTTAATAAAAATAAAGAAGAAGTAAGAAAACGATTAGTTTTTACAACTCATACGCCAGAGGAAGCTGGAAACGAAAAGCATGACTTATACCTTTGCGAAAAAATGAGTTATTTTTGCGGCGTACCATTGTCCGAAGTACGAGCATTAACAGGTATTACAGACGATCAGTTTAATCATTCATTAGCCGCATTGCGTTTTGCAAGGCTGGCAAATGGTGTAAGCCAATTGCATGGCGAAGTAAGTAGGCAAATGTGGAAAAAATATGAAAATATTTGTGAAATAAAAGCAATAACCAATGCACAAAATTGGCATTATTGGGCCGATAAGCAATTGTATAATTTTGCTGATAGCCATAACGAAGCAGGCTTTATAGATAGAAAAAGATATTTAAAAAAGCGTGCATTTGAGTTAGTGTCTGACCAAACTGGCAAAGTATTTAACCCCGATGTATTTACAATAGTATGGGCACGCCGATTTGCTGGTTATAAAAGAGCAGAATTAATTACAAGAAACGAAGAAAGATTTAAAGCTTTAATGAGCAATAAAAAATACCCTGTGCAAATTATTTGGGCTGGAAAACCTTACCCAGTAGATTATCCGGCAATTAGCGATTTTAATTTTTTAGTAAATTTAAGTAAAGAGTACGATAATGTAGCCGTATGCACAGGTTACGAATTAGCCTTGAGTAAGCGGTTAAAACAAGCAAGCGATGCATGGTTAAATAACCCACGAGTGCCAAGAGAAGCAAGTGGAACAAGTGGTATGACTGCTGCTATGAATGGAGCTGCAAATTTTAGTACAAATGATGGTTGGATTTGCGAATTCATAAACCATGGTAATAATGGGTTTTTAATACCTCCTGTAGATTACGAAAAAATGAGCACACATGAGCAAGATGAGTATGATTTAGAAAAAATGTATGATATTTTAGAAAATCAAATTTTGCCTATGTACTACGAAAATCCAAATGTGTGGCGCCAAATAGTAATAAATGGAATGAGAGATGTACGTTGGCAATTTGATAGCAACAGAATGGCTAAAGAATATTATGATGTAATGTATAATGCGTAATTATTAATTTTATATACGCAACTTTTTTGCAAAGGTTGTATATACTGTATTAATAAAAAAATCCTTTTTGCTTTTTGTAAAAAGGATTTTTTTTAGCAAATAATTTTTTATAATGATAAATAGAACAATAGATCTTTACAAAAACGCTTATAAAGGTCTTACAAATAAAATATGGTTGCTAAGTGTTGTAATGCTTATAAACAGAAGCGGTACAATGGTTTTGGCATTTATGACCTTGTATTGTAATCATATAGGCTTTACCATAAAGCAAGGCGGTTTTGTTGTAGCAATTTATGGTGTTGGTGCATTAATTGGTGCATTAATTGGTGGTAAATTAAGCGATAAATTTGGGTTTTACTACACACAATTTTGTGCTTTGTATTTAGGTGGTATAATGTTTATTGTGCTTGGCTTAATGAAATCGTATAATGCAATTTGTGTAACTACATTTTTTTTAGCAATGATAAACGAAAGTTTTAGACCAGCTAATGCTGCAGCAATTGCACATTATAGTAATCCGCAAAATAGAACCCAGTCTTTTTCGTTGGTACGGTTGGCTATAAATTTAGGGTGGGGTGTAGGTAGTGCTTTGGGCGGTTTTTTGGCATCAGTAAATTATCATTTATTATTTTGGGTAGATGGGGTTACAAACATATCGGCTGCAATTTTATTATTAGTAATTTTACCAAAAGTTACCAAAGCACAGCAGCTTAAAGTAGAGGTAAAATCAAACAAAATAGAAAAAAACACATCTCCTTATAAAGATAAAATATTTTTATATTTTTTAGTATTACAAATTATTTTTTCATCTTGTTTTTTTCAATTATTTACTACAATTCCACTATTTTTTAAAGAAGGGTTGCTATTATCCGAATTTAATATTGGTGTAATAATGGCATCTGGTGGCATTTTAATTGCACTTTTCGAAATGGTAATTGTATATAAGTTAGAAGGAACAAAACCTTATTTAAAGCTAATGGGTTATGGTACAATTTTTATGGCATTGTCGTTTGTAATTTTAAATTTTTCATTTATTAATGGTTTTGTAATAGCATTAATATCTATGATAATAATAACCCTAGGCGAAATGTTGTCTATGCCATTTATGAATAGCTTTTATATAGCTCGAAGTACAGAACGTACTAGAGGTCAATATGCAGGGTTATACACCATGTCGTGGAGTGTAGCACAAATTTTAGGTAGCAGTATTGGTGCTGCTTTTGCTCATGCTTATGGGTTTAAAAATTTATGGTTTGTGGTGGCTTTTTTATGTGTATTTGCATCATTTGGGTATAGGTTTTTAGAGAAAATAAAAAATCAATAATTTTTTTATTCTTTTACAAAAACCATTTTTGCTCTATCTGCCTTATATATTTTTGCAAAAAAATTGCTTAGGTTTGCTGCTTCGTTTAATGCAAAAGTTCCACTATTTTTTTCTAATTTTCGTATATAAATAATTTTGTTTTCAAGTATGGTGTATTTACAATTATATGTTCCAAATTTTGAGTTTATTTCAACATCATTTGGGGCACTTTCTATTTTATAACCCTTTGGTATTATAATTTCTACTGAGTCAATATCTATGTACTCTTGCTTTATTTTTATATCAAATTTTCTTTTGGTTTCTTCTGATAATACGTAGGTAGATTTATTTAAAATATTTGGATTTATAAATAATCTTTTACCTGTTATTGAGCAAAAGTTATTAGCAGTAAGTTCTATTTTCTCTGTAATAATGGGTAAAGAAGTGTTTTCAGAAACATAGTTAAATGTATTTATTTCATACGATGGAAGGCTAAATTGTTCATTCAATTCCTCTTTTATTTTTTCTTTAGAAATGCCATTTACTATACCATGTAATTTGTCTTGTTGCTCTGCTTTATATTTTGTGTTTATTATTGCATTTAATTTTCCATCATCATTTACTGTTGCATTAATTTTTCTAATTTGCAAATTATCAGTTTTTTTATATGTTGGCGTATGTACTAATATACCTCCATTTTCATCTATTAGCAAAGCATTTCTATTGCTAGTAAAACTGCTAAGGTAGCCCATTGGCAAAGTTTGGCTTGTGCATTCAAGCCAAATTGTATCTTTAGGTTGTGGTACACATACTATGATATGGTTAAATTGTGTAGATGCAAAATCCGGAATAATGGGCTGTTCATTTACTCCAGCTTTTATAATGGTATAAAACGATTTAATACCTACTTCTTTTAATAACGAATACATATAGTTGCTAAGTGCTTTACAATCGCCATAGCCTTTAGTAGCAACATAATTAGCATCAAAAGTTTGCCAACCACCAATGCCAAGCTGAATACTTATATAATGTGTATTTTGTTGTAAGTACTCGTAAAGTATCTTTATTTTTGCAGCAGTGGTTGTTACATTATCTGTTAGTTCATGTACTTTTTGTTTTATATTTTCTGGCAGTATATCTCTACCTTGGTTTAATAAGTAACAAAATTTTCCATAGCTTTTCCAATCAACCATAGTGCCAGTATAATTCTGTATCTCAAAATTTGTAGGAGCCAAAAATACTAATGGGGTTGTTTCGTACCAATCTGGCATATATTGTTCATAATCTATAGCCGTAAGTTTTTCTATACTCCATTGGTATTGTAATCCATCTTTTACTGTAGCTATTATTGGCTCTTTATTTATGTTGAACGATTTATATCTAAGTTTATAATCGGCCGGGCATAGCACTGTTAATTTACTTTTTTCTACTGCATACTTTTCATTTTCTATTGGTAGCCAAGCTGGCAAATAAAAAATACCTTTCAACTCAGTTGTACATTCATATTCTATTGTATATGGGTATGTTTTACAATTAAAGTTATGCAACTTTACTCTATCATCTCCAACTTCAGCAAAGCCAGTATTACCAGCTACATCTTGTACATCATTTTTTTTGAGCGATTTTATCTTCTCTCCATAATCGTCGTACAATGTAGCTTCAATATTGCTCACATTTCTTAATTTGTCGTACGATTTATAAAAAAGTGATGCATAATCACCTGCAGCATTTAATATCGTTATAGCATATTTTGTATATATATAGGCTTTACCTATACTTTTTATTTCTACAAAAATATCTTCGTCTCGTTTTACAATATTTGCATTTTTAGTAAGCTCTGGTGCTATAAGTCTTACATCGTATTTATTGGTTGCAAAAATATTTTGAGCAATATTTTTATTGGATACGCTTATAAGTAGTAACAAAATAATCAAGAATTTGTACATATTTATTTCTTTTTAAAAACAATTTGCTCGGCATGTTTTTTTACTATATGATCGAAAAAACTACGGATAGATTCATAATCTTCGGGTGGAAAAGTAGCCTTGTTTAATTTAATACGAGTAGTTAAATTTATAAAATCGTCCGATTTGGAAATAATGTATTCAAACATTCCATCTCCATCATTCAAGTTTACTCTCTCCGATTTTGGCATTTCGTCTATGGTATATCCTGCTGGTATTTCTAATACTAAATTATATGTCTCATCCATCAAATAGGGCATTTCTACTGGGTATTTTCTAGTTGTAGCAGCAAATATATTTTCCTTATAACCTTCTTTTAACATTGGGTTAAAATAAATAATTTTGTTGTTTTCATTTCCATCTATTTCAATGTTGTATGATATGGTTAGATCTTTTTCATAATCTTTTTCATTTTCATATTTAACGCTATCTACTTTAAAATCTTCGTTATTATTTCCTCTTATTTTTTTCTCAAAATCAGTTTTACCATTTTCTAAAAACTGAGCTCTTATGTCACTAGATTCGTAATAGCCTAAAGTAGAATTTAAAAATCCAGAAAGCTTCCCTTTTTGCTTTTCGTCGTTTAAAAGTGTAATAGTTGTTTCTTTTTTCTCTACAATTGTATCTGCCGATAAATTTAATGATGTAGCTAATATATCTACAACTCTTGCATGGCCATTTAGGCATTGTTGTGGCAATTTATTAAATCCGTAGTATGGTTTACTAGCATCTAAAAAATAGGTTTGGTCCTCTATATCTACTTTGCAAATAACATAATTAAATCTACTTACCAATGGATAATACTCCTGCGGAAAACCATGCCTACGTGTACTTAAAATTACTGGAGAAGCTTTTATATCTTCTTTGCGTAAGAGAGTAATAAGCAATAAATTTACATCGGCCACATAGCCGCTTTTTGTTTTAAGTATTTCTTTTACGGGCTTGGTTAAATATATATTATAATTGCCTATACATTTTATATTTTCTTTTACATACGAAAATATTTTTTTTGCTTTTGCTAATCTGCTATCATCTTTGTTTACAATATCTCTCATATCGTCGTTTAGCCACAAATTATACTTATCTAATTTTTCTCCAAAATCCTCATCTTTCAATAGTCGTTCTGTTAGTTTTGGCCAAGTACCTATTATATCTCTCCTGGGCATATTGGGAAATTGCTGTGCCGACATTTGAAACTCTATTTTAGAAATATGATTTTGAATAGAAGTAGTAAATTTTTCTTCTTTTAGAGAAGGTACATTTTTTATAACCCATCTGCTAACTGTATTTGTAGATGGTATAGTAAAACTTTTTGAAGCCGAGTAGGCATTGTCACCGTCAGAAGATATAACTGAATATTGTTCATTATGTTCTTTAGCGGTTTTTATATCAAAATTATTATACCCTTGAAATAAAAATACATATTCAAAAAAATTAGGCAAATTTAATTCGTATTCGCTCCATACTCGTGGGTAACTACCCTGAAAAGCCCAAGGTTGTAAATTAAATAAAAAATCAGATTTTATAGTGTATGAATATTCTATAATAGAGCCTTCTTTTACAGCAGGCATCGAAAATTTTTTTATGTAATGATTTTTATCTTGTTTCTCTTTAAAAATGGCATCTTTATCTAATTTTGTTTCTACAACTATTCCATTTTCTAGGTTGTAAGTATATGCTTTAATATTTTCTAACTTTTCTTCATCATCTCCATTTGAAGATACATAAATCGGAATTACTACACTAGCTAAATCAAATCCTTTTTTATCAATAATTTTCACACGGCGTTTATGTTTATACACAAGTGTAAACCAACCCTTAGAGTTTCCTTCAAATTCGCTTGTACCTATATCTGCAATAATAACACCACCAAGAGTAGTATCTACTTTTAGATTAGAAATTTTAAAATCTTCGGGTTTTACAGTAAAGAATTTGAAATCTAATTTATCTTGAGCAATAGTCGAAAAACTTATAAATAAAATTTGTAAGGCTATAATTTTTTTCATAAACTGTATAATGATTTTTTTTCAAATGTAGTTATAATAAGTTCAATGTTAGGAATATATGGGTTTAGAGCAGCTGATTTTGACAAAATCTAAAAAATATTAAATATTTAACCAAAAAACCTTACTTTTGCACTCCTAAAAGAGCAATCTTTTTAAACATTTCCCACACGGCTCCATAAGTGTTCATCATTTTGAACCGCCAGCAGGGAGTAACATTAATAAGTTATAATAATGCCAAAGGTAAAAACAAACAGTAGCGCAAAAAAGCGCTTTAAAGTTACCGGTACAGGTTTAATTACTTTTCAAAAACCTTTCAAACGCCACATTCTTACAAAAAAATCTACTAAGCGCAAGCGTGCAATGCGTAAAGATGGTATGGTTGATAGTACACAAATGTACTTTGTAAGAAGATTATTAGGTTTGAAATAAACCACCAATGCTCTAATAAATTATTTGAGCAAACTAACTATTAACTTTAAAAAAAATTAAATATGCCTCGTTCAGTAAATGCTGTGGCTAGTAGAGCCCGCCGAAAAAGAATTTTAAAAGCCGCTAAAGGATATTACGGCAAAAGAAAAAATGTATATACCGTTGCTAAAAACGTAATGGAAAAAGGGCTTACATATAGCTATGTAGGTCGTAAAAACAAAAAACGTGAGTTTCGTACTTTATGGATAGCTCGTATTAACGCTGCAGTACGTGCAGAAGGTATGATATACAGCGAATTTATACACAAACTTGCAGTAAATAATATAAACCTCGATCGTAAAATGCTTGCAGACCTTGCTATGAATGAGCCAGCTGCTTTTACAGCATTAGTTAATTCTGTAAAATAAAATTTACTTTTTATATTTTTTAAAACCGTTCTTTTTTTAGAACGGTTTTTTTAGTTTTACTTAATTCAATGATTTATTAATTGAACTATTACAAGTATATAATCAATATAATTCGTTTATAATATAAATAAAAAAAATAAAACACATGACAGTTTTTCCGTTTCAAAACGCATGGCACTTAATTTGTACAATGTAAAACTGAAACTTTAAAAATTTATTTTATATGCAAAAAGGCAGTATTAGGGTACAAACAGAGAATATTTTCCCTATAATTAAGAAATTTCTTTACAGCGAACATGACATATTTATACGAGAACTTGTCAGTAATGCAGTAGATGCTACCCAAAAATTAAAAACTTTATCGTCTATTGGCGAAGCAAAAGGCGATGTGGGCGAATTGCGTATTGACATTACATTAGATGCAATTAACAAAACCCTTACTATTAGCGATAGAGGCGTGGGTATGACAGAAGAGGAGGTGGATAAATATTTGAACCAAGTAGCATTTAGTGGTGCCGAAGAGTTTTTAGAAAAATATAAAGGGCAAAATGAAAATAATATCATTGGCCATTTTGGGTTAGGCTTTTACTCATCATTTATGGTAAGCGAAAAAGTAGAAGTAGTTACAAAGAGTTTTAAAGAAGGTGCTACAGCTGTTCGTTGGGAGTGTGATGGAAGCCCAGAGTTTTCTTTAACTCCTGCCGAAAAAGAAAACAGAGGTACAGATATTATCCTTCACATTAATGATGAAAGTAAAGATTTTTTAGATGCATATAAAGTAAAATCTACATTAGAAAAATTTTGTAAATTTTTACCTGTTTCTATTTATTTTAAAGATATTAACGAAAAAGTAGAAGAGCCAAAAGCACCAAAAGATGGCGAAGAGATACAAGAACCTATTGTATTAAAGCCACTAAACAATACTTCACCAGCTTGGACAAAAAAACCAGCCGAACTTACCAAAGAAGATTACGAAAATTTTTATAGAGAATTATATCCTTACAACGAAACACCATTATTTTGGATTCACTTAAATGTAGATTATCCTTTTAACCTTACAGGTATTTTGTATTTTCCTAAAATAAAAAATAGCTACGAAATACAAAAAGATAAAATACAACTTTACAGTAATCAAGTTTTTGTAACAGACGAAGTAAAAGATATTGTACCCGAATTTTTAATGTTGTTGCAAGGTGTAATCGATAGTCCTGATATTCCACTAAACGTAAGTAGAAGCTACTTACAAGGTGACCCTAATGTAAAAAAAATAAATGCACACATTACAAAAAAAGTAGCCGATAAATTAGAGGAATTATTTAAAAGTGAAAGAGTAGAGTATGAACAGAAATGGGAAAGCCTAGGTTTGTTTGTAAAATACGGTATGATGACAGACGATAAATTCCTAGAAAAAGCTAACAGTTTTTTTGTAATGGAAGATACTACAGGTAAGTTTCATACAAAAGAAGAATATGTAACAGCAACAGCTTCCCAAAAAAATAAAGAAGGTAAGCAAGTTATTTTATATACTACAAACCCTATACAGCAAGATGCTTATATACAACAGGCAACAGCAAAAGGTTATATAGTTGTTAAAGCCGAAACTCTTGTTGATGCAGCTTTTATAAACACAGTAGAAATGAAATGGAGCGATTTTGTTTTCACAAGAGTAGATGCCGATATTGCAGATAATTTAATTGATAAAACCGAAGGTGCAGAAAGTGTATTAACAAAAGATGAATCAGAAAAACTAAAAACATTGTTTAGCCATCCACAAGATGGTTTAAATATTAATGTAGAAATAAAAGGATTAAGCACCGAAGCTCCACCTGTAACTGCAACAAGACCTGAGCAAATGCGCCGTATGAAAGATATGGCAGCATCTGGCGGAGGAATGGCAGCTTTTTACGCACAAATGCCTGATGAAGTAGCACTTACAGTAAATGGTAATCATCCAATATTTAAAAATATATTAGCTGAAACCAATGCTCCTCAGCAAGAAAAACTGGTGAAAAATTTGGCTGATTTAGCATTGCTATCTCAAGGCTTATTAACAGGAAAAAATCTTACACAATTTATTAGTAGAAGTGTAGAATTAATGGGTTAGTATTTTGCTTTTTTAAGCAGCTTTATATGATTATTTTTTTTATTGAAAAGTTTAATATAAGCAATTGTACAAATAAGATTAGTATAGTTTATACCAATTCTGTTTTATAATTGCTCAAACAATTTATAAAATTCTGGCTAGTTAAGCCGATATAGCAACAGTTTAGTCCAATTCTACAATAGAAGAATTGGACTTTTACTGATGCATAATTGATCTAAAAATTATTCATTATTTTGTTAAAAAAAAATAACACTTATATTTCTACATTTTATTATACATTTGCATTCTATTATTATAATAAATGATTGATACTTCCATTATTAGTAAGCCAAATAGCTTTAGCTACAATAATGCAAAACAAATTCGTTTTGTAGAAGCAACCATTTGTTTTTTGCCCACACGACCTACTCCCTTTATTGTGCGACGTTGATACTCACACCACAATAAGCAGTTACCTAAAACATGATTTGAGCATATTCATATAAATGCTAGTCAACAGTTTTCAATTTACTTTAAACACATTATCATCATGCACGAGCAATTTGATATTATTATAGCCACAAAAAACCACACAGGTTTTGCAGTTATCATTGCCAACGAAATGGAATCTTCGGCAAAAGCTAGAGGTACTGGTATAGCTAAAAGAACACCAGAATATATAGAGCAAAAAATGCTAGAAGGAAAAGCCGTAGTGGCTTTTAGCAAAGATGGTATATGGGCAGGGTTTTGTTATATAGAAACATGGGAACATGGCAAATATGTTGCCAACTCTGGTTTAATAGTAGCACCACAATTCAGAAAAAGTGGATTAGCAAAAGCCATTAAGAAAAAAATATTTAAGCTGAGTAGAACCACTTATCCTGAAGCAAAATTATTTGGTCTTACAACAGGATTGGCAGTAATGAAAATAAATTCTGACCTTGGGTACGAGCCTGTAACCTATAGTGAGCTTACGCAAGATGATGCTTTTTGGGCTGGTTGCAAAAGCTGTGTTAATTATGAAATATTGGTAAGCAAAGAAAGAAAAAATTGCATGTGTACTGGTATGTTGTACGATCCGCAAGATCATTACGAGCCTGAGGAAACGAAAGAAGATTTTAAGCAGCATTCAAAATTGTATGAGCGTTTTATGCGCATAAAACAATCGAAGTTGTTGAAGCCGTTTATGAAAAAAGAATTTGTGAAATTGTTTTCGATATTTTCTTAGATAAGATTAAACACATAGTAAAAGTCTATGTAAAAACTATGTGCCTATGTTTCTATGTGGTTAAATCTAAATACATAGGCACAATAGAAGAATAGAAACACTTAGGTAAAATAAAAATTATGAAACAAAAAATTGTACTAGCATTTAGCGGTGGATTAGACACAACGTACTGTGCTATTTATCTAAACAAAATAAAAAATTACGAAGTGCATGCTATTACGGTAAACACTGGTGGTTTTGATGATGCAGAAGTTGCCATTATAAAAAAACATGCAGAAAATTTAGGCGTAGCATCTTACAAATGTGTGGATGTTACAAAAAAGTATTATGATAGTTGTATTAAATATTTAATTTTTGGCAATGTATTAAAAAATGCAACTTACCCACTTAGTGTAAGTGCCGAACGTATGATACAAGCTATAACGGTGGCAGATTATGTAAAAGAAATTGGTGCAATAGCGGTAGCACATGGTAGCACAGGCGCAGGTAATGATCAAGTACGTTTCGATATGGTTTTTCAAACAATGATACCACAAGCCGAAATTATTACCCCCATAAGAGATTTAAAGCTAAGCAGAGAAGCCGAAATAAATTTTTTGAAAGAGCATAACGTAACTATGAATTTTGAAAAAGCTGCGTATAGTATTAATAAAGGGTTGTGGGGCACATCGGTTGGCGGAAAAGAAACTTTGAATAGCAAAGATTATTTACCCGAAACAGCTTGGCCTACGCAAGTAACCAAAACAGCAAAAAAGGAAATTTGTTTAACCTTTGATAAAGGCGAATTGATAGGTATCTATGATGAAATTTTTAAAAATAAAGTTACTGCAATACAAACATTACAAGCCATGGCACAGCCTTATGGCATTGGTAGAGATATACATGTAGGCGATACCATTATTGGCATAAAAGGCAGGGTGGGCTTTGAAGCAGCAGCTCCAATCATCATTATAAAAGCACATCATTTATTAGAAAAACATACGCTTACAAAAAATCAATTGTACTGGAAAGACCAACTAAGTACTTGGTATGGTAACTGGCTGCACGAAGGGCAATTGCTCGACCCAACCATGCGAAACATTGAAAGTTTTTTAACAGATACCCAAAAAAATGTAACTGGTAAAGTATTTGTAACATTATTGCCTTATCGCTTTTTAGTAACAGGTATTGAAAGCGAAAATGATTTGATGAACAATAAATTTGGTAGCTATGGCGAAATGAACAATAGCTGGACTGGCGAAGATGTAAAAGGTTTCGCAAAAATATTTGGCAACCAAAATACCATTTATAACCTTACACACAACGATAAACAATGAGTATAAAAATAAACATAGGTATTATTGGTGGTGCAGGTTATACAGCAGGAGAATTGATACGTTTATTGATGCATCACTCTAATGCAAATATTGTATTTGTACACAGTAAAAGCAATACAGGTAAGCCTTTGCATACAATACACAATGATTTGATAGGCGATACCGATATTATTTTTACTAATAATATTGTAAAGGATGTTGATTTAATTTTCTTATGTGTTGGTTATACTGAAGCTAGAAAATTTTTGCAAGAAAATGAAATATTGAATACAACAAAAATTATTGATTTATCACACGACTTTAGGTTGTACGAACATAACAATTTCGGAGAAAGGAAATTTATTTACGGACTGCCAGAATTAAATAAAGAAGAAATTAAAGTTGCTAATAATATTGCAAACCCTGGTTGTTTTGCTACTTGCATACAATTGGGTTTATTGCCTTTGGCAAAAGAAAAATTATTAAGTACCATACATACAACTGGCATTACAGGCAGCACAGGTGCAGGGCAATCTATGCAAGCTACTTCACATTTTTCGTGGAGGGTAAATAATATTCAAGCATATAAAACTTTAACTCATCAACATGTAGATGAAATAAAACAATCTTTGCAACAACTGCAAGGCAACGAAGCTTCATTGCATTTTGTACCATGGCGAGGCGATTTTGCAAGAGGTATTTTTGTAACTAGTTATTGCCAATCTAATGTAAGTTTAGATGAAGCAAATGAACTGTACAAATCATATTATGCAACACACCCATTTGTGCATATAAGCAATGTAATGATAGATTTAAAACAAGTAGTAAATACTAATAAAGCAGTAATTTATATTGAGAAAATTGATGACCAATTGGTAATCCATTCAGCAATAGATAATTTATTGAAAGGAGCATCAGGACAGGCTTTGCAGAATATGAATTTGATGTTTGGTTTGGAAGAAACTAAGGGCTTGAAATTGAAAGCCGTGAAATTTTAAACTTTTATAAAATCAATTAAAAGAAATTGTAATGAAAATTATGATTGATAAAGAATATAAAAATTGGTTGGTAACCCTAAAGTCAACCATACAGCAAAGTCAAATAAAAGCGGCTGTTGCAGTAAATAGTGAATTGATAATGCTTTATTGGGAGTTGGGGAAACAAATTTTAGATAAGCAAGAAAATGCAAAATGGGGGTCTGGGTTTATAGAACAATTAAGTAAAGATTTGAAGGAGAATTTTCCTGATATGGGAGGGTTTTCGAAATTCAATCTTTATCACATGAAAAGTTTTTATGTATTTTATAATCAATATATTACAAAAGTAGAACAAGTTGCTCTAATTTCTGAAAAACCATTTGTAGAGCAAGTTGATCTACAATTAGAAAATCAAATTCAAGAACTACTTATTCCCAAATTGAATAATATCGAAAAGATTGAAGTTGTAAATTTGGAACAAGTTGGTCCAAAAATTGAAGATGAATATTGGCAACAAGTTGTTGCTGAATTGAACAAAACAAATGAAAGCGATACGAAACAAGTTGTTTCGCAAATAGAAACACAACTATTTAATATTCCATGGGGGCATCATATTTTAATTTTGCAAAAAATAAAAAATGTAGATGAAGCAATTTTTTATATCAAACAAATCATAGGCAATAATTGGAGTAGAGCTATTTTAAGCATGCAGATAGAAACCAATTTATATAAGCGCCAAGGAAAAGCAATCAATAATTTCGAATCTGCCTTACCAAAACCTCATTCAGATTTAGCGAAAGAAATTTTAAAAGACCCTTACAATTTTAGTTTTCTTACATTAGAACAAGATGTACAAGAACTAGAATTAGAAAAGCAATTAGTTAAAAATATTACACAATTTTTATTAGAATTAGGAAAAGGGTTCGCTTATATGGGCAGACAATTTGAACTGAATATAGGCTCTAAAAATTTCAGACTAGATTTACTATTTTATCATACAAAATTAAAATGCTATGTGATAATAGAACTTAAAACCAAAGAATTTGAACCTGAATTTGTGGGGAAGCTTAACTTTTATTTATCGGCAATAGACGAATTGGTAAAAGATGAAAATGATAAACCAACAATTGGAATCCTACTTTGTAAATCTAAAGAGAATTTGATAGTGGAATTTGCTTTAAAAGACATGGACAAACCAATTGGTGTCAGCGAATTTTTGTTTAATGAATTGCCTTTAAATATACAAAAAGAAATGCCAACAGTAGAAGAGCTAGAGAACGAATTATTTAAAAACGATGACAAGATATAAATTAATATGAAACTATTTGACGTATATCCAATTAACAATATTGCAATTGAAAAAGCAATGGGCAGTTATGTTTGGGACAACGAAGGCAAAAAATATTTAGATATGTATGGTGGCCATGCCGTTATTTCCATTGGTCATACGCATCCGCATTATGTAGCAAGGTTGCAAGAGCAATTAAACAAAATTGCTTTTTATTCTAACTCCATTGAAATTCCTATCCAAAAAGAATTGGCAAAAAAATTAGGCAAAATATCAGGCAAGGAAGATTATCAATTATTTCTTTGTAATAGTGGTGCAGAAGCAAATGAAAATGCATTAAAGTTGGCTTCGTTTTATAATCGCAGAAAAAAAATTGTAGCATTTACAAAAGCATTTCATGG
This sequence comes from Ferruginibacter sp., assembly GCA_013141435.1. GTDB lineage: Bacteria > Bacteroidota > Bacteroidia > Chitinophagales > Chitinophagaceae > Ferruginibacter. Next base: position 35,304 of record JABFQZ010000003.1, read on the forward strand.
TAGAACATCTTTAGCGGTTGCAGCTACTGACAACCCAAATATTGTTGCTGCTGTTAACCAAACCGATAATGTTACTTTTTTACCTTTTAATGATGAAGTAACATTGGCTAATCATTTTGAGCATTATGGTAACGATATTTCTTCGGTTATTATAGAAGGCATACAGGGTGTAGGAGGAATAAGGGAAGCAAGTAAATCTTTTTTGCAACTTATAAGAAGCCTTTGTACAAAATACAATGCAATTTACATTGCAGATAGTGTACAATGTGGTTATGGCAGAACAGGTCAATTTTTTTCACATGATTATGCAGGTGTACAAGCCGATATTTATAGCATGGCCAAAGGTATGGGTAATGGGTTTCCTATTGGTGGCATATTGATTGCACCGCATATACAACCAAAACATTTTATGCTGGGTACAACCTTTGGTGGCAACCATTTGGCATGTGCTGCAGCCTTGGCTGTGTTAGAAATAATTGAAAAAGAAAATCTATTGATAAATGCAAAAAATATTGGCGATTATTTATTGAACAAATTGAAACAATTTTCTCAAATTAAAGAATTGAGAGGCAAAGGGCTGATGATTGGAATAGAAATGAAAGAAGAGTTTGCTCATGTAAAAAAAGATTTATTACAAAAGCATAATATTTTTACTGGCGAAGCAAAACCAAATACCATAAGACTTCTACCTGCTTTAAATATTACAAAAATAGAAGCAGATTTATTTTTAGAATCATTTGCAACAACATTAAAATAAAATAAAAATGCAACATTTTATTTCCGTAAACAATGTACATAATATTGATGCTTTGGCACAAAAAGCTTTGGCATATAAACAAAATCCTTTTGCCGATAAGCATTTGGGAGTAGGTAAAAGAATTGGTTTATTGTTTTTAAACCCAAGCTTGCGTACACGTATAAGCACACAAATAGCTGCAGAAAATTTAGGTATGCAAGTACTAACTTTTAATGTAGGTAACGATGGTTGGAAATTAGAATTTGAAGAAGAAGCCATCATGAGTGGCACAACAGTAGAGCACATAAAAGATGCAGCTCCCATTTTAGGAAATTATTTTGATGTAATAGGGGTAAGAAGTTTTCCATCTCTTACAAATAAAGAAGAAGACTATAGCGAACATGTAATAAAACAATTTATAAAATATGCAGGTGTGCCTGTAGTTAGTTTAGAAACTGCTACTCTGCATCCTTTGCAATCGCTTACGGATATAATTACAATAAAGGAGCAAGTACTTTTAGCTCCTCCTCCTTTACAGAAAGTAAGTAGAAAGCTTAAGATAGTTTTAACTTGGGCGCCACATATAAAACCTTTGCCACAATGTGTTGCCAATAGTTTTGCCCAATGGATTAATGCATGGGGGCAAGCTGATTTTGTTATTACACATCCTGAAGATTATGAACTTGATGAACAATTTACAAAAGGCGCTACAATTACTCACAACCAACAAGAAGCATTAAAAGATGCAGATTATGTTTATGTAAAAAACTGGAGTACTTACCATGATTATGGAAAAATATATAGCAACGATCCTTCGTGGATGCTAACACCTGAAAAATTAAAAGTAACCCAAAATGCAAAAATTATGCATTGCTTACCTGTGCGTAGAAATGTAGAACTGAGCGATGAAGTGTTGGATAGCGCAAACAGTTTAGTTACGCAAGAGGCAAGCAATAGAGTATGGGCAGCACAAGCAGTGTTAGCAGAAATTTTAAAAAATACAAATAAATAAAATGCAGCAATTAATAGTTGTAAAAATTGGAGGGAATATTATTGATGATGCTGTAGCATTGGAAAGTTTTATAGAAAAATTTGCAGCAATTGATGCGCCTAAAATATTGATACATGGCGGTGGAAAGTTGGCAACAGAAATGGCTACAACTTTGCATATTCCACAGCAGATGATTGAGGGAAGACGCATTACCGATGAAGCAACATTGAAAATTGTTACGATGGTTTATGCAGGATTTATTAATAAAAACTTAGTAGCAAAATTGCATGCAAAAACTTGTAACGCAATAGGGTTGTGTGGTGCAGATGCAAATATCATTTTAGCAAAAAAAAGAACCACAAAAGAAATTGATTATGGTTTTGTAGGCGATGTAATAGCAGATGGAATTAATGTTAATTTTTTAAAACTATTATTGGAAAACAATACAACTCCAATTATAGCGCCACTTACACACAATGGCAATGGGCAATTATTAAATACCAATGCAGATACCATTGCAAATGAAATAGCAAAAGCTATGTCGACTCATTATCAAGTACAACTTATTTATTGTTTCGATAAAAAAGGCGTTTTACAAAATATAGCTGACGAAAATTCAGTAATAAAACTGATTACAAAAGAAAATATTGAAACTTTAAAAGCGAATAAAACAATACATGAAGGTATGATACCAAAAATAGATAACGCACTACAAGCTGTGGCTAGCGGAGTGTATAAAGTAGTACTTGGGCATGCATTAGATTTGAATAAGATTATGAAAGGCGAAGCTGGAACGGTAATTAAATAGTCTTTGTTACGGTAAATTGTTGTAGATGTAAATAATATAAATCGTAAATTTGAAAGTATAAAAATGTTTTTTATGAGTATAGCAGAATTGAAATTAGTAGCCATAAATGAAATAAGTAAACTTGAAAGTGAAAATGCTTTAAAAGAGATTTTGGAGCATATTGCAAAAATGAATGAAGAAGTTGGACAAACAAAGCCATTAAATCTTTTTCAGCATTACGACAAAATAAAAAAGGAGTATGGAAATACACTTCAAAAACTTGCACAATGATTTTAATAAATGATATATTGAAATTGCATGAAGCATCTATTGATGATTTTGGAGGTGCAAAAGGTGTAAGAGATTTAGGACATTTAGAAAGTGCAATTGCTAGACCATTCCAAACCTTTGGTGGAGAAAATCTATATAAAACTGCTTATGAAATGGCTGCAGCTTTGGGAGAAAGTTTAATTATTAATCATCCTTTTATGGATGGTAATAAAAGAACTGGGTTACTGGGTATTTTGTCATTATTATTCGAAAATAATTTACTATTAAAAGCTACTGAAGAAGAAACTTATGACCTTACCATAAAAATATCTACTGGCGAAATTAAATTTGAAGAAATTGTAATTTGGCTTAAAAATAATACCACAGCTACTTAGTTGTTAACTTAAATGAATAAAATATCTACACTTACCAAAGAAGCCATTGTACTTTTACAAAGTTTAGTACAAACGCCTTCATTGAGCAAACATGAAAATGAAACAGCTGTTATTTTAAAAAATTATTTGGAAAAGTATTGTATCAATGTTCAAACTTTGCAAAATAATATTTGGGTAAAAAATAAACATTTTGATATCAGTAAACCTACCATACTTTTAAACAGCCATCATGATACAGTACCAGCAAACAAAGCATATACCAGAAACCCTTTAGATGCTGTAATTGAAGATGGAAAACTTTTTGGACTTGGGAGCAATGATGCCGGAGGTTGTTTGGTAAGTTTATTGGCTACATTTTTATATTTCTACGAAAATGAAAATTTACAATACAATATAATATTTGCAGCATCTGCCGAAGAAGAAATTTCTGGTACAAATGGTATTGAACTTATGTACCCACAATTGGGGATAATAGATGCTGCCATTGTAGGCGAACCTACACTTATGCAAATGGCCATTGCCGAAAAAGGATTATTGGTTATTGATTGTACCATAAAAGGCAAAGCTGGCCATGCAGCAAGAGAAGAAGGAGAAAATGCCATTTACAAAGCAATGAAAACTATAGAGTGGTTTAAAAATTATCAGTTTGAAAAAATATCGGAAACACTTGGCCCAATAAAAATGAGTGTAACCATTATTAATGCAGGAATGCAACATAATATGGTGCCCGATGTTTGTAATTTTACAGTAGACATTCGCATAAATGAATTATATACGCATAACGAAATTTTAAAAATAATTAAGGATAATATCGAAGCCGAAATTGTGCCAAGAAGTATGCGTATGAAATCTTCTAGCATTGCGGTTGCTCATCCTTTAGTACAATCGGGTATTAGACTTGGAAGGACAATGTATGGCTCTCCTACAACTTCCGACAAGGCTTTGATGAATTGCCCATCATTAAAAATGGGACCAGGCGATAGTGCAAGAAGCCACAGTGCCAATGAATTTATTTATGTAAAAGAAATAGAAGAAGGCATAGATTTATACATTAAATTATTAGAAAATATTTTATGAAACTTTGGAACAAAGACAAAACAACACTATCAGATGCTATTGAAAAATTTACAGTAGGCAACGATAAAATATTTGATGTACAATTAGCTTTATACGATGTAATTGGGAGTATTGCACATGCAAGAATGTTGTATGCTATTGATATTTTTACTGAAGAAGAATTTGATAAAGTAATTACAGGGCTTGATAAAATTTATGAAATAATTGAAAAAGGAAATTTTATAATAGAAGAAAATGTAGAAGATGTGCATTCGCAAATAGAAATAATGTTGACAAACATGATAGGCGATGCAGGAAAAAAAATACATACAGGCCGAAGTAGAAACGACCAAGTAGCTACAGATATAAAATTATTTTTGAAATTTGAAATTTTGGAAATTAAAGAACTTGCCAGACATTTTTTTGCAGATTTAATAGAGTTAAGTAATAAGTATAGCGAAGTGTTAATGCCAGGTTACACACACTTTCAAATAGCTATGCCTTCATCTTTTGGGTTATGGTTTTCTTCATTTGCCGAAAGTTTGGTAGATGATTTTGAAATATTATTAGCCGCATATAATATTACAAATAAAAATCCACTTGGCTCTGGAGCTGGCTATGGTTCTGCTTTTGAACTTAAAAGAACTTTAACCACAAAAACTTTAAAATTTAAAACATTAAACTACAATTCTATTTATGCACAAACTACAAGAGGCAAAACAGAAAAAATTGTAGCCATGGCAATAAGTAGTATGGCAGCTACATTAAATAAATTATGTGCCGATGTATGTTTGTATGTAAACCAAAATCATGGTTTTATCTCTTTTCCCGAAGAGGTTACAACTGGCAGCAGCATAATGCCACATAAAAAAAATCCAGATGTGTTTGAATTGGTACGTTCCAAAACAAACATTATTCAAAGCACACCAAATACCTTAGCCATGCTGCTTACCAATATGCCTACAGGTTATCATAGAGATGTACAGCTTACCAAAGAAATTTTGTTTCCACAACTAAACGCATTAAAAGATTGTTTACAAATTTTACGTTTGGTTTTGCCACAAATAAAAGTAAACAATACCATTTTGACAGACGAAAAATACAAATATATTTTTAGTGTAGAAGCAGTAAACGATTTAGTAAAAAATGGAGTGCCATTTAGAGATGCTTATAAACAAGTAGGTAATAGTATTGATAACAATACTTTTTCGTACGATGCAAACAAAGCCTTAGAGCATTCACATGAGGGAAGTTTGGGCAATTTATGTTTGACAGAAATATTGCAAGAAATGAAAAATATTTGCGAAAAGTTTGAGTCCGATTAATATTTATAAATTAGATGCCCTAAAACCAACACTATTAAATATATTTGCACTGCAATTTTGAAAAAACCTTTAGTATTTTTTATACATGAATAATACCTACGATAGTTTAGTACAACAAACTTTTAATTTTCCGCAAGATGGGTTTAAACTTGTAGATAACCATTTGCAATATAACGATGTTGATATTAAAGCTTTAATAGATAAGTATGGTACACCATTAAAATTATCTTATTTACCTAAAATTGGTATGCAAATAAATAGAGCAAAAACTATGTTTGCCAATGCCTTTAAAAAGCATAAATACGAAGGTGCATATAATTATTGTTACTGTACAAAAAGTTCGCACTTTAGTTTTGTAGTAGAAGAAGCTTTAAAACACAATATACATTTAGAAACTTCGTATGCGTATGATATCGACATCATAAATGCTTTGTATAAAAAAAGAAAAATTACAAAAGATATAAATATTATTTGCAACGGTTTCAAACAAAAAAATTATACTAGCCGTATTGCAAAATTAATAAACGATGGGTTTAAAAACGTAATACCAGTATTAGATAATAAAGAGGAACTCAACATGTACAAGCGCAACATACGTACAGGAAAACCTTTCCAGTTAGGCATTCGTATTGCAGCAGAAGAAGAACCTAGTTTTCCTTTTTATACTAGTCGCTTGGGTATGAAGGCAAAAGATGTACTTGGTTTTTATGTAGATGAAATAGAAGGTTACGAAGACAAGTTTCAATTAAAAATGTTGCACATTTTTTTAAATAAAGGCATAAAAGATGATATTTATTATTGGAGCGAATTGCAAAAAAGTATAACACTATATTGCCAGTTAAAAAAGATTTGTCCAGAGTTAGATTCTATAAATATTGGCGGTGGTTTCCCTATAAAACATTCTCTTGGGTTCGATTACGATTATCAATTTATGATAAACGAAATTGTAGGCAATATTAAAACGGCTTGTAAAAAAGCCAAAGTACAAATGCCAAATATATATACAGAGTTTGGCAGCTTTACAGTAGGAGAGAGCATGGCTCATATTTATAGTGTAATTGGCGAAAAAGTACAAAATGATAGAGAAACTTGGTACATGATAGATTCTTCTTTTATTACAACCTTACCCGATACTTGGGGCATAGGCGAAAAGTTTTTGATGCTACCAATTAACAAATGGAAAAACGAATATCAAAGAGTAGTACTAGGAGGCATTACCTGCGATGGGCATGATTACTACGACTCCGAAGAACATATTAACGAAGTATTTTTGCCTAAAGTAAAAACTATAGATGAGAATAATTTGGAAAGTAATAAAGAACCATTGTATGTTGGCTTTTTTCATACTGGCGCATATCAAGATCAAATAAGCGGATATGGCGGTATCAAACATTGCTTAATACCATCTCCAAAACATATTATTATAGAAAGAGATAAAAATGGTAAACTAATAGAGTGGGTGTATGCAAAAGAACAAACATCGGCTAGTATGTTGAAAATTTTGGGGTACATGTAAAAAAGTATAATTTTTTACATGTACTTCTTTTTTAAAATTTCAATATTATATTCATTAAAAAAAATACCAATCAACGGTTACTTTTTTTACCTAAAAATCTTATTGCTCCACTTTTTTTAAGATCAGATGTGATACGTACTTCATACCTTTTAGTACCATCTGTCACAATCATAAGAGCAGTATTAGGAGGTATTGTGCCAAGGTTATCGGCATACATTATTAGTTCATTTATATTGTCATTTTCTACCTCTATATCTAAAGTTATTGGCTTTGTAGTTAGTATTTTATGAGCTAGCAATACTTTGCCATTGTAAAATAACGAAACACTATCGCCATCTACCTCTCCATTATCGTATAATTCTATTTTTATAGTAGTATTTTCAACCTCTACCGTTTTTAAGATTTCGTTAGTCCTTTTTTCAAAACCTGTGGGAACAGTGTGTTCCAAAGAAGCGCTTACTTTATTTGGTATTTTTTTTGCGGTTGATGTATCATTTTTTGCAACTACAATTGGTAGTTTTGGTTTAGTTTTTGCAATGTCATTTGTAGCCTTCTTTGTAGGTAATTTTGAAGAAACTGTAACTGCTTTTTTGGGTAATGACTTTTTATTTTGAGCTATAGTATTCGCTTTATTTTTTTCTTTAACCAATTCGCCAATTTGCCTTTCGGGTGAGCCAGTTTTTTTTGTACCCGAATTCATTTTTTTTGCTAATGCAGATATTTCAGTTAATTGTCTTTTTGCCAATAGTGTAGTACCAAAGCCCGTATTAGTTTTATCTTGCCCAGGAGCAGCTACCCAATTGCCTTCTAAAAATTCATTTCCCTTTTCTTTATGCCAAGTAAGTTTGTGCAATTGAAAACTGTTGTTAATATTGTTTGGTACATTAGTTTTTGTGCGTTCGGTTTCAGTAATTTCTATGTAATTTTTTATACTATTTATTTTTCCTACAAGTTTACAAATGGTGTAATATTTTTTTCCTCCATCGGTAAAATAGGTGTACGAAAAACCAGAAACAAATGTACCTTTTACATCTAAATCTATTACATAATCGCAGGTATTACTACCCCAAGATATTATGGCACTATTATCTACAAATTCGCCTTTCCATTGTCCAGTAAAATTTTGAGAAAAACAAATACTTGTAAAAAATAAAATTAAATTAGTAACTAAAATTTTCTTCATTGTAAAACTCATTTTTGCAAAATTATATCTTAAAAGTACATATTCATATTATTTGCTTTTATAAATAGCAAATACTTCGTTAAATTTGCTGTTCACAAAGTATTAGGAGATAAAAAATGATAAAAATTACATTGCCCGATGGTTCGGTAAGAGATTACAACAAAGGCACAAGTGCTATGGACGTAGCAAAATCTATAAGCGAAGGGCTAGCTCGTAAAGTATTAGCAGCAAGCATTAATGGTGAAGTATGGGATGCTAGCCGTGCTATAAACGAAGACGCTTCTTTAAAATTATTAACTTGGGACGATGCTGATGCTAAGGCAACATTTCGTCATTCTACAGCACATTTAATGGCAGAAGCAGTACAATCTATTTATCCTAATGTAAAATTTTGGGTAGGTCCAGCTGTAGATTCTGGGTTTTATTACGATATGGATTTGGGCAACGATGTACTTACCGAAGAAGGATTACATGTAGTAGAAAAGAAAATGGTGGAGCTTGCAAAAAAGAATAGCACTTTTCAAAGAAAAGAAATAAGCAAAGCTGATGCTGTACAATATTTTACCGAAAAAGGCGATGAGTACAAATTAGATTTACTTAGCAACTTAGAAGATGGTAGCATTACATTATACACTCAAGGCGATTTTACAGATTTGTGTCGTGGCCCACATATACCCAACACATCATTCATAAAAGCAATAAAGTTAAATAGTGTATCTGGGGCATTTTGGAAAGGCGATGAAAAAAACAAACAACTTACCCGAGTATATGGTATTTCATTTCCCAATCAAAAAGAATTAGACGAACATATTTTAATGCTTGAAGAAGCAAAAAAAAGAGACCATCGTAAACTAGGGAAAGAACTTGGTATTTATACTATGGATGATGATATTGGGCAAGGTTTAGTTTTATGGATGCCTAATGGAACTGTAATAATTGAAGAACTAGAAAAACTTGCCAAAGAAACTGAAAATGCAGCTGGTTACAAACGAGTAGTTACACCACATATAGCTAAAGAAAACTTGTATTTAACTAGTGGCCATTTGCCTTACTATGCCGATAGTATGTATCCTCCAATGGAACTTGATGGTACAAAATATTATTTAAAAGCAATGAACTGTCCACATCATCACAAAATATTTGATGCTGAGCCAAAAAGCTACAAGGACTTACCATACCGCATTGCAGAGTATGGAACTTGTTATAGATATGAGCAAAGTGGGGAATTATTTGGCCTAATGCGTGTACGTTGCTTGCACATGAACGATGCACATATTTATTGCAGCAAAGAGCAATTTGCACAAGAATTTAAAGCTGTAAACGATATGTATCTTAAATATTTTAAAATATTTGGGATAGAAAAATATGTAATGCGTTTGAGCTTGCACGACCCAGCAAAACTTGGCGAAAAATATGTAAACGAACCAGAGCTATGGTTAGAAACAGAAGAGTTGGTACGTAGTGTTTTAATCGAAAATAACATACCTTATGTAGAAGTAAAAGGTGAGGGTGCATTTTATGGTCCAAAAATTGATGTACAAATATGGAGTGTAATTGGGAGAGAATTTACTTTAGCTACCAACCAAGTTGACTTTGCTCAAAGTCGTAGTTTCAAATTGTCGTTTACAAATAAAGATAATGAACCCGAAATACCATTAATTATTCACAGAGCACCTTTGGGTACACATGAGCGTTTTATTGGTTTCTTGTTAGAGCATTATGCTGGCAAATTGCCAACATGGCTTGCTCCTTTGCAAGTAAAAATATTGCCAATAAGCGATAAATTTATGGAATATGGAGAAGCAGTTTTACAAAAATTAAAAACAGCCGGAGTACGAGCCGAAATAGACGATAGAAACGAAAAAATAGGTAAAAAAATTAGAGATACCGAAATAGCTAAAGTGCCTTATATGCTTGTTTTTGGCGAAAAAGAAATAGCAGACAATGCTGTAGCAGTTCGTAAACAAGGCAAAGGCGATCAGGGTGTAGTAAATTTAGATGAATTTATTAAAAATATAACCCACGAAATACTAAATAGAGAATAATTATTGTATTTTTGAAAATAATGACAGCAACAAAATCTTTCAAAATATATGAAATTTTGCATCGTCATTTCAAAAACGAAGCTGATGCAAAAGTTGTAGTCCAAGAAATTGAAATAATTATTGATAATAAATTTGAGAAAGAAAAGAATTATTTATCCCTAAAGAAGATATATCTTTATTGAGACAAGATTTATTGAAATTTCAAGTTGAAATGGAGAAAAGATTTTATAATAATATTCTTTGGGTTATAGGTTCAGGCATTACAACTGTTGGGCTTATTTTCATATTGATTAAATTATTTTTGAATAAATAAAATAAAAATTGTTTTTATAATTAAAACAACATTGTAAATTAAAATAAATTAATGGCATTTCCACCAAGGCCGCCTCGGGGAGCGTTTAATCCTCGTTTTAAGAAAGAGCAACAACAAGAGCATCGTACCAACCATATGATAAAAGCGCCAGATGTGCGTTTGGTTGGCGAAAACATTGTACCAGGTATTTATTCGCTTTTTGAAGCCAATGGTTTTGCAAAAGAGCAAGGATTAGATTTGGTAGAAATATCGCCTGGGGCTACACCTCCTGTATGTAGAATTATTGACTACAATAAATTTTTGTACGAAGAAAAAAAGAAGAAAAAAGAAATGAAGGCTAAGGCCAAAACGAGTGAAGTAAAAGAAATTCGTTTTACGCCAAATACCGATGATCATGATTTTGATTTTAAAGTAAAACATGCCGAAAAGTTTTTGGAAGATGGAAATAAAGTAAAAGCACACGTACAATTTAAAGGTCGTGCAATTATGTTTAAAGAAAGGGGGGAGCTTTTACTTTTAAAATTTGCCGATAAACTTAAAGATGTAAGTGCCTTAGAAGGCTTACCAAAACTAGAAGGTAAAAGAATGCAAGTAATGCTTTCGCCAAGAATTATTAAGAAAAAATCGGGCAACGAATTAGGCAAATTACATAAAGATAAACCAGCCGATGATGTGGTTTTAGATAAACCAACTGAAGAAACTTCAGCATTGCCAAATGTTGAATAGAAATAATAAGGTTAAAAAATAAAAAAGGTTGTCAATATGAACAACCTTTTTTTTGTAAATAAAGGTATAATACTGAAAAATAGTTAATAAAATCTGACTATTTTATTAACTGAAAAAAGTTTTAAATATTGATATTATTAATAGTTGTTTCTTTAAATTTATTCAGCTCATTTAAGCATCCTTTCATAGCAACTATTTTTTCTATAACGGCTTCCACCATTGCATCGGGGCAGCTAGCGCCGCTGCTAATTAATATTTTTAAAGGTTTTTTTTCTGTTAAAAAATTGGTAGTTTCCACTTCGGTAGATGTGTGCAAATTGTAATGGAAAATTTTATTTTCATCAAATATTTTATCTGCGCCATTTATAAAATATGTAGTTAATTTTTCTTCGCACAAATCTACCAAATGCGAAGTGTTGCTGCTATTATAGCCACCAACCACAATAGCAAAATCTGCTTCTTGCTCCAATAAGGCATACACTGCCGATTGGTTATCCAAAGTTGCATAACATAAAGTGTCTCTTGTGTCAGCAAATCTATCACCAATATTATTTTCTGTTAATTGATATTTTTCTTTCATCAATTCTTTAAAGTAATCAGCAATGGCTTGTGTATCGCTGGCCAACATGGTAGTTTGATTTATTACACCTATTCTTTGTAAGTCATTTTCTATATCATATCCAGCCGAGTATCTACCTGCAAATTCTGTATAAAATTGTGAGTTTTCTTTTTCGCCAGTTATGTATTTGCCTAGCTCTACTGCTTCTGCCATATTATTTACAATTACTGTAGGTGTTACATTTGCAGCATGCGAAAAAGTAGCTCTTGTTTCTTCATGTGTAGGTTTGCCATGTACAATTATGGAGTAATTTTTTTTTGCAATTTGGTCTCCTCGGTTCCATACTTTTTCTACAAATGGGCAAGTGGTATTGTATTTTTTTGTAGAAATACCAATTGCATTTATTTTTTCTTCTATCAATAAAGTAGTTCCAAAAGCTGGTATAATCACTACATCATCTGCAGTTAGCTCTTCAAATGGAATAAGCATTTTCCCTTTTGTGTCTTGTAAAAATTTTACGCCTCTTTCTTGCAAATCTGCATTTACTTGTGGGTTGTGTATCATTTCACTCAATAAAAAAATACGCTTGCCAGGGTTTTCATCAATGGTTTTAAAAGCAATTTCAATAGCATTTTCTACACCATAGCAAAATCCAAAATGCCTTGCCAAATATATTTGAATACAGCCCAAATCTAAAAGGGTGGGAGCAAAATCTTTTTTCATTTTATCATCTGCTCGTCTTTTATTTTTTATTGCTGTAATTAGCGGACTACGGTATGTAAATGGTATTGTAAATTGTTTCATAAAAAATCTTATTTGGCAAAGGTACGTTTTAACGTAAATTGCCACAATACTTTACAATTAATTTATTACTTCATGCACAATAGTATTTTTTCGGTTCCATCTTTTTTACCATCTAGCAATATTTATGCAGTTAATATTAGGCAATATACTACCGAAGGTACTTTTGTGGCTTTTGCCAATCATTTACCAAGGTTAAAAAGTATGGGTGTACAAATTTTGTGGTTTATGCCTATTTACCCTATTGGTAAACTAAACAGAAAAGGCTCACTTGGTAGTTATTATTCTATTCAAAATTTTGAAACCGTAAATCCTGAATTTGGAACGAAAGACGATTTTTTACAATTGGTAAAAACTGCTCATTCTTTAGGTTTTAAAATTATTTTAGACTGGGTTGCAAACCATGCTGCTTGGGATAATGTGTGGGCAATTTCTAATCCTAATTATTTTATAAAAGATGATAACAATAATTTTGTATCGCCTTACGATTGGACAGATGTAATACAAATAAACCATAAAAATATTGACCAACAGCAGGCAATGATGCAAGCCATGCAATATTGGGTTTTAAATTTTGGTATAGATGGCTTTAGAGCCGACCTTGCACACCTTACTCCATTACAATTTTGGATAGATGCAAGGCGTACTTTAGCCGCTGTAAAAAACGATTTGATATGGCTTGCCGAAACTGAAGAAATAAATTACCACCAAGCTTTTGATATTTCGTTTACATGGCAGTGGATGCATGCCATTGAAGAATTTGTAAAAAAGCAAAAATCGTTGTACGATTGTGTAAATATCCTTAAAGCAAACAAAAATAATTTTCCTGCTAATGCATTGCGCATGTTTTTTACCAGCAACCACGACGAAAACTCTTGGAGTGGAACAGAGTATGAAAAGTATGGCATTTTTGCAAAAGCACTAGCTGTTTTTTCTTGCACATATTTAAGTGTACCTCTTATATATAGTGGGCAAGAGCTACCAAATACAAAGCGATTGCAATTTTTTGAAAAAGATACAATTGCATGGAATGAAAATATAGAACTTTTCGATTTTTATAAAACTTTATATGCTTTAAGGCAAAGAAATAATAAAATTTACAACTCTACCAATACAAGTATTCACTTTTTTGAAAATTATTTGCATAAAAATATTTTCATTTTTCAACTGAAAAATGAAAAATGCGAAATAGTAGTTTTTTTAAATTTCAATGATAGTTATATTTCAGAAAATATTGAAATAAATGTATTTGAAACTGTGTATAAAAATTTATTTTCCGACAAATTTGAAATTGTAGATACACACTACAGTTTGGGTTTAGAAGCTGCAAGCTATTGTGTATTAGAAAAAATTAATACAACATAATTTTTTTACGTTAGCTCTTCAATGGATTTTTATTATTGTATTTTTGCGGTATAATATTGTTTTAATGATTACATACACTCAGTGCCCAGTTTGCAAAAGCAAAAGTTTTTCTTCTTTTTTTTCGGCTAATGACTACACAGTATCTCATGAACTTTTTGAGATATTGAAATGCAATACTTGCACACATTTATTTACTCAAAATATACCTGAGCAAAACAAAATTGGAAAATATTATCAATCTGCAAACTATGTATCGCACAGCAATACGCAAGTAGGTTTTGTAAATAAATTGTACCATGCTGTACGTACTTATACACTTACAGCAAAGAAAAACTTTTTGCAAACTATTACAAAAAAACAACAAGGCAAATTGCTCGATATTGGTTGTGGTACAGGAGCTTTTTTAAATACAATGAAGCTTGCAGGGTGGGAGTGTACTGGGCTTGAGCCAGATAATGCTACAAGGCAAAAAGCTTTTGAATTATACAATTTAAACCCATTGCCATCGCATGAAATATTTAATTTGCCTTACAATACCTACGATGCTATAACCATGTGGCATGTACTAGAGCATGTGCACCAATTACATGAGTATTTGAAGCAATTAAAAAATATGATAAAAAATGAGGGCAAAATTTTTATTGCTGTACCTAATTATACTAGTTATGATGCCCATTATTATGGCAAACACTGGGCAGCTTATGATGTGCCTAGGCATTTGTATCATTTTTCGCCAATGAGTATGAAAACTTTAGTAGAGCAACATGGCTTAACTATAAAAAAAATTGAGCCAATGTGGTTCGATAGTTTTTATGTAAGTATGCTTAGCCAACAGTATAAATGTGGTAAAGGAAATATTATTAAAGCCTTTTTTATAGGATTAATATCTAATATAAAAACAATAATAAATAAAGAAAAATGTAGTTCGTTGATTTATGTAATTCAAAAAAATTAATTTACTCTAATTTCAAACATCTTTGGCCATCTTTTGCCAGTTACAAAAAATGTTTTTGCAGTGCTATCATAAGCAATACCGTTAAATACTTCGGCTCTTGTGCCTAATCTATCCATTGGGTCTAAAAGTTTATCGAAATTCATTTTACCCACAATAGCACCAGTTTGAGGGTCAATTTTTATAATATCGTTGGTTTCGTAAATATTGCCCCACACAAAACCATTTACATACTCCAATTCGTTTACACTATCTACTGGTCCAGCATTATCATGTATGTGCACAGTGTTTTTTATAGCAAATGTTTCGGGGTTTACAAAATACAAATCGCTACCGCCAGTAGTTAAAATTAAATCGGTACCATTATTTGTTAAGCCCCAGCCATCGTAAGGCCAAGTAAATTTTTTAATAACTTTTGTAATATCTTTTACATCATACACAAACACATCATGTGTTTGCCATGTTAGTTGATACAATTTTCCATTTAATATGGTAATACCTTCGGCAAATGTAGTGGCAGTACCCATTTTATTTTTCTTTTCTATTTTGCCTGTTTTTGCATCTCCTAATTGTAATACAGAATTTGCAAAATCTCCTCCGCTTTCGTACAATTTTCCATTGTAAAATTCTAACCCTTCGGTATAGCTTGCTGTGTCATGTGGGTATTGGGCTATAATTGTGTAAGGTATTATTTTTACAGCAGTAGTTGTACTAGTAGAAATAGTGTTAGGTACTTCTTTTATTTTATCATCATCATTGCAAGAAATAAATAAAAAAACTACTAAAGTAAATGGTAATATATTTTTCATTTTTATTTTTTAATAACACAAAATTAGGATACAATATTTGTAACTAAAATTTTATGAAATAGTTTTTGCATAATTAACATTTCTTTCTTTTAAATATTGCATTACATATTTAAAACAATTTTCATCTTTGCCTACCAATTCTGGCGGAAAAACCCCTTTGTGTGTAAAGATATTATTAGCAATTAAATTGGCAAATGCATTGCAGGCATAACCTGTTGTACGGCTCATAGATGCTGTTTGTGTAGCCACATCATATTCATCATACAATAAATATTCAATAGTTTTACCTTCGCCTTTTATAATTATTTTCATAATTGTAAATTCAGCTTCGCCATCTTTTTGCTTCCATTGGTCAAATAAAATTGCAGTAGTTAGATCCAACGGTCGTATTGTTTTTCCTTTTACGTTAATTTCATTTTCGCTAAAAAAACCTGCTTGTTGCAATGATTGTATTAATGCAATATGCCCAGGATAACGAAGCGTTTTCTCTTTCATATTGGGTATATTTTTCATGGTATATAAGATACTACGAAGCCCATCAGTATTAAAAGATTCTAAAGTGCCTGCATATTCAAAGTTTAGCAATTCAGCATCGCTAAGTGCAGGTTTTGTAACTAAATGCCCATTCTCTACATACCTTGCTGGTCTTGTGTATTCTTCTATTACATCTATTGGCGAAAAAGGTGCTTTGTATTCAAAAGGTTTTACCCTCACTTTTGGCAAACCACCAACCATACAATCAAAACTATCTATTTTTAGTTGTGCATTGTGGTAGCCCAATATTAAATTACTCATGCCAGGTGCTACACCACAATCTATTATTGCAGTTACATTTTTTTGTTTAGCAAGTGCATTTAATTGTAAACCGTCTTCGGAAAAAAAAGAAATATCGGCTACATTTTTGCCAATTTTTATTACTGTTTCTAAAGTTTTAAAACCCATAAAACCTGGTACTGCACACACTATTAAATTAAAAGATGCAAGCATTTTTTCGTAATTATCATAATCCAATAAATTTGCTATAACACATTGTACATTTGTGTTTAGCTTTAATATTGCTAAATTACTTTCACTAATATCGAAAGATGTAACTTCAAATTTTTTTGATAAATCGGTAGCTATTGTTCTGCCAACCATACCTGCACCTAAAACTGCTATTTTCATTTTTTATTTTTAGAATTTTATACAAAGAAACAATGGATATTACGACAAAAAATGTTTTTTTTGTACAAAGTTCAATGTTCAAAAAACTTCTCAATACTCATATCTCAATACTACCATCTCAATTCATCATCTCCTTTGCATTTTCAATAGCTGCAGCTGTAGGTTTTTCGCCACCAAGCATTTGTGCTATGGCAACAATTCTTTCGTTATTGTTTAGCAACCTTACCGATGTTTGTATGCTATCTTTTACAATTTCTTTAAATACAAAGTAATGAGCATCGGCTTTTGCAGCTATTTGTGGTTGGTGCGATATTACTATCAATTGGTGGCTTGCCGATAAGTTTTTCATTATTATACCAACTTGTTTTGCTGCTTCGCCACTTATGCCAGTATCTATTTCGTCGAATATTAATACTGGTAATTGTAGTTTTTGGGCAACTAACGATTTTACTGAAAGCATTAGTCTGCTTAACTCTCCGCCACTTGCTACTTTGTGCAATGGTTCAAACCTATTACTTTTATTGGCATCAAACAAAAAGTTTATTTCATCAAACCCTGTTTGAGAAATTGCAATAGGTTTAATTTCTACCTTTATTTGTGCATTGGGCATGCCTACTTGTATAAGCAATGCATTTACTTTTTGTACAAATGGTTTTATTTGAGCAATTCTATTTGTACTAATTGTAGCCGCAATTTTATTAGCTTCTTCAAACAATACTGTATTTTCTTTTTCTAATTTTTCTATGGTTGCTGTAATATTAAATACGGCATCTAGTTTTTGTTGTAGAGTTTCTTGTATTTCTAAAAGTTGAGCGGTATTTACAACTCCATGTTTTTTTTGCAATGTATAACCAGCCGAAATCCTATCGTTTACTGTATTTATTCGCTCTGCATCATAAATAATATTATCGTCTATGGTTTCTAATTCGTTGGCTATGTCTTGTATTTCTACTTGGGCACTTTGCAATCTTTTTTGTAATTCTTCTATATTTACATGGTACTCTTTTAACCCATTTAGTTTTTGAGCAAATGCTTTTAAATTTTGTACAATTGGTTCTTCGCTATTTATAAGTGGCGTGTATATATTGCTTAATTGTATTTTAATATTTTCGGCATTGGTAAGTAATTTTATTTCGGCATCTAAATTTTCTAACTCATTTGGTTGTAAATTTATTTCGTTAAATTCGTTCAATAAAAAAGTATTATAATCTGCTTCTTTATTGGCATTGGCTTGTATATTTTTAAGTTTTTCTAATTCGTTTTTTGCTTGGGTATATTTAGCAAAGGTAAATTTTAATTGTGCCAACAAGTTTCCATTATCTGCTAAGGCATCTAACACTTCTTTCTGAAAATTTTCGGTACTTATTTCTTGTGTATCAAACTGTCTATGTAAATCTACTAAGTTATGAGCTAGTTCTTTTAGCTGTGTAAGGCTTACTGGTGTATCGTTTACAAAACTTCTACTTTTTCCGTTGGCAGCAATTTCTCTTCGTATTATTATTTCCGATTCGGTATCTAAATCATTAGCAATAAAAAAAATATTTACAGCATCGTTATTTTTTATTAAAAATGTAGCTTCTACTATGCATTTTTTTTCTTTGTTTTTTAGTACAGCTATATCGGCACGCTTGCCAAGCACTAGGTCTAATGCACCCATTAGTATGCTTTTGCCTGCACCTGTTTCGCCAGTTATTATATTTAAGTTATGCGAAAATTGAATAACCAATTCATCGATAATGGCATAGTTTTGTATTCGTAATTTTTGTATCATAATTGGTATGCAATGTAATAAAATTAAAAATAATTTTCTATTTTGTTTGTCGTTTTTAATAGCAAAATGATATAATATAAAATGTAGCAGATGTTTTTACAATCCAGCAAAATCGTATTTTTAAATTTTGGCAGTATAATTAAAGCTGATAATAGCTATAATGCCGAAAGGCTGGCGGATAGTAGTGAAAAGCCCGCAATGAGGAACGAATGAGGACTTGTAACGGAAAGCCGCAGCAAATGCTGCCAAAAGTTATATAGCTAACAGCCCCAAATTTTTTATCTTTGTAGTATGACACCTGAACGAACTGAAAGAATAAATGATGTGCTTGCTAAGCGGCAAACTGGGCTTACTGTTGTGTTAGAAAACGTAAGCGACCCTCATAATATATCGGCTGTAATGCGCACTTGCGATGCAGTTGGCATACAAGATATTTATATTTTGAATACTAAAATTGGTGCACATGAAGTGTGGAGTGCCAAGGCTAGTAGTAGTGCTATGAATTGGCTTACGGTGCATCAATTTTCAAATTTGGAAGCATGTTTTTTAGCGTTAAGAAAAAACTTTGAAAAAATTTATACTACTCATTTAAGTACCGATGCTGTTGGTTTGTATGAGCTTAATCTTACCGAAAAAGTGGCGCTTGTTTTTGGTAATGAGCATGATGGTTGTAGTGATGAAATTATAGCATTGGCCGATGGAAATTTTATTATACCACAGGTAGGAATGATAAAATCGTTGAACATTTCGGTGGCTTGTGCAGTGAGTGTGTATGAGGCTTATAGACAAAAAAATAACGCAGGGCATTACAAAAAAATACAACTTGATAATGAAACTGTAAATGGGTTAATGAAAAAATGGGATGTGCCAAAATTTGAAAAAAGGGCTGTGGCTAAAGAGCAGCGAAAAATAAGGCATGAAGCTCAAAAACTGAATGCAAAGAAAAGTTAGCTAAAAAAAAGGCTGTCTCATAATTTTGAGGCAGCCTTTTTGTAAATTTATATTATTACGATTTGCCTAAAAGGCCAGTAAGTGCATCTAAAATGCCACCGCCAGTTTGTGCGGTTGGTTGTTGTTGCTGTTGTTGCTGTTGTTGTGCACCACCACCTGTAAAAGCAGCCATAAGGTCTTGCAAATCTACATGACCATCATGATTTTTATCTAAAGCATTGCCACCAAATTGTGCTACTAGGCTACCAATATCCATACCGCCAGTTTTACCACCACTAAGACCGTTAAATAAGCTTTGAATATTTAAGCCGCCTCCAGTATTGCTGCTACCGCCTATTAATTTGTTTAATACCATTGGCAAAAGCATACTTGCTATACCGCCTGCTTGTTGGCCACCAATACCAAACTTGCTCATTAATGAACTTACAAGATTTGATGACATGGTTTGTGCTACTGGATGGTTGTTGACATCGGCTCCAGCATTTTGATTGCTAAACATATTTAATACTTGTGCTATGCCATTGCTACCACCGCTACTAAGCAAACCTTGTAAGGTGCTTGTAATTGAGTTTGTAGCTTCATTCATTACTGCTTCGTTATGCTCATTTGGTACAGCAGGGTTATTTACTATTGCTTCGCCAGATTGTGATTTTACTAATTCTAATAATTGTTCAAACATTTTTATAAGTTTTAAGATTAAGAACTAAAAGTAAATACTTTTTAGCTTATTTGTGTTATTTGGGTTTAATTATTTTTTTCTAATTGTGTAGCCGTTCTATATTTTGTATTATTTTTTGGTGTAGTGCTACTACTTGTGGTATTAATAATTCGTTTTCATCATTATTTATTACAAAATCGCATAGGTTCATTTTTTCGGTTTCGTTCATTTGTTTTTGCATTCTTGCAAGCACTTCTTGCTCGGATAGTTTGTCTCGTAGCATTACTCTTTTTATTCTTAAATTAAGTGGAGCTGTTACACCAATTATTAAATCTAAATGTTTTTCGGCTTTAGCTTCAAAAATAAGTGCAGCTTCTTTTATGGCATACAATGTAGTTTGTGTATTCATCCAATTATTGGCATTAGTTATTGTAGCAGGGTGTACCATGTTGTTTATGAGCTCTGTATTTTTTTTATTGGAAAATACTTCAGCAGCTAAATAGGGTTTATTTAATTTACCATTGATATAACTTTGCTCTCCAAATTGCAGTATTATTTGTTGTTTTAAATTTTCATCTTGGTTCATTATTTTTTTTGCTTCAATATCGGCATAATACACTGGTATATTGAGTACTTCAAAAATATGTGCCACAGTTGTTTTGCCACTTCCTATACCGCCTGTTATTCCTACTTTTATCATAGTGCAATTTAATTATTTTGCGTATAAGTGTATAAAAAAAACCGCCATATTACTACAGCGGTTATTTCGATTTTCAATGTTTTTACTTTAGTGCTTCTATCTTTTTTACAAAGTTAGCTTTTGGTTGTGCGCCTACTAACTTATCTACCACTTCGCCATTTTTAAGAAAAAGTATTGCAGGTATACTAGTAATGCCATAATTGGTAGATATTTGTGGATTTTGATCTACATTTAATTTACCTACATTTACTACACCTTCGTATTCGGTAGCTAATTCTGCAATTACCGGACCAATAGCTCGGCATGGACCACACCATTCTGCCCAAAAATCAACTACTGTAAGTTTATCTGAATCTAAAACAACAGTTTTAAAGTTTGCATCTGTAAATTCGAGTGCCATAATTTTTTATTTTATTTTTATAAATTTATACTTTTAATATACAAAGTATTTAGGTAATTAGATTGCAAATGTATTGCCAAGTTTTTTATTTGCATAAATGACATATCCACAATATGAGGATAAGCTATTTTTTATGCAAAAAAGGCAGTTAAGCTGTAAGTACGCTCACTTGCAAATCGTTTCTATTATTTAAAAATAATGCCATTTCATCGTTCATTGTAAATCCTTTTTCTAAAGTGTAAAGCGAAACTTTCAAATTATCTATGGTATCTATTATTTGAAATTTAAGTGTAGTTTTTCCGCTAAATGTTTTTACGTTTCTATCCATAAATTCGATAAAATTTTCATTGAGGGATGATGGCAACATTTCTATTTTTACTTCTTTGGTAAGTGTTTGTTTTACAGTTTCTAATAGGTGTAGTTTGGTTATTTTAAACTCAAAATTATCGCTGTTGTATCTGTTTCTAAAACCTCCTTCGAGCATTACAATTGTACCTTTGTCTAAATAATTGCTAAATTTTACATAATCTTCGCCAAATAGTGCAAAATCGGCTTTTCCACTAAAATCTTCTATATGCATTATACCAAAATTTTTGCCTGTTTTAGTAAGCCTATGTTGGCTATCGGTAACTAAACCTGCAAGTCTAAACATGCTTGATGTTGGTTTGTTATCTATATCATTTTTTATATCGGTATAATCTGATAATTTGCTAATACCATAATGTGTAAGTTCAAATTTGAAATCGTCGAGCGGATGTCCACTCATGTACATACCAGTAACATCTTTTTCAAAATCTAATTTTTCTACCAATTGCCATGGTGCACAAGTTGCCAATTTTGGAGGTACAATATCGGGCATTTGCAAATCGCCAAAAAGTGTATTGGCGCTGCCAGCAGCTTGGCTTTGAAATATAGAGCCAAACTTTACAATTTTTTCTAACGAAACTACATCACCTGGTGCCTGAAAAAAGTATTGAGCTCTGTGCATATCTTCAAAGCAGTCAAAAGCACCACTGTAAATTAAGCTTTCCAATGTTTTTTTGCTTACGGCTCTTAAGTTTACCCTTTTTACTACATCAAATATATCTTTATATTTTCCAGCTTTGGTTCGTTCTTCTACAATACTTTCTATTGCATTTTCGCCTACTCCTTTCATACCACTAAAGCCAAAGCGTATTTCGCCATTTTGGTTTACTACAAAGCCACTTATGCTTTCATTAATATTGGGACCAAGCACTTTTAAACCCATGCGCTTGCACTCTTCCATAAAAAAAGTAATTTTATCTATACTGCCTGCATGGTTTAAAACAGCAGCCATATACTCGGCAGGGTAGTGGGCTTTTAAATAGCCAGTTTGGTATGCTACAAATGCATAACATACTGAGTGAGATTTATTAAAAGCATATTGAGCAAATGCTTCCCAATCTGTCCATATTTTTTCTAAAATTTTTGTATCATGGCCTTTTGTAGTAGCACCTGCAATAAAATCGCCTTTCATTTTATCAAGCGTTTTTCTATCTTTTTTACCCATTGCCTTTCGCAAAATATCTGCTTGCCCTTTGCTAAAACCACCAAGTTTTTGTGATAGTAACATTACCTGCTCCTGGTAAACAGTAATACCATAGGTTTCTTCCAAATATTCTT
Source organism: Ferruginibacter sp. (assembly GCA_013141435.1). GTDB lineage: Bacteria > Bacteroidota > Bacteroidia > Chitinophagales > Chitinophagaceae > Ferruginibacter. The sequence continues at coordinate 58,421 of JABFQZ010000003.1, forward strand.
GCATTTCGGGCAAGTCGTACTCTACAGGTTCTTTACCATTTTTACGTGCAATAAATTTTGGAATATATGCCATTGGCCCTGGGCGGTACAAGGCATTCATGGCTACCAAATCGCCAAATTTGTCTGGTTTTAATTCTCTCAAATATTTTTGCATACCAGCACTCTCAAACTGAAACGTAGCGTTGGTTTCAGCTTGCCTATATAATTGGTAAGTTTTATCATCTTCTAACGAAATATCGTCTATTACAATTTCTATCCCATGATTTTTTTTGATAAGTGTAAGTGCTGTTTTTAAAATGCTTAAGGTTTTTAAGCCCAAAAAATCCATTTTAATTACCCCAGCCTCTTCAATAGAATTTCCTTCTATTTGAGTAAGCCACAATTCCGATTCTTTAGATGTGGCTACAGGTAGCAAATCTGTTAAATCTTTAGGAGCTATAATTATTGCCGATGCATGTATGCCTGTGTTACGAACAGAGCCTTCTAGTTTTTCAGCTTCTTGCAAAACCTTTGCCAGCTCATCGTTTCCGTTGTATATTTCTCTTAATTTTTTTATTCTTTCTACATCTTCAGCTTGTAATTGCTCTTTATCTTCTAAAGATTTATCGCCTCCTTTTACTGCTTCTTTTGAAGTTATTGGTGCATTCAGTAATCTTTTCAAATTCATGCCAGGTCTTTCTGGTATAAGGCCAGTTAATGCTCGGCTTTGTTGCAAAGGTAAATCCATAACCCTAGCTACATCGGCAATGCTACTTTTTGCTGCCATAGTACCGTAGGTAATAATTTGGGCAACTTGGTTTTTTCCGTATTTATCTACCACATAATCTATTACTTTTTGCCTGCCTTCGTCGTCAAAATCGGTATCAATATCCGGCATACTTTTACGCTCAGGATTTAAAAAACGTTCAAAAAGTAAATTGTATTTTATAGGATCTATGTTTGTAATGCCAATGCAATAGGCAACAGCACTACCTGCTGCCGACCCACGACCTGGTCCAATAAATACGCCCAAATCTCTGCCAGCTTTTATAAAATCGCTTACAATTAAAAAATAGCCAGCAAACCCCATTTCTTTAATAACCCCAAGTTCAAATTGAATTCTTTCTTCGGCTGCTGGGGTAAGTATTTGGTATCTGTTTTTTGCACCCGACCATGTAAGGTGTTCTAAATACTCATCTTGTGTTTTATAATTGGCAGGTACAGTAAAATGGGGCAGAAGTATATCTCTTTTTAAATCCAGTAAATCTATTTTGGAAATTACTTCATTGGTATTATCTATAGCTTCTGGTAGGTCCTGAAAAACCTCTATCATCTGCTTGGTATTTTTCATAAAAAACTGGTCGTTAGGAAAAGCAAATCTTTTGCCTTTACTAGATATATCATCATCACCATGTTCTTTATTGGTAGGTGTTGTTTGTTTTTCGCCTGTGTTTATACAAAGTAAAATATCATGTGCATTAAAGTCTTCTTGTTCTACATAATGGCTATCATTGCTTGCAATAACTTTTACATTGTATTTTTTTGCAAATCTTAGCAGTACTTCATTTACTTTATCTTGCTCAGGCATTCCATGCCTTTGCAGCTCTACATAATAATCATCTTGAAAAATATTGAGCCACCACTTAAATTCGTTTTCGCCTTCTTCTTCACCTTTTTTTAAAATAGTTTGTGGTACCAATGCACCCAAGCAACATGTAGTGGCAATAAGTCCTTCATGGTATTTATGTATTAGTGTTTTGTCTATACGTGGGTATTTGCTATACATGCCTTCTATGTAACCAAGCGATGTAAGTTTTACTAAATTTTTGTACCCAATATCGTTTTTTGCTAAAAGTATTTGATGCCTGCGTGGATCTTTTTCGTCTTTACTAAAAGTTTTTCTTGTTCTATCGGTAGTAATATAAAATTCGCAACCTACAATGGGTTTTACTTTTAAAGTGCCATCTTCATTTTTGTGTTTGTATGCTTCTTTTACAAACTCAAATGCCCCAAACATATTGCCATGGTCGCTTATGGCTAATGCTGGCATACCATCGGCAATTGCTTTTTTGTATAAATTTTGTATAGATGCTGCACCATCTAATAAAGAAAATTGTGTATGTACGTGTAAATGCGAAAATTTCATTTTGAAAAAATGCCGAAAATAAAGGTTAAAAATTATCTGTTTTACAAATATCGGAATATTGAAAGGAGCTTAAATAAAAAGTTATTACCAAGGTTTTTAAAAATGTAAAACTTAACTTGCATTTTTTTAAAGTAAATTTAATTAATAATGAAATTTTTATTTTCGCTACTTACTTTTTTTCTTTTTCAATATTCCAATGCTCAATTTGCATCGTCAAAAATGCAAGTAACAATAAAAGATGGCAAAGTGAAATTAAATAAAAAAGATGTAAGTAAAGAATGGAAGCTAGCTACATTTACTGCTGTAATAGATACTTTTTGCAGAAAAAAAGAGGGCACAAACAAAATATATACTTATGATAATATTGGGGTTGTCCTTTTTGAGCAAACAATGAATAAAATACCTACAGGATTGGTTTCAGAATTTCAGTTGTATTTAGATGGAGTAGAATCGAATAAAATTGTGCCAAAATCATTTTATGAAGGTAAACTGACAATTGAAAAAATGGATATTACCCGAAACACTACAATTGAAGAACTACGTAAAAAGTTAGCTTTTTTTAAAGAAATAGAAACTGATGAAGACGATAAGTATCGTTTTTCTAAAGATGGAATTTATATTTATTTTTTATATAATGCCACAAAAAAATTAAGTAAAGTTACTTTTGGAAAAGATTTGGTAAAATAGTTTTTTAAAGGCTTTTAAGTGTTTGATTGTTAATAAGCTGTGAATAAAGTATGTTTTGTACTCTTTTTGTATTATATTTGTAACTAATAGGAATTAAAAAAACTATTTGAAATAATATTAATAACAAAGATGTAGGACAAGAATTGCAGATAGGCAAACAACGTTAGATAAATAACTGAATTTAAGAAGAAAAAAATATCAAAGAAGAAAGTCTTATACGGTAAGCCCCATTAACGTATGAAAAACTTAAAATTTTTTATAGTAATAATATTTTTTATTGCTAAATTACCTTTTGCCAGCTTGGCACAACCCAATTTAAATTTTGTACAAGTAAATAATAAACTTGCACAAAATATTTCTGCCAATAATAAATCTACCTCTATAGAGGAGTGTACATCTTTACAATTCAAATATGCACAGTTATTAAATACAGATGTAGAAGAGTTAGTAAATTTAAAATTATACGATTTTATAGAAGATTGGTGGGCTACAAGATATAGATATGGTGGTACTTCCAAGCGTGGGGTAGATTGTAGTAGCTACACTGGTCAGTTAATACAAAACGTTTTTGGCATAAGCCTGCCTCGTACTGCGCATGAGCAATATGCTAAGTGTAATCGTATAAATAGAATGGATTTGCAAGAAGGTGATTTAGTGTTTTTTAATACTAGAGGAGGTGTGAGCCATGTAGGAGTTTATTTAGGCAATGATTATTTTACCCACTCTAGCAGTAGCTCTGGTGTTACAATTAGTAGCTTAAACGATACTTATTACGCAAAAAAATACATTGGTGGAGGTAGAGTTGATAAAAGTTACAATAGCTCAAAGTCAGAAAATATTTTGGAGGAAGAGGAAAATTAAAAAATATTTTCACTTAAACAATGAAATTGATTTTATGTGTGTTAAAAGCAATATATAAAATTGATTTTTTGCAAATGTTTCTATCTATATTTGTATTCTCTTTTAAATAACCCCTTATTTTTAATGAAAGAATTTCTTCTTATAATTTGTGCATATCTAATTGGTTCTATACCTACTGCACTTATAATCAGCAAAAAATATTTTGGTATCGACATTAGGGATTATGGTAGTGGCAATATGGGAGCTACTAATACTTTTAGGGTATTGGGAAAAAAATATGGCACTATTGTAATGTGTATAGACATATTAAAAGGTATGTGTGCTGTAGGGCTTTTTTATTTTATGCCTTATTATTTGCATAATGTAAATAGTTTAGATAAAACCAATTTTATGATTGGGCTAGGTTTAGCTTCTGTTATTGGGCATGTTTTTCCTATTTGGGCAAGTTTTAAAGGAGGAAAAGGTGTTGCAACATTATTTGGAATGATAATAGCAATACAACCTATTATTGCAATAAGCTGTGTTACTGTATTTTTGGTGGTATTATATCTTACTAGGTTTGTTTCATTAAGTTCAATATTGGCTGGCATAATGCTGCCTGTATCGGTATTGTGGATTTGGAATGAACATGAAATTTTATACAGAGCTTTTGCCTTGCTTGTAGCTGCTCTGATAATTCTTACACATCAAAAAAATATAGGCAAATTGCTAAGAGGTGTAGAAAGCCAGATACCAATACTAAAACACCGAGATAGACGAAAAAATAGAAACAAATAATTTTAAGAAAACCTTAAGATAATTTGGAACACATTTTGTTTACTTAACAAAAAATAAAACCCCTACATTATGAAAAAAATATTATTAATAGCTGTAATTGCATCTTTATTTGTTGGTTGTACCAGAAATGCAGTAACAGGTAGAAGACAATTAAATTTAGTATCCGAAACACAATTACAAGCACAAGCAGTTTCTGAATATCAAAGCTTTTTAAGTACAAGTAAAGTAATAAATACAACAGGTAGTAGAGATGCCGAAATGGTAAAAAGAGTAGGTAACCGTGTGGCTACAGCCATTACCAATTATTACGGTACACAAGGTAAAGCCGATGTATTGGCAGGCTACCAGTGGGAATTTAATTTAGTAAACGAGCCACAAGTAAATGCTTGGTGTATGCCAGGTGGTAAAGTGGTAGTGTATTCTGGTTTACTGCCAGTAACACAAAATGAAGCTGCTTTAGCAGTAGTAATGGGCCATGAAATATGCCATGCTGTAGCAAAACATGGTAACGAACGTATGAGCCAAGGTTTAATTGCCCAAGGTATCGAAGTTGTTGGTAATATTGCCCTTCAAAATAATGCAAAGTATAGCAATCTTTTCAATTCGATATATGCCCCAGGTGTACAAATTGGGGCTTTATTGCCAAATGGTAGAAATCAAGAATATGAAGCCGATCATTTTGGATTATTATTTTGTGCAATGGCTGGCTATAATCCTCAAGAAGCGGTTAATTTTTGGAAAAGAATGGCTGCTGCAAATGCAAATACACAAAAACCACCAGAGTTATTATCTACTCACCCTTTAGACGAAAATAGAATAGCTAGAATAGAAGCATACATGCCCGAAGCTTTGAGCTATTATAAACCAATTGGAAAATAAAATATAAAATATAACAATAGATAATTTAAAAACGCAGTACTTATGTATTGCGTTTTTTATATTCATTGCTTTATAAATTTGCTAAAAATATTATTATTTTAATAGTTTTGGTAAGTGTAATTAAGCCAATTCTTCAATATCGGCCATATTTATAGCATTGTGGCTTTGGTTGTAAATACATTTACCGTTTTTTATAATAAGTATTTGTGGCGATTCATGCTCTACATTAAAATCGGCAGCAATTTGGTTAGAAATATTTCTGTAAGTAATCAAATCAAGATAATTGAAAATCACATTTTTTGGAGCTGTTTCCCTTTCTAATCTACTTTTTGCCATAGTACTTATTGAGCATCGGGTACTATGTTTAAATATAGCTTGAGTTATTTTTTCAGATGCATTTATTATTTCTGCTAAACCTTGTTTATCTGTTAAGTCTTTCCAATTCATAAATCTTATAATTTAGTGTATAATGCCTTCGGTACCAGGGCAACCTGTTTTTTTACTTGTACCACAGCTAGTAAGTATTGAAGTAATAGTTACAGCTAAAAATGCTAGGATAAAAAATTTTCTCATTTTTTTTAATTTATTATATTTTTTCTCAAAATAAAGTGAAATTATAAATCATATTACATGCTAACTTTATAAAATTTATCTTATGCAGTTGTTCAATGTATTTTTTTAGTTGCAAAGTTAATTTAAAGTAATACTATAACGTACATTCTTTAATTCTATTTGTGTTCATGTAATTTTTATTCAATGATGTATATTGCATAAATAATTTATAAACTAAACCATTAATATTTAATTATGCTGCAACTAAACCGACCAATTGCTTTTATAGATTTGGAAACTACTGGAGTAAATGTAACAATTGATAGAATTGTAGAAATTGCAGTTGTGAAAATAATGCCAGATGGCAAAAGAATTGCAAAACGAAGATTAGTTAATCCGCAAATGACAATATCGAAAGAAAGTAGCGATATACATGGTATTACAAACGAAATGGTAAAAGATGCTCCCACGTTTAAGCAAATGTCGAACGAAATAAAACAATTTTTAGAAAATTGTGATTTTGGAGGTTATAATAGTAATCGTTTTGATATACCATTACTCGTAGAAGAGTTTTTAAGAGCTGGCATAAGTATAGATTTTGATGATAGAAAAATGGTAGATGTGCAAAATATTTTTTACAAAATGCAGCCACGTACATTATCGGCAGCGTATCAATTTTTTTGTGGAAAAGAGTTAGTAGATGCTCATAGTGCAGAGGTAGATATAAATGCTACTATAGAAGTATTGGAAGCACAATTAAAAAAGTATGATAATTTAGGAAATACTATAGAGTCGGTACTTGATGTAGTAGGTGAAGAAAAAATTATTGATTATGCTCGTAGAATTATTTATGATGAAAATGGTAGTGAGGTTTTTAATTTTGGAAAATATAAAGGAATGGTGGTAGGAGAGGTATTAAAGAAAGATCCAGGATATTACGATTGGATTATGAGAGGCGAATTTCCTTTGCATACTAAGAAAAAACTTACCGAAGTATTTAATAAATCTTTAGTTAAAAAAAAATCATTTTAACATTTTAAATAATTAAAAATCTTATTTTTGACTTACATCACTAACATTAGCTTTGGATAAAATAGTAATCATACCAACATATAATGAAAAAGAAAACATCGAAGCAATTATTACAGCAGTGATGAATTTGCCTAATAATTTTCATGTATTGATAGTAGATGATGGCTCGCCAGATGGTACTGCGGATATTGTAAAATCTATATCGCCAAAGTTTTTTGGTAAGTTATTTTTGGAAGAAAGAAAAGGCAAACTTGGCTTAGGTACGGCATATATACATGGTTTTAAATGGGCACTCAAAAATAATTATTCTTATATTTTTGAAATGGATGCCGATTTTTCTCACAATCCAACCGATTTATTACGCCTTTATACTGCTTGTACAAATGGAGCTGCGGTAGCAGTAGGCTCTAGGTATATAAATGGAGGTGCTGTAGAAAACTGGCCTACTAATAGGATATTGTTATCTAAAGGAGCATCGTTATATACTCGTATAATTACTTTTATGCCTATAAAAGACCCTACAGCTGGTTTTGTGTGTTATTCTGCTAAGGTTTTAAATACGATAAATTTAGAAAATATTTCTTTCGTTGGTTATGCTTTTCAAATAGAAATGAAATTTGCTGCTTGGAAACTAGGATTTAAAATTATAGAAGTTCCTATAACTTTTAAAGACCGAAAACTCGGAGCTAGTAAAATGAATAAGGGAATAATAAAAGAAGGGATTTTTGGTGTATTAAAATTAAAATGGCAAAGTTTTGCAAAAAGCTATAGAAAACGAACTTATAAAAATATGGTTGAGGTAAATACTACTACTGCCGAAAATATGGCTACCAAAACCATGTAAGTTTAGATGTTAACAACTTTTTCATTATCGGAATTTAATGCAATAACATTGGCTCCCATTTTGCAATTTCCATTAAAAGATGCAGTTGCTGCTATTTGTAAATTACCTGCATGTAAATCGCCTGTTACATTGGCTTTACCATGAATATTTAATAATTCTGAAATTTTTATTGTGCCAGTAACTTTTCCCATAATTTCGGCATTGTTTCCATCTATATTACCTTCTACTTTGCCATTTATACCAATAATTATTTTTGCATTAGCCACCAAATTCCCAATTAGTGTACCATCAATTCTAATATCATCGTTGGTTTCAATATTGCCTATTATGGTAGTGCTTGCACCAATTATGGTTGTAGATGTTGAATAATTTTCGGTATTGGTTTTTTGTTTAAACATAGGTTTTGTATTATGTTAAAATAATTTTAGTTCATCATTAGTACATTTACACTTCTTTGCAAAATATTAAAAGCTATTTCGGCCATTAAATTCTCTTTATCTAAAGTTGGGTTTACCTCAGTTATTTCAAAACAGCAAATTTTTCTGTTTTGCATAAATTTACTAATTAAATCTTCTGCTTCTCTTTCTTTGAGCCCATTGCTTACTGGCGTGCCAGTACCACGGCTTATTACAGAGTCTAGGCTATCTACATCAAAACTTACATAAATATCTGTACAATCACTTAAATGTCTTAATGCTTTTCTACTCACATTTTCAGCACCTGTACGTCTTACTTCGGCAGTAGTTATTACTTTCATGCCATGTTTTTCTATCAAATGTTTTTCTTCTTTTTCATAATCTCTTAATGCAATAAACACAATATCTTCGGGCAGTACTTTTTGCGAAATATTACCAATAGTTTTTAATTGGTTCCACATATTTGCTGTTTTTTCATCTAGGTCGTGTGCACTACTTTCTTTGTTGTCTTCGGCTATGGCTGTAGATAGTGGCATTCCATGCATATTGCCCGATGGAGTTGTGTATGGGGTATGCAAATCAGCATGTGCATCTATCCAAATTACACCTAATTTACTTTTTGGCTTTGCCATTTTTATGCCAGCAATTGTGCCACCTGCATTACTATGGTCGCCGCTTAATACAACCGGAAAAAAATTGCCTTTTATAGTGTCGTGTACGGCTTTGCTTATCTTTTCATACATATTTAATACTCCATGTATTCTTTTGGCATAAGGAGATTTTATTGGTTCAAATAATAAATTATTTTCTACCTCCACTTTTTCTGATGGGAAATGAACAAAAAAATTGCTCATAAAATCTAAAGCTGCAATTTTAATTGCATCTACACCTAAACTTGCTCCTCTTGTACCAGCTCCAATTTCTGATGGCACTTCTATTAATTTTATGTTCTTCATTTATATTCTTATTAGTTGAACTCAATATATTGCAATTGCACTCAATATATTTTTTATAGCAATTTGACAAACAATATAGTCCAATTTTGACTAAAAGCCTTATTTTACTATTTGTTTGTACCATCGGCATTTACTATTGAATGATTTACAAAATATTGACATCTTTTATAAATCAGATTGGTATTACCCTGAAACGAAAGGTAATATTAAAAAACTATAAAGCCAATAATAAGCAAGTATTTTAATATACATGTATTGTATTTGCAAAATGTTTACTAATAAAAAAATGCCTTGCAAATTTACAAGGCATTTTTTTTACTATTTTCTATCTCTAGCAGAGCCATATACTCTTTTTCTTTCTCTAGGTGCTGCAGCTCCAACTTCTCTTGTTCCTCTACGTTCTCCGCTTTCGTCAGTTGGTCTTTTAAAGCCACCATCTGCCTCATTCATACGCACTGTACGGTTGTTGTAACGTTTACCATCCAATGATTTTATCATTTGGCCAGCACTTGCACTATCACACTCTATCCAAGTGTTCATATCTCTAATATCTATTTTGCCCAATGCTTCTTTGCTAAGGTTACTTTCGTCTAAAACAAATTGCAACATGCTTGCTTTGTAAAAACCATCTTTTGTACCAAGGTTTACAAAGAGTCTTGTATAACCATTATCTCTTCTATTAAAGTTGCTGCGTTCGTTTCTACTTCCGTCTCTATTACTCGATACTCTGTCGCCACTTCTATCATTGTTCAAAGGTCTTCTACCTGCATCTTTAGCGTTTAAATCTTCGGCATTTTTATAATATTTTAAAAAATGGTCAAACTCTAGTGCAGCAACCCTTTGCAACACTTCTTCTTTTGTAACATCGGCAAATTTTTCCATAAGATCGGGCAAGTAGTTTTCATAATCGCCGTGGCTAATATCTGTTTTAATTAATTTATCCATAAAATGAAAAAATTGTTTTCTACAAACATCACTACCACTTGGAATATCCATTTTATGGAATTGTGCATTTACCATTTTTTCTAAACTTCTAATCTTAAAAGTTTCTCTGCTATGGCAAATGCTTAAGCATATACCAGTTTTTCCAGCTCTACCTGTACGTCCGCTTCTATGCGTATATACTTCCATATCATCTGGCAATTCGTAGTTTATAACATGTGTTATACCATCTACATCAATACCACGGGCTGCTACATCTGTAGCAATTAACAACTGCAATGCTTTAGTACGAAAGCGTGCCATTACCCTGTCTCTTTGTTGTTGGCTAAGGTCGCCATGTAATGCTTCAATTTCGTAACCAGCTTTGCTTAGTTTTTCGCATACATCTTGTGCATCCATTTTAGTTCTGGTAAAAATTATACCATACATATCTGGGTTAAAATCTATCAAACGCTTCAACGATTCAAAACGAGAATTTGCTGGTGCTACAAAAAATTGATGGTCTATATTTACATTGCCACTATTCTTTTTGCCAACAGTTATTTCTTCAGGGTTGGTCATAAAGTTTTTAGAAATGGCTCGTACTTGTGCTGGCATAGTTGCAGAAAAAAGCCAAATACTTTCTCTATTAATAGTATTTTTTAATACAAAATCTATATCGTCTCTAAAGCCCATGTTTAGCATTTCATCGGCCTCATCTAACACTACATATTTTACTTTTTGTAGGTCTATAGCTTTTCTTTCTATAAGGTCTATTAAGCGGCCAGGCGTGGCTACTACTACTTGTACACCTCTTTTCAAATTACGAATTTGCATTACTATAGATGCTCCGCCATACACAGCTTCTACATTCATACCTCTGCTGTGTTTTCTAAAATCGCTAAGATCGTTTGTTATTTGCAAACACAACTCTCTAGTTGGGCATACAATAAGAGCTTGAGGGTATTTTTCGTTGGCATCAATTAAATGTAGTAAAGGCAAACCAAATGCGGCTGTTTTTCCGGTACCAGTTTGTGCAAGACCTACAAAATCCTTAGTGCCAGCTATTAATACTGGTATTGCTTGTTGTTGTATTGGGGTTGGTTCTGTAAAACCTAAATCTGTTACGGCTTGAACTATGTTTTCGTTTAGGCCTAATGCTTCAAATGCATTCATGATAATTATTTGTTTTAAAAATGAAAACCAGCTAGTACAGGTATGTGGCTGAGCTTGTCGAAGCCTTTTCGAAGCCGAACGCAATACTATATGGTCAAAAAAAATATTTTTTGATGGTCACATATTATGCTTCTGGCTATTGTATGGGGGAGAAGTTGTATTATCTCTTTAGGTAACGTAATCGGTCTTACCTGCTATCAACAGCATCTGAGCATGTCATGTAATTCTCAGAAATTATAAAATCGGCGCAAAAGTACGGAAAGAATATTTAAAGTGGCAAATTATTTTTTTACCCTATGTTTGATTTTTATTTCATAATTTGTTTACAATTCTTACCAACCAGCTTCTAGCAACTTATTGTTATTTATTATTAACACATAATGATAAGCGGTAAAATTTTATTAATTTAATTCACTTAATTTGCCACCAAATTACTTGGTTAATTTATCTTCATATTTTCATGAGCAATAAAATATTTTTATTTTTTTTTATAATTTTATATTCTAACTTCTCTTTTGCACAAACCAACAGAAAAGAATTATCCATCGTAAAAATTTCTGATAAAATTACTATTGATGGTAACTTAAAAGAACAAATTTGGCAAAACGTACCTACAGCTACAAATTTTGTTGAACTTAGGCCAACACCTTTTTTGCTTGAAGAAAATGAAAATAAAACTAAAATACATTTAGTTTACAATAATGATGGCATATACATTGGTGGTTATTGCTACGAACGTACAAAGGATAGCGTAACATCGGAGTTAATTGGTAGAGATGGCTTTGGAAATAACGATTTTTTAGGAGTGGTTTTTGATACCTACAATGATAAATTAAATGCGTATGAATATTTTGTAACACCACTTGGTGAGCAAATGGATGCTAAAGTTTCGCCAAATGCATCGGGCAATAATGGTGGTGAAGATTTTGCTTGGAATGCGGTTTGGAAAAGTGCTTCGATAATACAAAACGATGGCTGGAGTTTTGAAATGTTTATACCTTATTCTGCCATTAGATTTGGGAAAAAAAAATTGCAAGATTGGGGATTTAATATAGTTAGGCTACGCCGAAAATCTAATAAACAATTATTTTGGAATACTATTGACCCCAACAAAAATGGATTTTTAACTCAGGAAGGTCTTTTAAAAAATTTACAAGATATTAAACCTCCTATACGGTTGCAGTTATCTCCATACATATCGGCTTATCATACATACGACGGCTTGGCTGTTACAAAAGCCGATAATGTAAAAACCACAATTAATGGTGGGTTAGATGTAAAATATGGTTTAAATCAGGCCTTTACATTAGATATGAGTTTAGTGCCCGATTTTGGGCAAGTACAAAGCGATAATCTTGTACTTAATACTGGGCCATTTGAACAACAATATGCCGAAAATAGATCTTTCTTTACAGAAGGAACCGATTTGTTTTCGAAAGGAGATTTATTTTATAGTAGGCGAATAGGAGCACAGCCGATACATTATAATGAAGTAGATGGACAAGTTGGTTTGCATGAGTTTGTTAGCAAAAACCCTACAAAAAGTCAAATAGTAAATGCTACTAAAATAAGCGGCCGTACTCAAAATGGATTAGGTGTAGGGTTATTAAATTCAATAACAAAACCGCAAAATGCCATTATAAATGATAGTATAAATCCCAACTTTATTAAAAAATTTGAAACAGATCCACTAACAAATTATAATGTATTTGTATTAGATCAAACCCTAAAAAACAACAGTAGTATATCTTTAGTAAATACTAGTGTACTTAGAAGTGGGCATGATTATGATGCCAATGTAAGTGCTTTTTTGTTTGATTTTAACGATAAAAAAAACAAATGGAATATTGGGGGTAATATTGGCATTAGTACAATAGTAAATTATAATGCAGCAAACAAAGTTGGTTATACTCACAGTATTTATGCTGGCAAAACTAGTGGTAGATTAACTTATAATGTTTGGCACGAATTGGCAAACGACAAATACGATAAAAATGATTTGGGTTATTTAACTAACAATAACTATATGGTAGAGGGTTTTTGGATAGGATACAATTGGAATAAGCCCAAAGCTTGGTACAACAATATTAGAATTAATATTAATGCTAGGCACAATCGTTTAGTTACGCCTTTAGATCCAATCAAAGGGCGTGCAAGAATGTTTCAGGGTGGAGGATTTAATTTTAATTTTAGTACACAAACAAAAAAAAATTGGTATATAGGTGCTAATATAAATGGCGCTCCAAATTACAATGATTTTTATGAACCAAGAAAAATTGGAAGGGTATTTGTTAATAAAGGTAGAATAGGTTTTAGTACCGACTGGCAAAGCAATAATAGCAAAAAATTATCGTGGGGAGGTAGCTTTTTTACGGGCACTGGTGGAGTTTTTAAACGCATAAGTTTCGATTATGGATTATATGGAAAAATTAGATTTAACTCTAAGTTTTCGATAGCTTTAGATATTTTTAGCAGCAAAACTACCAATGCTCCTGGTTATGCTTTTACCGATGGCTTTAGTAATATTTTATTTTCGAGACGAAATATAAAATCTGTAAATAATGCACTTAATATAAAATATAATTTTACTAATAAAATGGGCATTTCTTTTGCAGCTAATCATAATTGGACAACCATAAAACCACAACAATTATATTTATTAAATGCTGATGGAAGTGTAAGTCCATCTACCATCTACTCTGTAAATACAGATGGAACTGTAACTGCTAATGGTAATAATAACATTTTTCAAAACTATAATTATTTTACAATAGATATGGTTTATACTTGGCAATTTGCTCAAGGTAGTTTTTTAAATATTGGATATAAAAATATTGGAGAAGATTTTAAGCGATCAGCAGAAAATAAGTATTATAATAATTTTGGAAACACCATAACAGGAAAAGAATTAAACAGTACCAATTTAAATAGTTTTTCGCTAAAGATAATTTATTTTTTAGATTATTTGAGCCTCAAAAAAAAGAAGGTTAAGATTTAATGTTTCATATTCTCTCTAACTTAAGGAACCTCAAAAACACAAAGACAAATTTCACTGCAAAGCACTAAAAAAATTCACAAAAAGAACACAAAGAAATACTCCCCTTTGTGTTCTTTTTGGTTTACAAACTAAGTTTTTAGTGATTTTCTTAAAGTTATAAACAGTTTTATAAATTTTTGAAATCAGAGCAATCAGTATTATTGTTGTAAAGCCAAGAAAAGTATTAAATATATCACTCCACTTCAATTTCATCGGCAAATAACCAAGCTTGCTTTCCTTCACCCGGTTTGCCAATTGGTATTGTACCAAAGTTTTTTGCAAATACCCGTAAATATCTGCAAGTTTTGGGTTCGTTTAATTCTATAATTTGTACATTATTATTATCAATTACTTGTTTGTTAATACTTACTATTGGTGGATGTCTTGTAATTATTGTAGTGTCTATGTATGGTAAAAAAGATACTTCTATTTCAGTAGGTAAATATATCCAACTTCTATTTTGATTAAGCGTATGTAATTTTATGGTGGAAATTTCTATATCTTTTCCAAAGTCTATTGTTACATCTAAATCTGTGCCTTGAAACCCTAAAAACTCTGACGCTTTTGCTGTGCCTCTAGTATTTTGTACTGCATTTACTAAGGTAAATGCACCATTGCCAGGATAGGTTTTGCTTGGTTGGTTTACAATCGATATTTTTTTGCCAGTGGCTTTGTTAAAGTAAAATTTTTGTATTGTTTTAGTTCCTAAATCAATACCACTTTCATTTTGGGTCCATGCCGAATAGGAGTCATTAGTACTTATAAAGATAGGCTGGGAATATGCAATAGTTTTACTGTTTTCTTTTTCATTTTTATAAACAATTTTATGCTTTGAGTTTTTGTACTCTAATTTCCAATATACAGCTTCATTATTTTCGGTGGGCAAAACGGTAGCATCTAAATCATAATATGCTTTGCTATAATTAATTTTTTCAAAATCTAATCTTTCAAATATGGTTGGTAATCTTCTTTCAAAATCAATCCAACTTTTATTTGCTTTTGGGCTCCATAATACCTCACTAAGTGCTATCATTCGAGGAAAAATCATATACTCTAATTTGTTGGTATTGTTCATATATTCTGTCCATACATTGCCTTGAGCACCTAGTACATGCAAAGCTTGCGCTGCATTTAGTTCTTTAGGTATTGGTTCATAATTATATACTGTTTCCAACGAATTGTAACCACCAATAACTACACTATCTTCATTTTTAGTTTGGCTATGATCAAAGTACACAGGTTTGCCTGGGGTCATTATTACATCATGGTTTTGTTTGGCGGCTTCTATACCACCGGTTTCGCCACGCCAGCTCATTACTGTTGCATTTGGCGCAAGCCCACCTTCCAATATTTCATCCCAACCAATAATGCTTCTACCCTTACTATTAATATATTTTTCTATTCGTTGTATAAAATAACTTTGCAATGCATGTTCATCTTTTAGGTTGTTATCTTTCATTCTTTTTTGGCATGATGTACATTTTTTCCACCTTTCTTTTGGGCATTCATCGCCACCTATATGTATGTATTTACTCGGAAAAAGTTGCAAAACTTCATCTAATACATTTTGCAAAAAATTAAATGTACTATCATTACCTGCGCAATACACATCATCTAAAACACCCCAAGTATCCATTGTTTTGTATGGTCCTTTTGTGCAGCCCAAAAAAGGATAACTAGCTAAAGCTGCGGTACTATGTCCAGGCATTTCTATTTCGGGTATTACATTAATATATCTTTCAGTAGCATATTTTACAATTTCTTTTATTTGATTTTGAGAATAATAACCTCCATATTTTATACTGTCGTATTTATTGCTCCCAAACCTACCTATAAGTGTTCTTTCTCTGTAACTACCTATTTTGGTAAGGTTTGGATATTTTTTTATCTCTATCCGCCAACCTTGATCTTCGGTAAGGTGCCAATGAAATGTATTGTATTTGTATGTAGCCAAATAGTCTATATATTTTTTTATATATGCAATAGGGTAGAAGTGCCTACCAACATCAAGATGCATACCTCTATATTTAAACCTAGGGAAATCATTAATAGTTAATTGCGGAATAACTAATTTGTTATTTTGTTTTTCTATAAGTTGAAGTAAAGTTTGTATGCCCTGAAAAATTGTTTCATCTTTAAATCCGTCAATTTCTAATTCATTATTGGAAACAGATAAGTTATAAGAATTAGTAGGTGCAGCTTCAACTTTAGTAATGCTGAATTGTATATTACTTTTTTTATTTTTAAATTTTTGGGGTACAATTTTTAAACTAAAGCCATATTTTTCTTTAATTTTTTTATTAAGATATTTATGGAGGTTATTTAACGAACTTGAATAGTTATTGTAAGAAATGGTAGTGTTTTTTGTAAAATAAAATATGCCTTCTCCCATTTTTACATAAGCTGGCATTGGTACAACATTTATTTGTGCTTTAACATTAAAAAAAAATGATAAAAATAACGGAACAAAATATTTTTTCATAAGGAGTAGTGTTTTAATAAAAGCTAAAGTACAATATAAGATATTGATATTATAAAAAAGAGTATCGCATTAAAATCGATACTCTTTTGTGCGGCGAATCGGATTCGAACCGACACACCCGGTTATATGGGCGCTACCACCTCAAGGTAGTGCGTCTACCAATTTCGCCATCGCCGCTGGCATAAAAAACTACACAAATTTTCAAGAAGAAACGAATGTGTTAAAACAAAAAAAACGCTTTTAAAAGCGTTTTTTTGTGCCCCGGAACGGAGTTGAACCGTTACTTACATTGCTGTAAACAGGATTTTAAGTCCTGCGTGTCTACCAATTTCACCACCGGGGCAAAAATTTAATCATTTTTGTTTTCAATAAAATGATATAAAAAAACTCCTATTATAAACAGGAGTTTTTTTTGAGCGGAAGACCGGGCTCGAACCGGCCACCCCGACCTTGGCAAGGTCGTGCTCTACCAAATGAGCTACTTCCGCTAGTAATGTGTAAGAACTTTTTTAATTTAAAAAAACATTTTATTGTTTTTCGGATTGCAAAAATAAGGGATTGAAATCTAACTACAAAAAAATTATTTGTAGGTAGGATTATACAAAGTATTTTCTGGTACGTTTACCTCAGGTTTACCTTTGTACCTGTGAGCATATTGCGCCACACAAGCAGATAAAACTATGGCTACCACTACAAATATTTGGCAAAACCAAATAAATTTTGAAGAAGATACCCAACTATGTGCAAAGTCTTTTCCTGTGTTATCTATTATTTCTTGATGCATTTATTTATAATTTTCTATTGCAAAAATAAGGGCTTATTTTGATAAAAAATATTTTCATGTAACAATTTCTGAAAACTTTTTTTTGTTTTTAAAGTAGTAATGCCACAAAATACTTTTTGGATATATGCTTATTGGTGTTTTTGATGTGTGAAATTTATCTGTATTTTTTTTTCGATAATAAATAATCCATTGTGCAAAATAAAAATAGGCTTTAAATATGGCAATAAAATAGCCAGTATCGCCAGAAACTAATCCTTTAAATGCAGCTAATGTATCTAAAAATAATCGGGTAGGTAAAAGTAGAAATAGTTTTGATTTTTGGGTATTTTTAAAAAGCATAATCAAATTATTTCTAAAATTTAGAAATGTTTTTTTGCTATTGCCTTTTGGTAAAGTGCCACCACCAACATGATAAACTACAGATGCTGGTTCCACATAAATTTTAAAACCATTTAGTTGCATTCGCCAACACAAATCAATTTCTTCTTGATGTGCAAAAAAATACTCATCAAAACCATTTACAAAATCAAATACACTTGCCTTTACAAACATTGCAGCACCTGTAGCCCAAAAACAGGGCATGGCAGTGTTATATTGTCCAATGTCGGTTTCAAGCGTATTAAAAATACGCCCACGTGCAAATGGGTAACCCAGTTTATCTATAAAACCGCCACTAGCACCAGCGTACTCAAATTTATTTTTATTGTTATATTCTAATATTTTGGGTTGGCATGCAGCTATTAAATTATCCGATTCCATTAATTTAATTATTGGTTCAATCCAATTTGGGGTTACTTCTACATCGCTATTTAATAATACAAAATAGTCGCTAGTAATATTTTTTAGTGCAGTGTTATAACCTTTTGCAAACCCTTCGTTAACTGGGTTTACAATTATTTTAATGAATGGATAAGTTTGTTTTAAAAATGAAATAGAGTCATCTGAAGAAGCATTGTCGGCTACTATAATTTGTAAATTTTTATATGTTGATTGGATAACAGAGGGAATAAATTTTTCTAAAAACTGTTTTCCATTCCAGTTAAGAATTACTACTGCTACTGTTGGTAAATTTATAGAAATGTTGTTGGGTTGTGTTTGGTTCATAAAACACAAATTTAATTGTTTTTAAAATTTATAAGGTGCACATTTCTTTTTTTATTATTTTTAAATATGTTTGATAGATTTTTAAATTTAAGAAATATATTAGGAGTAGTAGCAATTGCTTTTATAGTAGCAAGTATTTTTTTTAGCAACTACCTATCTAAAAAAATAGCTGCAGATGAAAAAAGTAAGGTAGAACAATTTGTAGAAGCAGTAAATGATTTGAATAACATTAGCAATACTGATACTAGATTAGCGGCAAAAATAATATCTGAAAATGGAAAAAATATTCCATTAATGCAAACCAACGAAAAGGATAGCATAATTTTTTTTAATTTCGACTCCTCAAAATATAAGATTAGCGATGATTTTTTAAAGAAAAAACTAGAAGAGCTTAAAGCTATTAACCCTCCATTGGTTTGGAAAAACCCTATAAATAATTTGGAAAAGAACATTACCTATTATGGAGAATCTGATTTATTGATACAAATAAAGTATTTTCCTATTGTACAATTATTGGTTGCTTTATTGTTTGTAATTGTAATTTCAATAGCAATGAATACTAAAAGTAAGAGTACTCAAAATCAAGTATGGGCTGGGCTTGCAAAAGAAGCTGCACATCAGTTGGGCACTCCATTATCGTCTTTACAAGGTTGGATGGAAATATTGAAAGATAATCCTAAAACTGAAAACATTGCTTTTGAAATGTCAAAAGATGTAGATAGACTAAAATTGGTAAGCGATAGATTTGGTAAAATAGGTAGTACTCCAAAGCTAGAAGAAACTAATTTGAACATGCAAATAGAAAGCATGGTAGCGTACATAAAAAAAAGATCGCCAGAGAGGGTGAATTTTTCGATAAATACTAATAGTGATGATGAAATTATAGCATTAATAAACCCTCCACTTTTTGATTGGGTAATAGAAAATTTATTAAAAAATGCGTTAGATGCAATGGATGGAAAAGGCAAAATTGAAATAGATATTAAAAACGAAATAGCACAAATTAATATTGATGTAAAAGATACTGGAAAAGGTATTGCCAAAAATAATTTAATAAATGTATTTAAACCTGGTTTTAGTACAAAACAAAGAGGCTGGGGGTTAGGTTTATCGCTAAGTAAACGTATAATTAATATTTATCACAAAGGTGATTTGTTTGTAAAGCAAAGCGAAATTGGCAAAGGCACTACATTTAGAATAGTTTTAAAAAAATAATTTAGGCTACTCTAATTACTTCTGATATTGGACTAAAAAGATACCATTTACCTGTTGCTATTTCTTTGCATTTAAATCGTTTTCTTATTTTTTCGCCTTTCTCAAAAACCCGGTTACCCTTTATTTTAAATTTATCTCCAAGCAATATTTGCTCTACAAAAAATATACCATCTTTGTTTTCGTCGTAGTTTTTTAAAACCCTCAATAGTTTTTCATCTGCACAACTGCTTGCTGCAGGGTTTTTTATTGATTTTAATAATACTGCTTTTATATCCAAAGGAAAAAATTGCATTTCTAAAAATGTACTAAGTATTTTACCAAATTGATATTTCCACTCTTGACCATGTGGTGCTACTTTATTGCCATGGGTTTCAAATGTTATTAAATGGGCAATTTCGTGAAGTAGTGTTATCAAAAACGCATATTTATTCAAATCACCATTTACACTAATGCGGTGTCCTTTGTTAGCATGTGCATGCCTATAATTGCCTAGTACAGTTGTACGACTACGAGTAATTGTTAATTGTACTTTGTGTGTAACAATATATTGTAAAACTAACTCGTAGCTTGCCTCTGGTAAATATTGTAATAAAGCCGCAAATTCTAATTTTTCTTTAGCCATTTTTTTTTTTGTTTTCGGCAGATAATGCAATTACCTCTGCCGCTAAATAAACTAAATACATAAGTAATGAAATAAATACAGCTTTTGTGTTATAATTTTTACCAGTAAAAACAACATAAATCAAAATAGCCAAAACAGTACTAAACATTTTTATCATCATACCAGCAATAATGCTTCTTATAAACACATTTGGATTTTTATTGGCAAGGGCATTTTTTTGAATAAAAAATACTAAAATACCTAAAAATAAAAAAAGTAAATTGGCACTTAACAACACATGACTATCTACATCATATTTTAATAACAAGGGTTTAGCTAAAATAATAAAAGTTGTAAAAGTTACAAAAATTACCAAAATTGGTAATAGCATTTTTCCGAAAAGTTTCATTTTATTTTTTTGAAGATGTATCTTTAATTATTTTGAAAATAATTGAAATAATAATTGTAAGTGGTAATAGCCATACAAATATTGGGGTTGTAAAATGTAGCCATTTATCGGCTTTTATACCAATAAATACTGTTAAACCAACAGCAAAAAAAAATTGTGTTGTAAGACCAGCATACTTCCAAAAAATGGTATTTGTATTTTTGTTCATATATTTAAACTAGTTACTGGTATCAGTATCTTTTGGTAAGGCAAGTTTATTGGTATCAATTAGTATAGTTTTGCCTTCTAACACTTTTACAATATTTTTTAAATAGCTATCCTGATATTTTAGAGCTTGTTCCATCGAATCTGTTCTTACTTTTAATGCTCTATATTGTTTTACCTCTTTTGCAGTACCCATGCCAGTGCCGGGCAAATAATATTTGAGTGGTGTAAAAACAATTAGTGCAGATGTAAGACCTACTAAAAGTATAAAAATTGTACTACTCACTATATACACACTTATACGAGTAAGTTTAAATTTTACTACTTCTTCAAAAGTATCTTCGTTCATTATTACAATTCTGTAATGATTTCTAAGTCGTTTTAAAGTTGTATTTACTGTTGGAATTTCCATTGCTATAATAAAAATATATTACTAAATTGCTAAATTAGCCATTATACAAGTAATGAGTTATATTTTTAACAGAAAAAATTAAAATAAAGTTTCCTAAATAGCAGTAATGAAGTTATTTTTGAACATTATTGGATATAAAAGACTACTTTCAAATAAACATTTTAATAAATTTTTTTAATGCACATATCTAATTTTATAAAAGCAGGTGTATTTGTGTTTTTACTATGTTTTGCCTTTTCGGTAAATGCACAACCAGCTTGGACTTACGATCTTTTTGGCAAAGAAAAAAAACCTGAAAAATACGAAGAAAAATTATTGCCATCTGAAATGTCGGCCACAAAAAAATTTGGCTTTAAGCGTAAATTTATTCAAAATGGTATATCTCATTATAATTTTTATTTTAATGCCAACAATAAATTAAATGCTGTATTAGAAAGAGCTAGCTTATCCAACAAAGATGATTATTCAAAATTATTAAACTTTTATTCTTACTCTTTAGACAATACAGCCTCTCAAAAAACCGAGTTAGACTCCGTAATATATAAAAGCACTGCTGGTATATTATTGCATGATTTAAGAAGTGCATGGGTAGATAATTTTTACTTGCTTATAGGTAAATCATATTATCTTAAAAAAGATTTTGATTCGGCTGCACTTACTTTTCAATTTATAAATTATAATTTATTTCCACGCAAAAAGAAAAATGATGATGATAATAAAATTGTAGGTAGTAATGAAGTTACAAATGGAGTAGGCTCTGTATCTATTGCTAATAAAGAAAACAGAAACATTTTACAAAAAACATTTACACTAGCACCTAGCAGAAACGATGCTTTAATATGGCTTGCAAAAACATTTATACAGCAAAATGAATTGGGCGATGCTGCAGGATTGATTAGCATTTTGCAAAATGATAAAAACTTGCCTTTGCGTTTAAAAAATGATTTAGAAGAGGTAACATCATATTGGTTTTTTGTACAAAATAATTATGATAGTGCAGCTATTCATTTAGAAAATGCCTTGAGTAATGCCGATACAAAAGCCGATAAAAGTAGATGGCAATTCTTGCTTGCACAAATGTTTGAAATATCGGGCAAATACGATGATGCCGAAAAATATTATGCAAAAGCATCGACCAAAACTAACGATCCTATCATGGATATTTATGCAAGGTTAAACAGTGCTAAAATGCTAAGAAATGGAGCTAACTCAAAAGAGTTGGACAATAGCATAGATAAGCTTTTGCGAATGGCAAAAAAAGATAAATATGATGGGTTTGCAGATATTATATACTATTCTGCTGCACAATTAAGTTTACAAAAAAATGATACTACAAATGGTATTGGATTATTTAAAAAGAGTATTTTAAAAAATATAGAAGGCTCTTCATACAAGGATAAATCTTTTTTACAGTTGGGTAATATTGCTTATAATCAAAGAGATTATATTTTGGCACATGCTTATTACGATAGCATTAGTATAGCGGCTAGTATTTTAAATGTTGACTCTGCAACTTTGGCCGATAGAAAAGATATATTAGGAAGGTTAGCACCATATTTATTAGAAGTAGAAAAACAAGATAGCTTGCAAATGGTAGCTGCATTACCAGAAAATGAAAGAACAATTTTTATTAAAAAATTGGTAAAAAAATATAGAAAAGAAAATGGCTTAAAAGAAGATGTGGAACTTGGTGGTACAGAGCTTATAACATTTTCTAATAATAGAAACGAGCCTATAGATATTTTTAAAAGTAGTACAAGTAATGGTGGTCAATGGTATTTTTATAATGCTAGTTTAAGAGCAAAAGGTTATAACGATTTTAAAAATAAATGGGGCAAACGAACAAATAGCGATAATTGGCGACGCAAAAGTGCAACATCAAATGCAAATAATGGGTTTGATTTGAACAATAATTTGGACCCAAATGCTCCAATTAAGACAGAAGACGAAGTAAAGGAAGATGCAAAAAAAGAAAATTTTTCATACGATGGACTAATGGCCAACTTGCCACTTACTAAAGAATTGATTGATTCTAGCAATGGTATTATGGCAAAAAATATACTCTTAGCTGCCCAAATATTTCAGAACGAATTACAGGATTACGAACAAGCAATACATACATACGACGAATTTGTAAATAGATTTGCCAACAATGAAAAGATAGCAGATGCTTATGTAGGATTAGCATTTTGCTACGAAAAACTTGGTAATACTACAAAATCTAATTTTTATAAAAATATTTTAAAAAATACATTTGCAAATACCGTTGCTGCAAAACTTTTGGATAATCCTTCAGCAAAAAATAAAGATGCTAAAGACCCTGCTGCTACAGCAAAGTACGAAAACGTATATAATTTATTTTTAGAAGGCAAATTTAAAGAGGCTCTTGCCGAAAAGAAAATTGCTGATAGTAGTTTTGGAAAAAATTATTGGTCGCCACAATTATTATATATAGAATCTGTGTATTATATAAAAGAAAGAAAAGATAGTTTAGCTATTGCAACCTTAAATAATATTATTACATTATACCCAACATCTTCTTTAAAAGAAAAAGCTTTAACAATGATAGATGTATTGGGTAGAAGAGCAGCAATTGAAAAACATTTAACCGATTTAGTAATTACTAGAGCCGAAGATGAAAAAATAATTTTTACCGATGAAAAAGCAGCTGTATCTAAAACGACACCAATTGTAAAGTCATCTGAAATAAAAGTAACTTCTCCAAAAATTATTAGCAAAGTAATTTCAGATAGTATAAAAACTCCTGAAATATTTAAAAATAAAACCTTTGTATTGCAGACAGATCAGGCTCAAATGGTAGTAATGATTTTAGATAAAGTAGATGCCGTATATGTAAACGAAGCAAAAAATGCTTTTACTAGGTTTAATAAAAGCAGCATGGCTACTGCAAACATTGTTATAGCTAAAGATGCAATAGATGCCGAAAAAACTTTATTATTATTTTCTGGTTTTGAAAATGCGGAAATTGCAATAAAATATTTTGACAAGATAAAACGAGCAGCTCCAAATGAAGTATCTTGGTTGCAAGCAGCAAAATATTCTTTTATTATTATTTCTCAAAGCAATTTAGATTTATTAAAAACCAACAAAGATTTAAAATCGTATAAAGATTTGCTAAATGCAAATTTTGGAAATAAATTTTAGGCATCATTTTTGCTATTGCTCTAAAAATTTATTTGTACTCTTATATTTATTTATGAAACGTTCTGTAAAAATTATTTGGTTTTTGTTTTTTAGTGGTATTTTATTTGTGGTTGTTTTGTTTGCTGCAGCTAATTATGGTGTATTTGGTAAAATGCCATCTTTGCAAGAGTTAGAAAACCCCGAAGCTGATTTGGCAAGCGAAGTAATAAGTGCCGATGGATTGCTTATGGGGAAATACTATGCGGAAAATAGGAGTGAAGTGCGTTACCAAGAAATTTCGCCTAAGGTAATCAATGCATTGATAGCAACAGAAGATGTACGTTTTGAGCAACACTCAGGCGTAGATGCAAAGGCAGTTTTAAGGGCTATAAAATCTCTTGGTAAAGATGGGGGAGGAAGTACCATTACACAACAGCTTGCAAAAATGATTCTAGATCAAGGAAGGGGTAATATTTTTAAAAGAAGTGTAGAAAAAATAAAAGAATGGATTGTAGCGGTAAAATTGGAAAGGAATTTTACCAAAGAGGAAATAATAACATTGTATTTAAACAGAGCTCCTTGGGGAAATGTATTTGGAATAAGAAATGCTAGCCGTACTTATTTTCAAAAAGAACCAAAAGATTTAAAACAGGAAGAAGCTGCAGTATTAGTTGGTATGTTAAAAGGATTTATTTATGAACCCATACGCCATCCTGCAGCAGCTATGAATAGAAGAAATACAGTGTTAGAACAAATGGTAGTTGCTGACCAAAAATTTCTTACAAAAGCTGAAGCCGCTAAACTTAAAGCAAAGCCTCTTATTACTAATTTTAAACCAATAGATGAAGCAATTGGAATAGCACCACATTATAGACGTGCATTGATAGAAGTAATGAGAGAATGGTGTAAAAAAAATAAAAACCCAAAAACAGGCGAGCCTTACAATTTATTTAGCGATGGGTTAAAAATATATACAACAATAGATTCTCGTATGCAAAAATATGCAGAGGAAGCAATGGATGCACATATACCTGGCGAACAGCGAAAATTGAATGGCGCATTAAAATATAGAGGAGATAACCTTTGGAAAAAACATGAAAATATTTTAGAAAAAGCAATGAAACAAACCGTAAGGTGGAAAATAATGAAAGAAGATGGTGTAGATGACGCAACAATTATAAAAACTTTTTCGGTAAAAGTACCAATGAAAATATTTTCTTGGAGTAAAGGAGGCGATAAACATGAAATGGATACTTTAATGACACCAATGGATTCTATTAAGTATCACAAAAAATTATTACAATCATCTTTTTTAGCAATGGATCCTCGTAGTGGCGAAATTAAAGCTTGGGTAGGAGGTACCGATTTTAGATGGTTTAAATACGATCATGTTACTGCTATGAGGCAAGTAGGTTCTACATTTAAGCCATTGGTTTATACACTTGCAGTGCAAGATGCTGGTTATACACCCGAAACCTATATACCTGGCGGTCCACTTACACTTGGTGGCAAAACAATAACTACTGGAGGAGGAACATGTGCTTATTGTTTGGCAAAATCAATAAATGGATGTGCTTGGCATTTGATAGGTACTATAGGAGTAAAACGTACCATAGAGTTTGCACAACAATGTGGTATTAAAGTTAAAATACCTCCATATTATTCCATTGCATTAGGTGCTGCCGAAATACCAATGATACAAATGTTGCAAGCATATACCATGTTTCCTAATAGAGGTTATAATACCGAGCCAGTATTTGTTACCCGTATTGAAGACAAAAATGGAAATTTAATACATGAGTTTCCTATGGCTCAAAGTAAGCAAGTAATTGGCGAAGCAGATGCTTATACTATGGTAAAAATGATGCAAGGTGTAATAAAAGAAGGTACAGCAAAGCGATTAAACTCTTATGGTATTCCGGCCGAAAAAGCAGGTAAAACTGGTACAACTAATGGCAATACCGATGGTTGGTTTATTGGTTATACTCCAACTCTTTTAGCAGGTACTTGGGTAGGTTGCGAAGATCCATTTATACCTATTTATGGCAATGCTGGTGGAGCCGAAATGGCAGCTCCAACTTGGGGATTGTTTATGAAAAAAGTATATGCCGATAGTAAATTTAAAAACTATACAACTCAAAAGGAATTTGCAGTACCTGTTGTTTTAAAAAATGACCCAATTTTGGCTGATGCTAATTTTTATCAAACATTAAAAAGAGGCGATATACCTACCGATGATAATGGTAATGCAATAAAAGAAAATGCAGAAGATGGAAGCGAATATTTAACCGAAGACCCAGAATATACCATTGAAAACAACGAAACTACCGTACCAAAAGATACTGGTAAAAATACTGAACCTATAAAACCAAAGGAAGATAAAACAACAACACCAGCTGCTACAATATTAAATGATAAAAAAGCTTTGCCTAAACCAAAGCCAAAAGCAGAGCCAAAGAGTGATGATGGCGGATTTTAACAATTTTATTAAATTTATTCCTATTTTCAACTTACTAAACCATGAAAATAATATATTTATTGTGTGTTATTTTAGAAAAGCTAATTCAAATTTAAACAGGTTGTATTGTCCAATTGAACAATTACTGATTCATAATCGGTGTTAATTGTTTTTTATACAATTGTACTGCATTTTCTAAACCCAAATAAAGGGCATCGCATATAAGAGCATGACCAATAGAAACTTCTAATAAATTTGGTATATTTTGAGCAAAATAATTGAGGTTTTGTAGGTCTAAATCATGTCCGGCATTTATACCAAGCTCTAGCTCATTTGCTTTTAATGCAGCGGCTATAAAAGGTGCAATTGCTGCTTCTTTATTGCCTGCTGTAAATTGTTTTGCGTAGCTTTCTGTATATAATTCAACTCTATTTGTGCCTGTGTCTTTAGCGGCTGCAATCATATTTACATCAGCATCTACAAATATCGAAACCCTTATACCTGCATTGGTAAAAACTGGTATTATGTTTTTTAAAAATTCTTTATTTTTTATAGTATCCCAACCATGGTTGCTGGTAATTTGTCCTCTTATATCAGGTACAAAAGTTACTTGAGTAGGTTTACAATCCATTACAAGTTTTACAAAATTTTCTTCTGTAGGGTTCCCTTCAATATTAAATTCGGTTGTTAATACTTCTTTTAAATTATATACATCTTTATAAGTAATATGTCGTTCGTCTGGCCGAGGGTGTACAGTTATACCATAAGCACCAAAGTTTTCAATATCTAACGCAGTTTTTATTAAATTAGGATTATTTCCTCCACGAGCATTACGTAGTGTTGCAATTTTATTTATGTTTACCGAAAGATTAGTCATAACTTTTTATAAATTTTATCTTACAATAATTAAAGTGCCTTTTAATATAGGGTCACCATTTTTTAAATCAATTGCATAAACATAGCTACCATTAGGTTGTGGTAATCCATTATATTTTCCATCCCAAGGTTTAAAACTTTGTCTTCTTTCAAATACAATTTGCCCATATCTATTATAAACGATTAATTCGTGCAATGGATAAGCTTCTAAAGCAGGAATATTCCAAGTATCGTTTTTGGAGTCGCCATTTGGTGTAAAAATATTGGGTATAAAAATACCTTCATAAATCTTTACATTTACTTCGTCAAAAGCTATGCCACAGCCGTTTTTGGCAGTAGCAGTAAGTGTATATTTTTTCTCGAAAGATGGATTTACAGTAGGATTTAAAATATTTACATTAGTAATATTTTCGTTTGGTGTCCATATAAAATTATCAATAAGCCCAGTAATACTGCCATTAAGTTGTACGTTTTTATTTGCTACAATTATTTTATCTACACCTGCATTTACAATAGGTTTATTTACTACCCTTACTTTTGTAAAAGCAGTATCGTTACAATTTTGAGCATTTGTTACTACCACCATATAATTTGTAGAGTCTGTTGGTGTAGCTTTTGGGTTAGCTATTGTGGCATCAGTTAAAGTATTGCTTGGCAACCAAGCATAAGCACCACCGCCGCTAGCACTTAATAAAATACTATTTCCCAAACAAATTGTTGTATCTGTAAATAGAGTTGTAGCTGTAGGTGCTGCATTTATTATTACCATTGTATTAGCAGTATTATCACAACCAAAAGCATCTTTACCTGTTACAAAATAAGTACCAGCATCTATTAGCTTGGCATTATTTATATTTATAGGGTTTAAGGAGGAGTTAAATCCATTTGGACCAAGCCATTGATAAGTAACAGCACCAGAGCCAGTTAAAACTATACTTGATTTGGCACAAATTGGCGAATTGCTATTTGCAAAAACAGTAGGTTTTTTGTTTACAGTTATGGTTATAGGTGCTGATGAAATTCTACACTGAGGTGTAGCCAAATTGCCAGCTTCGGCCACACTTAATCGGTATTTATAAATTCCTATAGGAGCAGTACTCAAAAAGTTTTTTACCATTGTAATACTATTTTCGCCAATAATATCAGTAAAAACACTTCCATTAAAACTTTCTTGCCATTGGTATGTAGCGTTATTAAACCCTGCTGAAACTAAACAATTTAATTGTACATTTTGTGCTACACCTTCGCAAACAGTAGTGTTTAAAGATGTTGTTCCGGTAATACTAGGCGTAAGCTGAGGGCCACATGGTCTAAATGTAATATCGTCTAATGCTAAATCGTTTCCACAACCTCCACTAGCATTATTTGTCATACGCAAAACAATATCCGATACGCCAGCAGGAGTAGTAAATACCAGCCCAAATTGATTCCAAATAGCATTAGTAGTAGTAGCAATATTGTTGGTATTACTTGTTTGCAATACTGTGCCATCAAGTTTTTCTATGGAGAAAGTAATATTAGGTTGTATAGGATTTCCGCCACAACCTGATGGTTGCAAAATACTAACATTCATAATCCAAGCAGCAAACTCATAAGTAGAATTGCCACAAAGTCCTCTAACAGTATCTATATAAAATGCACTTGGTAATATAGATGCATTTACTAACATAAAATACCCATTACCACCACCTGTATGGTCGGCATTTAAGGTAAACCAATTATTACCAAAACAACTATTTGTTGCATTTCTTACAGTATAAAAACCATCATTTGGACAATCGTTAGATACATATTGATAATTTGTAGTAGCCGCAGCCAAAGGTGCGCCAGGGTTCGCTCCTGAGCCAAAGGTCATTTTTACTAATGGGTCGCCAAAGCTACCTGAACAAAGTTGTGCAGCTATATTTAACGCCAAAAATTGTAAAATAAAAAATACGAAATAAATTTTTATATTATTAAGCAAAGCAGAAATTTAAAATAAAAAAAATGATATGTAAAAATAGCTAAAAATACGCAATAGCAATTTTATTTGAAGAGTGCTCTGTAAAATTAAAACAAAGTGTTAATTTAATTTTGTATTGATTTTTAAAAAATAGGTTAATTTTAATTTATGAATAAAAATATTACTTCACTTTGTCATATTGTACAAAAAAAGCAGCGTTTTATTATTGGTTTAATGAGCGGCACATCGCTAGATGGGTTAGATATTGCACTATGCAAAATTGAAGGCTTTGGTGTAAATACAACTATTGAAATTATTCATTTTACAACCATACCATACAACAGTTTTTTTAAACAACAAGTATCAGAAATATTTAGCAAGCAACAAATAAATTTAGAAAAACTTTGTTTGCTAAATGCTTGGATAGGTTCACAGCATGCTCACATGATAAATGATTGCTTAAAAAAATGGAATATTAGCAATAATGATGTAGATATTATTGCTAGCCATGGGCAGACCATATATCATGCACCCAAAATTTTACACAATAAGCATGAGTTTGATAATGCCACTTTACAAATTGGTGATGCCGATCATATAGCAGTAAAAACGGGCATAATAACCATTAGCGATTTTAGGCAAAAGCATATAGCAGCAGGTGGCGAAGGCGCACCATTAGCCGTATATGGCGATTTTTTAATTTTCAGTAAAAAAAATGAAAATAGAATAATGCTAAATATTGGTGGTATAGCAAACTTTACTTTTTTGCACGGAAACTTAGATGCTAATAAAATGTTTAGCACCGATACTGGACCAGGTAATACCTTAATGGATGCTGTAATAAAAAAATATTTTCCAGATAAATTTTATGATGAAAATGCCATTATTGCAAAACAAGGAACAGTAAATAAAGAATTATTATTGGTACTAAAAGAAAATATTTTTTTTAAAAAAGAGCTACCAAAAACAACAGGACCAGAGTTGTTTAATTTTGCATACTTACAACATGCACAACAAAAAAGTAATACTAGCAATTTGAGTGTTTACGATATAATGGCTACGCTTTGCAAATTTACAGCCGATACTATTACAGAGGCAATTTTAAAAGCAGTAACCGAAAATGATTTTATAATTTACAGTAGCGGCGGTGGCATACACAATCCTTTATTGATGTATTATTTAAAAGAATTGATGCCAAATATTACATTTAAAACTACCAAAGAATTAAACATCAATTCCGATGCAAAGGAAGCTGCACTTTTTGCCTTGTTGGCTAATGAAACTTTGTGTGGTAACCAAATAAATTTTGGCACCACAGCACCAAATGTTAGTATGGGTAAAATAAGTTTTCCTTTATAATATTATTTCAATATTTCTGTAAACTCTCCGATATTTTTTCAAATAATTCTTTTTCCGACAACTCTTTGGGTACAAATTTTTGCCCAGTTATTTGCTCGTATAACTCAATATATCTATTGCTTATAGTTTGTATTTTCTCCTCTGTCATTTCGGGTACAATTTGTCCTTCTTTACCCATAAAATTGTTTTCTATGAGCCACTCTCGTACAAATTCTTTGCTTAGTTGTTTTTGTTTTTGCCCAGCAGCAAGGCGTTCTGCAAAGCCCTCGGCATAAAAATACCTGCTCGAATCTGGAGTATGTATTTCATCCATCAAATAAATGGTATCGCCAATTTTACCAAATTCGTATTTTGTATCGGCCAATATTAATCCTTGTTCTGCTGCAAGTTCTTTTCCTTTTTCAAATAATTGTAGTGCATATTTTTCTAATATTGCCCATTCGTTTGCAGTAGCCAATCCTTTTAAAATTATATCTTCCTTACTTATATCTTCGTCATGCCCTTGGCTAGCTTTGGTAGATGGTGTAATAATTGATGTTTCAAAAAAATCGTTTTCTTTTAAACCATTGGGCATTTGTACACCACACAAAGTACGCCCACCAGCATTATACGTACGCCACGCATGACCAACCAAATTGCCTCTTACTACCATTTCTATAGCAAATGGAGTGCATTTTTTTCCTATACTTGTATTAGGTGCTGGAGTTTCTAATAACCAATTAGGACAAATGTGACTACATTTTTGCAACATATATGCAGCTATTTCGTTTAATACTTGCCCTTTGTATGGTATAGGGCGGGGAAGTATCACATCAAAAGCCGATAAACGATTGCTGGCTATCATTACCAAAATATCATTTCCGATACCATAAACATCTCTCACTTTGCCACTATAAAAACTGGTTTGTTTATCAAAATTATATGTGCTCATTGTGCTAAATTACTACCTACATTTTATAAAAAAATATTATATACTAACAATAGGTTAAAAAATAAATTTTTATAACAGAATAACATTGCTTAGTTTGCCGTCGATTTATAAACCAAAAAATATAATATGAGAAAATTTGCAAGCTATTTGGTTGCATTAGTATTGGCTAACATACTTACTATGACAGCTTTTGCGCAAAATGTAACTATTGGCGGAACAGTAAAAAACAGTGCAACTGGCGAGCAAGCTGCTGCAGTATCGGTAACAATTAAAGGTACTGATGCTGGCACATTTACAAACGATAAAGGCAGATATAGTATTTCTGCAAAATCTTTGCCTGTTACTTTAATCATTTCTTCGGTAGGTTATACTGCACAAGAAATAGTAGTTACAAGCGCATCTCAAAATATAGATGTAAGTTTTGTGCCAAATAATGCATTGGGACAAGAAGTGGTAGTATCGGCTAGCCGTGTATCTCAAAAAATTATGGAGTCTCCAGTATCTATTGAAAGAATAAGTGCTGCTGCAATACGTAATGCACCAGCTGCAAACTTTTATGATATTGTTGCCAATTTAAAAGGTGTTGATGTTACTACATCATCATTAACTTTTAAAACACCTACAACTAGAGGTTTTAGCAAAAGTGGAAACACTCGTTTTAATCAATTGGTAGATGGTATGGATAACCTTGCACCTGGTTTAAACTTTTCGCTTGGTGCAGTTATTGGCCTTAGCGAATTAGATTTAGATAATATAGAATTACTAGGTGGTGCATCATCTGCATTATATGGCCCAGGTGGAATGAATGGTACTTTGCTTATGACTAGTAAAAGTCCTTTTAAATACCAAGGTTTATCAGCTTTAGTAAAATTAGGTGTAATGCATACTGATCATAGGCAAAGAGCTGCATCTCCTTATCATAACTGGAACGTACGTTGGGCGAAAGCTTTTAATAATAAATTTGCTTTTAAAATTAATGCTGAAGTTATACAAGCAAAAGACTGGGTAGCATCGGATAATAGAAATTACAAACGCCTTGGCTCTTTGGGTAATGTAGTAGCTGGAGATAGAAAAACAGATCCTAACTATGATGGGGTAAATGTGTATGGTGATGAAACTACTGGTGATATAAGAGCTGTATTTGGTGCAATAGCTGGTGGAATACCTGGTGCTGCAACTTTTATTACTACAAATGGATTAATGACTAATCCAATAAATGTTTCTCGAACAGGTTTTACTGAAAAAGAATTAGTAAACCCTAATACAGTAAATTTCAAATTAGCAGGTTCGTTTCATTATAAATTATCTGAAAAAACCGAAGCTATTTTAGCAGCTTATTGGGGTACTGGTAATACAGTTTATACAGGTAGTGATAGATATTCGTTAAAAGATTTTAAAATGGGGCAATATAAGCTGGAGTTAAATAATAAAAACTGGTCTCTTAGAGGTTATACAACACAAGAAAATGCTGGGGAGTCGTATAACGTTACTGCTACTACAAGGTTATTTAACGAATCGTGGAAACCTTCGCCTACTGCTTGGTTTCCTCAATACGCTTACCAATATTTAAGTAGTAGAATGAGTGGCATGACAGATTATGATGCACATCAAGCAGCAAGAATTTATGCTGATGTAGGTAAACCATTGCCTGGTTCTCCTGCATTCACAAGTGCTTACGATGCTATTCGTAAAAAACCAATTTCGGCTGGCGGTGGTTTATTGTTAGATAAATCTGACCTTTACGCTGCCGAAGGTAATTACAACTTAACATCTGTTACAAAATCGGTGGCAGACATTCTTATAGGTGCTAATTACAAACAATACAAATTAAACTCTGAAGGTACTTTGTTTGCCGATTCTACTGGACCAATATCTACAGGCGAATATGGTGCTTACGTACAAGCTACTCGTAAATTAGCTAAATTTTTAACGCTTACTGCATCTGGCAGATACGATAAAAACCAAAACTTTAGTGGTCGTTTTACCCCTAGAGTAACAGCTTTAGTAAAAGTAGGAAATAATAGTAATGTACGTGTATCTTACCAATCTGCTTATCGTTTTCCTACAAACCAACAACAATGGATAAATTTAGTTGTAGGTAGTACTCGTTTGGTTGGTGGGCATTCATCATTCGTACAATATTTAGGTACTAATACCAATCCATTATACGAAGCAGAAAGTGTAATTGCTGGCACACCAAAAGTTATTGCACAAACGGCATTAAAACCTGAGGCTTTAAATTCTTTTGAGCTTGGTTACAAAGGATTATTAATGAATAGTAAATTATTGGTTGACTTATACGGTTATTATGGTCAATATCAAGATTTTTTGGGTAGAACAAATACTTTTCAAACCACAACTGGTGTTGCTGCTGATATAACTAACTCTAGCAAAAGACGTGGGATATCTATACCTGTAAACTCAACCGATAAAGTAAAAACACAAGGTTTTGGTGTAAGTGCAGATTATCGATTGGCAAAAAACTTTGTTTTAGGTGCTAATATATCTTCCGATGTATTGGTAAACACTCCAAGTACCGTTATTGCTAGCATAAATGCACCTAAGTATAAAGGTAATGTAAGCTTAGGTAATACAGGATTTGGTACTGCAAAGCGCTATGGTTTTAATGTAGTTTACAAATGGCAACAAGGGTTTAACTATGTAGAAGATTTTGCCAATGGCGATTTGCAAGCCGTGCAAACTTTAGATGCGCAAGTAAGTATGAAATTGCCAAAATCTAAATCAATTGTAAAACTTGGAGCTAACAATTTGTTAAACCAATATTATTACAATGCCATAGGAAATTCACAAATTGGAGGTTTGTATTACATAAGTTATGGTTTTAATGTTTATTAATATTAAACCCATTACACTCAATTAATTTTATATAAAATAGTTACTATTATGAAAAAAATAAATTTAAAAATAAATACTTTGGCAATAATTGTATTGTCGGGTATAATCTTTACTTCATGCAACAAGAGTTTAGTAGAATTAGCTCCTATTGCTACACCTGTTTACCCAAGTAGTACTACAACAATTAGTAAATCAATAGCGGCAAATCCAAACGATAGTTTATTTAACAGGTTATTGATTAGAAGCGGACTAAATGTTACATTAAATGATACTACCAAAACATTTACAGTTTTTGCTGTAGATAATGTTGGTATGAAAATTTTTGTAAATGCTGCAACAGGTGGGTTTATACCATTAACAGCTCCAGATGCCGATTTTTCTAAATTCATAAGTGGTACTTA
Organism: Ferruginibacter sp.; assembly: GCA_013141435.1. Classification (GTDB taxonomy): domain Bacteria; phylum Bacteroidota; class Bacteroidia; order Chitinophagales; family Chitinophagaceae; genus Ferruginibacter. The sequence goes on from JABFQZ010000003.1 coordinate 93,862, forward strand.
TCCTGTTACTGCAGTAAACTTATCAGCCACACAAGCTGTTGGTATAGCAATGTATAGTATTGTAGGTCAAAAATATCCAAGTTCCGCTATTGGGACTGCTTTTCCAAATTTTCCTTTACCTACCCAAATACAACTAGACCCTGTAAATTCTCCATTTTTGAGATTGACTAGTTTTCCAACAAAAAGTACACCTTTTTCTTATGTTAATAATGTGCCATTAACAGGTATAGATCAATTAGCAAGTAATGGAGTAATACATCATACATATTCTGTAGTAGCACCTCCTTCAGCTTTATTAAAATCAGTAATAGCAAGTAAAGCTAATTTGTCTTATTTTAGAGCTGCAGTTGCAAGAGGCGATAGTGGTTCGGTTGGTACATCAAGATTTGACTCTTTATTTAATTATGGAATTATGAATATGACAGTGCTTGCACCTAATGATGCTGCTATGCAACCTGTTTTATTTGGTGCTTTGTATCAAGGATTAATTTTTCAAGGTGTACCAGCAGGTACAGCTTTTACGCAAGCAACTTTATTATCGGCTACTCCTGCAGGTTTTAATTATTTGCCTGTTGCAGATGTTAAGGGTATTGTTGCTTATCATATTTTAGCTTCAAACCCTTCTGGAAACTATGTTCCAAACATTAGAGTGTTTTCAGTAAATACTCCTAGCACAGCTACATTTATTAAAACATTAGTAAATACTGGAGTAGCTGCTCACCCAGGTGTTAGAGCTCAAGCTACTTTTACAGGTTCCGTAGCGTCTACTGTTACATTTTCGGGTGCTGGCACTTTTCCTCCAGGTGGCACTCCATACAGCCAAATTGCTACAGTAACAGAAAAAGATTTACATGCTGTAAATGGCGTTTTACATATTATAGATAAGGTTTTATTACCACAATAATTATATACTAATTTAATTATATTAAACGGCTTCCTTTTTGGGAAGCCGTTTAATTTTGTAATAACATTTATTGTGAGAATGTTATCAATTTATAAAAAATTTTACAAATTGCTCGTTAAGTATTATTTGTGCTACCACAATGTGTTGTACAAAAGAAAATAATATGGCAATTGTTATTTTTTTTATACTTTTTTTATTAATTTTTTATATGCATTAATAAGTCCATTGGTGCTACTGTCGTGGCTTTTAACTTCTTCATCATTTACCAATTCTGCTTGTATATTTACTGCCAATTTTTTTCCAAGCTCTACACCCCATTGGTCAAAACTAAAAATATTCCAAATAATGCCTTGAGCAAATATTTTATGTTCGTAAAATGCTACTAATTGTCCCAAAGAAAATGGTGTGATTTTATTTAGTAAAAAGGAATTACTTGGTCGGTTTCCTTCAAAAACTCTATACGGATTATTGTTATTGGAGCCGTTCATTAACGCTTCTGATTGTGCAAAAAAATTGCTCATTAATTTCATCTGATGGTCGCCAATTGGGTTATGGCTATTTGCTGCAGCTATAAAATCTATAGGAATTATTTGTGTGCCTTGATGTAATAATTGATAAAAAGCATGTTGGCCATTTGTACCAGGTTCGCCCCAAATTACTGGTCCAGTTTGGTAAGTTACTTTATTGCCATTTCTATCTATATATTTTCCATTGCTTTCCATATTGCCTTGTTGAAAATACGCTGCAAACCTATGTAAATACTGGTCGTATGGTAAAATAGCTTCGGATGTAGTAGCATAAAAATTGCGATACCAAATACCTATTAAAGCCATTAAAACAGGTATGTTTTTTTCAAAATCTGTTTCGTTAAAATGTACATCGGCTGCATGTGCACCTTTTAATAATTGCTCAAAATTATTGTATCCTATGGTAAGTGCTATACTTAAACCAATGGCACTCCAAAGGCTATAACGACCACCAACCCAATCCCAAAATTCAAACATATTTTGAGGATCTATACCAAATTTTTCTACATCAGTTTTATTTGTACTTAGTGCTACAAAATGTTTGGCTATATCTTCTACTTTTCCACCATTTTCTAAAAACCAATTTCTTGCTGTTTGAGCATTTGTCATGGTTTCTTGAGTGGTAAAGGTTTTGCTTGCTATAATAAAAAGTGTTTCTTCGGCATTAATTTTTTTAAATGTTTCGGCTATATGTGAGCCATCTATATTACTTACAAAAAATGTTTCGATACCATTTACCCAATAGGGTTTTAAAGCTTCGGTAATCATTACTGGCCCTAAGTCGCTTCCTCCAATACCAATATTTACAATGTATTTTATTTTTTTGTTTGTATATCCTTTCCAAGTGCCGTTGTGTACATTATTGCAAAAGTTTTTCATTTGTGCTAGTACCGCTTGTATATTTGGCATTACATCTTTACCATTTTGCAATACTGGCTTGTTACTAAAATTTCGCAATGCAGTATGTAGTACAGCTCTATCTTCTGTTTTGTTTATTTTTTCGGCTGCAAACATGGCGTTTATTGCATCTTTTAAACCACATTCGTTTGCTAATTGTATTAATAAATTTATTGTTTCATCATCTACATTATTTTTTGAATAATCAAAAAGAATATTTTCTGTTTGTATAGAAAATTTGCTAAAGCGATTTGTATCGTTTTCAAATAAACTTTTTATACTAATATCCTTTTTATTATTGTAGTTAGTTTCTAATTTTTTCCAAGCTAGAGTTTCTTTTGGATTTACTTGTGGCAACATAAGGTTTTTAAATTTTTCATAAAGTTAAAACGATTATTTTAAAAATATATATTTTTTGATTTGTAAGCTGTTACATTCTTTAATTATTTTGATGCTTTTTTATAAATGAATTCAAATTTTTGCTTAATTTTTTTTATCATATATTTGCACGACCTCTGAGAAAAATTTTCTCTTTTAGATGGTCTGTAAAACCTTGGTTTTTAATATAGCATAATAAAGCTGACCATAGATATTATGCTGAAATGTGCGACGCCAATGAAGATGAGTATTGATTAAATGCTTGCTCAAAAAAAAAGAATTTTTGTAAAATATATTGTTTAAATGAACCGCTTTTATGTATTGTAGTATTAGCTACTTGTACAATAAAAAATTATAATTTTATTATGGCAAAATTTATTTTTGTTACTGGTGGTGTTACATCATCATTAGGTAAAGGTATTATTGCAGCATCGCTTGCAAAGTTATTGCAAGCAAGAGGGCTTACGGTTACTATTCAAAAATTTGACCCTTATTTGAATGTGGACCCAGGTACGCTAAACCCATACGAACATGGTGAATGCTATGTTACAGACGATGGAGCCGAAACCGATTTGGACCTTGGGCATTATGAACGTTTTTTAAACACACCTACATCTCAAGCCAATAATGTAACTACTGGGCGTATTTACCAAACCGTAATAAATAGAGAAAGAGAAGGCGATTATTTGGGTAAAACTGTACAAGTAGTACCACATATAACCGACGAAATAAAACGCAGAATGTTATTGCTTGGCGAAGCAGGAAATTTTGATATAGTAATTACAGAGCTTGGTGGTACAGTTGGCGATATTGAAAGTTTGCCATTTGTAGAGGCTGTACGCCAATTGCAATGGGAGCTACCAGAGGAAGATTGTATGGTGGTGCATCTTACATTAATACCATATTTAAAAGCAGCTAAAGAATTAAAAACTAAACCTACGCAACATAGTGTACGTATGCTTAGCCAAGAAGGTGTGCACCCAGATGTGATTGTGTGTAGAACTGAGCATTCGCTAAGTGATGAAATAAGAAGAAAAGTGGCTCTTTTTTGTAATGTAAAACCCAATGCAGTTATAGAAGCATTAGATGCATCTACTATATACGAAGTACCTTTAAAAATGTTGCAAGAAGGCTTAGATGTGATTGTACTAAAGCAATTGCAAATAAATGGGTACTCAGCACCAGAGCTTACCAAATGGCGAGGCTTTTTAGATAAATTAAATTACCCAAAAAGCAGGGTAAAAATTGGTTTAATTGGTAAATATATTGAGTTGCAAGATGCTTACAAATCTATACTAGAATCGTTTATACATGCTGGTGCTATGAACCAATGCAAAGTGCAAATTGTAAATGTACACAGTGAGTTTTTAACCAATGAAAATGTAAACGAAAAATTGCGTGAGCTTGACGGATTACTTGTAGCGCCTGGCTTTGGTGCTAGGGGAGTAGATGGTAAAATTATTGCAGTAAAATATGCTAGAGAAAATAAAATGCCTTTCTTTGGCATTTGTTTAGGTATGCAAATGGCGGTAATAGAATATGCAAGAAATGTATTAGGCTGGAGCGATGCTCACTCTACAGAAATGAATAGTACGACTTCGAAACCTGTAATAGCATTAATGGAAGAGCAAAAAAAAGTAAAGAAAAAAGGTGGTACTATGCGCTTGGGTGCTTACCCTTGCGAAATTGCTCTTAATACACTGGCTTATAAAATATATGATAGCGAATTAATAAGCGAAAGGCACAGACACCGTTGGGAGTTTAACAATAATTATTTGAACGATTTTGAAAACGCTGGCTTATTGGCAAGTGGAAGAAACCCCGAAAGCAAATTGGTAGAAATTGTAGAATTAAAAGGACATCCATTTTTTATTGGTGTACAATATCACCCAGAGCTTAAGAGCACAGTTGAAAATCCGCACCCATTGTTTGTAAATTTTGTAAAAGCGGCTAGCTCTAATGCTGATTTAAAAATTGGTATGCAAATTTCAAAAAGCGAAACTATTCCTTCATGACACAAAAGTTGAGCATGGATGATTTGAATAGAATCACCCCAGAAGAATTTAAAAGCAGTGAAAAAGCACCAGTAATAGCTGTTTTAGAAAATATACGCAGCGCTTATAATGTAGGAAGTGTTTTTAGAACAGCCGACGCATTTTTGCTACAAGCCATATACATAACCGGCTATACTTGCACGCCACCACACAAAGAAATAAAAAAAACAGCACTTGGTGCCGAGGATACAGTAGATTGGAAACACTTTGCAAATGCAAACGAAGCGGTTTGTCAATTAAGAAATGATGGGTATAAAATATATGCTGTGGAGCAAGTGGTAGATAGCTTAATGCTGCATGAAGTAGCTTTTACGGCTACAGAAAAAATTGCTGTTATTTTTGGCAACGAAGTAACTGGCGTAGAATTAGAAACAATAAAATTGTGCGATGGCTGTATAGAAATTCCACAATTTGGTACAAAACATTCGTTAAATATTGCTACTGCAGCAGGTGTGGTACTTTGGGAAATTACGAAGCCATCTAAATCAACATCAGGTGGAATTTAGGCTAATTTACTTTGAAAGAATTTAAGATATTGTGTTTCTATTTTAAAGAAGTAAAGATTATATTTTCACTAAATTATTTTTAATTCGGGATAGAATCTTTTATTGTTACCCAAGTATCTTTTAAACCAACTTTTTTTACTAACTCCGAAAATATTTTTGCATTGGTTGGATGTAGCCTTATGCATCCGTGAGATGCCTTGGTACCTAACTTAGCAAAATTGCCAGTAGTAGTTCCATGTATTGCATAACCACCTCTTAAAAATACAGCATAAGGCATATTTCCCAATCCTTTATAATTACCACCCGGGAATTTTTTAGAAGTATATTTGGCAAAAACTGGACCAGAAGGTTTTAAATTTAAATTGGGGGTGTCGTATTTTGAAATACCAGTGCTTACCAAAAAAGTATCTACCAGTTTGCCTTCAATATATAAAAGTAGTTGCTGAGTTTGTTTATTTATTTCGGCGTATAATAAACAATCTTTTCCTTTACAGTCAACAGAATCTGGTGTTTTATTATACACTAAAAAAGAGTCTAATATTTTTACATTTTCATTTAAATGTTTTTTCTCTTCTATTGTAAATGTATCTTTCTTTTTCCAATATTTCAGTAAAGTATCTTTGTTTTCCGAAAATAATAAATCTCTTTTGAGTAAGGTATCCATTTGCATTAATAAAGTGTCTAGTGAATCTATACTAGGAGTAAATTCATTATTATCAAAAATATTATTGGTATCTACAGCAGTAATTTTATCGGCAGTTGTATATACTGAATCTTTAAAGTTTTTATACTCAAAATTATCTAAAACTATATTTTTTCTGCTGCTTTTGCAACTTTGGTAGGTTATTATAATAGTAATTAATAATACTTTGATAATATTTTTTACAAGCATATTTTAGAAAATTATTTATATGTAAAGTTACAACTTGCAAAAGTGTGCTAAACAAAGATATTTGGTAATATCCAATACACCTATATTCCTTTTATATCAACGTTTTTGGGTTAATACCATTTTTTTTGTAGATGTTTTCAACAAAAATTATAAAATGTGGTTTTATCGTTTTCTTTGTTACTTAATATATTATTTTTTTTACCAACTAAAGAGCCTTGATTTAACTTCATTGGCGTCCGCCTATTCGGTGGATGAAGATTTGTGCTTAAATTTGGCTTTTATTAAGTATAAATAAATTATATGCCTACCATAAAAAACTACCTCTCCCTCATAAAATTTTCGCATACCATTTTTGCCTTGCCTTTTGCGTTAATTGGTTTTTTTTTAGGAATAAAATTTTTGAAAGAATTTCCAAATACTGAAAATGTAATTTCATATTATCCACAATCAAATTTTGATAAAATAGTCTTCTACTTTTTACACAATTGGCACATTTTTGTACTAATAATTTTTTGCATGATAACCGCCCGTTCCGCAGCCATGGCTTTCAACCGTTATCTTGATAGAGAATTTGATGCAAAAAACCCACGTACAGCCATAAGAGAAATACCAGCAGGAATAATTACAGAAAAAAATGCATTGTTTTTTACCATTTTAATGTGTGTGCTTTTTATTGTTTGCACATTTTTTATAAACCGTATTTGTTTTTATTTAAGTCCCGTAGCGATATTTGTAATTTTATTTTACAGTTATACAAAACGTTTTACTTTTTTATGTCATTTAGTTTTGGGCATTGGGCTTAGCCTTGCACCAATTGGCGCATACCTTGCTGTTACAGGTGTATTTGCTTGGTTGCCTATTTTATTTTCTATTGCTGTAGTTTGTTGGGTTAGCGGCTTCGATATTATTTTTGCCTTGCAAGATGAGGCTTTTGATAAAGAAAATAATCTTTACTCTATGCCTGCAATTATGGGCAAAGCTAAGGCATTGCATGTTTCTGAAGTATTACATGCTATAGCTTCTTTGGCTACTTGCTTTGCTGGTTATTATGGTCAGTTTGGTTGGTTGTATTGGGTGGGTGCAACTGTATTTTGTGGTATGCTTATATACCAGCATCTAATAGTAAAACCAAATGATTTAAGCAAAGTAAACATTGCATTTATGACAGCCAATGGTATAGCATCGGTTGTGTTTGCAATTTTTGTAATTGTCGATTTGTTTTTGCATTAGTTATTACAAAACAATTAAAAATACTTTATTGTAACCTAATACTGCTCTTGCTCATTAGGAAAATCGTTGCTCTTTACATCTTTAATATAATGTTGCACTGCTCCTGTAATTTGCTCATGCATATTTAAATATTGACGTAAAAAACGAGGTTTAAATTCGGTATTTATGCCAAGCATATCATGCATTACAAGTACTTGCCCATCGCACTTGCCACCAGCGCCAATACCTATTGTAGGTATATGCAAACTTGCCGATACTTCGGCAGCTAATGCAGCAGGAATTTTTTCTAAAACTATAGCAAAACAACCTGCTTCTTGCAATAATAAAGCATCTTTTTTTAGTTGGTTTGCTTCGGCTTCTTCTTTTGCTCTTACTGTATATGTACCAAATTTATAAATACTTTGTGGGGTAAGACCTAAATGTCCCATTACTGGCACGCCACTGTTTACTATACGTTTTATAGATTCTGCTTCTTGCTCACCACCTTCTAATTTTACTGCATGCCCACCAGTTTCTTTCATTATTTTTATAGCAGAGTTTAGTGCTTCTTTTGAGTTGCCTTGGTAAGAACCAAAAGGTAAATCTACCACAACCAAACAACGACTAATGCCTCTTACTACCGATTGAGCATGATAAATCATTTGCTCCAATGTAATAGGTAATGTAGTTTCATGCCCAGCCATTACATTGCTTGCACTATCGCCTACTAATATTACATCAATACCAGCAGCATCAAATATTTGAGCAAATGAATAATCGTATGCAGTAATCATCGATATTTTTTCGCCAGCAACTTTCATTTTTTGCAAAGTGTGTGTGGTTACTTTTTTTATTTCTTTATTTATAGACATGTTTATTAAATTATGAGTTATGGGTATTGAGTATTGAGATATTAGTATTGAGATTAGTACTTCAAATAATTGAACTTTAAAAAACAGATTGAATAAAGAACATTATTCATCACCCATCTTTCATCACTTATCATACATCATTATTTCACTTCTTCCCACAAATGTTGTATTAATCCATCGGCCAATCCTATTTTTGGTACCGATATTTCTTCGGCACCAGCCCAACGCATTACGTTTATATAAATTAATAATGCTGGTACTATTACATCAGCTCTGTCATCTCTAAAGTTATATTTATTTATGCGTTGTTTTAATGTTAATGGTTCTAAATCATTATAGAAATCTCTAAGTAAATCGAGTGGGAGAGGCCGCCCATCTTTTTTCTTACTTAGGCTAAACACTTTATTTATGTTACCACCACTTCCTATGGCTATTACTTTCTTGTGTCCTTTTGTAACTGCTTTTATAGTAGTTTTAAGGTCTTCCCAATCTTTAATGCTTACCATATTTTTTAAAATACGAATTGTACCGATATTAAACGATTTTTTGTAGATTAAAATACTATTACTAAAAAACGAAATCTCTGTACTTCCGCCACCTACATCTATGTACATATAGCTATGGTTTTTATCCATATTTTCGGCTACATGGTTTTCGTAAATTAAATTAGCTTCGGTATCACCATCTATTACTTCTATGGTAATGTTGGTATCTTTTTTTATTATTTCTATTATTTCTTTTGCATTGGCAGCATCTCTCATGGCACTTGTGGCACAAGCTCTTACTGCTGCTACGTTATACGCATTCATCAAATATCTAAAAGATTTCATTGTTTCTACAAACATTTTAATCTTTTCGGTAGATATAATTTTGTTTTCAAAAACATCGAAACCTAGGCGTAATGGTACACGTACCAGGTTTAGTTTATTAAAAATAACTTTACCATCTTTTTCTTTTATTACATCAGTAATTAGTAATCTTGCTGCGTTACTTCCAATATCAATAGCTGCTAGTATCAATTTTTGTAATTTGTAGTTTTTAAAGTATTATATCAATGCTTTGTAATAAATTATTTTCTAATACTTTTTCAATATTTTTTTTCTTTCAAAAGTATATCTTTACAACTAAAGTATATCAAAAATGAATAATGATCTTAAAATTAATGCTATTAATATTGGGTTAATGATTTTTAGTTGTATTGTGGCTTTTATTATGCCATTTGAAGTATTTCTTTTTGTGTATGCTGTTTTGGGTCCTTTACATTATTTAACCGAAATAAGTTGGTTGCATGATAGGCAATATTTTACAAAAGGAAAATACGATAGCATTGTACTTTGGATAATTGGAGTAATTATACTATTGATAAGTTTGGCATATAGATACAATTGGGCATTACCGTTTGACAATTCTTTTAGTACCAAAATAATATTTGTAGCATTTATTGGTTCGTTATTAATGGTTTTTGTGAAAAATGTTTTTATAAAAATTGGGGGATTACTTTTTATTTTATTAATATCAAACGTATTATTTGAAGCAGACAAAAGAGATAAACTTGCTTTTTTTATTGGCTCACTTTTGCCAACTTTGGTGCATGTTTTTGTCTTTACAGGTTTTTTTATGCTGTATGGTGCTCTTAAAAACAGAAGTGTAAGTGGGCTCATATCTGTACTTGTCTTTGTTATATGTCCAATTCTTTTATTTATGCTTTTTAAAGATAACTCTTTTATTGAGGTTACAAAATACGGACAAGATTCTTTCAAAGCTGGAGGTGAAGGCTTTTTTGATACTAACTTAAGTTTTCTTACAAATATTTTTCATGTAGATTTTCCACAATTAAAAGATGCTGCTGGTAATTTATTATTTTATGAAAATGCAGATGGAGTTCAAATACCTGCTCCAGATTATAGCAATGCTGCTCAAGTAGTTTTTCATTCGCAAACAGGTATTTTGCTTATGCGTTTTATTGCATTTGCTTATACTTATCATTACCTAAACTGGTTTAGCAAAACAGAAGTTATTAAATGGCATAAAGTACCAAAAGTAAGACTTATTGTAATTATTGTATTATGGTTTATTTCAATTTTATTATATGGTTTAAATTATTCATTAGGACTGCGTTGGTTGTACTTTCTAAGTTTTTGCCATGTTTTGTTAGAGTTTCCGTTAAATATAGTTTCAATAACAGGAATTTTTAAGGAAATTGGCAGTATTAGTAAAAAAGGGTTTAAATTAATTCCAATAAAAAACTAAAATTTACAAATGAATTTATTTGTTTTTTAAATAATTGTAAGTGCTTACTTGCGACCTTACTGCATTTTTTTGACCAAAGTTTACATACTCATTGCGTTGTAAATTATCCAATTTTCGGGCTTTAACCGTATCACTCAACTGAATTTTTAATATTTCTACTAATTCTTGCTGCACATCATTTTTTAATACTGGGCAAGCAACTTCTATTCTATGATCAATATTTCTTACCATCCAATCAGCCGATGATATATATACTTTTTTATTGCCATTGTTTTCAAAAATCATTATTCGGGCATGTTCTAAATATTCATCTACAATACTAATTGCTTGAATAGGTTTTTTAAATTTTTTATTTTCGGTTAGCATACAGCAAATACCTCTTATTATTAGTTTTATTTTTACTCCTGCCAATGCAGCTTCGCTAAGTTTTTCAATAAGTAAATAATCGCTAAGCGAATTTAATTTTAAAATAATGCCCGACGGCTTTTTTTCTAATGCATTTTTTATTTCTTTATTAATTAGCACCAAAATTTGCTTTCGCATATTTGTTGGGCTTACTAAAAGCGTTTTGCAACTTTGCAAAGCACTAATGTTTTTTATAGGGTTATCTAAATAATTAAAAACTCTATTTACATCTGCCATTATATTTCTGTTTGCTGTAAATAAGCAATGATCGCCATACAACTCTGCCGTTTTTTCGTTTAAATTACCTGTGCTAATAAAACCATAATGTGTTGTTGTATTTTTAATTCGTCTTTTTATTAGACAAAGTTTTGCATGCACTTTTAAATTGGGTACACCTAATAAAACTTTCACTCCTGCTTCTTCTAAATGTTCTTTCCAATCTAAATTAGCTTCTTCATCAAATCTTGCACGTAATTCTAACATTACAGTTACTTGTTTGCCATTACGCACGGCATTGGTAAGTGCATGTATAATTTTTGATTTTGGAGCAAGCCTATAGCAAGTTATTTTTATGCTAACTACATTTGGGTCTATAGCTGCTTCTCTTAATAAATCTATTACTGAGCTAAAGGAATGATAAGGAAAATGCAACATTACATCTTCTTTAATAATGGCATTAGTTACGCTTTTACAATCTTTAAAAATTGGATGTACAAAAGAAACCGTAGTTTTTTTTTGAGTTTCAAAAACAGTTTCAGGAAAGCTAATAAAATCTTTAAAATTATGAATTCTGCCGCCTGGTATTACGTTTTCTTTTAACGATATACCTAGTCTTTTTGTTAAATATTGTAATAAGGATTTATCTATATTCTTATCATATACAAAGCGTACAGGTTTTCCTTTTTTTCTATTTTTTAATCCTTTTTGTAATTTTTGAATTAAAGATTGTGATACATCATTATCTATATCTATATCAGCATCTCTTGTTACTTTTATAATATGCGATGAAAAGGTATCGTACCCAAAAAATGAAAATATTATAGGTAAACAAAAACGAATTACATCTTCTAATAAAATGATATGGTGTTCGCCATTTGGTGATGGCAATTTTATAAAACGTTGTACATTACGAACAGGTACAGATACAAGAGCAAAACGCTTGGGTACACTATTGTTTTTTGTAGATAATTTACATGCTAAATAAATTGACTTATCGTTTAGCACCGGAAACTGTACCAAACTCTCAATCATAAGCGGTATAATACTGCTACGTACTTCGCTGTTAAAATAATCTTGTACAAATTCTTGTTGCGGCTTGCTTAATTTATTTTCATTTACTAATAAAATTTTTTTATTTTTTAATTCTTCCAAAATTTCTAACCAAATTTTTTCAAAATCATTTTGTTGTTTATTTACTAATTTTTGTATTTGGGTTAGTATTTTTTGAGGATTTTCTTCTAAATGCATTTTTGCTTTTTTGCCTAGCAAAACCATTTTTTTTAATGCAGCTACACGTACTCTAAAAAACTCATCTAAATTATTAGAAAAAATACCTAAAAACTTTATTCGTTCTTTCAACGAAACAGTATTGTCTGCTGCCTCTTGAAGTACACGGTTATTAAATGCAAGCCAACTTATATCTCTTACAATGTTTTTTTTGTGTGGCAATATTTTTGTTTTAGCAATTGCAAAATAGATAATTTTTTAATTTAATACCAAATTGATGTATTAAGTTATTGTAAAATATTAGTTGTATTAATTTTATCAATATTTTGCTTATTAAGATATGGTATTATTAAAAATGAAATTAAACCTACCACTATAATAATAGCAGTACTTACACCCCAAATGAGCCAACCATATGCTTTGCCTTGAGAAGTGGCTACACCATAAATACTTAAAGTTTGCATTACAAATATTGGAAAAGAACCTATACCACCTGGTGTTACTATCATGGCTAAAGTAGATAAAGATAAAACGGCACAAGCTGCTTTTATGCCTAAGTAAGCGGTAGCTTCCATTGCCTTAAACCCCAAATAAATTTGTAATAAATACATTGACCAAATAAAAATAGTATATAGTATAAATGCTTTTCGCTGTTTCATATTTTTTACAGAGGCTACACCGTTTGCAATGCCTAAAGCAAAATTTTTAATTATTAGTAACAATTTATTGTTTGGGTATAATGAAATTATTTTTTTAAAAGAGTATGTAATTATTAAAATAATTGCTAATAATAGTGCTGCCTTTTGCCACCAGGGCATTCCACTAGTTTTGCTTAATAATTCAAGCTTTTCTTTTACATAATTACCTATCAAATCTAATTGAATAAATACCGTTATTACAATTAAAATAAAATAACAAATTAAATCAAATGCTCTTTCGATAATTATTGTGCCAATGAGTTTATCAATTTTTAGTTTTTCATATTTGGCTAGCATGCTACATTTTAAAACCTCTCCAAGCCTTGGTATAGCTGAGTTTGCTAGGTAGCCAGCCATGGTAACTGCAAATACATTTGATAATTTTGGTGTATAACCTAACGGCTCCATTAGCAATTTCCAACGCATAGAGCGTACCAAATGGCTAGCTAAACTCATTAATACAACTGGTACTATAAGTATATAATTAGCATGCTTTATGGCATAAAAAAAATCGCTTTTTTCTATATCTGTCATACCATGAAGTTGCCACCAAACCAAAAGTAAACCTCCACCCAAAAAAAGTATATATTGTAATGCCGATAATATTTTTTTATTCATGTGTAGTTATTTGTAGCGAATATTGCTTCCAAAAATTGGGATTATTAGCCATTTTCAAGTCTAGTTTGTAGAGTTTATTTTACAATTATTTATAAAACTATGTTATCAATTAACCTCACTTCATTCAAATATGCTGCTACCAAAGCTACCAATTTTCTTTTACCATCCCAAGTTGTTTGTATTTCTAAAGTATCTGCATCTGCAATTTCGGCATAGTCAACTTTGTAATTATTTTCTTTCAAAAATATACTTGCCTTTTCCTTTATTTTCGTTAATGAACCAATTTGAATACCATTCTTTATCATTTCTAAAGATTCTATAATTTTTAATGCTTGTATTCGCTCTTTAGCATTAAGTCGCATATTTCTACTGCTCATGGCTAGTCCATCTTTTTCCCTAATAGTATCACATATTTTTAATAGAGCAGTATGTTTTCTGAGCTGCATCATTTTATTTATTACCATACATTGTTGGTAATCTTTTCTGCCAAGGTATAAAGTAGTAGGATTTACTATAATAAGCAATTTATCAACAATTATGCAAACACCCTGAAAATGCCCTGGACGGTACTTGCCTTCCAAAACTGTTTCTATTTCACCCAAATTATAGTGTATTTTATTTTCGTTTTCTGGATACATTTCTGTAACGGTAGGTAAAAATAAATAATTACAATTTGCTAATTCTAATTTTTCTATATCACTATCAAGTGTTATTGGATATTTTTTAAAATCTTCGGCATTATTAAACTGGGTAGGATTTACAAAAATACTGCAAACAGTAATTTCGTTTTGTGTACAAGATGTAGTAATTAGCTTAATATGCCCATTGTGCAATGCACCCATTGTAGGCACAAACCCAATTTTGTTGCCATTAATTTTTTCATTTTGCAATAGCTTTTGCAATGTTTTTATGTCTTTTACTATAACCATGGTAGTAATTTTATGCTTGTAATACGTATAAATACTATAATATCGATAATTTTCATTACTTTTGCAGCAAATTTTAACCAATTTACGATTACTAATTAGCCCTAAATGTCTACAAAGAAAAGGATTTTATTTATAGCTAGCGAAATGTCTCCCTATGTTGATGGTGCAGCTTTTGCCGATGTAGTAAATAAATTAGCTGTAATGTCTAATGATCAAGATATGGAGGTTCGCTGCATAATGCCAAAATTTGGCACTATAAATGAGCGTAGGCATAGGTTACACGAAGTAGTGAGGTTGTCTGGCATTAATGTATCTATAGATAATGATGATTATCCGCTAACAATAAAAGTGGCTTCGTTGCCAAACGCAAGGTTGCAAGTTTATTTTTTAGATAATGATGATTATTTTAAACGAAAGTTTATTTATAACGACGATGCAGGTAAATTTTATGATGATAATGGTTTAAGAACTGTTTTGTTTTGTAAAGGTGCTCTTGAAACCGTAAAGAAATTTGGCTGGCCTCCTGATATTATTCATTGTAGCGGTTGGATGTCGGGCTTGGTACCAATGTTTATACGTACTGCTTACAAAAAAGAACCTGTATTTAGTCATTCTAAAATTGTTTATACAATTAGCGAAAATACTTTTAAAGAAAAACTTGGTGCTAATTTTTTACAATTAGCTACAATTAGTGACCATATTACCAAAAAAGAATTAATTCCGTTTAAGGATGTTAATAACGTATCTATGTTTAGAGGTGGCGCTACTTATGCAGATGCCATTACTTTTGGTACCGATATACCTGATACAAAATTGGAAATAGAATTTGCAAAAGTTAGAGGCAAAAAAGTATTGAAATTTGATGCCGAAAGTGATTTAACAGACTATTTGCAATTATATACCGAACTTGCTAAATAATTAAAATTATTTAATTTCTTAAAACTTTATTGCTTTGCAAAACAGATTTTTACCCTTGGCAAGTATAGCTGCCGTATTTTATATTTTTACTATTGGTTGCAATAAATTTGATACAACCACACAAGGTGCCGATTTATTGGCTATAGACAATATAAACACCTTTGCTGATACTATGTATGTAGAAACAACACAAGGTATTTTTAATGATAGTACTCTAATAAGTAAATCCGATAATCATATTATTGGAAACATAAGTAACGATAACTTATTTGGCAATACTGAAGCTTCAGTTTATGTTCAATTTAAACCTAATTTTTATCCTTTTTATTTTGGAAATACTAAAGACACTGTAAATACCTTACTATTACCTCAAGTAGGTTTCGACTCTGCTTATATTATATTGGCATATAAATTTGCATGGGGCGATACAGCTGCAGCATCTGCAATTCCACAAATATTTGATGTTTATAAAATAACTGACTTTAGTTTTAGGGATAAACCGGATACGCTTCGTAAATTAGATTACAAGCCTTTATCTATTGACCCAAACTTGTTGGGTTCAGCTACTATAACACCTCAAATAATTGCTCAAAAATCAATATTTGCTAGAGGCAAAGATTCTGTCACTAATGTTATTAAAATTCCTATAAATACTGCTTATGGTCATGCGTATTTAAAATCTTTGTTTGAGTTAGATTCTGTTAGTAATACTGGTGGTTTTTTCAACGATTCTATTTTTAGGCGAAAATCAAATGGGTTCGAAATTAAAGTAAGAGGTACTACAGGTAATACACTTTATTATGTAAACCTTGCCGATGCTAGTTCTAGATTAGAATTTGTTTATAAAAAACGAAATAATAATATACTTGATACTGCTGTTCAATCATTTAAAATGTACCCAGTAGCTAATGCAAGTAATGTAGCATCATCATCTAGTGCAAATTATGTAAAAAGAGATCGTAGCTTTGGTTCTTTACCACCTGTAAATACAATAACAAATAATGTATTTTTACAAACATCGCCTGGTACTTTTGCCAATATTAAAGTGTTACCAAACCTTCATTCTTTTGATAATAAAATTATTCATAGGGCTTTTTTAATTGTAGAGCAAGACCCAACTGCTGATGCATTTGCAAATACTTATGCAGCTCCACCATTTTTATATTTAGATTTAAAAGATACCGTAACAACTCCAATACAACGTTACAAACCGGTATATTTCGATTTAAGTTTAATAAGTTATTATCCTGATGCTACTATTGTAAACCCTTTATATCACCCTTACCCTAGCGAAAACGTTGATCCAGAAATATTTGGAGGTGCTGCCTTAAAAAGACACGACAATGCTACCAATACCGATTTTATACGATACGAAATAAACCTTACAAGGTACATGCAGCATATTGTAACCAATGGCTATCGCAATTACGATTTGCGTTTATATGCTCCATTTAGTTACTATTATCCACAATATTTGGGTACACAATATGTAATTCCGTACTTTAACCCTATTGCTTATGGTAGGGTAAAAGTAGGAGGTACTGCACCTTTAAATCATAGAATGAAAGTAGTTGTTATTTATTCTAAAATTCCGTAAATAATACTTTTAGTTAATTTAGAAAGCGTAAATTTTAATATTGTAATCAAGCAAAAAAAATAAATACAACAACAATTGTATTTATTTTTTTTGCTTATTTTTTTTGAAGTAGTTAAAAATGTATAAAATTTACTCTAAATCCTGCTTTAGAATACTCCAATGAAGGCATCGGGAATTTAAAAATGTTGAGTATGTTTAGAGCCATTTTTACACCTCTCTTTTTTGTTTTTATTTTGGTTAAATCTATATCAGGTGCAAAGTACCATTGGCGATACCGTTGTATATCATTTCGGGCAAATGTTATGTTGCCTAGTTTATCTTTTCCTATATTATCTCTTGCTCCAAACATACCTTCGGCACCTGTACCTACAGCTATGCTAAGCCATGAGGGCACTCTGCTTTTTGGAAAAAACGATTTTATGTTTGCACTAAGCCAATATGTTTGTCCGTTGTAATCTTTTAAAAATCGCTCTGGCTCACTACTACCAAAAATTTCGGTGCTTCTTTTATTTAAACTATTGTCGGCATAGTTTTTTTTGTGAAATGAAAATTTGAATTGAATACGTTGCTCATTCCATGCCAACTCCTGTGCTGTAAAAATACCACTACCCACAATATTTGCTCCAAAGTCGCCCCAGCTCCAACCCCAATCGCTGCTAAAACCATCGAGTGTTTCAATAATTGTTTGATACGCTGCACCGCTTAATCCACCCAATAAAATCCTTTTTTTTCGGGATATACCTGTCCACCTCCATACTTCGTAGCTAGCTTTACTTTCGGCATAGGCACTTAATGAATGTCCAATTTTATCTATTTGAAGCCATTCGCTATTATCATCAAAACTATGAAATTTGCTTTTTGCAAAACCACTATACCAAGCTGCACTAAGCCCATACAATATTGCACCATAGCCTACAACATTGGCCAATGCTACGCCTCGTACTCTTTTTTTGTTGAAAGGATATTGGAGTGGGTAAGCATCTGATGTGAGTGAAACTAATTTACCTTGTAACCCAATAAGGGTATCAAAATTATTTTTTATAACCGAGCTATCTTGTGCAGTTACAGTAATTGAAATAATAACTGTTATAAAAAAAATAATTAAATATTTATAAATTGATGATACTACCACAGCTTTTTTTATGAATTAAATTTTGAGATTATAAAAACAAAATTATGTGTAATATTATAACGAATTGCAAATGTAATAAGAACGTATATTTATTATTTTGTTTAAGATTTTTTCTTTGTTTTCTCAGCGTTTTTCTCTGTTTTCTTTGCAGTTAAATTTTTACACCCAGATTTTGCAGATTTACTCAGATTATTTGTAATTTCTTTATTTTATTTACGATTATTTTTTTTGCTACTTTGAGGTAAAAATATATTGCATAATAAATGCTCAACAATGATTTTATGCCAAAGGGCTAAGGATAGAAGCAAGTACCCCACAGGTATGTAGCGATAGCTGAATACTGAGGAGTACTGCGTATAGCCTTTACAAATGCTCATTATTGTACTATGTAGTTAGCCCCAAAACAAAAAAAAGCCCTCAATCTGAGAGCTTTTTTTTATATACATTTCATTATTTTATTAAACCTGCAAAATAATTTACGGTACGTACCAATTGCGATACATAACTCATTTCATTGTCGTACCAACTTACAGTTTTTACTAATTGCTTATCGCCAATTGTTTGTACTTTGGTTTGTGTAGCATCAAACAATGATCCGTAGCTAATTCCAATAACATCGCTACTTACAATTTCATCTTCGTTGTAGCCAAAACTTTCATTACTAGCAGCTTTCATAGCAGCGTTTACTTCTTCGGCCGTTACCAATTTTTCTAAAATAGAATAAAGTTCAGTAACCGAACCTGTAATTACTGGCACTCTTTGTGCACCACCATCTAGCTTACCTTTAAGCTCTGGCAATACCAAGCCTATTGCTTTTGCAGCACCTGTACTATTGGGTACAATATTTTGTGCCGCTGCTCTGCCTCTGCGCAAATCATTTTTTGCATGTGGTGCATCTAAAGTATTTTGATCGTTGGTGTAAGCATGTATGGTGCTCATAATACCAGTTACAATTGTAAAATTATCGTTCAATGTTTTGGCCATTGGTGCAAGGCAGTTGGTTGTACAACTTGCGCAACTTATAATGGTTTCGGTACCATCTAATATAGCATGGTTTACATTAAATACTACTGTTTTTAAATCGCCTGTAGCTGGAGCCGATATTACAACTCTTTTTGCACCAGCGGTAATATGTGCTTTTGCTTTTTCGGCATCTGTAAAAAAACCAGTGCTTTCTATTACCACATCTACATCATGCGCACCCCAAGGTATTTGCGAAGGATCTTTTTGTGCATATACTTTTACCTCTTGTCCATTTACTACTATTGCATTTTCGGTAGAGGTTACTTTTTCGTCGAAACGACCCTGTGCACTATCGTATTTTAGTAAGTGAGCCAAGGTTGCAGGGCTAGTAAGGTCGTTTATAGCTACTACATCTATACCTTCCATATTGTGTATTTGACGATATACCAAACGACCAATTCTACCAAAACCATTAATGGCAACTTTTACTGAACTCATAATTTTAGATTTTAATTTTTATTGTAATAATATTTTGAGATTGCAAATTTACGTTTTAATTGAATATAATTTTTGATTAGTTTTTTGGGCATAAAATAGAAAATAATTT
Organism: Ferruginibacter sp.; assembly: GCA_013141435.1. Lineage (GTDB taxonomy): Bacteria > Bacteroidota > Bacteroidia > Chitinophagales > Chitinophagaceae > Ferruginibacter. Next base: position 113,664 of record JABFQZ010000003.1, read on the forward strand.
TACACTTTACAATAAGAGTAAATTATTTTTTTTGTGTACCAACATTAAATTTTCATGGCAGCAGCATTGGCGACGCTCCGTTCAAGTCCAGTTTTTCATGGCATCTTTAAATAAATAGGATTACAATAAAATAATTATGCAATTGATTTGATTTTTTACTATTTTTATATTCTTAATCTTAAAATATAAAAATATGAAACGTTCAGGTTTATTAATTTTATTGGCAATAGTAGCAGTAGTAGGTTTTATGGGCTGCAATGGGTATAATGGTTTAGTAACGCAAGATGAAAGTGTAAAAAAAGCATGGAATAATGTAAATACCGAATACCAAAACAGATCTGACTTAGTTGGCAATTTGGTAAATACTGTAAAAGGTGCAGCAAATTTTGAGCAAAATACGCTTACAGCGGTAGTAGAGGCAAGAGCTAAAGCTACAAGTGTAAATATTAATGCTGATAATTTGACTCCTGAAAAAATTGCAGAGTTTCAAGCAGCACAAGGGCAATTGAGTGGTTCATTGAGCCGTTTATTAGCAACTGTAGAAGCATATCCTACATTAAAAGCTACCGAAGGGTTTATGAAATTACAAAGCCAATTAGAAGGTATCGAAAACAATATAAAAAATTCGAGAAAAGAATTTAACGAAGCAGTAAATACTTATAACACAAAAGTTCGTTCTTTTCCTATGAATATATTGGGTGGATTATTTGGTTTTAAAGCAAAAGAAGGTTTTAAAGCTGATGCCGGTGCAGAGAAAAAAGTAGATGTGAATTTTGATGATATGAATAAAAAATAATGTCTGTAAAATTTTGCATTGAATGAACAATAAAAAATATTCTGGTTATATTATTGGTGCTTTACTTGTATTAGTTGGCTTGTTTTTAATAATTACATTTAATAGCCTTGTAAAAAAAGAAGAAAAGGTAAAAGTACAATGGGCTGAGGTTCAAAATGCGTACCAACGTAGGTTGGACCTCATACCAAACCTTGTAAACACTGTAAAAGGTAATGCAAATTTTGAGCAAAATATTTTGCAAAATATTGCAGGTGCTAGAGCAAGTGCTATAAATAAAACAACATCGGATATAGTTGCAAAAAACTATAACGAACAATTAGCAGCACAAGATAATTTGGCAATTGCTGCAAACCAGCTTATTATTAACGTAGAAAAATACCCCGACTTACAAGGCACAAAAGCCTTTGTAACCCTACAAACCCAGTTAGAAAGAACAGAACTACGTATTAAAACTGCCCGAAAAGATTTTAACGAATCTATTCAACTTTATAATAGTAGTACCCGTAGTTTTCCTACAAGTATGGTAGCAAAATTATTTGGCTTTAATACTAAAGATGGTTTTTTATCAGTTGCAGGCGCAGATAAAGCAACCGAAATAAAATTCAAATGAGCATTTTTCCAATTTTTAAAAAAGCACCATTTTTTACTGAAGAAGAAAAACTTCGGATAGTAAATGCTATACGCCAAGCCGAACAACAAACAAGTGGCGAAATACGTGTATATGTAGAAAGCAAAAATGTGTATGTAGATGCTATGGATAGAGCTGCTGAGGTTTTTTATGACCTTAAAATGGATAAAACTGATAACCGCAATGCTGTATTACTTTATATTGCTATGAAAGATAAAGAATTGGTACTTTTTGGCGATGAAGGTATTTATAACCAAACAGGAGAGTTGTATTGGAACAATGCAGTAAAAAAAATGCTCAAAAATTTTAAAGAACATCATATTACCGAGGGAGTAGTGCAATGTATTTTAGAAATAGGACAAACTTTAAAAGAAAAGTTTCCGTACAACAAAACAAACGATAAAAACGAACTGCCCGACGAAATTGTTTTTGGCAATTAATTTTAGAACGCAACAATGAATACAATAAAAAAAATATATTTTTTCGGTTTATTATTGTTGTGTAGTGCATTTGCATTGGCACAAAAAATACCCGATAGACCAGTGCCTGCTAAACTTGTAAACGATTTTAGCAATACACTAACGCCTGATCAAATACAAACTTTAGAAAATAAACTTGTAGCCTTAGATGATGCCACATCTACCCAAATAGCAGTAGTAATTGTACAAAGCACCAATGGTGTTACAATAGCCGATTATAATATTGAGCTCATGCGCAAATGGGGCGTGGGTACAGCAAAAAATAACAATGGTGTTATTTTGCTTATTGCCAAAAGCGATCGCAAATTAGATATTACGGTAGGTTATGGTTTAGAAGGTGCACTTACCGATGCTACAGCAAAAAGCATAATAGATGATGTGATAGTGCCAAATTTTAAAGGCAATGATTATTATAGAGGTATTGACCAAGGCACCGACGCAATTGTGCAAGCTGTAAAAGGCGAATATAATACACCAAGAGATAAAAGTACAGGAAGTGGAGGTAGTGGTAGGTTAATATTTTTTATTTTTTTGATAATATTTTTATTTTTATTAACTCGTAAAGGTGGAGGTGGAAACAACGGTACTTTTATGAGTCGCCGAGGTCAAAGAGGTATTGCTGATGCTGTTTTTTGGAATACAATTCTAAATAGTGGTGGCGGCGGAGGTTGGTCTGGTGGTGGTGGAGGAAGTAGTGGTGGTTTTGGCGGATTTGGTGGTGGTAGCGGTGGTGGCGGTGGAGCAAGTGGTAGTTGGTAATAAGTAAATTTAAAAAGAAGAACATTTACTTATAGTGAAAATGTTTTTCTATAGTCAAAACCAATTATATAAGAGAAACAGCGAAAATATACTATGCATAACTCAAGTAGTAATTTGTATTGTTAGCGGAAATTCCAGATTTTCCGTGAGAAAAAGCGGAAATAATTTCTCCTGCAAACGAGGAGAAATTGGTTGAAAATCAATAATTTTAAAAAAATGTAAACTATTGATTTTCATGACATAAAAAAACGTTAGTCAGAATACTTAACCACAATCATGAAAGTATGAATATCATCAAAATAATTAAAAAAATAGGCAAAGGACTTCTTGTTCTAATTGCAATATCATTAATTTCTGGATTTATATTTGAGAAAGTGTCTCGTATAAAAGCAGAAAAAATTTCACCAAATGGGAATTTTGTACAACTTGAAAATCATCGGTTACATTATTTACAAAAAGGAACAGGTGGACCAACCGTAGTTTTTGAAACAGCCTTTGACCCAGCTGGACATTTACAATGGTTGAATATACAAGAAAACCTACCTAAAACATTTACAACCATTTCCTATGACAGAGCTGGTGTTTTATGGAGTGAAAGAGGAACTAATCCTAAATCAGGTGAGAAAATTGCCGAAGAATTATACGATTTATTGGAAAATGCAAAAGCACCGAAGCCATACATTTTAGTTGGACATTCTTTAGGAGGAACCTTAACTCGTTTTTTTGTTAAAAAATATTCAGCAGATGTTGCAGGAGTAATACTTGTAGACAGTCAGTTTCCCAATGATCAAAATTATTTATCTCCAAAATTGTATGAAATGGTAAATCAGGGATTGCCAAGCGGATTTTTAAAATTTGGAAACGAGTTTGGACTTGTGAGAATAATGTTTAAAAATATGTTCCCAAATACAGAACATTACAAGTATCAAAATTCTTTAATGCCTACTTTGTTATATAAAAGTGCTTATGGAGTACTTGAAGAACAAGATGTAATGAAGAATATTAAGAATGAAGCAAGCAAAATAAATTCCTTTGGTTCTATTCCGTTGTTTGTAATTACAGCTTCTGATAAAAACAGGTTTAACGCTTTAATTAAAGACGAAAAATTGAAATCAGAGATGTTAAATGCTTGGGATAAAATGCAAAAGGAATTATTAATTATGTCAACCGACAGTAAACAGATTTTAGCGACAAATAGTGGACATTACATCAATCAAGACCAGCCAGAAATTATTGAAAATGCAATAATTGAAATGTTGAAAAAAGTCACCAAATAGTACTACCGCTAACATGAGGTTTGGCGTTATTGATACTTGATATTGTAAAAAAAAGTTTAATCCATAATAAATATTTTAAACCTATCAAAACAATACTTCATTAAATTATCTCTATCATTTGGGTGCGAAATATCAATTAAGGATTTGGCCCTTTGTCTTAAATTTTTTCCGAATAAAAAAGCTACACCATATTCTGTAACAACATAATGTACATGTCCTCTTGTAGTTACTACACCTGCGCCTTCTTTTAAATGAGGCACTATTCTAGGAATACCTTTATTTGTTCTGCTATTAAGAGCAATAATTGGTTTTCCACCATTACTCAAAGCTGCCCCACGCATAAAGTCTAATTGACCACCAATGCCACTATATTGCATGTCGCCAATACTATCTGCACATACTTGGCCAGTTAAATCTACTTCTATTGCGCTATTAATTGCAATTACTTTTGGGTTTCGGCGTATTACATGTGGGTCATTTACGTAATCTATATCTAAAAAAGCAAATGATGGATTATCATTTACATAGTCGTATAATTTTTTGCTACCAATAGCAAAAGAAGTTACACTTTTGTTTGGATGAATAGCTTTACATTTATTGTTTATTATATCATCTTCTACCAATTGTATAATACCATCACTTAACATTTCGGTATGTACACCTAAGTTTTTATGATTAGTCAAAAATTTTAAAACAGCATCTGGTATAGTGCCAATACCCATTTGCAAAGTACTACCATCATCAATTAAGTTGGCAATATTTTGTCCAATTATTATCTCTGTTTCGCCAATTTTATTAGCATAGCTTTCTTCAATCAAATTTTCTTCATGCAAAACCATTTTTGCAAACCTATCGGTATGTATCATACCATCGCCATGTGTGCGAGGCATATTGGGGTTTACTAATGCTATTATTTTTTTTGCATTATCTACAGCAGCTCTAGCAATATCTACTGATAACCCTAACGAACAATATCCATGTTTATCTGGAGGAGACACCTGTACAATGGCAACATCTAATTCTAAAATATTTTGTTTAAATAAATCGGGTATATCACTTAAAAAAACGGGTATAAAATCTGCTCTTCCTTCTGCAACTGCTGCTCGAATAGGATTTGATACAAATAACGAATTTATATGAAATGAATCTTTGTATTGAAATTTTTCTATTTCTATTTCACCTTTTAGTGTTATGGATACAATTTCTACATTGCCTAATCGGTGGCTTTCTTTTGCTAAAGCATGTAATAAGTAATTGGGTGTACAAATACCACCATGTACAAAAACTCTCATATTACTTTTAATAATTGATAGCGCTTCGCTTGCTGTTTCGTATATAAAAGGATGAATCATATTTTTAAAATTTGTTGGGCGAAGTTAATTTTTAAAATGTTTTTTTGTATGTAGATATATCATTTATATTTATGATTTTGAACAGGAAAAAATTAAAAAAAATAAGTTTTAACTAAAAATAAAAGCCTCCAATTTTGGAGGCTTTTATTTACAATTTATATATTACATTATCTGTCCCATACCAAAGCACTAGCGCCAAGTATAGCCGAATCGCTTTCTTTCAATTCACTAAAAATTAGTTGTACTTTATCTCTAAATATAGGAAGTAAATTACGCTCCATACTTTCTTTAATTGGCTTCATTAAGATATCGCCAGCTTTTGTAAGACCACCAAATAATATAATTGCTTGTGGCGACGAAAACATTACAAAATTGGCTAATGCCATGCCAAGTATATCGCCGGTGGTTGCAAATACCCTTTTTGATAAAATGTCTCCAGCAATGGCTGCATCAAATACAAGTTTGCTATCCAATTCTTCCAAAGGAGTTTCTCTCAAAACACTAGCTTCATCGGTACCAGTTAAATATTCTTTAGCAGTAATTGTAACTCCAGTTGCACTTGCATAAGCTTCTAATGATCCAAGTGCACCTGTTTTAGTATGTTTACGCCCACCAGGAACTACAATAGTATGACCAAGTTCGCCAGCAAAACCATCATGCCCAAGTATTAGTTCGCCATTGGCAACAATGCCACTACCAACACCAGTACCTAAGGTTATCATTATAAAATCTTTCATGCCTCTTGCTGCACCATACATCATTTCGCCAATAGCAGCTGCGTTGGCATCATTAGTAAGCTTTGCAGGAATACCAAATTTTTCGGAAATTAATTTAGCTAATGGTACTACACCTACCCATTTAAGATTTGGTGCATATTCTATATTGCCAGTATAAAAATTTCCATTTGGTGCACCCACACCAATCCCAACAATATTTATATCTTTAAATTTATCAATTTCGGGTTTCAAAGTATTATAAAGTGCATCAATAAAATCGGCTACATTTTCATGTATGTCTGTTTTCATCGATCCCTCAAAAATAATCTGACCTCTATGATTTACTATTCCGTATTTAGTATTTGTACCTCCAATATCAATGCCAATAGCATGGTCTTTAGAAACGTCTATCATGTTTTTTTGCTTAAATGATTTTGATTTAATGCGCAACTTTATCGCTTGTTTCGTCGTAATTAATTCCTTGTTTGCTAAGTATGCCTTTTACTAAAATGGCAAATACTGCCAAGTAAACAAAACAAAGAACTGGTACAAAAAATGAGTTATGTATCCCAACAATATCGGATAACTTGCCTTGAATTGGAGGTATAATACCACCACCTAAAATCATCATTATTAAAAATGCAGAGCCTTGAGTGGTATATTTCCCTAAGCCTGCAATTGATAAAGTGAAAATTGATGGCCACATAATAGAACATGCTAATCCGCCACTTAAAAATGCATAAATCGCAACAGTACCAGTACTAAATAATCCAATAAGCATTGCTACAACTCCCATTATACCAAAAAATAATAAAGTAGTAGCTGGTCTATCTTTACTTAAATAAGCAGCTGCCATTTGAACTGCAACACACAAAATATACCAGTATAATGGGGCTATGTTATGCCCAGCTAAAGAGGTAAATAACATGACAATTCCAAAAGCTATAAATGGTGCAATTAATTTCAAAATGTTTTTAGTACTATCTGAAAAATTAAAAGCTGCAACCGATCCTGTCCATCTTCCTATCATCAAGCTACCCCAATACATAGCTATAAATGGTGCGATTTCCGAAGAACGATAACCTCCAAACTCTTTTTGTTTCAATAGTTCTCCCAAATTACTACCAATTGCAACTTCTACACCAACATAAACAAAAATTGCTAGCATACCTAAGACTAATTGAGGATATTGCATTGCACCCCATCCTTCTTTTTGCTTTTGTGCAATTGTATTTAATATTGGTAGCCCAATTCCAACTAATGCAAGGGCTAATAAAAGCCACATCAATCTTGTTTTTTCAATTGGTTTCATTATATTTCCAATTTCATCAGATTGAGTTTTGTAAGATTCTTTAATTGTTTGAATTTGTGCATAAGCGGAATCTTTTTGTTCTTTTGATTTCCCATTTAATGAACATTCAATTGCAGTTATTTGTTTACTTTGATTGCTATAAGTTTGTTTTATTGCCTCCACTTTGTCAATATGGTCTCCTTGATAACTTGAAAAAACAGGTACAAAAGCTAAAATCAGTAAACCAGTCATTATTAATAAACTTTTTAGAGCTTTCATTGCTTTTTCTGGTTTTTCAGTTGTTATACCAGAAGGTACTTTTTTTGAAAAAGCAAATAAAGCGGCGGCAGCAATAAATAAAATCCCTACACAAGTATATAATACAATTACTTTAATTAATGGTAATTTGTTTATTTCATCATCACAAACACTAGCAGCTGAACCAAATAATGCAATTGCAACAACTAGCGGACCGATTGTGGTACCCAAAGAATTTATAGCACCTCCTAAATTTACTCTTGTATTGCCTGTAGACGGATCGCCTAAAGCAATTGCAAAAGGTTGCGCACTAGTTTGTTGTAGCGAAAAACCTAAGGCAACAATAAATAGTCCCATTAACATTCCAGGGAAAGTTTGTCCGTTTACTGCTAAAATCATAACAACTGCACCAATTGCAGAAAATAGTAAACCATAAACGATACTTTTCTTAAATCCCCAACTACCAACTAAATCTTTACCTGCAAGTGTTCCATAAACAAATAGCAGCAATGCTCCAATATAGTATGCTAAGTAAAATGCAAAATCTACTAATTGACTTTGAAATTGATCTAAGTGAAAATAGTTTTTACAAAAAGGAATAAAAACACTGTTGCCAGCTGCAATAAATCCCCAAAAAAAGAATACGGTTACCAATGTACCTAATGCACCATAATTTGTGGGCACAAGTTTTGTTTGGTTTACATTTAAATTGTCATCTTGTTGTGTATGCATATAAAGTATAGTTTTAGATGCTCAAAATAGGTTAAAATATTATTAACAAAAAAATAATTTGTAAACATTAATAAAATATAAATGTTTTATGGTATATCAAAAGAAATTATTTGTTTTAAAAATTACTTCATAAATTGACAAAAAATATTAGAAAATTAACTATGGAAATAATTCATGTAAGTGCAGAGTGTTACCCAATGGCTAAAGTTGGTGGCTTAGCTGATGTTGTAGGCGCCTTGCCTAAATACCAACAGCAGCAAGGGCATATTGCTAAAGTTGTTGTGCCTATGTATCGTACAAAATTTTTGTACGAAAACGAGTGGGAAGTGGTGCACAAGGGAAATTTTGCTATGGAGAAAATGAATTTTGAATTTACTATAATTAAAGAGTCTAAAAATAAATTAGGGTTTGATTTATATTGTGTAGATATTAATGGATTATTAGATAGAGAAAAAGTTTATGGATATGACGATGATACCGAAAGGTTTTGCGCCTTTCAAATAGCTGTATTGGAATGGATAAATAAATGGGAACATTTACCAAATGTAGTACATGTACACGACCATCATGCAGCACTTATTCCATTTATGATGCAACATTGTTTTGCGTATAATAAACTAAAAAATACCGCTACTTTACTTACCATACATAATGCACAATACCAAGGTTGGATGGCTTGGGAAAAAGCAGCATACTTACCTGCTTGGAATACTTGGCTTTGGGGATTGCTTGATTGGGATAATATTGTAAACCCATTGGCATGTGGTATAAAATGTGCAGGTAAGGTAAATACGGTAAGCCCTGGTTATATGCAAGAGTTAATGGAAGAAGCAAACGGGTTAGAAAATTTATTTAAACAAGAATATGCCAAATGCAGTGGAATTATAAATGGTATTGATTATATAGTTTGGAACCCCGAAAAAGACACCTATATCTTGGATAATTTTTCGGTAATAGACTATACCGAAGGAAAAGCACTAAATAAGAAAAAACTATGCGATGACTTTGGATTGAAAAAAGAACTGCCATTATTTATATTTATTGGCAGATTGGTAGGTGAAAAAGCTGCCGATTTATTACCAGAAGCTATACGTAGTGCATTAACTTTATATGAGGGAGAATTGAATTTTTTGATACTTGGAAGTGGTGATACAGTAGTAGAAAATGCACTCATGAATATGCAGAGTAGTTTTGTAGGATATTACAATACTCAAATAACTTATAACGAAAAGCTAAGTCATTTAATGTATGCTGGTGCCGATTTTTTGCTAATGCCTAGCAGGGTTGAGCCTTGTGGATTAAACCAGCTTTATGCCATGCGATACGGTACTGTGCCTATTGTAAGACGAACAGGTGGTTTAAAAGATACTGTAAAAGATATTGATGAAAAAAATGGCTATGGATTATGTTTTAATTATGCCACTTTAAATGATATTGATATTTCAATTCAAAGAGCTATTGAACTATTTAATAATAACAACAAAATGAAAGAAATTAGAAAACGCATGATGCTTATAGATAATAGCTGGATAGCAAGTGCACAACAATACTTAAATCTTTATACAAGTATAATATAAAAACCATAAAATATGACAAGCAAACAAGTAGTAGCCGTTATTTTAGGAGGCGGAGCAGGGAGTAGATTGTTTCCACTTACGGCCACAAGAAGCAAGCCAGCAGTGCCTATTGCTGGAAAATACCGATTAGTAGATATTCCAATTTCTAATTGTATAAATAGTAATATTAACCGAATGTTTGTACTTACACAGTACAACTCAGCATCACTTAATAAGCATATAAAAAATACGTATCAATTTAGTGGTTTTAGTAATGGCTTTGTAGATATTTTAGCTGCAGAGCAAACACCCGATAGTCTTGGGTGGTTTCAGGGTACTGCAGATGCTGTAAGGCAATCTTTGAAACATATTGAAAAAAATGATTTTGAGTATGTACTTATTTTAAGTGGCGACCAACTTTACCAAATGGATTTGGCAGCAATGATAGATAATCATAAAAATGCTGGAGCCGAAATTACTATTGCTACCATACCAGTAGAAGCTAGGGAAGCTTCGGAATTTGGATTATTAAAAACTGATGCTAATAATACCATTACTTCATTTATAGAAAAACCTGCAGCAGAGTTATTGCCTAATTGGGTAAGCGATACAGGTGCCGAAATGCAAGCAAGCAATAGAAATTATTTAGCATCTATGGGTATTTATATTTTCAATAAAAAACTATTGTTTGATTTATTAGAAAATGAGAAAAAAGATGCTACCGATTTTGGAAAAGAAATAATACCAGGTGCTATAAGTAAGTACAAAGTTATTAGTTACCAGTACGGCGGTTATTGGACAGATATTGGAAATATTTATTCTTTTTTTGAAGCCAACTTGGCTCTTACAATGGATATTCCGCCTTTTAATTTGTTCGACAATTCGCAGATGGTATATACCCGTGCTCGTATGCTACCGCCTGCTAAAATTAGCGGTACTACGGTATCAAAATCTTTGTTTGCCGAAGGTTGTATAATACATGCAAAATCAATTTCTAACTCTGTAATTGGTATAAGAAGTAGAGTAGGAGCTGGTACTGTATTAGAAAGTTGCTATGTAATGGGTAGCGATTTTTATGAAACCATTGATGAAATTGCCGAAAATTATGAAAAGGGGATTCCTAAAATTGGTATTGGTGATAACTGCAATTTAGAAAAAATAATTGTAGATAAAGATAGCAGAATTGGCAATAATGTAAACCTAAAAGGAGGGTCTCATTTAAAAGATGATGACTATGGCTTATTGGTAGTGAAAGATGGAATTATTGTAATAAAAAAGGGTGCTACAATACCAAATGGGTTTACAATGTAAATTTTAATATTAAACTATTATAAAGGTTTGCATAGTTAAAAGTGCAAACCTTTTTTTTGTATAATACCAAAAAATCGTTAAAGCAATTTTTTGAGGTACAACTATTTAACTTTTATTTCAAATATGTATTCATCCAATTTAACCAAAGCTTATCTCTTTCCATTTGAGTAATAGGGTCAGTAGCATTATGAGCAGGTATTGGCCATCCTATAAATTTAGTAACTGTACTATTTTCTATTAAAGTGTGATATAATTTAAATGCTGATTCGTTTCTAGGGCTCATGCTCCCAAAAAAAGTTATAATCATTGTTTGCAAAGGCTACTCTTGTGTAAAATTGCCTATGTTACCTTCGCTAAAATTCGCTAATTTTGCACTCTCAAAAAAGAGGTAAAGCGTTTACATGAAGAATATTAGAAATTTTTGCATTATTGCACACATAGATCATGGCAAAAGTACACTTGCCGATAGGCTTATACAAAGTACCAATACCATTGGCGAAAGAGATATGCAAGCGCAAGTGCTTGATGATATGGATTTGGAAAGAGAAAAAGGTATTACCATTAAAAGCCATGCTATTCAAATAAACTACCCATACAAAGGCGAAGATTATGTACTTAATTTGATAGATACTCCTGGCCATGTGGATTTTAGTTATGAGGTAAGTCGTGCACTTGCTGCATGCGAGGGTGTACTACTACTGGTAGATGCTACGCAAGGCATACAAGCACAAACTATTAGCAATTTGTATTTGGCTATAGAAAACAATTTGGAAATAATACCAGTTATAAATAAGGTAGATATGGATGGTGCCATGATACCCGAAGTGACAGATGAGATTATAGAATTGATTGGCTGTAAGGCTGAAGATATTGTACTTGCTAGTGGTAAAACTGGTATTGGTATTGATGATGTTTTTGCAGCTATTGTTACCCGCATTCCGGCACCAAAAGGCGAACCTAATGCACCATTGCAAGCACTAATTTTTGATAGTGTTTTTAATAGTTTTAGAGGTATAATTGTTTACTACCGTATTTTTGCAGGCAGTATAAAAAAAGGGGAGAAGGTTAAATTTTTTAGCACAGACCAAACATACCATGCCGATGAAGTTGGTATTTTGAAACTTGGAATGGAGAAGAAAGATGAAGTTTTTTGTGGCGATGTGGGCTATATTATTACTGGTATTAAAAATGCCAAAGAAGTAAAAGTAGGAGATACGCTTACCAGTGTAGCTAACCCAACTTTGAACAGAATAGATGGTTTTGAAGATGTAAAATCGATGGTTTTTGCTGGTATTTTTCCGGTAGATACCGATAAGTTTGAGGAGCTTAGAGATTGTATGGAAAAGTTGCAACTAAACGATGCATCGCTTACATTTGAGTTAGAAACCTCTCAGGCATTGGGTTTTGGATTTAGGTGTGGTTTTTTAGGACTACTACACATGGAGATAATACAAGAACGACTAGAAAGAGAATTTAACCAAACGGTAATAACAACTGTGCCCAATGTAAGTTTTATAGCCCATACCAACAAAGGCGAAGTAATACATGTACACAACCCTGCTACATTACCCGACCCTACACGTACCGATAAAATAGAAGAGCCATATATAAAAGCTCAAATTATAACCAAGCCAGATTATATTGGTAATATAATGACACTTTGTATAAGCAAAAGAGGCATGCTTATTTCGCAAGGCTATTTATCGCCAACTAGGGTAGAGCTTGTGTTTGAAATGCCATTAACCGAAATTGTTTTTGATTTTTACGATAAATTAAAATCGCAAACTAGAGGTTATGCATCGTTCGATTACCATCCTATTGGTTTTAGAGATGCTGATATTGTACGAATGGATATTTTGCTAAACAATGAAAAAGTAGATGCTTTAAGTGCTTTGATACATAGAAGCCGCTCGGCTGAATTTGGCAGAAAACTTTGCGAAAAACTAAAAACCTTGTTGGATAAACAGCAGTTTCAGGTAGCAATACAAGCTGCTATTGGTGCTAAAATTATAGCCAGAGAAAATATAAGTGCCATGCGCAAAGATGTAACTGCAAAATGCTATGGCGGTGATATTAGCAGAAAACGCAAATTATTAGATAAGCAAAAAGAAGGTAAAAAGCGTATGAGGCAAATAGGAAATGTGGAAGTACCGCAAGAAGCATTTTTGGCTGTGTTGAAATTAGATGATTAAAATTTTATATTTAGTAAAGATTTTTATAAGTGATATTAAATTAATCAATACATTAACACTATTTTTTTTGAAAAATAATTTAAAAATACTTGTATTTGATAACTACGATTCGTTTACATATAATTTGGTGCATCTAGTAGAAAAAATTACAGATGTAAAACCAGATGTATTTAGAAATGATAAAATACCGTTAGAAGATATTGTTAAATACGATAAAATAATTTTATCGCCTGGGCCAGGAATACCCGAAGAAGCTGGTCTATTAATTCCACTAATAAAAATGTACGCTGCCTCAAAATCTATATTAGGAGTATGTTTGGGGCATCAGGCAATAGCACAGGCATTTGATGGTAATATTCTTAATTTAGATACAGTATTTCATGGTGTGGCTACTAATATTATTAAAACAAAGCACCAATCCTATTTATTTGAAGGGTTAGAAAACATATTTTCGGCTGGCAGATACCATAGCTGGGTTGTAAATGAAAAAACTTTGCCGAAAAATTTTGAGATAACTGCTGTAGACGAAAATAACTTAATAATGGCTATGCAACATAAGACATACGATTTGCAGAGTGTACAATTTCATCCCGAAAGTGTGCTTACACCAAATGGAGAAACAATTTTAAGCAATTGGTTGAGAAAAAGTTAGCTGATGTCAGTTGGCAGTTTGCAAAAAAATATCTTTTAAAAATCCTTTGTGCACTTTTACATCTTTGTTTCTTTATGTGAAACTAACTTGTGAGAAAATAAATAAATGAAAAAAATACTAAACTTACTTTTTGAATATAAAAGCTTAACCACAGAGCAAGCTAAAGAAGTTATGCTACAAATTGGTAAGAGTATTTTTACCGATGCTGAAATAGCATCTTTTATTACTGTATTTTTAATGCGAACCATTACCATTGGTGAGTTGCAAGGTTTTAGAGATGCTTTGTTGCAAATGGCTTTGCCTATAAAATTTTACGAAGATGTGATTGATATTGTAGGAACAGGAGGAGATGGCAAAAATACATTTAACATTTCTACCATTGCTAGCTTTATTGTAGCAGGTACAGGTAATAAAGTGGCAAAGCATGGCAATTATGCATCTACCTCTATTACAGGGTCAAGCGATGTATTGCAACAATTGGGTTATACTTTTAAAAATAATAACGAAACTTTACAAAAAGAATTAGATGAAGCAAATATTACTTTTTTACATGCCCCACTTTTTCACCCAGCATTAAAAGCCGTTAGCCATATCCGAAAACAACTTGCTGTACGTACTCTTTTTAATATTATGGGGCCACTTGTAAACCCTGCAAATCCTACTTATCGTATGCTTGGTGTATGCAATGCCGAAACAGCAAGGTTGTATAATTATTTATTACAAAAAGATAAAATAAAATATGCAATTGTAAATAGTTTAGATGGTTACGATGAAATAAGTTTAACAACCGATACTAAAATTATAACCTCAAATGGAGAAAAAATATATACTCCGTATTTTTTAGGAAAAAGAGCTGTAATGCCTGAAGATATTTTTGGAGGAAATTCGCCTAGCGAAGCTGCTACCATTTTTACTACCATACTAAAAGGGGAGGGCACTTGGTCGCAAAATGCTGTAGTACTTGCAAATGCTGCTATGGCACTACATACTACCCAAAAATACGATGATTACGAAACTTGTTTGCAACATTGTGTAGCAAGTTTAGAAAGTGGAAAAGCATATACATCACTTAAAAAATTATTAGGTTAAATGAATATTTTAGATACAATAATAGCTCATAAAAAAATTGAAGTTGTAGAAAGAAAAAAAATAATTTCTGAATCGGAATTAAAAAATACTATCAATTTTAATAAAACTTGTTTTTCCTTAATAAGCAGTTTAAGCAAAGAAACCACTACTGGTATTATTGCAGAGTTTAAAAGAAAATCGCCTAGTAAAGGGTTTATAAATGAATTTGCTGATGTTACAGAAATTACAAAAGGATACGCAAGCTTAGGAGCTGCTGGGCTTTCGGTACTAACAGATAACACTTTTTTTGGTGGTAGCACAAAAGATTTAATTGCTGCAAGTGCAAATAAAATACCAATTTTACGAAAAGATTTTATTATTGATAAATACCAAATTGCCGAAGCAAAATCAATGGGAGCTGATGTGATTTTGCTAATTGCAGCTTGCCTAAGTAAGAATGATGTGAAGTTACTAGCATCTTATGCTGTTTCTTTAGGGTTAGAGGTATTGTTAGAATTGCACAACGAAACAGAGCTAAATCATATATGTGATGATACAATATTAATAGGAGTAAATAATAGAAATTTAAAAGATTTTACTGTAGATATAAATGCATCAATTGAAATGAGTAAATTAATACCTAACAGCAAAATAAAAATTGCCGAAAGTGGAATAAATTCTACAGAAATATTAAAAACTTTTAAAAATGCAGGATTCAAAGGGTTTTTAATTGGCGAAAACTTTATGAAAGAAAGCAATACTGTGTTAGCTTTTGATAACTTTGTTAAAAATATATAGAAACATGAATATTAAAGTGTGTGGTTTAACAACCAAAAAACAATTAGAACAATTAGAAGGATTAAATGTAGCATTTGCAGGTTTTATTTTCGATAAAAATTCGGTAAGGTATGCAGGTGATAAAATGGCAAACGAAGACCTAACTGAAATGGATTTAGATATAAAAAAAGTAGGCATTTTTGTAGATGAAGAATATGAGGATATAATGGAAATGGTAGAAAAATTTGAATTAGATATGGTACAACTTCATGGCAACGAAACTCCAGCTTTGTGTAAAGAATTATCAGAAGATACAGAGGTTATAAAAGTATTTAAAATAGGAAAAGATACGGTATCTATTGATAAATTAGTTGCACCTTATGATGATGTTTGTGATTATTATTTATTTGACACAAACGAAAAAAATAAAAATGGTGGTACTGGTAAAAAATTTGATTGGAAAAAAATTACAGATTCTAAAATAGAAAAACCATTTTTTTTGAGTGGCGGTATTTCACCTGATGATGTTACAATTTTAAAGAAATTTAAACACCCCGATTTTTTTGGAGTAGATATAAATAGTTTATTTGAAAAAGAACCAGGTATAAAAGATATGGCATTGGTATTGAAATTTTTAAAGGATATGAAATAAAAGATAATGCAAATACAACCTTATTCGGAAAAATACAAAGAAGATATTGTTTCATTAATTTTAGATATACAAAATAATGAATTTAAAGTACCAATTACTCTAAAAGAACAACAAGATTTATTAGATATAGAAGCATTTTATTTAAAGAAAAATGGAGGTTTTTGGCTGGCAACCGACAATGATAAACTAATTGGCACCATTGCATTAATAGATATTGGTAATGGGCAAGGTGCTTTAAGAAAAATGTTTGTACATGCAGATTATAGAGGCAAAGAAAAACTTACTGGGCAATTATTATTAAATTACTTAATAAATTGGTGTTTGCATAAAAACATTAAAGAGATATATTTAGGTACAGTAGAGCAATTATACGCTGCAAAAAAATTTTATATAAAAAATGGGTTTCAAAAAATTGAAAAATCTTTACTACC
Organism: Ferruginibacter sp.; assembly: GCA_013141435.1. Lineage (GTDB taxonomy): Bacteria > Bacteroidota > Bacteroidia > Chitinophagales > Chitinophagaceae > Ferruginibacter. The sequence continues at coordinate 130,591 of JABFQZ010000003.1, forward strand.
TAGCAACTTTCCTATTATGCAGGTAGATACTGAGTTTTTTAAATTAAAAATAAAAAATTGAAAAAAAATAGTTTACAAATATTTTCTGAGCCAAACAGCCATGGTTATTATGGAGAATTTGGTGGTGCATTTATACCAGAAATGCTTTACGACAATATTGAAAACTTAAGGCAAAATTATTTAAAAATTTCATCCACAAAAAAATTTAAACAAGAGTTTGATTTACTTTTAAAAGACTTCGCTGGTAGGCCTACAGCTTTATATTTTGCCGAAAATTTAAGTAAACAATATAATACAAATATTTATTTAAAAAGAGAAGATTTGTGCCATACTGGGGCACATAAAGTAAATAATACTATTGGGCAAGTGTTGGTTGCCTTAGCTTTAGGTAAAAAAAGAATTATTGCCGAAACTGGTGCAGGCCAACATGGTGTTGCCACTGCTACAGTATGTGCACTAAAAGGGTTGGAGTGTGTAGTATATATGGGCGAAAAAGATATTGAAAGGCAAGCACCAAATGTAGCTCGAATGAAAATGCTTGGCGCAAAAGTAATACCAGCAACTAGCGGAAGTAAAACCCTAAAAGATGCTACCAACGAAGCAATTAGAGATTGGATAAATAACCCAATAGATACTCATTATATTATTGGCAGTGTTGTAGGTCCACACCCATACCCAGATATGGTTGCAAAATTTCAAAGTGTAATTAGCAAAGAAATAAAAGTACAATTATTTAAAAAAACTGGTAGCCAATTGCCAACCCATGTAATTGCATGTGTAGGTGGTGGAAGTAATGCAGCTGGTGCTTTTTATCATTTTTTAGAAGAAAAAAAAGTGAAGTTAATTGCAGTAGAGGCAGCTGGCTGTGGTGTAAATACGGGCTTTAGTGCCGCTACAACTTTACTTGGTACTACTGGCATATTGCATGGCAGCAAAAGTTTGCTAATGCAAACAAAAGATGGGCAAGTTGTAGAACCACACAGTATTTCGGCAGGATTAGATTACCCAGGCATTGGCCCAATGCATGCCAATTTATTTAAAACAAAAAGAGCAAGTTTTATCGCAATAACCGATAAAGAAGCGTTAAATGCAGCTTTTAATTTATCAAAATCGGAAGGTATAATTCCTGCATTAGAATCGGCACATGCATTAGCAGCATTAAGTAAACTGAACTTTAAAAAGAACGACATTGTAGTCGTAAATTTGAGTGGGAGAGGAGATAAAGATTTGAACACTTACATGAAATATTTGTAGGGAAGTTAGTTGTGATAGGATAGAGGAGACTAAAGAATAGTTAAATTTACTTTTGGTATTTTTTAATCTTTGCAACTTAGTGTGAAACAAAACGTATAACAAAAAATTAATGAATAATAAACTAATACAACTGTTTCAAACGGAAAATAAAAATTTACTCAACATTTATTGTACTGCAGGTTTTCCAAAAAAAGAAAGTACCATTGAAGTAATTTTATCGCTTCAAAAAAATGGAGTAGATATGGTAGAAGTGGGAATGCCATATAGCGACCCAATTGCTGATGGTGATGTAATACAAGCTAGTAACATGGTTGCCTTAAATAATGGTATGACCATTGAATTGTTATTTAAACAATTAAATTCTGCCATAAAAAAAATAAAAGTGCCTATTATTTTAATGGGTTACCTTAATCCGGTATTGCAATATGGAATTGAAAAGTTTTGTACTCATGCAGCAACAGCTGGGGTTTCGGGTATTATTTTACCAGATTTACCTATGTATGAGTATGAAAATTTGTATAAAAAATATTTTCTACAAAATAATTTATCATTTATTAATCTAATAACTCCACAAACATCTACCAAAAGAATATTGGAAGCAGATAATCAAAGCACGGGTTTTATATATGCAGTATCATCATCAACCACAACTGGCAGCACCAATTTGGGAGAAAATAAAAAAGAATATTTTGAAAAAATATCTTCCTTAAAATTAAAAAATAATTTAATGATTGGTTTTGGAATCAGCAATAAAAAAACATTTAATAATGCTTGCAAATATGCTGCTGGTGCAATTATTGGTAGCGCATATATAAAAGCTCTAGCAAAAAATAGTAACATTGAAGAAGCTACAAATTCTTTTATAAAAACTATTCGGTAATTTTATACGTACATTTTATTTTTATAAACTAAATTACATTTTCAAAAATATATTAATGAAAAAATATTTTCTTCTTTTAACCCTTATACCATTTTTATCATTAGCACAAGTTAAAAATAAAAAAAAGCCAATAATTGTTGCAAAAAAAAGCATCGTAACTACAAAAGCAAAATCGTTAGCTGGTTATTTAATTAATGGTACAATTGTAGGCTTGCCAAATGGCACAATATTAAAAATGCTAAATGGTAGTACAGGTGCCGAGGAGCAAATAGCAAACACAACAAATGGTAAATTTAGTTTTAAAGGAAAATTAGAATCTCCTGATTTTAAAGTAATAGGTGTAAATGGCCAAGCTCCATACATAACTATATTTTTAGATAATAGTAATGTAACTGTAAATGCACAAAATAGCGTATTGGAAAAAGCAACAATTACGGGTTCGGCTTCGCACAATGATTTTGCTGCATTTAATACAGCTACCACAAAATTTCAAGATTTATTTAATGGCAAAGGAAGATTTGATGTTAATTTTTTGGAGGAAGCAGCTGCAGTTATTGAAAAATTTGTGCAAACTCACAAATCATCTTTTATATCTCCATTAGCAGTTTATAGGCACAATCAAATTACCGACGATTTTGCAAAGCAAGAAGAGCTATACAATTTACTAGATGAGTCTATTAAGGCTTCGCCAATAGGGAAGTACATTGCACAAAAAATTACTGAAAATAAAAATGCTGGATACGGAAAACCATTAGCCAATTTTTCGCAAGCCGATACAAGTGGTAATGAAATTTCATTATCCTCATTTAAAGGAAAATATGTATTGGTAGATTTTTGGGCAAGTTGGTGTGGACCATGCCGTGCCGAAAATCCAAATGTTGTAAGAACCTTTGAAGCCTATAAAAATAAAAATTTTACAGTACTTGGTATTTCTTTAGATAGAGATAAACAAAAATGGATTGATGCAATTGCTGCTGACGGACTAAACTGGACACAACTCAGCGATCTTAAATTTTGGAGTAATGCAGTAGCCCAACAATTTGGCATACAAAGTATTCCACAAAATTTTTTATTAGATCCACAAGGTAATTTAATAGGAAAAAACTTAAGAGGTTCGGCTTTGGAGTATAAGTTACAAAAAGTAATAAAATAAAATTTAAGAATCAATGTAACGGTACATTGATTCTTTTTTTTGAAATATCTATTTAACATAATATTAATTATAGGATATAAATATTTTTTAAATTAATTGAAAATCAATATATTAAAAACACACTATAATTAAAGTGATGTATAAATACTATCTTTGTAATATGAACATTACTCCCAATAATATACAGCAATATTTAGATAAATTAAAAATAAAAGAACTAAACGAAATGCAAATTTCTACAATAAGTTCTATCGAAAAAAATAATGAAATTTTGCTTTTATCGGCTACAGGTTCAGGTAAAACGTTGGCATTTTTATTGCCAGTTTTAAATTCGTTAGATTCCGATAATAAAAACGTGCAAGCTTTAATAATGGTACCAAGCCGTGAGTTGGCTTTGCAAATAGAATCGGTTTTAAAACAAATGCAAACTGGGTTCAAAATTACAGCTTGTTATGGTGGTCATAAAAGAGAAATTGAAGAAAATAATTTGGTACAACCACCAGCCATTATTATTGGTACAGCTGGGCGTATGGCCGATCATATTCGTAGAAATAACTTTAGTACAAAAGATATTAAATTTTTGGTTTTAGATGAGTTTGATAAAAGCCTCGAACTTGGCTTTTTAGAAGAAATGCAATTTATTTTGGGCTCATTACCAGCTGTAGAAAAACGTATGCTAACATCGGCTACAAATGCGGTAGAAATACCAGCATTTGTAAAAATGAATAATTACGAAACATTAAATTATGTAAAAGATACCGAAGATTTACCAAACGAAAACTTGCGCATAAATACGTTGCTTAGCGATGATAAAGATAAATTGCAAACCTTATTGCAACTAATTTGTTACTGCAATAATACTTCTACCATTGTATTTTGCAATCATAGAGATTCTGTAGAGCGTACAAGCCAATTTTTGGCAGAGCAAGGCATAATAAATGTTTTTTACCATGGCGGTATGGAGCAGCTCGATAGAGAAGTTGCACTTACAAAATTTAGAAACACCACATCGGATATATTGGTAACTACAGACCTTGCAAGCCGTGGGTTAGATATTGCCGATATAAGAAACATTATACATTACCACCTACCCCACTCCGAAGCCGAATTTACACATCGCAATGGGCGTACAGCTCGTATGCATGCTACAGGCAATGTATATGTTATATGGAGTAGCGAAGAACGTTTGCCAGCCTACATTACAGCCAATGCTGCCGAATTTAATTTGCCCGAAAAATTAGAATTACCCGAAAAACCAAAATGGAGTACTTTATTTATTGATGCAGGTAAAAAAGACAAGATAAATAAAATGGATATTGTAGGCTTTTTATCGCATATATGCCAACTAAAAAAAGATGAAATTGGATTAATAGATGTAAAAGATTTCACCGCTTTTGCTGCAATACGAAAATCGAAAATAGGTAATGTAGTGGAGTTAGCAAAAAACGAAAAAATAAAAGGCAAAAAAGTAAAAATTGCTATTGCAAAATAAGTATTTTTTTGATTTAAAAAGTATTAATAAAAACTTACTAAGATCTGAAATAAAAATTTAAAATTTTTAAACAAGTTATTTATATCAAAAAAATCGATTTGTTATCAAATTTTGATTATAATTTAATCTATATCTTATATTATTTACAACTCATTAAACAAATTCCCTAATTTTGCACCTCAATTAATGGGTTAAATAGACGATGCTAAGTAGAAGAAATATTAGAATAAAAGTAATGCAAACTTTATATGCCATAGAAAGTATGGCAGGTGGAGAAAAAGTTGGAGAGCCAAATTCAATACTTGCAAAAAAAATTGAACAAAGCAAATTTTTATTTGCTTACTTAATATATTTTATTACCGAAACGGCTCGGTATGCCGAAACAGATGCTAATAATAAAGCAAGTAAAAACCTACCAACTGCACAAGATTTAGCTACAAATACCAAAATTGCTGGCAATGAAGTTCTTTGGAAAATTGTAGATGATATTTCTTTTAAAGCTACATTAAAAGAAATGAATGCCGAGCATAAAATTGACAAAGAATTATTAAAGAAAACCTTTCGCAATTTAGAAAATACTTTAGAGTATAAGGAATATTTAGAAGTACAATCGAGAGATAAAAAAGCAGAAAAAAAAATACTGGAATTTATTTTCACTAATTTATTATTGCCAAACGAAGATTTTACAAATCATATTGAAGAGCATTTTATAAACTGGGATGATGATGGTGAAATGATGCATTCTTTAATTTTAGCTTACTTAAACAAACCTGGTCAGCAAAACTTAAATGATTTTTTGAGTATAGAAAAAAGAGATTTTGCCAAAATATTAATGAGTACAGTTTTAGAGAAAAATGCACATTTACTTGCACTTATAAAGCCAAAATTAAAAAACTGGGAAGCTGATCGTATTGCATCTTTAGATTTAATTTTGCTAAAAATGGGTGTAAGCGAATTTTTATATTTTGAAACCATACCTACAAAAGTTACCATTAACGAATATATAGATTTAGCAAAAGCCTATAGTACACCTCAAAGTGGGCAGTTTGTAAATGGCTTACTCGATAATATTCATAAAGAATTAGAATCGGAAAATAAATTAGAAAAAATAAGTTTTAAAGGAAAAAGATAAAAAATGAAAGAATTATTTTTAATTGCTACCAGCTTATTCTTACTTGCAAGTTGCGATGTACGTCGAAAAGATGCTCAGCAAAATACAAATAAAATCACAAAACAACTAGAAATTAAAGACCCAACTACAGTATTGGTAATAGATGATACTGCTTACAATTTTGGCAAAGCTACTGATGGCGAAGTAGTAACCTACAATTATAGGTTTGTAAATACTGGTAGCAAACCACTTATCATTAGCGATGCTCATGCAAGTTGTGGTTGTACAGTGCCCGAAAAGCCCGAAGCACCAATACAACCTGGCGATACTGGATTTTTGAAAGTAAGTTTTAATAGTGCTGGCAGAGTTGGCCAAGTACACAAAAATGTAACTGTATCATCTAATGCCGAGCCTGCATTTCCGGAATTAATGCTAGCTGGCGAAGTAGTTGCAAAAAACAAATAATTTTTTTTATAATAAAGGCTACAAAGCTACAAAAACAAACAAAATGGAATTAGGTATTTTACTACAAGCTACTGCAGGTTCGCCAGGCTGGACAACACCAGTAATGATGGGAGGAATGATTTTGATATTTTATTTTTTTATGATACGCCCACAAGCTAAAAAAGCTAAAGAGCAAAAAGCTTTCATAAGCAATATGCAAAAAGGCGATAAAATTGTAACCATTGCTGGCATACATGGTACTATTAATAAAGTAAACGATGATGGTACTTTATCTTTAGAAACAAGCCCAGGCAGCTATATAAAAATAGAAAAAAGTACTATAAGCCCCGAGTGGACAGCTAATGTAAATAAAACTGTAGAAGCAAAAGCTTAAAATAAAAGAAATTAAAGACTCTCTTAATAGAGGTTTCATATTAAGAGAGTCTTTAATTTTTGTTTCAAGATAAAAGTGTGAGTAATGCAGTATAAATAAAGCAAGTATTAACTTCTTGAGGTACGATAAATTAGTATTTACTTACACAGTTTATAAGATGCTACCATAATTATTTTACAACATTATTTTTACAACCATTTCTTTCATTAGCAAAGCTCCATTAGTGCCATTATCGCCTACACCTTTGCTTTTAAGATCGTAATGGTGTAGTAATAATAATAATTTTTCTATACCTGCATATCCATAATTTTTCATTGCGTCTTTTGCTTGAGATAATGATATGGGGTTAAAATAAAATAATGGCTTTAAAGCATTATCGCTTTTATCATTCATACCGTAAACTGCATAAATTTTACTAAAATATGCATACAAAGCTGGTAATACCATTTGTATAGCAGCAGCTTTGGGGTTAGCTTCAAAATAATTTATTATCTTAATACATTTAGCTAAGTTTTTCTTAGCTACTGCAGCTTGCAATTCAAATACGTTATATTCTTTACTAATACCTATATATTTTTCAATATCATCATCATCTATCACTGTTTTATTGGTAAGGTTTATTGCAAGTTTATCTATTTCATTAGCAATTCTGCTCAAATCATTTCCAGTATGCTCTTCCAATAATGAAGCCGATTTAGGCAAAATAGTAAACCCTTTGTTTTTAGCAAGTTCAATAATCCATTCTTGCATTTTACCTTCAGCAATTTTTTTTGTTGTTAAAACCTCAGCATTAGTTTGTAATATTTTGTACAATTTTGTACGTTTATCTACACCTTTTGCTTTATAGCCTACTACTAATATTGTTGTAGCTAATGGTGTAGCAATATAACTCTCCAATTTGTCTATATCTTTCATGTGTTGTGCTTCTTTTAGCACTACAACTTGCCTTTCGGCAAACATAGGATAACGCCTACAAGCATTTATAACACTAGTCCAATCAGCATCTCTACCATAAAATATGGTTAAATTAAATTCTGCTTCAGCTTCCATTAAAATATTGTGTTCAGCATAATTTATTACTTGATCTATATAATAATCTTCTTCTCCTTCTAACCAATAAACGGCTTTAAAGTTTTTTTTCTTCCAATTACCAATAATTTTTTCTACACTCATACTTCAAAATTATAAACTTTTATGGGTTTAACATTTCTTTTATTAATTTTTGGCACAGTTTTCGTACTTATGCTAATTATAAATATCATGATTAGTTATTTCATTTATTATTTTAGTTTATTAATTTAAAAAAAATCAAATTATGGCTTACGAAAATTATCCTCAATCCGATGCAACAACAAACAATAAAGTACCGCAAAAAAAAGGAATTAGAAATATACTAACAGGCGCATTGGTGTTGGCTTTATTAGGTACTTGGGGTTATATTATTTACGATAAAAATAATGCCAAAGAAGCATTAAATAAGCAAGATAATATAATCACAAACACAGCTTTAGAAAAAGAGCAATTGCAAAAAGAATTAGAAGATGCAGCTATGCGATACGACGTATTGAAAACTGATAATTTTAAAAAAGATAGCACAATTACAAATAAAGATAGAGAAATTGCTGAAAAACGTACAAAAATACAACAACTTTTAAGCAAAGCAAATGCTACTAAAGAAGAGCTAGCACAAGCAAAAAGTTTGATACAATCTTTAAATGGCGATATTGAAACATACAAAACCCAAGTAGCCGAATTAACAGCTCAAAAAAATAAACTTACACAAGATAACGAACTACTAACTACCGAAAAAGCAACAGTAACAGAAGAAAGAGATAGGGTTCGCAAAAATTATGATTCATCAACCCAAGTAATAAAACAAAAAGAAGATGTAATCAAAGCAGGCTCTACCTTACATGCATCAAATTTTAACATAGTAGGTATAAATGAAAAAAGAAATGGCAGAGAAAAAACAACATCTACTGCAAAAAAAGTAGATAAATTAAGAATAAGTTTTGATTTAGATGAAAACTTAATTGCAGAATCTGGAACAAAACAAATTTTTGTTTGCCTAACAGCGCCCGATGGTACACCAGTTAATGTAGAAGCATTAGGCTCTGGCACATTTCAAACAAAAAATGGCGAAGAAAAACCTTACACTCAAAAACTGGAAGTAAACTATACACAAAATCAAAGGCAAACAATAAGTTTCGATTGGAAACAAAATTCTGACTTTGCAAAAGGTAACTATAAAATGGAAGTGTATAATAATGGTTATAAAGTAGGCGAAGGTTACAAAAATTTAAAAAAAGGAGGATTGTTTTAAAATAACAAAAAATGCATAAAAAAGCCAATTGCAAATTGCAGTTGGCTTTTTTATATTTTAAATTATACTAATATTGGTATATCATTGTTTGTCTAATCGGTATTTTAAGAAACTTATCATAAAAACTGTAACCAAAAACAATAATGTTACCTTTGCAAATAAATTTATAAAAATATGTGGCTCAATAATATTTTAGAAACCATTGGCAATACTCCGCTAATAAAAATTAATAAAATAACAAAAGATTTACCATGCACTGTACTTGCCAAGGTAGAATATTTTAACCCAGGCAATTCTATTAAAGATCGTATGGCTTTAAAAATGCTAGAAGTTGCCGAACAAGAAGGTAAAATAAAACCTGGTGGCACAATTATAGAAGGCACAAGTGGCAATACTGGCATGGGTTTAGCACTTGCAGCATGTATAAAAGGATACAAATGTATTTTTACAACTACCGATAAGCAATCTAAAGAAAAAGCAGATATTTTAAAAGCAGTAGGTGCCGAAGTAATTGTATGCCCTACAAATGTAGAACCCGAAGACCCACGCTCCTACTACTCTGTATCAAAAAGATTATCAACCGAAGTGCCAAACTCATGGTATGTAAACCAGTACGATAATTTAGCTAATAGGCTTGCACATTACGAGCAAACGGGTCCCGAAATATGGGAACAAACCGAAGGTAAAATAACACACTTAGTAGTAGCTACTGGTACTGGAGGAACGATAGTAGGTACAGGTAAATATTTAAAAGAAAAAAATCCGAACATAAAAATATGGGCTATAGATAGCTATGGCTCATTATTAAAAAAATATTTTGATACTGGTGAGTTAGATAATAACGAAGTATATCCATACATAAGCGAAGGTTTTGGCGAAGATTTTGTACCACAAAATTACGATATGCAGTATATAGATGAGTTTGTAAAAGTTACCGACAAAGATGGTGCGGTAATGGCAAGGCGAATTGCTAAAGAAGAAGGTATTTTTGGTGGATATAGTTGTGGCAGCTGCTTACAAGGTTTAATGCAATTAAAAAATCAATTAAAAAAAGACGACGTAGTTGTATGTATTTTTCACGACCATGGAAGCAGGTATGTAGGCAAAATATATAACGACCAATGGATGATGGAAAGAGGATTTTTAGAAGTAAAAACTTTTAAAGATTTAGTTAGTGGAAGAGGAAGTCAAAGACTTTTAACAATAACTTCCAACCAAACTGTTTTAGAAGCAATAGATTTAATGAAAAAATATGATATCGAAAATATTCCAGTATTTGATAACGATGAAAATGTAGGTTCAATATCGGCACATGGTTTATTCGATAAAATTTTAAGTAACGCCGATATTAAAAACCAGCAAATAAAAACTGTTATAGAAAAACCATATCCAATAGTAGCTTTTGATACAGCAGTAGAGCGTTTAAGCACATTCATAAATAAAGAAAATGGTGCAGCCTTAAGTAAAGACGATAGCGGATTTTACCACATTGTTACAAGGCATGATATAATACAAAGCTTATCAAAATAAAATTCAATAATTTTTTAAATTTAGTATTGAAATATTCCAATACTAAATTATATTTGCACAAATAAAAAAATATGCCCACAACTACTACAAAAAAATCAACAACAAAACATTGGATTTCGTTTTTAGTATCCTTAGTTGCACTTTATGGTGTATATGTTATTGGTGGCGGTTATTGCTCTATGGTTTTACCTTGGACGGTTACGTCATTTGCTATGGCACTCGATTTATTATAAAAAAAATCTTACAAATATTTCAAAAACTTCAATACTATTTTATTGAAGTTTTTTTTTATTCTTAGTATTTTGCAATATAAAAATTATTAAAATAATATTTTGGGGCTATCAGCCAAAAATATATGGCAATATTAGTCAGGTCTCAGTTGCTGTTCCGTACACTTATATTTGCATTATGCTGCAAAAGCAGCAATACAAAAATAAGTGCACATCTCTCCTTCCACCTCAGCCCTTCTGCAACAAATCTTTTTTCAACTTTTATTATGTTTTATTTTGTAACTTTATTTTAATACCAAATAAAATATAGAAATTTTAATGCATAATTATAATATTCATAACCATTCATTAAGCGAAGTAAACAGTACCATTGATACAACTTTACCAAAAAACAAATGGCGAAAAATATTTTCTTTTTTTGGCCCAGCTTATTTAGTAAGTATAGGTTATATGGATCCTGGCAATTGGGCTACCGACCTTGCAGGTGGTAGCAAGTATGGTTATGCACTTATATGGGTATTGCTTATGAGCAATTTAATGGCATTATTACTACAAGGTTTATCTGCTAGGTTAGGCATTGTAAGAGGCAGAGATTTAGCACAAGCAAATAGAGAAACATATCCAAAAACAGTAAATTTTATTTTATATATATTAGCCGAAATAGCCATTGCAGCTTGCGATTTGGCCGAAGTATTAGGCATGGCTTTAGGCTTACAATTACTTACAGGCTTGCCATTAGCTTGGGGTGTAGCATTTACGGTATTAGATACATTTTTATTATTATACCTACAAAAATTAGGTATGCGAAAAATGGAAGCATTTATTTTGGCATTAGTAGCCATAATATTTATAGCATTTTTTATACAAATATTTTTGGCAAAACCACAATTAGCTGAAGTTGTAAAAGGGTTTATACCAACGTTTCCCGACAAAAACGCATTGTATATTGCAATAGGCATTATAGGTGCTACAGTTATGCCACACAACCTCTATTTACATTCAGCCTTAGTACAATCCCGAAAAATAGATAGAACAGATTTTGGCATACAGCAAGCAATAAAGTTTAATAGAATTGATACTACAATAGCATTAAACCTTGCATTTTTGGTAAATGCAGGTATATTAATTTTAGCAGGAACCATTTTTTTTAATTCAGGAAACACACAAGTTGCCGAAATAAAAGAAGCACATAAATTGCTGCCAAATTTTTTAGGAAGTGCTGCACCAATTCTTTTTGCAGTAGCACTTATTGCTGCTGGGCAAAGTAGCACGGTTACTGGCACACTTGCAGGTCAAATAATAATGGAAGGTTATCTTAGCCTAAGGTTAAACCCAATGCTACGCAGGCTAATTACAAGGCTTGTAGCTATTGTACCTGCACTTGTTGTTATACTTATATATGGCGAAAGTAAAATTGATAGCCTTTTAGTAATGAGCCAAGTTGTATTGAGTTTACAACTTGGCTTTGCCATAATACCATTAATTTATTTTGTAAGCGATAAAAAAAAAATGGGCAAATTTGCAATAAAACCATTAGTGCAATTTGCAGCAATACTTGTGGCTATAATATTAGTCTATTTAAATATTAAAATGCTAATAAACGAAGTAATGCCATTTTTTATGAATGAGGCAATTTTGCCAAAAATTATTATCATTATTTTAGGTGTATTTTTTGGAGCAATATTAATTTACATCTCTATTTTTCCATTTATCAAAAAAAAGAAAACCGAAAATTCAATAGAAATGCACAATGCATTATCAATTTTGCCAGAGTTAAAAATACCAGAACATAATACTATTGCACTAGCATTAGACTTTAGTAAAGATGATTATAAAATTATTTCTCATGCGATTGGTCAAGGAAATACAAGTACAAAATTTGTTTTAATACATATTGTAGAAAGTGCATCAGCTAAAATATTGGGAAATGAAAGTGATGATTTTGAAACCCAAAAAGACAAAGCTCAACTTGATTCGTATGCAAACCAACTAAAACAAAAAGGCTTAGAAGTATTACCAGTACTTGGTTTTAGAAATAGAGTAAAAGAAATTGTACGTATAGTTAATGAAACTAATGCAAATATGCTTGTTATAGGCGCTCATGGTCATAAAGGTGTAAAAGATATTTTATATGGGCAAACAGTAAATGCGGTGCGGCACGAATTAAAAATACCCGTACTTATTGTTAATTTGTAATTTCATTTAATTTCGCTTCAAAATATTTATTCCATTTTTCCTGCTTCAAAATTATTTGCCCATTTTTTGTTTCGGCATCATATTCATTTTGCAATTTTTTTAGTGCCATATTACATTCTTTGTACAAGTCGCCCAAAACTTTATTCATATTACTAGATGTTAAAGTTGCTTTCTTTATTTTATTTATGAAAAGTTTAGCAATCAAAAAAGTTGCATCAAAATGATGTTGCTCATGGTTTAAAACATAAGGTGTATTTCTACCAGCTTTTACCCAAGAGTTTGATTTGCTAAAATAGCAATATACGTACACATTTATTTGTCCTTTGCCATTGGTTGTGTGCATATCCGATTTATACCCAAATCCAGATGAAGTAATAGCAGCTATAGGGTTTGGTAAGTTTGGAACCCCTTCAAAATTAGCCCACACCAATTTTTTATTTATATCGTAATAAATTTTATCATTATCATTTACACCTACATTTTCTACCCAGTTAATGTTTGTTAAAACTTGAGAAAAACTTTTACAAGTAAATAGGAATATAGCAATTAGAAATAACCATTTTTTCATACTTTATTTTATACATTTTTTAATTAAAACATATTGAAACAAAAGAATGAATAAAAATTCATAACAAACTATTCAATTTTATAATTAATAAAGTATTAACAGGTAAAAATAAAAAATAAATTGCAACTGATATAAAAGGAAGTTTCAATATTAAGAATTATATTTAAGATTCAATTGAGAAATAAAAATGATACTTATATGAAATATGCAGAAATAAAAAATTTTATTGGAGGAAAATATGTTTCAAGTAGTTCAAATAAAACTATGGATATAATATCTCCTTTAGATGGTACTCTATTATCTAAAGTACCTTTATCTAACAACGAAGATTTGAATATTGCCGTAGTTGCAGCTCAAAAAGCATTTGAAACATGGTCTAAAACATCTATAAAAGAAAGAGTACAAATATTTTACAGATACAGAGCATTGTTAGAAAAAAATATGCTAGAGCTATCACAATTAGTACAAGAAGAAAATGGAAAAACATTAGACGAAGCAAGAGCAGAGGTAGAAAAAAGTATTGAACTTACAGAGTTTGCTTGCTCCTTACCACAACTTATTGGTGGCGAAATTTTAGAAGTAAGCAAAGGTGTAGAATGCCGAACCGATTTTTGCCCAATTGGTGTAGTAGCAAGTATTGTTCCATTTAATTTCCCAAGTATGGTTCCTAATTGGACAATTCCAAATGCGTTAGCACTTGGCAACACCATGATTTTAAAACCATCGGAAATTGTGCCCTTAAGTTCTATAAAAATTGCTGAGCTTTTAAAAGAAGCTGGCTTGCCAGATGGAGTTTTAAATATTGTAAATGGCGACAGAGAAATTGTTGAAGCCATTTGTGATCACTCAGGCATTGAGGCTGTTTCTTTTGTAGGCTCTACAAAAATAGCGAAGGTTGTTTATGCTAGAGCATCGGCTAGTTTTAAGAGAGTGCTTGCTCTTGGAGGTGCAAAAAACCATTTAATTGTTTTGCCCGATGCTCACCCAACCATGACGGCTACGAACGTTACCGCATCTATGTCTGGTTGTGCAGGGCAACGTTGCATGGCTGCATCTGCAATGGTAGCAGTAGGCAATGTTGATCATATTATTGAGCAAATTTGTGCCGAAGCTAAAAAAGTTATTCCTGGAGAAAATCTTGGAGCAGTTATTTCGCAAACAGCAAAAGAGCGAATCGAAAATTATATTACTGAAGCTGAAGCGCAAGGTGCAAAAATTTTAGTTGATGGCAGAAATACTATAGTAAAAGGAAAAGAAAAAGGTACGTATGTAGGACCAACAGTTATAGATTTTGTAACACCAGAAATGAGTGTTGCAAAAGAAGAAATTTTTGGTCCTGTAATTTCCATTATGCGTGCAAAAACGGTAGATGAAGCATTAACTATTGAAAACAACAACCAATATGGAAATGCAGCTGCCGTATTTACACAAGATGGAGGAATGGCTCGTTACATCATAGAGCATGCAAGTGCAGGTATGATAGGTGTAAACATTGGTGTACCAGTACCTAGAGAGCCTTTTTCATTTGGAGGCTGGAACGATTCTAAATTTGGTGTAGGCGATTTAACAGGAAAAAGTTCTATCGAATTTTGGACAAAATTAAAAAAGACAACTACGAAATGGAATGCACAAGCGAAGACGAATTGGATGAGTTAGGGAATTATATTTTTCTAAATTAAAAATAAAATAATATGCCTGGAACATTTTCTCAAATTTATATTCAATACGTCTTTGCAGTAAAAGGTAGAGAGAATATGATAAAACCTGCTTTTCAAGAAGAATTGTATAAATATATTTCGGGAATAGTGGATGGCAAAGAACAGAAATCTTTAGCCGTAAATGGTATGGAAGATCATATTCATGTATTAGTTGGCTTACGCCCTGCTATCAGGATTTCAGATTTGATTAGAGATATTAAAAACAATTCTAGCAATTTTATAAATGATAGAGGTTTTTTGAAACAAAAATTTTCTTGGCAAGAAGGTTATGGAGCATTTTCTTATTCGGAATCTAATTTTGGGAACGTAATTGATTATATAAAAATTCAAAAGAAACATCACGAAAAGAAGACATTTAGGCAAGAGTATTTGAGATTTTTAAAAAAGTTTAATATCCCATTTGAAGATAAATATTTATTTGAATTTTATGATTAATTAAAGTTTACGCTTCTAATGTCACCCCGTCGGGGTTGGTGTAAAAATTTTAACATGGTTACTATATTAATGACATCCCTTCGGGATTATTTGTGAAATAGAAGAATCGATATATAATACCAATTACGTTTAGACCAAGCCCGAAGGGCTGATATTAATATAGCTCAATAAACAATTTAGGATCAAACCCCGAAGGGGTGGCATTAGAAAAATAATAATCTGAAAAGCTAAATAGCGATATACCGATGAAATGTGCGACGCCACTGAAGATAAATAGAATTACAAATGCTGGTTAACAAAAAATAAAATTATGTTAGAGACACAAACAATTTCTGAAACAGAAGAAATGATTCAAAACAATTCCGACTATACTTTATTTAGCTGGAGCAAACAAAAAGGCATCTCTCCTATTGCAGTAAAATATGGTAAAGGCGTTTATTTATATGATTATGATGATAAGCGTTATATAGATTTTTCTAGTGGCTTGATGAATGTAAACATTGGCCATGGTAACCAACGAGTAACAGATGCTGTGGTAAAGCAAATGCAAGAAATAAGTTACGTTACGCCAAGCTGTGTTACAAAAGTGCGTGGCGAATTGGGGAAAAAATTAGCTTCCATTACGCCAGAAGGATTAAACAAAACATTGTTTACAGTGTGTGGTGCTACTGCTATTGATAATGCCATAAAACTAGCTAGACTTTTTACTGGACGCCATAAAATTATTGCAAAATACAGAGCCTTTCATGGTGCTAGCTATGGCTCTATGTCTGCTGGAGGAGATCCAAGAAAAATACCAGCCGATGCGCAGCAAGCACCAAATTTTGTACATGTAGAAGATCCATTTTGTTATCGTTGCCCTTTTGGGCAAACGCTTGGCTCATGCCAATATGAATGTGCAAGCCATGTAGAAAGAGTAATAGAATTTGAAGGACCAGAAAATGTAGCAGCAATTTTAATGGAAGGCGAAAGTGGAAGCAGTGGTTGCATAAAATATCCGCCAAATTATTTTAAAAAAATAAAAGCCATTTGCGATAAGCATGGCATTTTATTAATTGTAGATGAAGTAATGAGTGGTTTTGGAAGAACAGGTAAATGGTTTGGTATAGATAACCATGGTGTGGTACCAGATATTATTGCTACTGCAAAAGGATTAACTGCTGGTTATTTACCAATGGGTGCATTAATTGTAAGCGATAAAATAGCTGCTCATTATGAAGACAAACCTTTAATGCTTGGTCTAACCTACTCTGCACATCCGGTAGGCTGTGCCGCTGCTTTAGAGGTTTTAAAAATTTATGAATATGAAAACATGGTAGCCAATGCAGCAGCCATGGGAAAATATATTGAAGAAAAAATGGAAGAATTAAAAGCAAAACATCCTTCCATTGGAGATTTTAGAAATACTGGTTTGCTTGGTTGTATAGAGTTGGTAAAAAATAGAACAACAAAAGAACCCATGGCACCATTTAATGCCAAGCCAAATGAAATGGAAGTAATGAATAAAGTTGCCGCAAAAATTAAAGAACTCGGCATGTACACTTTTGTAAGATGGAATTATATTTTTGTAGCACCACCACTTTGTATTACTAAAGAACAAATTGATGAAGGGTTGGCTATTATTTCTCAAGCTATTGCTATTGCAGATAATTATGTGATTTGATAATTTTTAATTAACAATATGTCAGACCAAACTAACATAGTTACAAATACATCTTTAATTAACGAAGATCTTGCTCCAATTCCTTTACAAAAAAGAACTTGGGATACATGGAATTATGCAGCCTTATGGATAAGCATGAGCCTTTGCATACCTACTTACATGCTTGCAAGCTCACTCATACAAGGAGGAATGAATTGGTGGCAAGCTATTCTTACCATATTTATTGGCAATGCCATTGTACTCATTCCAATGATTTTAAATGGACATGCTGGTGCAAAATATGGCATACCATTTCCGGTGTTGGCTAGGGCAAGTTTTGGTACAAAGGGTGCAAATATTCCTGCCATACTGCGTGCCATAGTAGCATGCGGCTGGTTTGGTATTCAAACATGGATTGGTGGTGCATCCTTGTACAATATTTTGCGTGCATGGAATCCAGCATTTGAAGAAATAAATCTTACTCCACTTTTTCCGCAAGCGTTGCCGCTACTTTGTTTTTTTATTTTTTGGTTGCTTAATATGTACATTGTTTATTTGGGTGTAGAAAGTATAAAAAAATTATTGGTATTTAAAGCCATCTTTTTACCTGTAGCTGCATTGGCATTATTGTTTTGGGCTATAAGTGCTGCACATGGTCTTGGTCCAATATTAAATCAACCATCAAAATTTGCGGATAGTAATTCATTTTTTCATTTCTTTTTTCCTGCATTAACAGGCATGGTAGGCTTTTGGGCTACTTTATCTTTAAATATTCCAGATTTTACTCGTTATGCAAAAAGTCAAAATGCACAAATAAAAGGGCAAGTAATTGGTTTGCCTACTAGTATGACATTTTTTGCATTTATTGGTGTAGTAGTTACTTCTGCTACGGCAATAATTTATGGTAGTACAGAATGGGATATTGTAAAATTGGCTAGTAAATTTGAAAATAAAATAATGATAACCTTTGCCATGATAGGCATTATCATTTCTACCTTAGCCACCAATATTGCTGCAAATATTGTAAGCCCGGCCAACGATTTTTCCAATCTTGCACCAAATAAAATAAGTTTTAAAACTGGTGGTTACATCACAGGTATTATTGGTATTCTAATTTTTCCTTGGAAATTAATTGCCAGCCCCGATGGATATATTTTTACATGGTTAGTTGCATACTCCAGTTTACTCGGGCCTGTTGGAGGCATTATGATTGTAGATTACTTTTTTATACGACAAAAAAAATTAGTAGTAGACGATTTGTACAAACATGTTGGGGCATACAGTTATAAAAATGGTTACAATAACAAAGCCATCATTGCTTTACTGTGTGGCATTATACCAAACATACCAGGTTTTTTGTTGCAAATAAAAGTAGTTTCTTCTACTGCATTCCCAGTTTGGATTTCAGATTTGTATCATTATGCATGGTTTGTGGGGCTGTTTGTGAGTGGGATTATTTATTTAATTTTAATGAAGAAAAATAGAATACAGATGACAAGGATTTGACAGATTAGCACATATAAGAAACAAAACAATTTTTTTTATCCGTTCAATTCAGTGTCATCCGTGTTCAAACAAAAAAATCATAACTATGAGCATTTTAATTAAAAACGGAAACATAATCACAGCTACCGACAATTATGTGGCCGATATTTTCATTGAAGGCGAAACCATTTCTGCCATTGGTAAAAACTTGCAAGTAAAAGCCGATAAAGAAATAGATGCTACAGGCAAACTTGTTTTTCCTGGAGGTATAGACCCACATGTGCATTTAGATATGCCTTTTATGGGCACTTACTCTAGCGACAATTATGAAACAGGAACAAGAGCTGCATTGTTTGGTGGCACAACTTCTGTGATAGATTTTGTTTTACAAACACAAGGCAAGAGTTTACAATCTGCATTGCAAGAATGGCAAGGTAGAAGCAACAACAATTGTGTAGGCGATTATAGTTTTCACATGGCGGTAACCGATTTTAATGAAAATACAAAAAAAGAAATACGACATTTTATAGAAGAAGAAGGCATTACCTCTTTTAAAACCTTTATGGCATACAAAGGTGCGTTGATGATAGATGATAGACAAATGATAGGCTTGATGCAAGAAGTAAAGAAACATGGAGGCTTAATAAATGTACATTCCACCAATGGCGATATGATAGATTTTTTAATTGCCAAACATAAAGCCGAAGGAAAGCTATCTCCCTTATATCATTATTTATCGCAGCCAGAAGTAACCGAAGCCGAAGCTAGTGGTCGCTTTGTAGATATGGCAAATTATACAGGATGTCCAGGTTATATTGTTCACCTTACCTGCGAAGGAGCACTAAATGCAGTACGTAATGCAACAAAAAGAAATCAAAAAGTGTTTGTAGAAACCTGCATTCAATATTTACTTATTGATGCATCGTTATATGAAAAAGAAGATGGGGCAAAATGGGTAATGAGCCCTCCTTTGAGAGAAAAGAAAGACCAAGTAACTTTGTGGGCAGGTATAAACCAAGGCATTGTAAATGTAGTAGCAACGGATCATTGCCCATTTATGTGGGAACAAAAATTGATGGGTAAAGATGATTTCAGTAAAATTCCAAATGGACATCCAGCAATAGAAAATAGAATGGAATTGTTGTTTAGCGAAGGCGTAAACAAAGGCAAAATAACATTGAATAAATATGTAGAAGTTGCATGTACAAATGCCGCAAAAATATTTGGCATGTTTCCCCAAAAAGGTACAATAGCAGTTGGTAGTGATGCAGATATTGTAATATTTGATGCTAAAGAAAAACATACACTCTCTGCAAGCACACACCACATGAATGTGGATTATAGCGGATACGAAGGATGGGAAGTAACTGGCAAAGTAAAAACAGTTTTACTTCGTGGGCAAATAGCTATTGAAAATAATGAATGCAAAATTGAAAAAGGTTTTGGTAAATTTATAAAAAGAAATAAAGTAAATTCGAAAATATAAAAATAACTAAAAATAATAATCATGCCAAGAATAATAAAATCGGGCCTTATACAAATGAGTCTTCCCAAAACAGAAGGCGAAGGTACCATACAAGAAATATGCAATGCTATGGTACAAAAACATATTCCACTTATTGAAGAAGCAGGACAAAAAGGTGTGCAAATTTTATGCTTGCAAGAGATTTTTAATACCCCATATTTTTGTCCGGGGCAAGATAAAAAATGGTATGCTTCTGCTGAATCAATACCTGGCCCAACAACAGATTTAATGGCCACTTATGCCAAAAAATACAACATGGTTATTATTGTTCCAATATATGAAAAAGAACAAGCAGGTGTTTTGTACAACACAGCAGCAGTCATAGATGCCGACGGAACATATTTAGGAAAATATAGAAAAAATCATATTCCACACACATCTGGTTTTTGGGAAAAGTTTTTCTTTAAGCCCGGAAACCTTGGCTACCCTGTGTTTCAAACAAAGTATGCAAAAATTGGCGTATATATTTGTTACGACAGGCATTTTCCTGATGGTGCAAGATGTTTGGGATTAAATGGGGCAGAAATTGTTTACAATCCATCTGCAACGGTTGCTGGCTTATCGCAATATTTATGGAAACTAGAGCAACCTGCACATGCTGCAGCCAATGGTTATTTTATGGGATGTATAAATAGAGTTGGCGAAGAAAAACCTTGGAATCTAGGAAAATTTTATGGTAGCTCATATTTTGTAGATCCTAGGGGTCAAATATTAGCAACTGCTTCAGAAGATAATGATGAGTTATTGATATGCGATTTTGATTTAGATATGATAGAAGAAGTAAGAAATACTTGGCAATTTTTTAGAGATAGAAGACCTGAAACTTATGGCAAATTAACGGAACTTTAAATGATGAATGAAGAAAGTTCATCATTCTAAATCTACGATATGATTCAAAATAATAAATTAACGGAAGAACAATACACCAAAAACTTCTGCGATATTCATCCTCCTTTTGAGCATGATGAAGCTGCTGCTATTGAAGCCAACAGATGCTTAAATTGTTATGATGCGCCATGTACAAAGCTATGCCCTACTAGCATTGATGTGCCATTATTTATCAAACAAATTTCTTCTGGAAATATAAAAGGCTCTGCAAAAACAATATTATCGGCCAATATTATGGGTGCTGGCTGTTCTAAAGTATGCCCTGTAGAAAAATTATGCGAAGGTGCTTGTGTATATAATTTTTTAGATGAAGAACCCATCAACATTGCAAAACTACAACGCTATTCTACTGAGAAAGCAATGGAGAAAAAATGGAAATTATTTAGTAGAAAAGATTCCCTTGGTAAAAAAGTTGCTGTTGTAGGTGCAGGTCCAGCTGGCTTAGCATGTGCACATGCTTTATCATTGCAGGGTATAGATGTAACCATTTATGAAAAAGAAGCAAAAGCTGGAGGATTAATGAATTATGGAGTAGCTGCATATAAAGTCACCTCACAGTTTTGCAAAGAAGAAGTAGATTATATACTTTCCTTAGGTGGAATAAAAATGGAATACAATAAAGCATTAGGAAAAGATATTTCGCTTGCAGAATTACAACAAAATTTTGATGCAGTATTTTTAGGCATTGGAGTTGGAGTTGCTAGAGCTTTAGAAATACCAGGCGAAGATTTACAAGGTGTAGAAGATGCTATTTCATTTATTTATAATATTCGTACAAATGATTATTCAAAAATAAAGGTTGGCGATAATGTTGCAGTAATTGGAATGGGTATGACTGCCATTGATGCTGCAACACAATCAAAAAGATTAGGCGCAAAAGAAGTAACGCTCATTTATCGTAGAACCGAAAACGAAAAACCTTGCACGGATGTGGAATTGGATATTGCAAAATTGGATGGCTGTGCCTTTATTTGGTTGGCAAGCCCAAAAGAAATTGTTGGTGAAAATGGAATCGTAAAAAAATTTGTTTGCAATAAAATGACATTAGGAGAACCCGATGTATCTGGCAGAAGAGCACCCATAGAAACTGGCGAAACCTTTTCGTTGGATGTGGACATGGTTATAAAAGCCGCTGGGCAAATTCCTTTTGAAAATTTGGTAAAAGATGCATCTCTCCAAAATAAAAATGGAAAAATAAATATAGAAAAAAATGGAAACACAAATTTGAAAGGGGTATTTGCTGGTGGCGATGCAGTAAATGGCGGTAAAGAAGTAGTAGATGCGGTGCAGGCTGGCAAAGATGGAGCAAAGGGGATTTTAGAATACCTAGACATATAAATTTATTCGGCAGATTTTGGAGATTTTCACAGATAGATAATTTAATATACTTATGCAAGAAAATGATATTTCATATATTATTAGGGGCGCAATTTTTAAAGTGTATAATACATTAGGCCCAGGTTTATTAGAATCAGTGTACGAAGCTGCTTTGATGTTTGAATTAAAAAAAGCCGAATTAAAAGTTGTAGCCCAAGTTTCATTACCTGTAATTTATGAATCTGAAAGATTAGATATTGGGTTTAGAATAGATATTCTTGTAAATGATTTGTTTATAATAGAAATAAAATCAGTGGAGAAAATAGCTGATGTTCACCATAAACAAGTGCTAACTTATTTAAAATTATCAAAAATTAAACTTGGAATACTCGTAAACTTTAATACAGATATAATAGCAAATTCTATTTATAGAAAAGTAAACAATTTGTAATTACAACCCGTTATTATTGCTTTTATCTGTGAAAATCAGCAAAATCAGCGGGACATTTTTATTTCTTATGGCAAATTTACAATCAAATTTTCTCGGTATAAAATCACCTAACCCTTTTTGGTTAGCATCTGCACCGCCTACCGATAAAAAAATAAATGTGCTCCGTGCATTTGAAGCCGGCTGGGGTGGCGTGGTATGGAAAACATTGGGTAGTCAAGTAAAAAATGTTTCGTCTCGTTATTCATCGTTAGATTATAATGGTAGAAAAGCCGTAGGGTTCAATAATATAGAATTAATTTCAGATAGACCACTTGATATTAATTTGAAAGAAATTAAAGAAGTATTACAACTTTTCCCCGATAGGGCTATGGTGGTTTCTTTAATGGCAGATAATGATAAAAAAAGCTGGCATGAATTGATAAAAAAAGTAGAAGATACTGGTGCACATGGATTGGAATTAAATTTTGGTTGCCCACATGGCATGGTGGAAAGAGGCATGGGCGCTGCTGTTGGGCAAGATCCTGAAATTGCAAAAATGGTGGTAGAATGGGTAATGGAAATAGCTACTATACCAGTAATTACAAAATTAACACCCAATGTACACTCTGCTGTACCTGGAGCAATAGCTGCTATAGAAGGCGGTAGCAATGGAATATCATTAATAAATACTATACAATCTATTACAGGTATTAATTTAGACACTTTGGTTCCTAATCCAAATGTAGCTGGCAAATCGGTGTATGGTGGTTATTGCGGACCAGCAGTAAAACCCATTGCATTAAAAATGCTCACAAGTATTGCTCAACATGAGAAAATAAAAGCGATACCAATATCCGGCATTGGTGGTATTACTACTTGGAAAGATGCAGCTGAGTTTATGCTACTTGGTGCAAGCAATGTACAAGTGTGTACAGCAGCTATGATAAGTGGTTTTAAAATCATTACTGACTTATGCGATGGATTAAACAATTGGATGGATGAAAAAGGTTATACAACAATTAATGATTTTGTTGGATTATCAGTTCCAAAAATTACCAAATGGGAGGAGTTAGATATAAACTACCACATTGTAGCAAAAATCAATCAAGATGCTTGTATTCATTGTGGTTTGTGCTATATTGCTTGCGAAGACACATCTCATCAATCTATATATATTGAAAGAGGAATCCCTTACAATACTTACACTATTAAAGAAGATGAATGTGTGGGTTGTAATTTGTGTAAAATTGTGTGCCCAGTAAACGATTGTATAACCATGCTGGAGCAAAGAAAAGATGATGAATATTTAAACTGGACAGAATTTGTAAAAAGAGGTTTACCATTAAATGACCATTAATATTTTTATTTAAAACAAGCACTAAATTAATTAACTATAATAATAAATTATGAAGAAAAATTTCATCTTATTTTTTTACTTTTTTCTTTTATCGTTTTATACAAATGCACAAAATAATAATTCTATTTTGGATCAAGTAAACAATATAATAAAAAATGAAAAAGAACACTTACCTAATATAAACTTTGCATTTATTGCAGATAGTATATCCTACGCCGAAAATAAAATATTAATTTATTTTAATAAAGACATTACGCACACCAAAGCATCTTTACCTTCCGATTATGTAGAAATATTGCCAGAATTGCTATTACCAATAAGCACAAATTTATCCAATACGCAAATAATATTATTAGCAAAAGAAAACATTACTAATGAGTGGAAAAGCATTGAATATTTTGCAAACCATCCTCCTACTCAAAAATATATTCCAATAATTAATAACGACCCCTACCCTGCCAAACTTGGTGCAAACAATGTTGTAAGCAATAGGGTTTTTCCAACTACGGGTTCACCTACACCTGTAGGTGCATTAGCAGGCAAAACTGTATGGCTTAGCCCTGGGCATGGGTGGCAAAATACTGGTAGTGGCTTTACAACACAGCGTGGCACAACAAATGGTATTGTAGAAGATTTTATTACTGCTGAAAGTATAGATTATTATTTGATGGGATATTTGTATAATGCTGGTGCAAATGTGTGGAGTGTAAGAGAAAGAGATGTGAACCCAAATGAAATAATTGTAGATAATGATGTACCAGCAAGTGGCTACAGCGAAACAGGAACATGGGCTAATGGCTCGGTAGCTGGTTATGGAGGCACATACAGAGTAGCTACAAGTACTGCTACAGAAGATGCAACAGCAATATTTGAACCAAATGTTTCGCAAAGTGGTTTGTATTGGGTATCTGTACGTTGTATAGCTGGTGCTAACAGAGTTACAGATGTTGGCATTACAATTATACATTCTGGCGATACAAGCAAAGTAAAAATAAACCAAGAAATACATGGCGAAACTTGGGTGTATGTTGGGCAATTTTATTTTACTGCTGGCAGTACAAATAAAATTATTTTGAGTAATGAGTCAATGGAAGTAGGTCAAGCAATAATAGCAGATGCAGTTCGCTTAGGTGGAGGTGTAGGAGCAGATTTAGATTGCCTAAATACTTCACAACCTGCAAGCAATCGTTCAAGATTTGAAGAATCTGCAAGGCAATATGCAAAATTTCAGGGGCACCCACCCTGTGTAGAAGATGTAACCGTACGACCAAAATATTCGGAATATGAACTTAGTAAAGGAACTGCTACTGAAATAAATAATGCAGTATTTGTAAGTTGGCATACCAACGCTGGTGGTGGTAATGGTACCGAATCTTACGTATATAATCAACTTGGAGCCGGAAGGCCAAATATCACTGCTGGCAGTATAGATTTAAGAAATTTTATACATACCCAACTCATAGCCGATATTAGAGCAGCATACAACCCTGCTTGGGTTGATAGAGGAGTAAAAGTTGCCAACCAAGGCGAAACAAGAGAGCTAAATACAATACCAGGCACTTTGATTGAATTGGCTTTTCATGACCTTGCTGCCAATGCCACCGATTTAAAAAACCCCGAATTTAGAAGAATAGCAGCAAGGGCAATATACAAAGGCGTACTAAAGTTTTTTAATAATAGAGATGGAATACCTTTAGTTTTTTTACCAGAACAACCAACCAATGTTGTAGCAAAAAATATAGGAAGTAATAATATACAAATAAGTTGGATAGCACCGGTAACAGGTGGCGCAAATGGTGATGTAGCTACGGCATACAAATTATATATAAGTACAAATGGAAAAAGTTTTAAAGATGGTATAAATGTTGTAGGCAACAACTATACATTTAATGGTAATGCTGGCACTATTTATTATTTTAAAGTATCTGCTACAAATGCAGGTGGCGAATCGTTTACAAGTAGCGTAGTGGCTGCAAAAACACCAAAAGTAGGCAGTACCAATATACCATATTTAATAGTAGATGGATTTGACAGATTAGATGGAAGTGCTTTAATAAAACGTACCGAAAGTGCAGGACTTGGAGTGGTAAGTAGAATGTTTTTGGTGCGTATGAATAGGTACGATTATATGATAGAACATGCCGAAGCATTAGGTGCTTGCAACATTAATATAGCATTTGATGGCTGCCAAAACGAGGCGGTAATAAATGGCACTGTTTTATTATCAACTTACAATGCTGTAGATTGGTTTACTGGAGAAGAATCTACGATAGATAGAAGTTTAGATGCTACAGAAATTAGCTTACTAAAAGCATACTTAAATGCAGGTGGCAATTTATTAATAACGGGTGCCGAAATAGGTTGGGATATTGGCAGAGCAGCATCGGCAAACGTAGATTTAGATTTTTACAACAATTACCTAAAAGCTAATTATATTGGCGACGATGCAGGCAGTTACGATTTTACAGGCACTGCCGCACTTTTTAATACACAATCTGGCACATTCGATAATAGTACAAATGGATATTATGATGTAGATTTTCCTGATAGAGTATCGGCAAATGGAGGCGGTACAGTAGCATTAAATTATGTTGCAGGCACTGCAGATGGTGCTGCTATAGGGTTTCAAGGCAGTTATAAATCTTTGTATTTTGCTTTTCCTTTTGAGGCAATAACTTCTACAACAGTACGTAATAATTTAATGTGTAATACGGTAGCTTACCTTACGCCTGCATTGGTTGTACCCATAACAGGGCTTACCATTTTTGGCAAAAACATTGCAACCCAAAACTTAATTAATTTTAAAACCCTTGCCGAAATAAATACAAAACATTTTGAAATAGAAAGAAGCGAAAATGGAATTATTTTTTACACTATAAGTAATCAAATATTGCCAAAAGGAAATTATACTACTGGTGCTAATTATAGTTTTATAGATAAAAATATATTACCATCTAGCTATTACAGAATAAAAGTTGTGGATAATGATGGTAGAGTTTCTTACTCCGAAATAATTTCCTTAGTAGCTTCCAAAACCGAAAAATTATTTACTATTGTTAACAATCCTACTAATACAAATATTAAACTTACATTGTTAAATAATACAGCTTCTACAATAATACTGACCAATGCTATAGGGCAAGTTGTGTACACAAAAAATATAGCTAATACTTTAAGTTTTTCTATAGATGTAAGTATGTTTGCAAAAGGTATATACCAATTAGTAGTATTATCAAAAAATAATAAACAAGTAGAAAGAATAATTGTTCAATAAATAAAAATAATATACATGGCTTTACCAAACATTTTTAACAAAGAAATATCCGATGGCATTATAGAAAGAATAAAGAAACTTACATTTATGAGCTCTCCTAAATGGGGTGTAATGACAGCTGCGCAAATGCTAGCACATTGCAATGTTACTTACGAAATGCTTTATGAAAACATTCATCCAAAGCCAAATTTTTTCATGAAATTTATATTAAAAGCTTTTGTAAAAAAAATTGTAACCAACGAAGTGCCTTACAAGCATGATTCGAAAACTGCTCCACAATTTATTATAAAGGAAGATAAAAATGTGGACATAGAAAAAGAACGCCTAATAGAATATGTAAAAAAAACACAACAGCTTGGAGAAGCATATTTTAATGGAAAAGAATCGCATTCGTTTGGTGTATTAACTAGCACCGAATGGAATAATATGTTTTACAAACACCTCAATCATCATCTTCAACAATTTAATTTATAATTTTTTGTGCAAACATTTTTAAAGTTGCCAAAAGATATTATGATGAATAGTGCGACGCCAATAATGATGCAATAAAAAAATATTGTTGGTAACCAAAAAAATATTTTAAAAATATGAAAATAATTAAACATTTAATAGCGGTAACATTTTTAATAGTTATTGCAAGCGCATGTAAAAAAGATCCTCCAATTACACCTGTAACTCCTACACCGCCAACGCCACCAGTACCCGAAATTATTGCCCCTCCTACTCCATTTGGGTTTTATGTGGTTGGGTATTTTCCGTCGTACAGAGATGTAAATTTGGTGCCGGATGTAAAATTTAGAATGTGCAATGTAGTAAACTATGCATTTGCAAATATAGATGCCACTGGTAATTTATCCGTTGCTGTTCCAGCTAACTTAACTGCCGTAAAAATTAAAGCCAAAGCTAATGCTGCAAAAATATTTATAAGCTTATCTGGCCCAGCTGCGAATTTTAAAACTATGGCAAGCAATGCCATTAGCCGAACATCGTTTATAAATCAAACAATGAATATTGTACGAACTTATGGTTTAGACGGTGTAGATGTAGATTGGGAATTTCCTCGAAGCGACGATGGTACAGATTTAATGTACACAACACTTATGAAACAATTAAGCGATAGTTGCCACTTAGGAAGGCGATATTATTTAACTGCGGCAATAACTGCAGGTAAATATGCAGGTGCAGTAAGAGATGGTATTCAAAACGAAATATTGTTGGGTACTTTTGTAGATTGGTTTAATATTATGTCGTACGACGATTTTAGTACTACGGTGGCTTACAAACACCATTGCGATTTAGCATTATTTAATACATCTATAAATTATTGGAATACTACAAGAGGTTTGCCAGCAAGCAAAACAGTAATTGGTATTGCTGGCTATGGCAGACCAAGCGGAATTACACAAACTGGTACTACACTAAGTTTCAGCCAAATTATTGCACAAGCTGGCAACCCACTATCAGACTCGGCTGTGGTAACAACAGCTGGTTATGCTACACCATACACCATTTATTACAATGGCATAGCTACCGTAAAAAAGAAAGCTATAAAAGCAAAACAAGTAGCCAATGGCATTATGCTTTGGGAAAAAAGCCAAGATGCACATGATAATAATTCGTTGCTAAAAGCAGTATGCGATACAGTAGGTAGGGCTTACTAAAAATTAAAAAACAAAAATGCAATATCATTATTTTTTAAGGATATTGCATTTTTAATATAACAAATATTTTTTTTGAACCAAATACAAGCAATACAAAATAATAACAATGCTGCATTTGAAAAGCTGTATGCCCAACAGCATGAAAAACTTTATTTTTATATTTTAAACAAAACAAATTCTAAGTACATTGCCGAAGAAGTTGTGCAATTATCATTTATAAAACTTTGGAATTACAGAAAATCGCTAAATCCAGAAATAGCAATAGAAGCACAATTATTTAGAATTGCCAAAACTGTATTGATTGATTTGTTGCGAAAAAACAATACAAGTAAAAAAGGCATACTACACTTAACAGAAAAAATTCAAACAAAACCTGACGATATACTAGAAGATTTAGATACGAAAGATCTAAATAAAAATATATATACTATAGTAGAAAATTTGCCCCCAATACAAAAAAAGGTTTTTAAACTTAGCAGAAATGAAGGACTATCGCATAGAGAAATTGCTGAAAAACTTTCATTAACTCCCAAAAACATCGAAAATCATATTACAAAAGCCATAAAGCAAATTAAAAAAGGATTAGGCATTGTAAAGTTATTTAGTACTTTATTATTTTTTTGATAAAAAGAGGGGTTATCCATTTACAAAACGTAATACTATAGAAATGAATATTACCGAAAAAGATATAGAACAATTTTTTGCAAATGAATGCAATAAAGCCGATGCTGAAGAAATTGGATTGTACTTACACAATAACCCAACCGAATTAAATAAATATTTGAACGAAAACGAATGGCAAAATTTTAAAACAGATATAAAATTACACCCAGCAGTTTCTACTAAAATGTTCGATATAATTAAAACAGAAACAATTTATAATCGAAAAAAATACAACTGGATAAAGTATGTAGCAGCGGCAGCCATATTATTTTTTGGTGTATTTGGTATAAAATATTTTACAACCAATAAAGCAATAACAGAAAATAAAGCTATAGCAAAAATAGAAGTTACCCAACAGCCAATTTTAAAAACTACTACTAACAAAACTAATAAAATTATTACAATATTATTAAAAGATGGCTCAGTAGTAAATGTGGAACCTAATGGCGAATTAAAATATTATGAACCCTTTGAAAACAATAAACGAAGTATTTATTTGAGCGGTGCTGCAAAATTTAAAGTAGCGAAAGATAAAACAAAACCATTTACTGTGTATAGTAACGAAATAGCTACAACAGCTATTGGTACTATATTTAGTGTAACATCTCTCAAAGATAAAAATACAACATCGGTAAAATTATACGAAGGAAAAGTAGTAGTATTTTCAATAAATAAAAATATAACTACAAAACAATATTTTCTATTGCCAGGAGATGAATTTAGTTTTAATAAAAGAACAAATTTAGCAAAAGTTATTACCAAGCAAAAAATTGAAACTAAACCTATAACTACCATTCAAAAGATAGATGCCGAAATCACTAACAATTGGTTTATGTTTAATAACCAAAGTTTAGATGCTGTATTTATTCAACTTTCGCAAATGTATAATACTACAATAAATTACAATAAAACAGATATTGCCAAAATGACTTTTATTGGAAAAATTACTAAAAAAGATAATGTAGAAAATATATTAAACGACATTGCATTGCTAAATAATTTACAAATAACCAAAACCAATAAAGGTTATAATATAACAAAAAAATAAACGCCAATTTTCTTAATAATAAAAAATAAAATTCGCTACAAGTAGCGTACAGGTAATCATTTGCTAAAACTAAAATAACTTTTTATGAGAAAAAATCACAAAAATTACTTCAAATTTTTAATCCCATTTTTACTATTATTTAGTAGTGCTGCATTTTCGCAAAGCAATACTGGTAGTGTATCTGGTATTGTACGCACCAGCACTGGGCAAGAAATAGTAGGCGTATCGGTAATTGCAAAAAACACAAGTACCAATTTAACTAGTGGCACACAAACTGACGAAAAAGGTTTATTCAAATTTAACCTTTTGCCTATAGAAGGAAAATATAGTTTTTCGTTTTCGGCAATTGGTTACGAAACCCAAACCCTATCTGGCTATACACTAAAAGGCGATAATACAGTTTCAATAATTGTAAAATTAAAAGACACATCATCGTCCTTATCGGCTGTAACTGTTGTAGGCTATGGTACTCAAAAAAAGAGAGATATTACAACTGCTGTAGTAGGTATAAAAACCGCCGATATAGAAAATCAACCAATAAACAATGTAGCAGAAGCTATGGTAGGCAAACTTGCAGGAGTACAAGTTACACAAGGCAATGGTACTCCAGGTGGTGCACTTAATATAAAAGTTAGAGGCGTTGGTACAATTACGGCTGGCTCTTCGCCACTTTATGTAATTGATGGTGTGCCTATTTCTAATAACAATATAAATACATTAAATAATAATGATATTGCTTCGGTTGAGGTTTTAAAAGATGCTTCATCGGCTGCAATATATGGTTCAAGAGGTTCTAACGGTGTAGTGCTTATAACTACCAAGCAAGGTAAAGCTGGCAAAACTCAAATAAATTACAATAGTTTTTATGGCGTACAACAAGTAGCACATAAAATAAAAATGATGGATGCATACCAATACAGTAGTATGGTATTAGATGCCCGTAACAATAGTTATAATGATGCAATGGTATCTATAAATAAAAAAAGAGTATCGCTGTCTCAAGTACCTATAGCATATGGTTTAACAGATAATAATGGTGTACGCTTA
Source organism: Ferruginibacter sp. (assembly GCA_013141435.1). Taxonomy (GTDB): domain Bacteria; phylum Bacteroidota; class Bacteroidia; order Chitinophagales; family Chitinophagaceae; genus Ferruginibacter. The sequence continues at coordinate 162,656 of JABFQZ010000003.1, forward strand.
GCTAACACTGCCAACAATACCAATGTTATTATACCGCAAGAAATATTACCATACTTAACTAACACACCAGGGCTTACAAATACCGATTGGCAAAATGAAATTTATAGAAAAGCACCAATACAAAACCATTCTATATCAGCATCTGGCGCTACCGATAAAATAAAATATTACACCTCTTTGGAATATTTTAATCAAGATGGAATAGTTATAAACAGTGGCTTTAAGCGTTATAGTGGTCGCATAAATGTAGAAGCAAATAAGGGTATATTTAAGTTTGGGGTAAATTTTAGCCCATCTCTTATAACCGAAAAAAGAGTAAATACCGACGGTCCATATTCTACAGGCGGTGTAGTGGCATCTGCTTTACATAACTCACCTTTATGGTCTGTTTATAATACCGATGGTAGTTATAATTTTGCGCAAAATGCATGGAGCGGAGCTACCAATACTATTTTGCCAAGCACAGTTGTAGTAAGTGGCAATGCACAAACAAATGCATGGAACCCAGTAGCATTAGCCAAATTGCAAAAAGACGATGTGTCATCTAATAGAATGACAGGCAATATTTTTACCGAAGCTGCTATTACAAAAACATTAAAATATAAATTGAATGTAGGCTTTGATATTTTCAATTCTTCCGAAAATACATTTAGACCATCGACCATACCGCTAGCAAATACCGCAGCAAATACCGAATCGGTGGCAAGCGGCTCATCGGCTACTGCTAAAGAATTTAATTATTTAATAGAGCAAACATTAAATTATAGCAAAAAAATAGGAGCACATAGTTTTAATATTTTGGGCGGTATTAGTACACAAAAAGATGTGCTAACAAATAATTATGCTTTAGCCTCTAGAGGTTTTGTGAGCAATCAAATAACTACACTAAATGCAGGTATTGTTACTGCTGGTAGCTCCAACGAATCGCAATGGGCATTGGCATCGGGTATTGCAAGAGTACAATATAATTATTTGGGCAAATATTTACTTACAGGTTCTATGAGAGCCGATGGTTCATCTAGATTTGGTGCAAATAATCGTTGGGGGTATTTCCCATCTGCATCTATTGGCTGGAGGTTATCTGACGAAAATTTCATGAAAAATAGCAAGCTAATATCTGATTTTAAACTAAGAGCTAGTTACGGTCTTACAGGTAATTTTAATATTCCAAATTATGGTGCACAAGGCGCATTATCATACAATGCCTATGTGTTTGGTGGCGCTACATCTGGTGCTATAAATGGTGCTGCACCTAGTAGTTTGCCAAATCCAAATTTAAGTTGGGAAAAAACAGCTCAATTAAATGCAGGATTTGATGCAGCATTTTTTCATAATAAATTAAACCTAAGTTTTGATTGGTACAATAGCAATACATCTGATTTATTATTAGATGTACCAGTACCAATATCTACTGGCTTTACAACACAATTGCAAAATATTGGCAAAGTAAATAATAAAGGAATAGATGTAAACATTGGCACCGATTTGAATATTGGTAAAGTAAAATTTACTGCATCGGCAAACTATTCTCGTAATGTAAATAAAGTAGTACAACTTGGGCCTGGTAATGCCGATATCGTAAAAACAAACCCATTAGTTGCAAATGCATTTTATTTAACAAGAGTAGGTCTGCCAATAGGTACATATTTTTTACCACAAGTATTGGGTGTGTTTAAAACACAAGCTGAGGTAGATGCTTACCCACATTTTATAGATGCCGCATCTAATTTTGATTTAGCTACATCAAAACCTGGCGATTTTAAATTTTTAGATGCCGATGGCGATGGAAAAATAGATTTTACAAAAGATAGAGTTGCTTCGGGAAATTATTTACCCAAATTTACTTACGGTTTTGCCACATCTGCACAATACAAAGGGGTTGATATTGCTATAGCAATGCAAGGTGTGTATGGAAATAAAATTTTAAACTTATCTCGTAGATATTTTTATAACGATGAAGGTAATATGAATAATTATATAGGTACAGTAAACAGGTTTATATCGGAAGCAAATCCGGGTAGTGGTGTAAATGTAAGAGCAAACCGAGTAGCCAAAGGTGGCAATGGCACAACATCTAGCTGGCATGTAGAAGATGGATCGTATTTACGTATTAGAAATATTTCGTTAGGTTATAGCTTACAAGATAACTTTTTGAAAAAATACAATGTTACCAAAGTAAGGCTATATGTAACCATGCAAAATCCGTTTACGTTTACAAAATATTTAGGCTATAGCCCCGAAGTAAGTAATAGAAACGACGTAACTAGCAATGGCGAAGATTATGGTGTTTATCCTACATCAAAAACTACATCAATAGGTATTAATTTAACGTTTTAAATTTTAATAAAATGAAAAAATATTTTTTATATTTAGTAATAGCAACAATAATTTTAGCAGCAACATCTTGCAAAAAGTTTTTAGATTTAAAACCAATAGACTCTCCCACAGAAGGTACTTTTTATGTAGATGAAAAAGGCTTACAAGCTGGTGTTGTAAGTATTTACGATGGTTTACAATCTACTGCATTGTATGGTAACAATTTTCTTACTATGGCAGAATTAAGAGCAGATAATTTAACAGATAATAACCCAGGAGCTGGTGGTGGCGTTAGGTATCAGTTAGATGTGTTTTCGGAAACGCCTGCTAATACAACACTTTCCGAAACATGGTTGGGCTTTTATACCACCATTTATAGAGCTAATGTAATTTTAGAAAAAGCCCCAGCCATTAATATGGATGCTACACGAAAAAATCAAATAATTGGGCAAGCATTATTTTTAAGGGCATTAAGTTATTTTAATTTAACAAGATTATGGGGTAAAGTACCACTTATTACTAAAATACAAAGTAGTGAAGAGGCAAGAGCAAATAAAAGAGCAGATACTGTTGCCATATATGCGCAAATATTAAATGACTTAACAACTGCTATACCAAAATTGCCGGCTACTTGGGTAGATGCTGAAAGGGGTAGAATAACCAGCAATGCAGCAACAGCATTATTAGGTAAAGTGTATTTGTACCAAAAAAATTATTTACTTGCAGCAAGTACTTTACAACCTTTGGCTACTGCAATATATGCTGGCACTACATTAGCATTAGTACCACAAACAATTACTTTTCCTAATACCTTAAAAACAAGTAAAGATATTATTTTTGGAGTACAATATTTATTAGGCGGTATTGGCGAAGCGGCATTACAAGTAAACCGCTATCAAAATAACAGTAATAATAATGTAATAGCATTATCTCCTACCCTTTTTGAAGCTACCGATAATCGTAAAACACTGGTAGCGCCTGCTGCTAGTGGCTTACGCCCAGGCAAATTTAATACACCACAAATAAATAACGAAACCAGTAGCGATTTTCCAATTATTAGATGTGCCGATGTTTTACTTATGTATGCCGAAGCTTTAAATGAAAATGCTTACCCCGATGTAGAAGCCTTAAAAGCACTTAATGCCGTACGCACAAATGCAGTAGCATCTTTAAAATCTTTTATATTATTGCCATCACAAGCAAGTTTTAGAGCTGCAGTTTACAACGAACGAAATATAGAATTAGCGTTGGAGTGCGACAGATGGTTTGATATTATTAGAACAAATCAATTTACAACATTGTTTCCGCTAGTGCCTGTGTATAGGCAATTGTATCCTGTACCACAAGTAGAAATAGATAACGTAACGGATAAAACTGGCTGGCAAAATACAGGATATTAATAAAATAATTTAAGATTGTTTTTTAATAAGCAAGGTTTGAATTAAACCTAAGCCATAGTATTAGAATGTGCAAATATTCAAAATATTATGGCTTTGCTTTTTGCTTGATACTTTACTTTCTATATGTTCAATTGTAAATATCTTTCTTATATTTTATTCATTTATACTTAATATTTTATTCTATATTTTATGTTAAAAGCAATTATAAATTTTTACAACCCCCAAAAAGAATTAAAATTAAAAGAATACAATTCCAGAGAATACATAAATAAACGGTGGGGAGTATTTGCAGCAGCCATATTAGGTTACAGCATATATTATGTATGTAGGTTAAGTTTTAGTATTGTAAAAAAACCAATAATTGATGCACATATTTTTTCTGAGTCTGAAGTTGGCATAATAGGATCGGCATTATTTTTTAGCTATGCAATAGGCAAAATGGTAAATGGCTTTATAGCTGATAGAGTAAATATTAGAAAGTTTTTTGCAACTGGCTTATTGGCATCAGCAGTAATTTGTAGTGCACTAGGTTTTACCCAAAACTTTGTATTATTTACATTTTTATGGGGCTTGTTAGGTTGGTTTCAAAGTATGGGTGCAGCACCTTGTGCAGTTGTTATTTCTCGATGGTATAATAATGCACAAAGAGGTACTTACTATTCACTTTGGAGTGCAAGCCATAGTTTAGGCAAAGCAATTACTTATTGGATTATAGCTTTTGCAGTAGCCTCTTTTGGTTGGCAATGGGGTTTTTGGAGTGCAAGTATTATTGGTTTTGTTGGTGTAATAATAATTTTATTGCTAATGTACGATAGTCCGCAAAGTAGAGGTTTTGCTCCAATTATACAAACAGTACAACAAAAAACTGTAGGAAGTTTTCAAAAAGAAGTTTTTAAAAATAAAGCCGTATGGATATTGGCTTTTGCAAGTGCCTTAATGTATATAAGCCGTTATGCATTAGAAAGTTGGGGAGTATTTTATTTAGAAACAGAAAAACAATACAGCAATTTACAAGCAAGTTCAATATTATCTATTAGTGCCATAACTGGTATTTTTGGCACAATTGTATCGGGCTTTGTATCCGATAAATTCTTTAAAGGAAGTAGAAATGTACCAGCACTTATTGCAGGTGTTTTAAATATTATATCGCTAATTATATTTTTATTTTTTCCAAAAAATATGTTTTTAGATTCCTTAAGTATGGCTATTTCTGGCTTTGCAATGGGTATTTTAATAACTTTTGTAGGTGGACTTATGGCTGTAGATATTGTACCAAAACAAGCTACTGGTGCAGCATTGGGCTTAATTGGTATTTCTAGTTATATTGGTGCAGGTTTGCAAGATATAATTAGTGGTTATTTTATACAAAAAGGAAAAACCACTAGCCTAATTGGTAAAGTAAATTATGATTTTTCGCAAGTTGCATATTTGTGGCTTGGCGCAGCAATTATTTCTGTAATTTTAGTTTTATTTGTTTGGAATTCAAAAACCAATGAATAGTAACTAAATTTTACTTTATGAACCAACGTTTTTTTTCGCTAGATGTATTTAGAGGCGCTACGGTTGCGCTTATGATTTTAGTAAATAATCCTGGTAGTTGGGCTCATATTTATTCGCCATTAGAGCATGCAACTTGGCATGGCTGCACACCTACCGATTTGGTTTTCCCGTTTTTTTTATTTGCTGTAGGCAATGCCATGGCTTTTGTAATGCCAAAATTAGAAGCTGCAGGTGAAACTTTTTTTTGGAAAAAAATTATTAAAAGAACAGCTCTCATTTTTGGTATAGGCATTTTATTAAATTGGTTTCCTTTTTTCTTTTACGAAAATGATATGCTTGTTTTAAAAACATGGAGCCACTCATCTATAAATAATAAAGGCGAAATATTTGGAATACGAATATTTGGTGTACTACAACGTATTGCTATTTGTTACTTTTTTGCATCGGTAATTGTACATTATTTTAAAGTAAGAGGCGCATTTGTTTTTAGTGCATTTTTATTATTGGGGTATTGGTTTCTTTGCTTGGCAGCAAGCCCAACCAATTCGTTTAGTCTTGCAGGTTGGTTTGGTACCAATATTGATGTAAATATTTTAGGCAATAAGCATGTGTATCATGGCGAGGGTATTGCTTTTGACCCCGAAGGGCTAATGAGTACTTTTGCAGCTATTGTACAAGTAATATTTGGTTATTTAATTGGTAACTATATTATACAAAAAGGTAAAACACACGAAATGCTTAATGGCTTATTTGTAACTGCTTGTATTTTAATTGTAACTGGTTTAGCTTGGAGTATGGTTTTTCCGCTAAACAAAAAAATATGGACAAGCTCCTACACCATTTATACAACAGGTCTTGCAATTTTGGTTTTATCTATACTTATTTACCTAATAGAATTTAAAAATATTAAAGGAACTTGGAGCAATTTTTTTGATGTATTTGGTAAAAACGCTTTGTTTATTTTTGTACTTAGTGGTGCATTACCAAGGTTATTGGGTTTAATAAGAATTGCCAATGGAATAACAATCGATGGAAAGCAAAAATTCCTTACGCCCTTTGCTTGGTTTTATGAACATATTTGTAAACCAATTTTACCAGCAGAGCCTCGGCTTGGTTCGTTTATTTATGCCTTATTTTTTATAACAATGATGTGGTTTTTTGCTTGGTTATTAAATAAAAAGAAAATTTATATAAAAGTGTAATCTTTTTAAAAATTAAAAAAACAATACTCAATAACCCTCATTTGAGAGTATAAAATACATTAAAAAACCACCCAAATAGGTGGTTTTTATTTTAAATTTATGCTCTTTGTTTTACTTTAGCTTTAGGCTTTGCTGAAGCTGTTTTAACTTCAATTTTTTTGGCAACTTTTGCAACTTTAGGTGCTACTGTTTTTACAATTTCTTTTTTAGTTTTAGGAGGTTTTACTGCTCCTTTTGCAGGATATTTTAAAGCTACTTTGGTTTCTACGACTTCTTCTTCATCCATTACAACCGGCACAACTTTTGTAACTTTAGGTTTTTTCTTTACATTTTTTATAGCTTCTTCAATACCTTTTTTTATATCTTCATAAGTGTTTTTTTCTACCCTTTCGCCATTTACAAAAAAAGTAGGTACTGTTTTTACTCCACGGTTTATTCCTTCTCTTAAATCGCCTTGTACTTGCCAGCCATAAGTAGCATTTACTAAATCGTCTAAAAAACGTTTGTTATTTACACCTGCTTCTTTGCTATACAATTTTAAGCTAGTTGTACCAAGGTTTTTTCTGTTGGCAAACAATATGTTGTGCATTTCCCAAAACTTACCTTCTTGCCCAGTAGCTACAGCAGCTTCGCCAGCTTTTAAGCTACGTTGGTGTATATTTGTAAGCGGAAAATGTCTAAAATTAAAACGAATAACACCATCATATTCTATCAGGAGTTTTTTTACAATTTCATTAGCGTTAGCACATACTTCGCTTTCATATTCTCCAAATTCTTCTAAAGTTATTTCTGCTTTCGCATTTCCTACAAATATATCTCTTGGTTCTATTATCTCTACTACTTCTTTTTTAAATGCCATTTTAGTGCTGTTTTCTACAAATTGCTTTGTAGGTTATTTTACATTGATTATTAATGCTTTACATATTAAAAATGTAAAGAATTGCTACAAATATACATCATTTTTTCCAAATTATTGCAACCATTTATCTAAAATGTTAAATAATAGCAACTAAAGTATTAATTATCAACAAGTAACAATTTGTTAGTGTTTTGTTAAGACTCTACTAAGTCTTATTATTCCTAAAAACTACTGTTCCGTCAAAAACATCTACCATTACTGGTATTGTTTTATCAATTTCACCACTTAAAATCTTTTTACTTAATTGGTTTACTATTTGTTTTTGAATTAATCTTTTTAATGGTCTTGCCCCAAATTGTGGGTCGTAGCCATTTTCAACTAAGTAATCTAAAGCATAATCAGTAAATTGTAAATCTATTCCGTTTTGTAGCACTAGTTTTTTCAGCCCATTTAGCTGAATAGAAATAATTCCTTTTATCTCTTTTTTCATCAGTGGTTGAAACATTATTACTTCATCAATTCTATTCAAAAACTCTGGTCTAATAGTTTTTCTCAACAATTCCAAAACCTCATCTTTTGTTTTATCTACAATTTCATCTTTGTTTATTTCATTTACAGCTTCAAAATTATCTTGTATAATTTGGCTTCCCATATTACTTGTCATAATAATAATGGTGTTTTTAAAATTTACAACCCTTCCTTTGTTATCTGTAAGTCGGCCATCATCTAGCACTTGTAGCAAAACATTGTACACATCTGGGTGTGCTTTTTCAATTTCGTCTAGCAATACTACCGAGTATGGTTTTCTTCTTACAGCCTCAGTAAGTTGTCCGCCTTCATCATATCCTACATAACCCGGTGGTGCACCTACTAGCCTACTTACACTATGTTTTTCTTGATATTCGCTCATATCTATTCTAGTCATCATGCCTTCATCGTCAAACAAATATTCGGCTAATGCTTTGGCCAATTCTGTTTTACCTACACCAGTTGTACCCAAAAAAATAAACGACCCTATCGGTTTACTTACATCTTGCAAACCTGCACGGCTGCGGCGTATAGCATCGCTTACGGCTTCTATTGCTTCCTCTTGCCCTACTACCCTTTTGTGCAATTCATCTTCTAGGTTCAATAATTTTTCTCTTTCGCTTTGTAGCATTTTATTTACAGGTATGCCAGTAGCTTTAGCTACACTTTCGGCTATATCTTCGGCATCTACTTCTTCTTTAAGCAATCTCCTTTCCGATAATTCATCAAGTTTTTTTAAAAGTTCTACATTAGTTTCCTCTTGCTCTTTCATTTTACCATAGCGTATTTCAGCTACTTTACCATAATCTCCATTACGTTCGGCTTGCTCGGCTTGCACCTTTAGGTCTTCTATACTTGCTTTGCCATTTTGTATAAGTTCTACCAATTCTTTTTCTTCTTTCCACTTGGCTTTGTAAGTATCTCTATTTACCGATAGGTTAGCTATTTCGGTATTTAATCCTTTCAATTTGCTTTCGTCTTTTTCTCTTTTTATGGCTTCTCTTTCTATTTCTAATTGCCTAATTTGCCTTTCAAGTTTATCCAATTCTTCGGGCATCGAGTTCATTTCTATCCTAAGTTTAGCCGCACTTTCATCCATCAAATCTATAGCTTTATCTGGCAAAAAACGGTCGGTCATGTACCTATTGCTCAGCTCTACAGCAGCAATAATAGCCTCATCTTTTATGCGAATATGGTGGTAGGTTTCGTATCGCTCCTTTAAGCCACGCAATATCGAAATGGCATCTTCAATCGTAGGCTCATCTATCATTACTTTTTGAAAACGCCTTTCCAAAGCTTTATCTTTTTCAAAATATTTTTGGTACTCATTTAAAGTTGTAGCACCTACTGCACGCAACTCTCCTCTTGCCAAAGCAGGTTTCAAAATATTTGCCGCATCCATAGCACCATCGCCACCACCAGCACCCACAAGTGTATGTATTTCATCAATAAACAAAATTATTTCGCCATTGGCAGCTGTTACTTCTTTTACCACCGATTTTAAACGCTCTTCAAACTCTCCTTTGTATTTTGCACCAGCTATAAGTTGCCCCATATCTAATGCAAAAATCACTTTCGATTTTATATTTTCGGGCACATCGCCATTTACAATACGCATAGCCAAACCCTCTGCTATGGCTGTTTTGCCCACACCAGGCTCACCTACCAATATGGGGTTGTTTTTTGTACGCCTACTCAGTATATGCAAGGTTCTTCGTATTTCTTCATCTCTGCCAATTACAGGATCTAGCTTGCCTGCTCTTGCCATTTCATTTAAGTTTTTTGCATATTTATTTAATGCATTAAACTGTGTTTCTTGTGTAGCACTATTTATGGTTTCGCCTTTTCTAAATTCTTTTATAGATGCTATAAGCCCTTTTTCGGTAAGCCCAGCATCTTTCAATAATTTGGCAGCATCATCATTACCTTGTAGCAAAGCAAGTAGCAAATGCTCTGGAGTTATAAACTCATCGCCAAAAGTTTTTAGTACTGCATCGGCACGCATTAAAACATTATTTGCCTCTCTACCCATAGTTTGGGCAGGCTCGCCACTTACTGTTGGAAGCTTTTTTATAAGCTCCTCTAGCTTAGTATTTACAAGGTTTATTGTTACATTATTTTTCTTTAGCAAATAATCTACAGCCGAGTCTTCGGCATCTATCAATGCTTTTAATACATGCTCGGTTTCTATAGTTGGGTTTTTATAACTATAGGCAATTTGCTGTGCTTGTTGCAAAGCTTCGCTTGCATTTATGGTTAGGTTATTTTTACTCATGATTATTAAATGTAAACCCCGTTGGGTTTTGTTGTTATAAATACTTTTTCTTTTTTTTATTAATTTTTGAGCTATGTACTACTGCTCTTTTTTCAGCATTTGTATGGGCTATACGTTACAATCTTTTTTGCTCCGCCTTTTTGCGGACAAAAAAGTATTTTCACTTCTATCCCGCAGCCCTTCAACTTCAAATCATTTTTCGGCATTTATTGTGTTATACATTAAACTAGTTTAACCAAATTATGTGGTAAGTACACATTCTATTTTACTTATTGTAAGTTAATTATTATGGCTCAGCTTCTAAAATATCGTTTTATACTTAATACCAAGAAATTTGGCTATTTAACATTGTACAAATTTGAAACCAATAAAAATTCATGTTTTTTTGGCAGAGAAGGATAGTTAAAACTGCCGTCTTTACAGTGTTTTGGAGTATTAACTGCAATTATAGCAAGATAAAAAATAAAATCAACCCAAAACTTGTTGCACTTTTTCTACAACCATAGCAGGGGTAATATTTTGCATACAACCAGCAGCACCATGCACAGGGCAAAGTTTATTGCCAAATACCGACGATGGGCGGCATGGCATATTTATTTGTACCATATTTGTATTGGATTGTGCCCAACCACCAAAGCCAGCGTAAGCATGAGTGCCTCCCCAAATAGATACTACAGGTACATTATACAAAGAGGCTAAATGCATGTTTGCCGAGTCCATACTAACCATTACATCTAATTGAGATATAATATTTAACTCATCTGCAAAAGAATATTTGCCAGTTATTATATAAAAATTTGGTTGGTTTAAAAATTCACTGCCCAACAATTCCAACTCATTGGCAGCGGCAAATAAAAATAATTTGTTGGAAGCATTCATCAATAAAAGTTGAACAACATTTTCCATTTTTTTAATAGGATACATTTTGGCGTTATGTTTTGCAAAGGGTGCAATACCTATTAGTTTTTCGTTGCCTGCTTTTTTAAAAGGTAGCAATTCTATTTTTGGTTGCAAATACGAAAAGCCTATTTTTTCATTTAATATTACTGTGCAATGTATTTTTCTAAAAACATCTGCATATCTTTCTACCATTGGTTTTAAGCTAATAAAAACTTTATTTTTAGCTCTTGTAAGTGCTTGTTTTTCTTTTCTACCTTTATCTAAAACTGCTGTATTTTTACTTGCACAAAATTGTCTAATAATTTTTGTACGCAATACATTGTGTAAGTCGGCAATGGCATCAAAAGCTATATTTTTTTTTAGAAATTTACTAAGCTTATACAATCCAAAAATACCATTATACAATTTTAAATTTATGCCTACAAAATGTAATCTATCAATGTTTTCAAAAAAAGGTTTTACAAAATTTGTAGATACAAAAGTTATTTGCAATGCAGGGTTTTGTGCCAATACATTTTTTAGCACAGGCACAATCATTGCAATATCGCCCAATGCCGAAAACCTAATGGCAAGTATGTGTTTGGGTGTTGTTTGCATTATTATTTTTTGTTGTACAACACAGGGTTCAATGTTTCGTCGTTATACATTTTCATTTGTTTGTACAACTTCATATATTTTTTTCCACTAGCAATATCATCTATCAGTTGAGTAATAGCGGTACACATATCGGCTCTTTGTGTAAGCAAAATATCTAATTTTTTTTGGCAAGTATCTCTATGAGCATCAGTAGCCGAAATTCGTTCTGCCTCTATTTGCATGTGATAAATTTTTAATTCTAATATCGATAACCTATCAATAGCCCAAGCTGGAGTTTCGGTATTAAAACTGGCACCAGCAATGGTTTCTACAGTATTGTATTTGTTGTAAAACCATCCATCTATAAACTCTACCAAATCGGTTCTGTGTTGGTTAGATGCATCAATTCTTCGTTTTATAGCCAATACTTCTTGCGCCGATATTTCGGGGCTTCTTATAATATCTTCTAAATGCCACTGTACTGTATCTACCCAGTTTTTTAAAAATAACAAATGCTCAAATGTATCTTTTGCATAAGGGTTTTCAATAACCACATTTACATCATCTTTTACATGAAATTGGTTTATACTTTGTTGAAATATTTTTACCCAGTTTTGTACTTCCATATTCATTGTATTTTCTAGTATATTAAATTAATTTGTGATAGCAATTCGTTTATATCTATTTTTTGCATGCAATTAAAATGCTTTTTAGGGCAAGTACTAAAACCCACTTCGCTACAAGGTTGGCATTGCAAATTTAAAGTGATATTTGCAAACGTTTGCTTTTGTTGTTTTTGCAAAAAATTTTGGCCATAAAAAGGTTCGGCTCCAAATTTTGAAGAGTTGCTACCCCACAAGGCTACAATAGGTTTTTTAAATGCGCAAGCTATGTACATCAATTCGTTTACATTACCAATTACCACTTTTGCTTTTTGTATAATATTTGCTATTTCGCCATGGTTAAATTTGCCACAAGCATTATAAATTTTGATGGTATCTTGTGCTGCTATTTGTGCGCCTGCAAGCATATCTTCTCTGTTGCCTACGATAATAATGGGATGTTTTAATTTATTGCACAGTTCAATACATTTTTGAATTGGCATGCGGTTGGTAAAATTTTTACCAGCAATATTTAATACATAATATCCAGCCGAATGTGCTGTAGGTAGGTCATCTACTGGCACTTCATCATTTTTAGCAATAAAAAAATCTAAGCCTTCGCCATCATCTTTTACATGTAAGGGTAATACTGTATCAAAAAAACGATGTACTACATGCTTGTTAGGAAATAAATTAATTTTTAATAGGGTAAGCAATTTATTTTTTAATGAAAATGATTTTGCAGAGTATGTTTTTACATTGAGCACTTTTATTAATTTCTTGCTTTCGTTATTACATTCTAAATCTATAATGTAATCATAACTTTCGGGCAAAAGTTGTTTAATGGTATGGTCTAAAAAATTATCGAAAAAATAAAACTTATCAATATATGGGTTATAATCTGTAGCTCTTTTACAATCTGTATTAGATAAAAAATGAAGCTCTACATTAGGTATTTGTTTTTTTACACAACGAATTATAGGGCTAGCAAGCACAATATTTGCTATAGTTGATAAACGTATTATTAGTATTTTTTTATTTTGAATCACAATTAAAAAAAGTAAAAAAGTTAAACATTAAAATTTTTCAAAAAAAATAATAAATGCAATTAAAATTAAATATTATTTTTCTACAAAATTCAAATCTTTGCCAAATGTTTCTTCGGTAAAATATGCTGCTGCTATACTTATTATCATTACAATAATACCTACAAAAATAGCGGCGTTGGTGTAGCTAGTTATTTTTTGAAATCCATTAAAAAGCAATAGCATTAGCGGTAAAGCCCCACGTACCATATTAGGTACAGTAGTAGCAGCTGTAGCTCTTAGGTTTGTGCCAAACTGCTCAGCAGCCATAGTTACAAAAATAGCCCAAAAACCTGTACCAAAGCCAAGTGCAGCGCATATTAAGTACATTGTATTAGCACTACCACCTGCCTGCATAAAGTATAATGCTATAGAAACAACTGTTATAAAATAGAAAATATACAATGCTTTTTTTCGGCTTTTTAGCCAATGGCTTACAAAACCAATAAGCACATCAGCAATTGCTATTGCAGAGTATGCAAATAAAGTAGCTTTTTTTGGCAATACTTTTTCGGTAACACCAAATTGCTCCCCAAAATTATTTGAAAAAGCTACCAATATACCAATTACATACCATGTAGGTAACCCTATTAAAATGGCCAAAATATATTTTTTTAAACGTTGTTTGTTTCTAAAAAACATAAAAAAATTACCTCTTGTTATATTGCTTTCTTTAAGTTTACTAAACATGTTACTTTCAAAAACAGTAATTCTTAATAGTAACAAGCAAAACCCCAAGCCACCACCAATAAAATAACAAGTACGCCAATGAAAATGAAGCGAAATAAAATAAGCCAACACAGCACCTGTAAGCCCAATGCCAGCAACTAAAGAAGTGCTTAATCCTCTTTTTTCTTTGTTTACCAATTCGCTTACTAATGTAATGCCTGCGCCCAATTCGCCAGCTAATCCTATGCCTGCAAAAAAACGAACCATTGCATATTGGTTTGGTGTTTGTACAAATCCATTTACAATATTGGCAATACTGTATAAAATAATAGAGCCAAAAAGTACGCTTAGTCTTCCTTTTTTATCGCCCATTATGCCCCAAATAATACCGCCAATAAGCAACCCTATCATTTGAATACTAATAATAAATTCTCCTTCGGATTTTACTTGTGCTGCATTTAAACCTAAGCTAGTAAGGCTTTCTACTCTTACAATTTGAAATAATAGTAAATCATAAATATCTACAAAATAACCTAGCGCAGCTACCATTACTGCAATATTGAAAATAGAAGTTGAAGATTTTTGCATTTTGTATTAGCTATTTTTTTTACCAAACAAAAATTTAAAAAATAGTGGAGCTGTGGATACAAATATTATTCCAATTACAATAATTTCTAGGTGTTCTCTTAAATCGAAATGAAAAGTGCTAAGAAAAAACTGTTGCAAATAATGTCCTGCAAAAAGCATGGTAAAAACCCAGGCTACGCAGCCTATTACATTATACAAAGCAAATTTCTTTTTATCCATTCCTACAATGCCCGCCACAATGGGCGCAAAAGTACGTACTATGGGCAAAAACCTTGCCATTACAATAGCTCCGCCACCATGTTTTTCGTAAAAATCTTTTGCCTGAAAAAGATATTTTTTTCTAAAGAAAAAGCTGTCTTTTCTTTCAAAAAGAAATTGACCACTTTTGCCACCAAACCAATAACCTACATAATTGCCCAATATACCAGCAGTAGATATGATGATTCCTAATATTATTAAATTTATGAAAGAGCCAGTACCATTTATTTTTAACCCACTTTGTACCAAATCGTTGCTATATATGCCTGTTACAAAAAGTAACGAATCGCCTGGCAAAAAGAAACCTGCAAATAAACCAGTTTCGGCAAAAATTACGAATACAATAAACCATATACCACCAAATATTATATAAAACATTGGAGTTAATAAATCGGTCCAAGTAAATTTTTTATGCAAAAAAATGATATTTTCATTTTCTATATTAGCCTTAGAATAAAATTTTGGATTATAATCTTTACCCTCTACCATAAAAGAATCGCTAGGACTTAGCAATAATTTTAGACTATCTTTTGAAGATATTTTATACTCAATATCTTTAAATTTTACAGTTATATTTTTGGCATCGGCTTTATATTGGTTTTTAAATTTTATAACGGTACTATCTTGACTTTTTGCCGATAGAATACTTATAAATGCGATAACAACTAAAATTATTTTTCTCATGTAATGCTTTGATGATTTTCTCTTTTTTTTAAAGATTATTTATTCTAATTTTATTTGGAGTAATGGTTTTTAAATTTACCTGTAATTGTAAGTATATTTTCGTTTTCCAAAAAAGAAAATAGTTTTGAAACAATTTCTTCCTCATCGGTCGGGTTATATCTTAGTAATACAAAACCTGTCATAGGTATTTTTAAAAAAAATGCTAAATCACAAAAATCTTTGTCTCTTGTCAATATTATTTTAGCAGGATAAAGTGAAAGTTCAGCTATTGTTAAATCAGTAATACCTCTATTTAATTCCTTTACTGATTAAACATTAATATTATTTTCCCTTAATCTCTTTATGAGAATTTCTCTAATATTTTCATCATCAATAATCATGATACTAGTTCTATTACTTCTTCATGCTTCATTATTGCTCTTGCATAATCAAGACAAGCACATATATCATCAGCATTTATATGCGGATATCCTTCTAATATTCAGTCCACAGTTGCACCTTTTATGCATGGTTTACCCATCATTACGTCTTTATTTCTAGTAATATGCCCTTTGTGTATTGGTTTCATAAACATTTATTTAAGCACTCAAATTTACTATTTTATTCTGCATCTTTTAACTCTCCTTCCATTTTGCTTACAACAGCAGTAGCAATACTATTGCCAATTACATTTGTTGCACTACGTCCCATATCTAAAAGTGGGTCTATACCCAAAAGTAATGCAAGCCCTGCTTCCGGAATGTTAAATGTAGCCAAAGTGCCTGCAATAACAACTAATGATGCCCTTGGTACACCTGCAATACCTTTGCTAGTTAGCATTAACACTAAAAGCATACTTATTTGTGTAGCAATATCTAAATGTATGCCATAGCTTTGAGCAATAAATAACGAAGCAAAAGTCATGTACATCATACTACCATCAAGGTTAAATGAGTAACCTAAAGGCAATACAAAGCTTACAATTTTATCTTTACAACCAAAACGCTCCAACTCTAGCATAGTTTTTGGAAAAGCGGCTTCGCTACTAGATGTACTAAAAGCAATAAGCGCAGGTTCTTTTACTCTTTTTATAAGATTAAAAACTCGTTTGCCAATAAATAAAAACCCTGCAAAAATTAGCACAAGCCATAGTAAGCCCAATCCAAAATAAAATTCGCCAATAAATATAGAATATGTTTTTAAAATACCCATACCTTGTTTGGCTATAATAGCAGCCATAGCTCCAAAAACTGCTATTGGGGCAAAGTTCATTACATACGCTGTTATTTTTAAAATTATATGCGCCATTGCATCTAGTGCTCTTACTACTGGTGCTGCAATATCGCCAAGGGCTGCAGCAGCTACGCCAAAGAAAAGTGCAAAAACTACTATTTGTAAAATTTCGTTTTTTGCCATAGCATCTACTACACTTGCAGGAAAAACATGGTAGAAAAAATCTTTTACAGTAAGTGCTGCTTTATCTATACCAGAAGATGTGCCAGCATCGGGCAATGGTAAGTGCATTGCATGCCCAGGTTGAAAAATATTTACCAAAATTAAACCAAGCAACAAACTTATTAATGATGCACTTATAAACCAAAGTAATGTTTTACCGCCAATACGCCCTACGGCACTAATATCACCTAATTTAGCTACTCCAACTACCAGTGTTGTAAAAACTAATGGGGCTACAATCATTTTTATTAGTCGAAGAAAAATATCGGCCATAATGGTAAACCAATCTAGTTTTTTATCTCGGGCTTTGGTTATTTCGGATTTTTTTGAGTTTATTAAATTACTTTGTTTTGCTAAAAATGTATAATCAGCGTTAACTGTATCTAGCAAATTAGATATAAGTATATCAATATGTTTTAAAGAATCTGACAACAATAATGAGTTAATTGCACCTTCATTTGTAGTATTTGAAACAACATTATCTGATACTAAAATTAGTTTATCATTGTTTTTTTTTGCTTTTTCGATATTTGTTTTTAAAATTTTTAGGCGGTTAAATTCATTGGTATCCGAAGGTGTTTCAAATTTTTTCATTTTTAAATGCAAACTAGCTTGCTGCAATTCGGCATTGGCAATACTTCTATTTTCGCTACCTACATAATAAGTATTTAATAAAAAACCAACTATAATACCCAATACCAACCCAATACCTATATATAAAGTAAGTTTACTACGTTTTTGTGGGTGTACATGCATAAAATATATTTAAGATTTGCAATATAGTATTTAATACTTGTTGAAAAAAACAAGCCTCAAATTTTGGATAGAATTACATTTATTAAAATTATTTGCTTAATTTCCCAAAATCATTATCAACCAAACTAAAAAATTATATGAGTTTATTTGTAAAAAAACCAATGAGTGTATTATTAGCCGAAGCTAATGATAACGAAAAAGGATTGAAGAAAACACTAAGTGCTGGCTCATTGGTAGCACTTGGTATTGGAGCTATAATTGGAGCCGGTTTATTTGTACGTACAGCTGCTGCAGCTGCACAAAGTGCTGGTCCATCTGTAACTATCGGATTTATTGTTGCTGCAATTGGTTGTGCGCTTGCAGGGTTATGTTATGCAGAACTTTCATCCTCTATTCCAATTTCGGGTAGTGCTTATACATACACTTATGCAACAATGGGTGAACTTATGGCTTGGATAATAGGCTGGGATTTGGTGCTAGAATATGCTGTAGGTGCTGCTACAGTAGGTATAGCTTGGAGCGAATATTTGAATAATTTATTGGTAAATGTACTACATTGGAAAGCAATTGCTTATGAATGGTGTCATTCTCCTTTTCAACATTCAATACCAGATGCTGCTGGAGTTGTACATAGTGGTATTTTAAATTTACCTGCATTTTTTATTGTTTCATTATTAAGTTTACTACTAATAAAAGGTACACAAGAGTCCGCATTTGTTAATAGTATTATAGTAATTACAAAAGTTGCTATTGTTATAATGATTATTGTTTTAGGCTGGGGATTTGTAAACTCTGCAAACCTTACTCCTTATATACCAGATCCAGCAGTTTACACCGACCATGCTGGTGTGAGTCATAGTTTTGGAGGAATAATGGGAATTTTGGGTGCAGCAGGAACAGTATTTTTTGCTTTTATTGGATTCGATGCAGTAAGTACTGCAGCACAAGAAACCAAAAACCCAAAAGTAGCAATGCCAATAGGGATTTTAGGTTCGTTGGCAGTTTGTACTATTTTGTATATATTATTTGCTCATGTACTTACTGGCATAGCCCCAGTAGAATTTTTTAGAAATGAAGGTGGAGAAGCATCGGTAGTAGCAGCAATAAATAAATTTATGCCTGGATACGGTTGGTTGGCAAATTTGGTAACAGTAGCAATACTTGCAGGGTTTTCATCAGTTATTTTAGTAATGTTACTTGGGCAAAGCCGTGTATTTTTTAGTATGAGTAACGATGGCTTGCTGCCAAAAGCTTTTAGCGACGTACACCCTAAATATAAAACTCCGTATAAAGCCAATTTATTTATATTAATAATTGTAGGATTGTTTGCAGCCCTAATACCTGGTGATGTTGTAGGAGATATGACTAGTATTGGAACTTTGTTTGCATTTATGCTTGTTTGTATTGCTGTAATTATTCTTCGCAAAACAGATCCAGATTTGCCTAGACAATTTAAAACACCTTTTGTACCATTAGTGCCAATTTTAGGTGTTTTGGTTTGCGGTGCAATGATATATGGTTTGGGTTGGACTAACTGGCTTCGCCTTATTGTTTGGTTAGCAATTGGTTTCGTAATTTATTTCGGTTATAGTAGAAAAAATAGTAAATTAAATAATAAATAGCCTAACTTTTTTCATGTTTTAGTTTACAAAATGCCTCAAAGAAATTTGGGGCATTTTTGTTGTTATAACATTATGGAAATTATATTGGTCCACTATAATCGCTGTGTACTTAGTTATCGCTGCTTCGCTTTGTGAAATATTTAATCACATTGGTATTAGATATTAATTTAGCTTAAAAAAATATTTGTACACGTATATATAACCAACAAAAGGTAGTAACATTTACAAAATAATAATGATTTTATACTATAAATACAGTATTTACTGCATTTCAATAATAGGGCATTTTTGCTCTTGTGTGTTTTGTTTTAACAAAATATCTTTGCCAAAGAAAAAAATATTTTACAAAACAGATAATAAAAAGAATAAATTTTCGTTTTATTATTAATAACAAAATAGCAATACCTGAAAAGCCAAAAACCAATTTCCTGCTTATGCTGTAAAAAGCGATGATAGCAAAAAACTAAAGAGTCTAAACCTATAAAAAATTGTAAAAACAAAGAGCTCAATTCTAGAAAATATTTAGCTGACACAAAAACTCAAGCTTTAAAATCTTCTTGAAAAACCAATTTGAGTGTTTGTTTTGGTTAAAATGTAAAAACTTTTGCAATTCTTTGCAAAAGTTTTTTTTATGTAAGCTGATAAAGAATAATACCACTTGCTACTGCAGCATTTAAAGATTCGGCTGTACCAATTTTTGCGATAGAAATTTTATGAGTAACCATATTCAAAACAGAAGTTGAAATACCTTTAGATTCGTTACCTATAATGATAAAACCTTCACTTATTTTTTGTGAATGTTTTATATCATTACCATCTAATACAGCTGCATAGCTTGCTATATTTTTGTTTTGCAATAATAAATTTGCAATATCGCCATACACTATATTTACCCTGCCCAAACTAGCCATAGTACTTTGTACAACTTTTGGGTTATAGCAATCAGCTGTAGCTGGGCTACAAAAAATAGTTTCTACTCCAAACCAATCGGCATTTCTTATTATTGTACCAAGGTTTCCTGGGTCTTGTATATCATCTAATACAAGCGTAAGTTTATTAGCGATATTGATATTATTAGAATCTATTTTTTTTTGTAAAACAACCAACAAATTATTAGCAACTTTTAAAGCCGTTATTTTTTCTAGCTCATACTCTTCTATTATATTAATTTTGGCAGCATATTTGTTAGTAATAGAACTATTCAAAATTGTATAACCATTTTTTGTACAGTAAATGGCATCACATTCAAAAATATTTGTTTCCAAAAACTCAGTTGCTACTTTTGGACCTTCGGCTATAAAAGCATTATGCTCATCTCTATATTTTTTTTGATGTAAACTTTGAATATATTTTACTGTAGATTTGCTTATCATAATTAAAAAAATTACAGGCATTGCCTTTTACAAAATGAAGCTTTTTCAAATAAAAAATATAATTTTTCTTTTATTCTTTTTTACTTCTTGTAATATTTATACAAAAATACCAAAGGATAAACCATATTTGGTTGAAAATAAAATTGTACGTCAAAATTGGAAATTTGAGAAAGTAGAAAGTGCTGCTATAGAAACTAGATTGTACAATCAGTTAGACGATAGCTCGAAAGTAACAACTATAGATAAGTTTTTATTTTTGAAGGTAACAAAAAAACCTAAAGTATTTGATACGTTATACGCTAATAATTCAGCATTAAACATGCAAGCTTCTTTATTTCATTTGGGTTATTATAATGCAAATGTAAAATATGTAGTAGATACCGTTTCAAAAAATAAATTAGGTTTTGCATTAAAATTGAAAAGAATAAAAGTTAGATATTTCGTTTTGCCAGGCAAACCAACATTAATAGATACAGTTAGTTATCGTTTAAAAATTCCAGAATTGCAAGCAATAGCTTTAAATTCAAAACCTGTAGCATTATTATCTAAATACAATCAAATAAATAAAACCCAAAATACTGCTTCAAAAAATGCTGTAATTTCTGAAATAAACAGATTGGTAGATAGTTTTAGAAATAATGGTTACTATAAATTTACAACAGCCGAACTAAGAGTAAAAGGCGACAGCAGCATTGAGGCACTTACCAACACAAGCGATGATCCATTTGAGCAATTAAATTCGTTGAATGAAGCGCAAAAGAAAAGAGATTCGCCTACCGTAAAGCTTGTAATTGTATTAAACACTCCTGTAGATACTTTTAAACTACATAAATATTATATAAATAAAATTAGTGTAATTTCCGATTATAATTCTGAAAATATTAATACCGACACAACCAATATTTTAAAAAGTGAAACAAAAAATTTTACTCATTATTTTCATGAATATATTTTTAGTAATGCATTATTGGAAAGAAATATAACATTGCATAGTGGCGATGTATTTAGGCAAAATGAATATTATAAAACTATAAATAATTTAACAAAATTAGGTGTTTGGCAAAGTGTAAATGTACGTATTGTAGACCCCTTTGGCTTGCAAGATAAAGTAGATATTTTTATTGAATTATTACCAAGCAAAAAATTAAGCAATGTAAATTCTTTAGAAGGTAGTTATGCCGCATCTTCCAGAACAGCTAGTGCATTAGTTGGCAATTTATTAGGATTAGCTTTAAACCTATCTTTAGAAG
Source organism: Ferruginibacter sp. (assembly GCA_013141435.1). Taxonomy (GTDB): domain Bacteria; phylum Bacteroidota; class Bacteroidia; order Chitinophagales; family Chitinophagaceae; genus Ferruginibacter. The sequence goes on from JABFQZ010000003.1 coordinate 184,533, forward strand.
ATAGAAATGTGCACAAAGAAGCTATAAAAATGACTCATAATTTAAGGGGGAGTGTAGAGTTTAATACCCAACGAAACAGTGGTAGCAATAATCTAATAAATAGCACCGAAATAAGTTATGGTAATAATATAATAATTCCAAGGCTTATCTTTCCTTTTCAAAACAGTGTAGAAAAAAGAAAAATTACTTCTGGAGAATCTTTTATAAATTCTAATGTGTCTTATAGTAAAAGGTTGGGACTTTTTGATTTATATTCAGCAAATTTTAATTTCGGATATTCATTATTAAATAAAAAACTAAATAAATTTATTTTTAAACCATTTTTTTTAGATTATAGTTTATTAACAGATACAACTAGCAAATTTCATGATGCAATTGTATCAACCCCTGCCCTAAGCTATTCATACAATACTTCGTATGTTACTGGCATTTCATTAGGCTATAGTAGTATATTTAAAAATAATAAGCACAAAAATAGTTTAGCAAAAGAAAGATCATTTAAAGTAAATTTTGAAGAGTCAGGTTTAACCTGGGGTGCAATTCCCATTATAAAAAAAGAAAAGAAAAAATATATAAAATTTGATACAGAATATAAATATAAAATAACTTACAAAAAATCGGAATTAGCATTTAGAAATTTTATCGGTGTAGGTATTCCACTTTCTAACAAAGCACTTACACTTCCATTTTTTAAACAATATTATGGTGGCGGTAGCAATAGTATGCGTGCATGGCCTATAAGAGGTATTGGTAGAGGCTCTGAACCATTAAGTACCTCTAGTTTTAAGGATCGTACTGGAGATATACAATTAGAAATAAATGGAGAATTTAGGCACAATATTATTCCACTATTTTCTTGGTTAAAATTAAATGGTGCTATATTCTTAGATGCAGGAAATATTTGGAATATGAAAAACAATAATCCAACTGGAGGTATTGATGCTGCCAAATTTCAATTCAAAAATTTATATAACGAATTAGGATTAAATGCAGGCTATGGTTTACGTTTTGATGCTACTTATGCGTTATTACGTCTCGATTTTGGTTTTAGATTTAAACGGCCAGAAACGAGCAATGTAAATAATGGGTGGAAATCGCCTGACATTAGTTTTAAAGATGGATTTAAGAAAGTTTTTTCAGGTAAAACAGATTACAAAACATGGAGAAGCGAAAATTTTAATTTTACTATTGGCATTAATTATCCTTTTTAAAAAAGAAATTATTGTTTTTGTAAATTCTCTAAAAATCCTTCAATACTTTCGGCATTATTTACATCATAATCTCCAATTTTGGTACGGCGCAATTCGCTTAAATATGCACCACAACCCAATGCCTGCCCAATGTCATGTGCAAGGCTGCGAATATATGTACCAGTACCACAAAGCACTTTAAATTGAACTTGTGGTAATGTAATATTTACAATTTCAATACTATAAATATTTATTGTTCTTGCTTTCAGTTCTATTTCTTCTCCCCTACGTGCAAGCTCATACAAGGCTACACCATCTTTTTTTATGGCAGAATATATTGGTGGAAATTGTTGTATTTCGCCAATAAAATTTTGAGCAGCATTTACAATATCATCGTTTGTAATATACTCATATTCTTTAAAATTTTGAGGCGTACTTTCTTTATCGTAAGTAGGCGTAGTAGCGCCAAGGGTAAAAATGCCAGTATATTCCTTAGGCTGAGCCATGTACTCATTTATTTTTTTTGTAAATTTACCAGTACAAATAATAAGAAGCCCTGTGGCTAATGGATCTAAAGTGCCAGCATGACCTACTTTTTTAATTTTTATAGAGTTTCTAATTTTGCGTACCGCATCAAAAGATGTCCAATGCAAAGGTTTATCTAACAATATTACCTTACCTTCTTCAAAGGTTTTTCTCAATTCATCATTTATTTGTACTGTTGGTAATTTAACTTGTTGTAAGCCACCTAATTCAACTTCAATACTTTCTCTGTGTTTTTGTAAATAAGATCCTTTTGCCAAAATGCATCAATTTTTCAAATTAAAATATACGTTCTACTTTTTGAGTCAACAATAATAAATCGGCTAAAACTATTGCTGTTACTGCTTCTAGCACTACAGGCACTCTCAATGCGATACATAAATCATGCCTGCCTTTTACCGAAAAGTTTTCTATACTTTCTGTTTCGCTATTATAAGTTTGTTGCATTTTTGGGGTAGATGAAGTAGGCTTTACTGCAATGCGAAATGTTAAATCGTTGCCATTGGTTATACCTCCAACTATGCCACCAGCATTGTTTGTAAGAGTTAAGCCTTCTTTATTTTGTATAGCATCGTTATGGGCTACTCCAAACATTTTTGCTGCGGCAAAGCCAGCTCCAAATTCAATTCCTTTTACGGCAGGTATTGCAAATACGGCATGACTTATGAGTGATTCAGCCGAATCAAAAAAAGGTTCACCTAAACCAATAGGTAAGTTTTTTACAACACATTCTACTATACCTCCAACACTATCTCCTGCTTGTATTGCTTTTGCTATTCCATTTTCAATATCGGTTTCTCCACCTACTTCTTTCAAATGTGCTTTGCAAACAATATTTTTATTAACTTTTGCTAATATTTTTTTTGCAACCACACCAGCAGCTACCACACATACTGTTAATCTTCCACTAAAATGACCACCACCTCTATAATCTTCAAATCCACCAAATTTTTGTGAAGCAGTAAAATCTGCATGTCCTGGTCTTGGTATTGCTTTTTGTTTTTCGTAATCGCCACTTCGGGTATTGTTATTTTCAAAAATTATTGTAAGTGGAGCACCAGTTGTTTTATTATTAAAAACGCCTGTTAAAAAAATAGGTATATCTGCCTCTTTTCGTGGAGTAGTACCAACTTGTGTTCCTCCTTGCCTTCTGGTTATGTCTTCTAAAAAATCGTTCTCCGAAATATCAATACCAGCTGGGCATCCATCAATATTTATACCTACGGAAGGGCCATGTGATTCGCCGAAAATAGTTATCCTAAATAGAGTTCCAAAACTGTTCATGTGGTAAAGTTATCTGATTTTCGTTAATCGTTAATTGATTTTTTGGGTAACTTATTTCTCCGAAATATCCAACTGCTAAGTACTAAAAACCAACTTTTTCAAATCATCAAAAAATTGTGGATATGATTTATTAATAGCATCGGCATCGTTAATTACAATTTCGCTATTTGCCCCAAGAGCTGCTACTGCAGCAGCCATTGCTATTCTATGGTCGTGGTGCGATGATACTGCTGCTCCCATCACTTTTCCTCCTTCAATATACATTACATCATTTTTCAGAATAACATTAATACCCATTTTGCCAAAAATATTTTGTAAAGTAATTGCTCTATCACTTTCTTTTGCTGCAAGCCTATGTGTACCCTTTATTATGGTGGTACCTTTACAATATGCAGCTAATGCTACCAATGGCGGAAACAAATCGGGACATTCAGTAGCATCAAATTCAAATGCTATTAGATTATCTTTTGTTATTTCTATAAAATTGGAGGTGGAATTTATTTTAGCCCCACATAATTTTAAAGCAAGCATTATTGCTTTATCAGCTTGTGTAGATTGCTCATTTAATCCAAATACCTTAATCCTACCAGCAATAGCACCAGCTACTAATAAAAAAGATGCACTACTCCAATCTCCTTCTACAGTGTATTTTATTGTACTTTCTATTTGTTTGCTTTTTGGAGAAATTATAAACTTTTTGTAATTATCGTTTATTATATTAAATCCAAAGTGTTTCATTACATTAAGTGTTAAATCAATGTAAGGTTTACTTTTAAGGTTATTTACAGTTATAATAATATCAGTATTTGCTGCTTGACCAAATGCAAATAATAAACCAGTTAAAAATTGAGAACTTAATGAACCATCTATTTCAATATTTTTAGGTTGTAATGAACCTTTAATTTTAATAGGCAATTTACCATCGGTAGATTTAATTTCTACACCTAATTTTGGAAATATTTCATCGAAAAAATTCATTGGTCTTTTTAACAAACTTCCCTCTCCAACTATTTTTATTGGTATTGGTAATAAGGCAGCAATAGGCGAAAACATTCGTATAGATAAACCACTTTCGCCACAATTTATGGTTTTACTATTTACTTGCAAGTTTTCGCAAAAACCTTGTGATATTATTTCTGTAAAATTATTTTGATGCAAAATTTCAGCACCTAATTGTGTAATTATATTTAGTGCAGCTTTATCATCATTGCTTATACCAGTATTATATATATTTGTACTACCATTGTGTAATAGAGCAGCTGCACATGCTCTTTGCATACTACTTTTAGATGCAGGCGCAATAAGAGTTCCATTAATTTTTGAGGGTTGTATCTTTACTATCATTATAATATTTGATCTGCCAAATCTTCGAGCATTGAAAAAGGAATTTTTTTAATTACTCCTTCACCAATTTTATTTAATAGCACAAAATTTATTTCTATGCCACTGCGTTTTTTATCTTTCTTTAATAAATTTAAAACTCTTTTATTATCAATTTCTAATGAAACTGGCAATTGATATTGTTGTAATAAATTAATAATTTTTTTTGTTGAAATCGAATCAAAATTATTTACTTCTTCAGAAATTTTTGAGGCCATTATTATACCAATACTAACAGCATAACCATGCGGTAATTGGTATTCATTTTCTATCGCATGGCCAAAAGTATGGCCAAAATTTAGCAAAAATCTATCGCCAGTTTCATATTCATCGTTTACAACTATATCAGACTTTATTGCCACATTTTTTTGTATTAAAGTTGCAATTGCATTTTTATTTTCTATAAAGTATTCAATGTTTTTTGAAACCAATTCATCAAACATTGTAGCATCTTTTATACATGCATGCTTTATAATTTCGGCAAAGCCATTTATCCATTGTGTTTTGGGCAAAGTATCTAAAAAAGAAAAATCGTATAAAATAAATTGTGATCTGTAAGTAGTGCCAACCATATTTTTGTATATGCCCACATTTACACCATTTTTTCCTCCAATAGCTGCATCTGTCATACCTAAAATGGTAGTAGGTACTAAGCCTAATTTTATGCCACGCTTGTATATATTTGCTATATAACCTGCCATATCTGTAATTACACCTCCTCCTATACCCACTAGCATATAGGATTTATCAATATCCATATCTAAAAGTGTATTTATTACAGTATCAACGGTAGCTTGGGTTTTATTTTTTTCTCCGCCATCTATTTTTATGGTTAAATAATCATCTATTTTATGCTTATGCAAGCCATAAATTGTTTCATCGGTAAGTATTACAATTTTTTCTTTTGGAAAATAATTGTGCAAATTAACTATGCTCTCATCAAATATTGTTAACACATCACCTCCTGTAAAAGCTGTTTTAATAATTTTCATATACAATTGCGCATTTTTAATTTATGCATAACGCATAAATATTATTGGCATTTTCATCTTTATTTTTTACAAACTTAAATCCTATTTAATTCAAATTAAAATCAATTTTGGCTATAAATACGAAAGCCACCCCATAAATGGAGTGGCTTTTAAAACTTAATAGTTTTGTATAAAAAATAATTAAATTATTTTTTAACTGCTTCTTTAACAGCTTCAGCACCAGCTTTTACAGCTTCAGTACCAGCGTTTACAGCTTCAGTACCAGCTTTTACAGCTTCTTTACCAGCTTCAACAACTGCACCAGCAGCAGCAGGAACGATAGCAGTAGTATCAGCAACTTTAACAGTTGTGTCAGTTACAGCAGGTGTTTCAACAGCTGGAGTTTCAACAGCTGGAGTTTCAGCTTTTTTTTCTTCGCAAGATGCGAAAGCGATTGCGATAGAAGCGATAGCTAAGAATTTTTTCATTTTGTTTTTTTTTAATTGTTTAAATTATAATTCAATAATTAATACCAAAACGAAAAAAAGGTAACCCTATTGTGTAAAAAATAAATAAAATATTTTTTTTGGGTTACTAATGCCTTTATTTTGTATTAATAAATACGAATAATAGGTGAGTACATTAGAGCAAGATAAACTTTTATTGGAAGGTATAGCTGCCGAAGATAGAAATTCGATAGAGTTATTATATAAGCAGCATTATAATATGGTACAATCTATGGTTGTAGCCAATGCAGGTAGTAAAGACGATGCTGCCGATTTGTTTCAGGAAACGGTAATTATTCTTTACGAAAAAGTAAAAGCAGGAGATTTTGAACTTACTTGTTTGTTAAAAACGTTTATTTATTCAATTGCTAATCGTTTGTGGTTAAAAAAGTTGCAAAAACAGCAACGCTTTACAACTCAAACAGATTATTTAGAAGATATTGTACCTGTAGAAGATGAAATAGAACAACATGTAAAACTAAACCATGATTTTGAAATTATGGAAACAGCAATGGCTAAAGTAGGCGAACCATGTAAAAGTTTATTGCAAGCATATTATTTGCAAAAAAAGCACATGACAACCATAGCCGAAGAGTTTGGTTATACAAATGCCGATAATGCAAAAACACAAAAATATAAATGCCTTGTGCGTTTAAAAAAACTTTTTTTTGCACAATATAAAAATACAAACTAATGGAAGATACTTTATTGATGGATGCTGCCGAACGATTTATAAGAGGTGAAATGAGTGCCGAAGAAAAAATTTATTTTGATGATTTAAGAAAAAATAACCAAGAACTGGATCAAACAGTTGTAGAGCAGATTTTCTTTTTAAATCAATTAAATACATACAGTACAAGCAAAAACTTTAAAACTATACTTTGCGAAGTAGAAAGCAAGCTAATTGCTGAAAAAGTAATTTCAAAAACTATTGCTACACCAAATGGCAAAATTATTACCCTTTGGAAAAAATATAAAAATGATATTGCAGTTGCTGCATCTATTGCTGGCATTGTATCTCTATTTATAACCACAATAATATCTTCGGTAAATAAAACTCAAAATAACCTTGAGCCTCTTGTAAAAAAACTAAATGCACAAGCCGATAAAACCCGTAAAATTGAAACAAAATTAAACCAGCTTCAAGCAGGCACATCTATATCATTAAAGCAACCTCTCGATGCTCGTTTTAGAGCTACTGGCTTTATGATAGATGCTACAAATAATTATGTTGCAACAAATGCTCATGTAGTAAAAGAAGCATCAAATCATTTAATTGTAGAAAATACCAAAGGCGAACAATTTGTTGCTACACCTGTGTATATCAATGTTGCACAAGATTTGGCTATAATAAAAATTGTAGATACTGCATTTAAAAAACTACCATTAATGCCATATACTATTCGTAAAACTGTAGCAGACTTAGGCGAATCTATTTTTATGATGGGCTATCCAAAACAAGAAATTGTGTATGGTGAAGGATATGTAAGTGCAAAAAATGGTTATCAAATGGATACCTTATTTTACCAAATAAATACTACTGCAAATGAGGGTAATAGTGGTTCTCCTATACTTACAAAAAATGGTGATTTAATTGGTATTATAACTAGTAAAGAAATAGATGCAAATGGTGTGGTATTTGCCATAAAATCGGCTAATATTTATAGTGCTATAGAAGAAATAAAGAAAGATGAAAAAATAAAAATTCAATCATCTCCTGCATTAAAAGGATTAGATAGAGTAACTCAAATAAAAAAATTACAGCAGTACGTATTTATGATAAAAGGCAACTAAGTTTTCAATTTTTTAAAAGCCTAAAAATAAAATAACTAATTTTGCCTAATGGAACAATTGGTTAAATATGAGCAACTTTACACTTTCACAAAAAATATATTTTTAAAAGTAGGCTGTACAGATACAGATGCTACAACTGCCACAAAAACCCTACTCAGTGCCGACTTGAGAGGTGTAGATAGCCATGGTATAGCAAGACTTAGTGGTTATATACGCTTATGGGAAGCTAAACGTATAAATACAACTCCATTAATAAAAATAATACACGAAACTCCATCTACAGCTGTAATTGATGGAGATGCTGGACTAGGATTAGTAGTAGCACCTTATGCTATGCAAATAGCTATAAGCAAAGCTAAAAATGTAGGCACTGGTTGGGTAAGTGTACAAAATAGCAACCACTTTGGCATTGCTGGCATACATGCTATGATGGCTTTACAAAATGATATGATTGGTATAGCTATGACTAATGCATCGGCACTTGTAGCACCTACATTTGCCAAACAAAAAATGCTAGGTACAAACCCAATTGCTGTAGCAATACCTGCTGGTAGTGAAGCTGCTTTTGTAGCCGATTTTGCTACTACTACAGCAGCCAATGGCAAATTAGAAATACAACAACGAAAAAATAAACCTGTACCAAAAGGTTGGGTACAAACACATGATGGAACTGATAGTACAAATGCTAATGAATTAAAAGATGGCGGTGCATTATTACCACTTGGTAGCAATAGAGAAGGCAGTAGCCATAAGGGTTATATGCTTGGGAGTATTGTAGATATTTTTTCGGGAGTGCTTAGTGGTGCAAATTATGGTCCTTGGGTGCCACCTTTTCCGGCATATATACCAATGCCACTAAACATGCCAGGCAAAGGTATTGGCCATTTTTTTGGTGCAATGCGTATAGATGCATTTAGACCAGCAGCCGATTTTAAAACAGATATGGATAATTGGATACAAGCCTTTAAAAATGCCGAACCTATACTGCCAGAGCAAAATGTAATAATACCTGGCGAGCCAGAAACAGCCATGGAAGCAGAACGTAGAGAAAAAGGCATTCCAATAATAGAATCTGTTATAAACGATTTGGTATTGCTTGGGAAAAAATTTGGTGTTGATTTTTAAAACTCAATTTACCATAGTAAATGTTTTATTTAACCCAATGCTTGAAATATTTAAAAATACTATTTCTCCGCTAAATAAATGTTTATTTTGAATTGTAAAATTATTTGCTCCTTTAAATAAAAGTTTCGATTCTTTTTTTATTGATTGTCCAATGGTGTTTATCCAATTTATTTGTGCAAGTTGTGTGGTTGGCGATATAATATCTAATTCAAAAATATTGCCATTTGTATTTGATATTGTTTTTATTTTCTTGATAGAAATTGTATTTGAAATTAACGAAATTTTTTCGATTGAAGAGTATTTATATCCACCATCTTTATCAATCAATTTTAATCTGTAATAAAGGTACTCAGCAGTAATATTGAGGTTTTTATCTATAAAATCATAGTTGCTGTTATTGGTAGAAAACCCTGTAGAATTAATTGTAGAAATGTTAGAAAATTGAATCCCATTTACACTTCTTTCTATTTCAAATTTATCAAAATTAATTTCTTGTGCAGTAGTCCAGTTAAGCCCTATGGTACCATTGTTTAATAAATTTGCATTAAAACTTTTTAATGTAATTGGCACTACTGCAGCATTTGCAACGATTGTACTACTATAAATGTAATCTCCCGAACTGCCCAAACCATTATTAGCAGCATTACCTACTATATAAAAAGTAACTGGATATGTTGGTGCTACTGTTGGTGCTGTCCATGTTAAATTATTATATGTATATGAATCGGTAGAAATAACAAAGGGTGCATTTCTATGCCCAATTTCGTTTACTGATACACCAGCATTGGTATTAGTGGTTGTAAAAGTACCTACTGCATTGCCTCCAGCATCTACAGCTTTTACTGCAAATCCAAATTTTTCTCTATCTGCAATACCATGAGTTATTATTGCCGAAAAATTATACGATGCACCCAAAGCAATACTTGTAGGTAAGCCTGGTGCAGTAACTGTGCCTCCTGGTTGACCTTGTAAAGGACCAGAGTTTAATACATAACTTGTATGACAGCTTGTACAATAACTACCTGTAGCACCTGTATAGCCTGTAGGTGCAGCACCAGATGATACTGGTTTTTTAAAAGAAAAAAAAGCAGGAACAATACAAACTAATGATGCAAGAATAAATAGTGTATAAGTTTTTTTCATATTGAATATTTTAAAGTTAAATACAAAAATTAAGCCAAATTATTTATGAGATTATTGTAAGTGCTTCTACCCTACAAATTAATTTTTCTACCATTTTAAATGTAGCTGGGCAGTAATCTATATTTTGCTTATGTACATGGGCATAATCTTCAAAATTCTTTTTCTTTAAATGCGGAAAACCTGCACAATCATCGGGCCGTACTGCATAAATACTACATTTGTTATCTTTTAAATTTAAAAATTGGCAGGGTTGTGTAGTGTTTACCCAATCGCCATTTCGTTCTTTTTTTAGCCATTTGGTTTTAAATTCATCTACAGTTTGGTTAAAGTGTGCAGCTACTCTTTTTAAATCTTTTGGTGTAAATGTTGGAGTCATTTTTTTGCAACAATTGGCGCAAGTAAGGCAATCTATTTCTTGCCATACTTCTTTATCTATTACTGCTGTAATTTTATTTATTGTTGGCGGAGGTGTTTTTTCTATCTTGTTTATAAATCTTCTGTACGATTTTCGATGTATAGCTAATTTTTTTTTGAACGATCTTAAATTTACTGGAGCCATATCAGTTTTTAAAAATAATAAAATATTTACTTTGCGAAAATAATGTATAATATTGAGTATTGAGTATTGGGTATAGAATGATGAATAATGTACAAATGCCCAGAATAGCCCTGATTGTAGTGGTTATACTTTTTTGTTTGGCTTTAGCCAACATAAAAAGATAATAGCGAAAAGCAGGAAACCAATGATGGCAATGGATTTTGTGCTGATGCTTCAAATTAAATTTATTGTAATAGTATGATGTGGGATATTTATAAAAAAGGATATAAAGCTTGGTTGATGTTGGAAAAATCGCTGGCAAAAAACTCGGTAGATGCTTATTTACAAGATGTGCAGCGACTTACTAATTTTTTAGAAATTACAGAAAATGTAAAAACACCTGATAAAATTGTTTTAAAAGATTTAGAAAATTTTATAAAATATATAAATGAGTTGGGCATGAGTAATGCATCGCAAGCTCGTATGGTATCGGGCATACGAAGTTTTTTTATGTATTGTTTAATTGAAGAAATTGTAACAATTGATGCATCGGCTTTATTGGAAGCTCCAAAAAATCAACGAAAATTACCGGATACGCTTTCGTTTGAAGAAATTGAAAGCATTATTGCTGCCATAGATTTGAGTAAGCCTGAAGGGCAAAGAAATAAAGCTATTGTAGAAACATTATACAGTTGTGGCTTGCGTGTAAGCGAATTGGTAAATTTAAAAATTAGCCAAATGCATTTGGATGTAGGTTATGTTAGGGTTACTGGCAAAGGAAATAAAGAGCGCCTAATACCTATTGGAACTGATGCTATAAAGTACATTAATATTTATAAAAATAATATTAGAAATCATTTAAAAATAAAAATTGGCGAAGAAGATTTTATTTTTTTAAACCGCCGTGGTGTTAGGCTTTCGAGGATAATGATTTTTTTAATTTTAAAAGAATTGGCTGTAAAGGCAGGTATTGCTAAAACCATTTCGCCTCATACTTTTAGGCACTCATTTGCTACACATTTGGTAGAAGGTGGTGCTGATTTAAGAGCTGTGCAAGAAATGCTTGGCCATGAAAGTATTACCACCACAGAAATATATACTCATTTAGATAGAGAATTTTTGCGAACAACTTTGCACCAATTTCACCCAGCTTTTAAATAGTTTTTAGTAATACTTAGCTTAAAAATTAATTAAGTGTAGTTATAATTTTTACAATCCAAAATCATTTTCGCCACCACCAACTGTAGATTTTTTGCTGGCAAGTGTAGGATCTAATTCAATAGCCTTATCGCACATGCTTTGACCTTTTGCTTTTTTGCCAAGTTTTATAAATGATAAACCTGCTTGGTACAATGCTTTACCATCTTTTGCATCGGCTTCTAATAATTTTTGGCTATAATCTAACGATCTATCGTATTGTTTTTGTGAATATAGTATTTGCGATAACTCTCTAAGCAATTCTTTATTGCCATTCTTTGCATATATTTCCATTAGCTTTTCTTCGCCTTTGGCAAATTGCCCACTATACATTAATGAGTAGCCATAGTTTTCGGTATAATCGTTGGTAATATGATAACCATTTTTTGCTGCATTTTCAAATGCTGTAACAGCACTTCTAAAATTATTGTTGTTATAATATAGTAACCCCAACTCGTATGCCCACACATTTTTGTCGGGACTAAGAGATACAGCTTTTTCAAAAAAAGGTACTGCTTTCAAATATTGATCAGCATCCATATAATTGCGTGCAATGGTATAGGTTGCTTGCGCATCTGAAGGATCTTTAGTGATAGCTTTCAGCAAATATTTTTCGGCTTGCATATAATCTTCTTTATTGTAAAAGCTCATGCCTAGTATGCGATCGGCATTTGCACAGTTTGTACATTTGTTAGCAAATTCTATTGCTTTATCCCACTGGTGATAATCGTAAAATACATTGGTAAGTTCTTTTACTACGTCAATATTTGTTGGCTGTAGCTCATGTGCTTTTAGCAAACTTGCTTTAGCTTGGTCTGTTCTTCGCATTTCGTTGTTTACAATTGCACTTTCTAAATATGCTTCGGTAAAAGATTTATTGAAACCAATAGCTTTATCGAAATAATTTGATGCTACTAAATAATGTTTAGCTTTTTTTTCTTCTATTCCCTTTGCAAAAAAATATTGTGAACTATCTATAAATGATTTTGCGAAAATATTTGTAGATAAAAATATAGATCCGATTAAAAATAATTTTTTCATGAGTTGTAGATTACAAATTTTGTGCCGTTATTTAATTATTACACTACTTAACGCTGCAATATTTAATTTTATTTTGTATAATTTCTTTTTTTTATCCACAATTTCGGAAATAATGTTGGTATTTTTAAAATTACCACTTCCCCAATAGTTAACATCGTCGGAATTCAATAATTCTTTCCAGCTAATTTTTCCTTGCAAATTAATTTCCCAATTTAAATAAGATGTGTTAGATGTATTAATTACTACCACAATATCTTTGCTTTTATCTTTACACATTCTTCGATATACCAAAATACCTTCATTTTCGTTGGCTACACTTTCCCAAATAAATCCTTTTTTATCGAATTGTAATTGGTATAATGCTTGTTCGTTTTTATACAAAAAATTTAAGCTACGTACAAATTCTTGCATACCATTGTGTGCTGGATATTGCAATAATTCCCATTGCAATTCGCTATCGTAATTCCACTCATTTGTTTGGGCAAATTCATTGCCCATAAAATTTATTTTTGCCCCCATATGTGTGTACATACATGCATACAACAATCGTAGATTTGCAAATTTTTGGAACTCATTGCCTGGCATTTTATACAACATGGGGCTTTTACCATGTACTACTTCATCATGACTTAGGGGTAGCATAAATTTTTCGTCGAAAAAATACATCATGCTAAATGTAAAATCGTTTTGCACATTTTTTCTTTCGTCCCAATTTTTTTTAAAATATGAAAATGAATCATGCATCCAACCCATCATCCATTTCATACCAAAGCCAAAGCCATTTTTAGAAATAGATTTAGTAATACCAGACCAATCTGAAGCTTCTTCGGCAATGGTTTGCGTATCTGGAAATTCTTTATATACCATTGTATTAAAATCTTGCAAAAAAGAAATGGCCTCTTCATTATCGTTGCCACCTTTTTCATTTGGCTCCCACTCTCCTTCTGCTCTACTAAAATCTAATCGTATTATAGAGTTTACGGCATCTACCCTTAAACCATCTATATGAAAATATTTTAGCCAAAAATGAGCACTGCTTAGTAAAAAAGATCGTACTTCGCCACGCTTGTAGTTGAAAATATAGCTATTCCAATCTTTATGAAAACCTTTGCGCATATCGCCATACTCGTATGTGTGTGTACCATCAAATTTATAAAGTCCATGTGCATCTGCCGGAAAATGAGATGGAACCCAATCTAAAATTACACCAATATTATTTTCGTGTAATTTGTTTATTAAATTCATTAAATCTTGTGGTGTGCCATACCTTGCAGTAGCAGCAAAAAAACCTGTGCATTGGTAACCCCAACTACCATCGTAAGGATATTCTGTAATGGGCATAAATTCTACATGAGTGTAGCCCATTGCTTTTACATAAGGCATTAATCTATCAGCAATTTCACTATACGAATTAAATAAATTTGGTTTGTCTTTTTGTGGTCTCATCCAACTACCAAGGTGTATTTCGTAAACACTCCAAGGCGCAGAAAGCGAATTATAATTTTTACGATTTAGCATCCAATCATCATCGTTCCAATGGTAATGTAACTTTTTTGTAATTGATGCTGTGCCAGGTCTTAATTCACTATAATTAGCATAAGGGTCGGCTTTAAAAGTTTCTATGCCATCAAACCCTTTTATTTGATATTTATACAATGCTCCTTCGGGCATACGAGGTATAAAACCTTCCCAAATGCCCGATTTATCTTGTCGTACAAATAAAGGGTGTAAATTATTTTTCCAGCCATTAAATTCTCCTATAACACATACTGCTGTAGCATTTGGCGCCCATACTGCAAAGTAATAACCATCTTCATTTAAGAGGTGTAAAAAATGGCTTCCAAATTTTTCGTGTGCAAAAAATAATTTTCCTTTTGCAAATAGTGATAAATCTTTTTGCGAAAAAAAAGAATAATTCCAAACCATTTTGGTAGTGTCAATAAAATTATCGTCTTCGTAAGCCATTCGTAATTGGTATTATACCGTTTGTAATTTAGTTGATTAACATAAATTTAAGGCATGTTAATTTGCATACAAAAATAATTGTTACATTTTTGTGCCAAATTATTAAGCACAACCAAAGCTATATACATGTTTAAAAAAATAATACTTTACAGCATATTTATTATTGCTACAAAAAATTTACAAGCACAAAGTATTACTGGTACTGTTAAAGATACATCAACAAAAGTAAATGTAAAAAATGCAGTAGTAGCTTTACTTACACAAAAAGATAGTATTTTAAAAAACTTTAGTAGGGTAAAAGAAGATGGTAGTTTTTCCTTAAAAAATGTACCACCTGGTAAGTACATATTGTCTGTAACGCATCCAAATTTTGGAGAATATGTAGATGATGTAGAAATTAATACTACATCACAAAATTTAGGAACAATTGCACTTACATCTAAAAGTAAATTATTGGCTGCAGTAATTATAAAATCGGGTAGCCCAATTCGCATAAAAGGCGATACCACTATTTATACAGCCGATAGTTTTAAAGTAAGTGCAAACGCCAATGTTGAAGAACTTTTGAAAAAAATGCCTGGCATACAAGTAGATAAAAATGGAGAAATAAAAGCAATGGGTCAAAAAGTAGAAAAAATATTAGTAGATGGCGAAGAGTTTTTTGGTGATGACCCAGGTATGGCGGTAAAAAACCTTAGAGCAGATGCTATTAAAGAAGTACAAGTATTTGATAAAAAAAGTGACCAAGCTGAATTTACAGGAATAGATGATGGTAAAACTAAAAAAACGATAAACCTAAAATTAAAAGAAGATAAAAAGAAAGGTTATTTTGGTAAAATAGATTTAGCTGCTGGTCCATTAAAAAATAACGACCCAAGGTTTAATGAAAATATAATGGTTAGCTCATTTAAAGGAAAGAGAAAAATATCAGGATATTTATTAAGCGGAAATACTGGGCAAGATGGACTGAACTGGCAAGATGAACAAAAATTTGGTAGCAACGATAATGAAAATACCATGATGAATGATGATGGAGGATTGAATTTTAATTTTGGAGAAAGAAACGACCCAGATGAAGAAATACGAGTAGATGCTAACAATGGTTTTATTACAAATGTAAATGCTGGTGGACAATACAGCAATAAATTTTTTAATAAAAACACTTTAAATTTTTCGCCAAAATACAATAGTCAAGTATATAATAATACCAAGCAAGTATATACACAAACACAAGATAAAGACACTTCATTACAATCTATAAATAACTCTGTAGCACATGTAAATAGATTTAATGTAAAATTAAAAGGTAGTTATGATATGAAGATAGATTCGGCAAACACATTAAAAATAACTGCAAAATCTAATTTTTATAATACCAAAAGCACCGAAAATAGTAATGGGAATACAAATGGATTTGGAAATATTGCTTTAAACAGTTTTACAAAAAGTGTAGAAACTGATAGCCATAAAGAAGCTTATGGCTTAACTGCTATATTTAAGCATAAATTTAAAAAAGCTAGACGTACATTTTCATTAAATGCCGATTGGAACTCTTTGAATAGTGCAGGTGATAATTTTACAAAGTCATTTAACTCTGATTTTGTAAAAACCACTTTTACTAACATTAATCAACAATTAGATTTTGCTAAAACTACCAATAGTGTATCATCAAAATTAGTATATACAGAGCCTCTTACAAAAAAGTTAGCTCTAGAAATTGGGTATCAATTAGGTTTAAATAATGGAACTAATAATCAAAAAATATTAGCGTTTAATTCATCTACTGGTTTATATGACATTAAAATTGATTCTCTATCCAACAATTTTAAGCAAAACATTTTGCAACATACACCAAGTGCAAAAATTAATTATGCGCACAAAAAAATAAAAGCCAACATTGGTGCAGCAGCTAGTATAAGCGATTATAATTTAACCGATTTGGCTACAAACATTACATCAAATAGAAATTATGTAAATTTTGCACCTACATTTAATTTTAGCTATACTAAAAAAGCAAACAATAATTTCTCCGTAAATTATAATGGTAGCACAAAGCAGCCAACATTAAATCAATTGCAACCATTGCTTAATAACTCAAATCTATTTAACCAAACAATAGGTAATCCTAATTTAAAACCATCGTTTACAAATAGAATTTCGATAAATAAATTTGGATATAATTTTGTAAAAGATTTATGGAGCTACCAATCTTTAATATTTGGAAATGAAAAAAATGCAATAGCAAATAATAGAACTATACAAGGAGGAAAAACAATAACACAACCAATAAATACTAATGGTAATTTTAATATAATGTTATTAGCAGGTACTGGCTTTAAAATGAAAAAATTAAATACTCGTTTTGGTATAAATTTTAATACCATGTTTAACAGATATGTGGATTATCAAAATAGCGTAAAAACTTTATCTGATAATACAAATGTTGGTTTAAATGTAAACATTAACAAATCGAAAGATAAAAAATATGATGTAAGTATAAATTTAGGATCTAATTACAACAACCAAAAAACTACACAACGTAGTGGCAGCAACAGCTACAGCACTGCAAATGTTGGAGTAAACAGCACTATTTATTACAAAAAAGTATGGTCGCTAAATGCCGATTATGATTTTAATACTCAACAAAAAACTGCACAAGCACCAGGGCGAAACTACAATATTTTAAATGCGAAACTACAACGTACATTTAAAAAAGATGAATATACTTTATACTTTAGTGTAAGAGATATTTTTAACCAAAATATAGGATTAGATAGAAGTTATTTTGGTACATCATTTACCGAAACAAGAAATGATAGACTTCAACGATATTTTATGGTGGGTTTTGCATGGAATTTTAAAAACAAGGCTGTAGCAAAAAAATAATTATAAATAAAACTTACAAAATGAAAAAATACATTTTTATAATATTAGGATTTTTAGTATTTGAAAAGATAAATGCACAAATATTTTTAGAAAAAGCTAGCATCGAATTTGAAGTGAAAACGAATGTAAAAAAATCGATGGGCGGCACTGGCTGGGCCGAAAGAATGGAAGATAAAATACCACTATTTAAAACAGAAATATACCAATATACATTTGCAGATAATAAAAGTATTTACAAATTTGATAGACTTTTGGAGAAAGAAAGTTTTCCGGTATGGATGCGAAATGAGCCAAAAAATGCTTGGTTTACTGACTTTGGTACAAGCAAACAAAATATTGAAAAAGATTTGATAGGCTCTATATTTAATATAGAAGACAGTTTGCCGAAATTAGATTGGCGTATAACAAACGAAATGAGAAATATTGCAGGTTTTAATTGTAAAAAAGCAGTTACTAAAATATTTGATAGTGTATATGTATTTGCTTTTTATACTGATGAAATAATGGTAAGTGGTGGCCCAGGCTCTATAAATGGATTACCTGGAATGATAATGGGAGTTACCATACCAAGGCTTTATA
The DNA here is from genome assembly GCA_013141435.1 of Ferruginibacter sp. Classification (GTDB taxonomy): domain Bacteria; phylum Bacteroidota; class Bacteroidia; order Chitinophagales; family Chitinophagaceae; genus Ferruginibacter. The sequence goes on from JABFQZ010000003.1 coordinate 202,675, forward strand.
CCTCATGGATTGCTACCAAAGTATCGGTAAATGGAATAGATGCCAATATCATAAAACCAGCCAATGCAAAAAAATATTACAACAATAAAACTTTTAAAGATTTGATAGAAGAGCGTACAAAAGATTGGTGGAGTGGCGGTGCCGATGATGCAGAAACTAAACAACAAAAAAATAGGTTTGTATGGGGAATGTTGTTATAGTCAATAAATTTTCTATATTTGCGCACTTTAAAAAACTAAACTAAAAAAACTATGAAAAAGTACATTTCAATTTTTGCAATGCTTTTGGTATCATTTACCAGCTTTGCACAATCTGCTAATGCAGATTATGATGATTTAATGAAACAATCTAAAAGAGCAAGAGCAACAAGTACCATTATGGTGGTAACTGGTCCAATTGTTGCTGCTGGTGGTATTGGTTATTTGTTGTATGGAGTAATTGGCAAATCAGGGGTTTTTGATGATACTTATGACAATAGTGTTTACAACCCAATTACAGGTACAACAACTTATCCTAATAGAGATAAGTTAAATAAACAATACAACAATGGTATTTTATTTGGTGCAATTGGTGCTGCTGCTGGTATTGCTACTGCTGTATCTAGTACCATTTTTTCTTCAAAAGCTAGTAAATTAAAAAAACTTGCTCGCAAAACAAGATTGAAAGCCACTACAGATAACATACGCATAATTAGTGGAAATAACTATGCTTACACTCCTACAAAACAATTAAAACTTTCGCTAACTTTTTCGTTAGGTAGGTAAAATAATATAAAAAAGTCAACAAAAGTGCTAAGGTTAGAAAACCTTAGTACTTTTGTTTTGAATACAAAATTATTTAAAATTTAGAGAGTTACTTATACTTGGGTAATACTACCCTATATAAAATTGTTCTCAACTATTTATAATGTTTTGAATGATTATGCCGATATAGAAGAAGTATAGTCTATTCTGGATAAGCGAATTGGATTAATAAAGAGATTTTTTATTTGGCATAAATCTTTTATCCATTTTTCAAAAACTACAATAGAAGAACTATTATACCACAGTAATGGTTGATAATGATTCTAATCTATAAAGCTTTTTAGTAACAATGCCTTGGGCCGAAAAAAAAATATTTACTTGAGCAATTGTAATAATGGGCAAAATATTAAAATCTCATATTATAATCCTATCTCTATCATCATTTTCGCAATTTTATCATCTAATATTTTTTCAGTTTCATGAAACATTCTAGCATTTTCTAAAGGCATGTTTACGCTAAAATAAAACTTAATTTTAGGTTCGGTACCACTTGGTCTTGCCGATATTTTTGTGCCATCTTCTAATTCGAATTGTAGTACATTACTTTTTGGTAAATCTATTTTCCACTCCTCTCCTGTTAGCAAATTCTTGCCTTTTTGAAGTTCATAATCTAGCAAAGTTTGAACTGAAATATTACATATTGTTGCTGGCGGATTTTTTCTATAACCTTCCATCATTTCGGCAATTTCTGCTACGCCATTCATTCCTTTTTTAGTAATACTTACTAAATGTTCTTTATAAAACCCGTATTCAATATACAAGTCGATAAGCTTATCAAATAAAGAGCGACCTTTATTCTTTTCATAAGCAGCCATTTCACATATTAATGCCACAGCACTCACCGCATCTTTGTCTCTAATTTCGTCGCCTATCATTAAGCCGAAACTTTCTTCACCACCTACTATATAATTTTCTTTACCTTCTTTTTCTTTTATTAAAGATGCTATCCATTTAAACCCAGTAAGTACGTTGTAACAAGCAACTTCATTACGTTTGGCTATTGCATCTATCATATTGGTAGTTACAATCGTTTTTACTACCATATCATTTGGCTTTGCTATTCCTTTTGCTTTTCTTGCCTCAATCATATAGTTAAAAGCAAGCAAAGCTGTCTGGTTTCCGTTCATCAAGATCCATTCGCCTTTATCATTTTTTACACCAATTCCTACTCTATCCGCATCAGGGTCGGTACCCAATAATATATCTGCATTTAAAGCTTCGGCCTGTGCAAGCCCCATACTCATTGTTTCTTTTTCCTCAGGGTTGGGGTAATTTACAGTAGGAAAATCACCATTTGGTGTAGCCTGTGCTTCTACAATATGTACATTATCAAAACCAAACATTTTTAAAGCTTTTGGCACAAGCATAATACCCGAACCATGTATTGGTGTATAAACAATTTTTAAATCATGCTGAGTTTCACATACATCGGGGTAAATACTTAAACCCTTTACCATTGATAGATAAGCTTCATCTGTTTCTTTGCCAATGATGGTAATATTTTGTTCACCACCAGTCCAATTTACTTCATCAACATTTACAATTTTTTCTACTTCTATTATTACATTCTTATCATGTGGTGCTACCATTTGTGCTCCATCGTCCCAATAAGCTTTGTATCCATTATATTCTTTTGGATTATGGCTAGCCGTACATACTACACCGCCTTTGCATCCATAATGCCGTATGGCAAAACTCAACTCAGGTGTTGGTCTTAGGCTTTCAAATAAATATACTTTAATGCCATTTGCAGCAAAAACATTGGCAGTAATTTCTGCAAATGTTCTACTATTATTTCTACAATCATGCGCTACAGCAACACTTACATCTTTGCCAAAACACTTTTTTAAATAATTTGCATAACCTTGTGTAGCCATACCAATAGTATATTTATTTATACGGTTGGTACCTATTCCCATAATACCTCTAAGTCCTCCAGTACCAAATTCTAAATTTCGGTAAAAGGCATCTTCCAAATCTGTTGGATTTTCATTTTGTAATTTTAAAATTTCATCTTTAAAAGATTGATCATAATTTCCGTGTAACCAATTTTGAATATTAGTAATTGCAACTGAATTCATATTTGTACTATTTTTTAATAAAAATTTAGTGTATTAAGTTGGTAAATTAATTGAAATAAATAAAACAAAAAAATATGGATTTTTATACAAAAAAGGTTGCCATAATTTGCAACCACTTTTTTATCATTTTATATATTTTAGTTAATAATTTTTTCAAATAAATTATTAAAAAAGCTATTGTGGCAGAAATTTGTGAAGCCCAAAAAAATAAACATCCATCTCAATATTTCCGATTTTGTTTCTGCAATTTTTGTAGTTAAATCTCCTTTTACTTTGGCTACCTCTTCTTTTACATTCGCTAAATCTTCTTTTGAAGCTAAATTTTTTAAATTCCGATTAATTTGCTCTTCAATTTTAGTATCTACAAAAGTATCTAAAGATTCTGCTTCTTTAGCACCCAGTTTTTGTTGTGGTATTTGAAACTTTGTAAACTTTTAGTCTGAATTGTCATTAATTTATATTTTATACCAATGTGATTAAATATTTCACACAGTGATTTTAGTGGCTCAATTTAATTTTCACAATAGTATTATATTGTAAAGTTATATATTTCACTTTAACCCACAATAAAAAGGCTGCCATTTATGGCAGCCTTTTTTTGTTTTATATTTTAAACTTATTGAACTTTTACAACTTTAGTACTAGCCAATTTTTTACCATTAGCATCCATTACATAAATCATGTAATTACCAAGCGCAAAATTAGACATGTTTATATCCATATTTCCAGTAGTATTTACAATGGTAAATTCTTTCGAAAATACTCTTGCACCTTTTTCGTCGTATACACTCACCATAGTTCCTCTATTTGACAAAGATGAAGTATTGTACCGAACATGCAAAACATTACTAACAGGATTAGGGTAAGCAAATACTTTATTTGTAAATAAATTATCGCTAGTGGCAGCAGTTGTAATAATTGAAGATACTGCACTAGTACAACCTGTACTTGGGTCAGTTACCGTTACAGTATAAGTATTATTATCATCTACAGGTAATACTATTGATGTAGTAGCTAAAGTATTAGCAATAGTAGTACCATTCTTTTTCCAATTGTAAGTATAATTTCCTACAGGGCTTACTGTAGTAGTTAAAGCTGCATTTACAGCTGGGTTTGTATTTGAAGTAGCTGCTGCAGTTAAAACAACTGTAGGTTTATAACTTAAAGTAAGTTTAGCACCTGGAGTAATAATAATACCGCAAGGTGTACCAGTTACTACAACTCTATACAAGTAGCCATTGTTAAAAGATGCAGCATTTGCAACTGTATAAGATGCTGTAGTAGCACCACTTATAGGGAAATAAGAAGTACCATTATTAGCGCTGTACTCCCACTGATAGCTAACCGTAGCAGGAGCAGCAGTTACATTAAATGTGTAATTATCACCAATACAACCACTTTGTGCAACTGGATTTTGAGAAACAGTTACAGGGTTTATAACAGTAAGTAATGCTGCATTTGACATTGTACCGGCAACAGAGCAAGTACTTGTAACTAATACTCTATATTGATTATTGTTCATTCCAATTACAGCAGCACCAGTAGTATATGTAGCATTAGTTGCTCCACTAATATCTGTAAATGAAGCACCACCATTGATGCTTACTTGCCATTGATAACCCAAGCCAGTACCTGTAGCAGCTACACTAAAAGAGGCTGTATTTGGAATACAAGCAGTAACAGCAATTGGTTGTGTACCAATAACAGCCACAGTATTTACAGTAAGCAAAACAGCATTAGAATTTACAACCAAAGCACAAGTAGTAGTTGTAGCCACCAAACGATAATAAGTACCACTCATAGCAGGAGTAGTTACTGGAGTAGTATAAGATGTAGTATTAGCACCTGTACCACCAGTAACATTTGCCCAAGGACCAGTAGCCGATGGAGCAGACTGCCATTGGTAAGTAACACCAGTGCCAGAGCCAGCAGCAGTAAATGTTGCAGCAACCCCATTACATAAAGTAACAGCAGAAGGCTGTGTAGTAATAGCAGCTGTAGTATTTACAGTAAGCAAAGCAGCACTAGATGTAACAGCGTTACAAGAACCAGTAACTATTACTTGATAATAAGTACCACTCATTGCAGCAGTAGTAACTGCAGTGGTAAATGTATTGCTATTAGTACCTACGTTTGTCCAAGGACCAGTAGCAGATGTGCCACTTTGCCATTGGTAGGAAACACCAGTACCTACAGCAGCTACAGTATAAGTGGCAGCACTACCAGCGCAAACAGCTTGCGCCGCAGGTTGTGTACCAATTGCAGTAGTTACACTTACACCTAAGGTAACTGTATTAGATGTAACTGATGCAGGGCAGGTAGTGGTTGTAGCAACTAATCTATAAAAAGGAGAAGTAATAACTGTAAGCGGTGCAGTTGTATAAGATGCACTGTTAGTTCCAACATTTGTCCAAGGACCACCAAAAGCTGTAGCTGATTGCCATTGATAAGTAACACCAGTACCCGAAGCAGCAGTTGTAAAGGTAGCAGTAGCACCTGTACAAGCAGTTTGGTTAGTAGGCTGTGTTGTAATTGCAGCAGCAGTATTAATAGTAAGTATTGCATTAGCTGATGTAATTGTAGCACATTGAGTAGATATTATACAATGATATACATTACCACTCATAGCTAATGTTGTAGCAGCTGTTGTAAAACTAGCACTTGTAGCACCACCAATATTTGCAAATACTGTAGGCGTAGCTGCTGGAGCCATTTGCCATTGGTAAGTAACCCCAGCTGTAGAACTTGCTACTGTAAATGTAGCTGTAGCAGGCATACAAGCCGATGTGGAAGCTGAGTTTGTAGTTATTACAGGTGCAGCAGCTGCAGCAATATTATAAGTATAAGTAGTAGAATGTACAGTTGTACCAGCAGTACCAGTAATCGTAAATGTATAACTACCAAAAGGCAATGTATTGGCATTATTTAATGTAAACGTAGTGTTACTACCTGGTGCAATAGGTGTAGCTGCAAAAGTAACCGAAGTACCAGCTGGTAAACCACTCGACGTAAGATTTATTGGAGTACTAAAACCACCAGTTGCAGTTGTATTAATAGCAAAAGTTTGACTAGCTGGAGCAGGACAACCTACACCAGTAGCAGACATTGTAACGAAAGCGAAATCGTTTGGTGGAGTTGTAATGGTAAAGTTTGTATTTGAAATATCAAAAAAGATATTACCAACCGATTCTACTTTTATACGAGCAGTAGTAGTTAATGTAGCCGGCATTGTCACTCCTTCACTTCCATCGTTAGGAGTATTAGCTAACAACATCGAAAAAGTATTACCACCATCTGTAGATATTAATATATTTACCATTGCACAACTAACAGGCGGAACTGTAGTATTATTAACAGACCAAGTTATTGTTTGTGCTGAATTAGCAAAATAAGAAACAGCAGTATTAGGAGAAGTAACCATAAATGGACCTGAAGTACCATCTACTGTTACAACCATATCGGTAAATGCAGTTTGACCAACTTTTAAAGGAGGAGTAGAACTATATGGAGAATTATCTCTAACTGTTAACCTAAAGTTTAATGTTCTAGGTACTGAACTTAAAGCTTCGATATTTGCAATAGCATCACCACCTGGTAAAGTTGGAGTTACAAATAAACCAGCTAATATTGTTGATAATTTTGGGCAAGTTCTTGTAGGGTTAGTTGTAGGACTAAAAGATAACCAATTTGGTCCACCAGTTTTAGTTGGGCTAGCAACACTAGCATTACCAGTAAGAGAAGTACTAGCATCGGTTTGCTCCCATTGATATGTAAGTACATCACCAGCATTAGCATCAGTAGCAGCACCAGTAAGTATAAAAGGTGTACTCATTGGTATTGTTCTATTTGCAACTGCTGCTACAACTGGTGTAGCATTTGTAGCAGAAATATTAGTAGTAATAGGGCAAGTTTTTGTAGCTAAATTATTTTGAATTTGTTCAATTGAAGTTTCATGATAAGTATCGATTGAATGTAGAGCAACATCTTGGTTTGTTATACCAGCATACCCCATAATTGTGATACCAGAAGCTACTTCTTTTTGTGAAGATGTAGATATTGGGCCTCCCTCAGATTGAAATGTAAAAGAATGAGTTGCTCCAAGTTGATGACCAATTTCATGAACCACATAATCAATATCGAAACCATCACCAGAAGGTGGAAATGTGGCGGAAGGATTTACTGAACCTGTAGCAGGAGAGGTTATTCCACTACCTTTTTGACCGTCAACACAAACACAGCCGATGCAACCAGCATTACCACCACCCCCAGATGCTCCAAATAAATGACCAACATCATAGTTTGATTCGCCAATATTAGCTGTTAAAGTATTTTGTAAAGCTGTATTCCATGTTGCAGGAGGAGATAGAGGGTTGGTTACTGTTGCATATGGATCTGTACTAGGATCATAATAAAAAACTGTAGTTGAGTTTGCAACTAAATTAAGGTGTAAAGCTAAATCTTTTTCATATACTCCATTACAACGAGTAAGTGTTGCATTAATTGCGGATAATACAATTACTTGGTCTGCAGATGTTCCAGCTGTAGAAGCACCGAAAAAATTAGCATATTCTCCTGTACATGATTGAGCCAATCGCATTACTTTTAATTCACCAGTTGAACTAGTAATTCTTCCTGAAACATTATTTTTTATATCACTAAAGATTTCTTTTTCATCAGTTAAACACCTCCAAGGTAATGCTCCTTTTTTTCTGTTAGAGATAAAAGAAGCATAAACAGCATGATCTGCAGAATATGGTTCAATAAATTCATTTTCAGATTCTGTTCTAAAAATCATACATTGTACACCCTTTGGTGAAAAGCTCATTTTTAAAGTTGCAGACTTATCTGTTAACCCTCTTCCAGAAAATGATCTAATTTGAGGAAATTGGTCTTGCAATACGGACTCGAAATTTGAAGCTTCAAATATTTCAAATTCTTCTATACCTCCATCCGCATTTGGTAAAGAAATAATTGTAGAATGCTTTGTAGGATTTTTTCCAACAATTGAAAATAAATTTGTACTAAGTAAATTTATATTTAAATCAAATAATTTGTATGATTTTGGAAAAGATTCTCTTAATACAGCTTTATCTTTGATTATTTTTTTGCCTGTTTCGTTTTGTAAAGTCCAGTATGCACCTGATTGGGCAAAACCTGTCATTGTAAATAAGACTACAAATAAAGTTGTGAGTATATTTTTTTTCATATTTAAGTTATTTTAATTGCAAATTATGAACAATATACCTAAAAAAAAAATCTCCATTTAAAAATGGAGATTTTTTTGTAAATTTATAGTACTATAAATGTTCCTGTATTGGGTAGAGAGTTACCAATACCAATATAAAACAGAGTACAAGTATATTCGTAAGTGCCTGGTGGTAGTAAAATAGTACCTGAAATTGTATTGGTATTAACCCAAGGATTAGTAGTACCAGCTAACCTATAAGAAAAAGTACCACCATTTGGACATAGAGTATAATACCACATACATAATACAGAACAAATATTATAAACACCTATTCCACCTGTTACTGGGTTTAGCGATATCATTGCAGGAATATTTGTATAAGCGCTTATTGGAAGACCAAATTCAATAAAATCTGATTCGACATTTACCGGAGGTATAGCTGACCCAGTACTTGTAGCATTTAGTGCTACCACAGCACCCCCAAACATTCCAAATTCGCTATTTGACAAAGTAAAGCCTACTACAAAAACTCTTTTAATTAATGGTGTTGCGCAAGCATAAGTTGATTCAGAATTTATTATTTCTTCAGAAACTTGGGTTGTGTTACCTCCATTTGGAAAAATTTCTAAACTTCCACCAAGGATTAATTTAGCAGAATAATTTAACGTGTATTGATAACCATAATTTTCAATTGTAGTTATTTGATAATAACAAATAACAGGATCTGTACTTCCTTGACATACTGGACCGTTAATATAATACAAATAATTTGAACTTACAAAATTTGAGTAAGGGCCAGGTCGGAGGCCTAAATTATTTGTAGCTAAATTAATACTATCAATTACATGGTTAGTAAACAATGTAGATACACTATCACGATAACTTTGAGATAAAGGCCAATTTAAATAAAATGTTGGGTTTACAACCTTACTCACATTTTTATTTTCGACATTACCAACAGTAGATTTTAATTGATTTGAATTTTCGGTAGTATTTAGTTCATTAATTGGTAAATCTTTTTTACAACTAATCATAAATACCATTGCACAAATAGTGCATAATATTATTATTTTTTTCATAATTATTTATTTTAAAATTTTAATGTTAATATTTATTAGAAGTTCAAAATAAAAATTAGGGTGGTTTTAATTTATTTTTAAAATAAGTATTATATTCATTATGTAGTGTAGTGTAGTGTAGTGTAGTGTAGTGTAGTGTAGTGTAGTGTAGTGTAGTGTAGTGTAGTGTAGTGT
>JABFQZ010000012.1 GCA_013141435.1 Ferruginibacter sp.
CTACCAACTCAATTACTCAAGGAGAGCAAGTAGGAATACTTTGGAATGTATTAATTAACTTATATCAAATCAAAATTCACTTTGCACATCGTACATTTAAATGGAGTAACGAAGCAAAAGGAAATGCTGCCGTGTATTGTGTAATAATTGGTTTCGCCAACTACGACATTAATAACAAGAGCATTTTTGAATATGAAGATATTAAGGGTGAAGCCCACGAAATAAAAGTTAAAAATATAAACCCTTATTTAGTTGATGCAAAAGATTTACTAATAAATAAAAGTTCAAATCCTATTTGCAAAATTCCTAAAATGAGTTTTGGCAATATGCCATTAGATGGCGGCAAATTACTATTATCAGACCAAGACAAAATTGAATTTCTTTTAAAAGAACCCAAAGCAGAAAAATATATTAAGCCGCTAATTTCGGCTTACGAATTTTTAAATGGTGAAAAGCGTTGGTGCTTGTGGCTTGTAAATGCAGAGCCAAGTGAACTAAAGCAATTACCCGAAGTTTTAAAACGAGTAGATTTAGTTAAGAAATTCCGTTTTTCAAGTGTAAGAAAGCAAACACTTGAAAAAGCAAATAGTCCAACACTTTTTGGAGAAATTAGAGATTTTGGAGAAACTTTTATAGTTGTACCAAGGGTTTCATCAGAAAATAGAAAATATATTCCAATAGGATTTTTTGATAAAAATTCAATTGTTAGTGATACTTGTATGGCAATTCCAAATGGTGGCTTATTTCATTTTGGGGTTTTGACTTCAACTATTCATATGGCTTGGGTAAAATATATTTGCGGACGACTAAAAAGTGATTTTAGGTATTCAAAAGACATAGTTTATAACAACTTTCCATTTCCTTTAAACCCAACAGACAAGCAAATAAAAGCCATAGAAACCGCAGCACAAAAAGTGTTGGACGCAAGGTTGGAGTTTCCTAACAGTTCGTTGGCAGATTTGTACGACTCATTGACAATGCCACCTCTTTTGGTAAAAGCCCACAATGAGTTAGACAAAGCAGTAGACTTAGCTTATAGGCCACAACCTTTTACAACAGAAGCAAAGCGAATGGAATTTTTATTTGAACTTTATGAAAAATATACGGCAGACTTATTTACAATTGAGAAAAAGAAGAAAACGAAAAAAATAAAAATTGAGAACGAAGAGAAGAACACCAGTGCATAATATTGGGCTTTGTCTCGGGCTGAAGTTTTTCAGTTTGGCTTTTTGTTCTTGTCTTCATTATCAGTATTTCAATTGAGCTTCAGTTCAGGGCAGTCGATTTTCATATGCCCAAAACTTTGCCAATAACTGCCCGTAGGTACTATTAGCACCAATTAAAGTAAAGATTTATAAAACAATGTTGTGTTTTATAAATTACAACGATATTACACTTATTTTTGCATTGTGAAAGAATTTAGACACCAACATAAGCGACCAAAAAAAAACACCCTAGTAATAGGCCGAACGGCTATTATTGCTGCTATGAAAGAGGGTAAACAATTAGATAGAATATACATGCAAACTGCTGTGCATGGCGAAACCATAGATGAGATAAGGATATTAGCCGAACGCTACATGATACCTATTAATAAAGTACCTGTAGAAAAACTAAATAACTTTAATGTAAGTAATCATGAGGGTTGTATAGCACAAATTAGTAAAATTCAATATCAAGATTTGCAAGATGTGATATCGTTTGTAGTAGAAAAAGGTGAAGTGCCTTTATTTATTATATTAGATGGTGTAACCGATATAAGAAATATTGGAGCCATAGCAAGAAGTGCATTTTGTTTTGGTGTAAATGCTATTATTATACCCGACAAAGGTGTAGGCTCATTAAACGAAGATGCTATACTTACAAGTGCTGGTGCGCTTGAGCAAATAGCTGTATGCCGTGTAAATAGTTTGATGAAAGCAGTAGATGATTTACACCTTAATGGCATAAAAGTTTTTGCTAGTGTAATGGGTGCTACTACAAAATCGTACGAATGTAATTTTGCTGAACCATCGGCTATAGTAATGGGTGCAGAGGAAAAAGGTATTTATCCGGCACTTATGAAAGTGTGCGACGAAAAATTTGCTATACCAATGACAGGCGATTTTGATTCGCTGAATGTGAGTGTGGCTACTGGTATAATATTGTATGAGGCAGCTAAGCAAAGAGGAACCTCCCAAAACCAGTAAAAAAGTGGAGCTTAAAAGCGCATAATTATTTAAGAACTTTATATTTTAAAAAACGCAACTTCAAATATGCTTGAAGATTTCAAGAATTCACAGGGTGTAAAAGCATCTTCTTCAAAGAAATTTAGGGAAGCTTTATCAATCATAGAATGCCCAAGAGATGCTATGCAAGGCTGGCATAATTTTATAGCAACCGAAAAAAAAATAACTTACTTAAATGCATTGTTGCAATGTGGTTTTGATACATTAGATTTTGGAAGTTTTGTATCGCCAAAAGCTATACCGCAAATGGCCGACACTGCAAAGGTATTGGGTGGTTTAAAAATGGATAATAGTAATACAAAATTATTAGCTATTATAGCAAACGAAAGAGGTGCAGCCGATGCTGTAGCTTATGAACAAATTTCTTACCTTGGTTTTCCATTTTCAGTATCCGAAACATTTCAGCAGCGCAATGCAAATTCAACTATAAATGAATCATTGAAAAGGGTAGAAGCAATACAATTACTTTGCGAAAAAAATAATAAAAACTTGGTTGTGTATATATCTATGGGATTTGGAAACCCTTATGGAGATTTGTACAACGAAGAAATTGTAATAAAGCGTACAAAGCAAATAGCAGCACTTGGTATAAAAACTATTTCTATAGCCGATACTGTTGGCTTAGCTACAGCTTTTGAAGTAGGTAAATTAATGAAAAGTATTATTCCCGAAGTTTCAAATGTTGAAGTAGGTGTACACTTACATTCGGCAGCAAAAGATAGAGAATTTAAAATAGAAGCTGCATTAAATGCTGGTTGTAAAAGATTTGACGCAGCTATTAATGGTATTGGTGGCTGCCCAATGGCTGGTAACGAATTGGTAGGTAATATGGATACCGAAGTAATGTTGCAATATTTAGAAAGCAAAGGATATAACCTAAACATAGATAAATTGGCTATAAAAAAATGCAGTTTAATGGCAAACGAAATATTTGTATAATTACACCTAAATAAACTTTGTGTATTGAGATATGAGTATTGAGATAGAATTATTAATTTACATAACTAAATTTAGTTCAACAATCAACTACCAGCTATCAACTATCAACTTTGAACCTTGAACCTTAATCCCTAAATATTACACTTTGAACTTTCGTTCTGAATTTACACCAAAATTATTTTCTCAAAAAATTAAGCACACCGATAAATTATTATTGTTAGGCTCTTGTTTTACCGAGCAAATAGGTAAAAAACTAATGGCGCATAAATTTGAAGTATTAGAAAATCCAAACGGTATTTTATTTAATCCAATAAGCATTGCTAAAGCAGTAATGAGTTATGCACATAAAAAAATATATACCGAAGCCGAACTGTTTTATTATAACGAATTGTGGGCAAGTAGAGAGCACCATACACAATTTTCTAATATAGAAAAAGAAGAAGCTTTAAAAAATATTAATGAATCGCAACAGAAAGCAATAAATAATATAATAGCAGCTGATTGGATTTTGCTTACACTTGGTTCGGCTTTTGTGTATGAGTGGAAAAATATTTTGGATAACGATAATTATAAAAATGTAGCTGCCAATTGCCACAAAGTACCTACCGATAAATTTAACAGACGATTATTAGAACCGAATGAAATAGTAGCAATTTTAAAAAAAATGGAAGCTACAGTAAGAACTGTAAATGTAAATGCAAAATTTATATACACCATAAGCCCAGTAAGGCATTTAAGAGAAGGGTTTATAGAAAATAATAGAAGTAAAGCGGCGCTTATACAAGCTGTACATTCGCTTGCTGATGATACAAATGTATTTTATTTTCCAGCGTACGAGTTAATTATAGACGACCTTAGAGATTATCGTTTTTTTGCCGAAGATTTGGTACACCCAAACTATGCAGCTACAAATTATGTTTGGGAAAAATTTGTACCAGCAGTTATAGATGAGCCAACACAAGTAATAATGAAAGAAATAAACGAAATAAATGCTGCCATAAATCATAAGGCATTTAATCCGAAATCGGAGGCACATAAAAAATTTAAAAATATAAATTGGCAGAAAGTAGATAAGTTAAAAACCAAACACCCTTATATTAATTTGGATGAGGAGGCAGCCTATTTTTTGTAATTATATTAATATTTATTTCGTTTTACCATTTTTAATTTAATGTATTCTATCGCCTCTTACTTCGGAGCTATTCATTAATTCTTTTTCGTATGCAAGCCATTGTTGCCAACGAGTGCGTACCATTTTTTTTGGTAAATAGTGCTCGGCAAGAGTTATAAATAAAGTGTAATGACCTGCTTCGCTTTCCATAAATTTTCTATAAAAGTTTCGCATATATTCGTCTTCCAAGTTTTCGCTAAGACGTTTAAACCGTTCGCAACTTCTTGCTTCTATTAGCGCCATTAGTAGCATTTGGTCTAAAAAATGTTCATCTCTACTACCACCTTTTACTACAAATTTTAAAAGTGCATTTACATATACATCTTTTCGTTGTCTGCCAAAGGTAAGCCCACGCTTTTTTAGCTCTGCCAATACTTGCCTAAAGTGTCCCCATTCTTCGGTAACAATAGGGCTTAATTCCTCTACAAGCCATTCTTTTTCGGAGTTTTTTTGTATCAATGTAATGCAAGTTGTAGCTGCTTTCTGTTCACAATACGCATGGTCAGTAAGTATTTCTTCTAATTGTATTTGTGCAAGGTTTGCCCAACGAGGGTCGGAGGGGAGTTTAAGACCAAGAATATTTTTTACATCAATGTTTTCCATCAATTTCTAATTATGATTAAAATAATATTGCAATCCTACAAATTATGGTTTTACCTTTAACTGCTGTAAGATTATCACAATTTTTAACTATACTAAATAAGTGTAATTAAAAATCGAATTTGCAAAATACAATTAGTTTAAAATTTTACAAAAAGTTAATTTTTTAATGTTTAACTTTTTGTAAAATTTTTATAAAGTGCTAATAAATATATACCTATTCTTCTTTGTTTTTCAAACTCATTAAAATAGAATATGCACCTTTTATTACAAATTTTTGAGCAATAAAATTTTTAGCATTTAATATTTCTATAAACCCACTTTCTGTATTTCCTATTTGTACTTCTAACATTTCAAACTGGTTTTTTGCTTTTTGTGCAAAAGCATAATTTTTATTTTCAAAACGTACTACCGCATCTTCGTACAATACATAATTACTATTGTGTTTTACTTCTATTTCGGCATTCATATAAGTGCCTGGCACTAATGTTTTATCGTCGTTTTCAAAATGGCAATGTACATCTGTATTGCCTTCTGCAGTTAAGTTTTTACCAATTAATAATATTTCGCAAGCATGTTTTACATCTGGTATATTGTTGTTATATGCTATTAGTTTTTGCCCAATAAATAGTTTGTCTAAATCTTTTTCAAATACTTTTAATGCCAAATGCAAATCGTCGTTATTCATTAATTCAAACAATACATCGGTAGGTGCTACGTACTTACCAATATTTACATTTACTTTACTTACGTATCCATTTATTGGAGAATAAATATTTATGCTTTTTGTAATATTATTGCTGCTCAATCTATTTACATTAATGCCAGCTAATTTTAATTTTTCTTTTGTAGCATTTATTAATACACTCTGAGTTCTATATTCTGATTCAGCTAATTGGTACACTTTATCGCTACTAGCTTGGCTTTTATTTAATACTCTTTGGCGCTTGTATTCATTTTCTAAAAATGTAATTTTTGCGCTTGCCATTAAATAATCTTGTTGTAACTGTATGTATTGTTGGTCTTCTATTACAGCTATAATTTCGCCTTTGTGTATATGCATACCTGGCAATAGTTTTGTAGTTTTTACATAACCTCCCAATGGTACACTTACCGAAATCATACTTTGTGGTGGCACATCTATTTTTCCGTTTACTTTTAATATAGATGAAATTTCTTTTTGTTCTAAACTACCCAAAGTTATTTCTGCATTTTTCATTTGTGCATCGGTAAATGAAACTATATTTTCGTTTGTTGGTAATACAACTTCTTCTCTTTGCTTTTCATTAGAATCACAAGCTGCAAATAAAAAAAGTATAGTGATTATTATAATATTTTTCATATTGTATTTATTTATTGGTAAAATAATTTAGTTGAATTGTAGTTTCATTCAAATTTTTAAGTACATCTAAATATGTTGTTTTTACATCTATGGCTTGCCATATTAATTGTGTCCACTCTAAATAATTAATATTACCATTGTTTAATTGCAGGCTTGCTGTTTTAGTAATTATATCAGCATTTTTTAATGCAACGGTTTCAAAATACTTTACTGTTTGCAAATACTTATTATAATTGGTAAGCGCAATACTATATTCCGCTTCCATATTTTTTAAGCCAATGGTGTAATTGCTAATTGCAATTTGTTTGTTAAATTTAGCCACATTTATTTTTGCTTTTTGGGCTTTCGTAAAAATAGGAATGCCTACTCCAATCTGCAATGCATGAAATCTTTTGGTGCCTGTATATAGTTTATTATCGGCACCAGTACCTCGTATGCTACCGTTATTATAGCCAACCAATATTTCTGGCAATAACTTATTTTTTTCAATAAGTATGTTTGCATTTGCAATTTGTTGTTGTTGTTGTATTACTTTTAAAATTGGATGCTGCAAAAATTTGTTAGAATCAAGTTGTTCAGCTATTTCCAATTTGCTATTTTCAGTGGTAGCTGTAAATAAGGTAGTTGTATTTAATAATAATTGAAATTGCAATTGCAGTATTTTTGCATCTTGTTCTAACTGCAACAGTTGTGTATTTATATTTCCTAATTGTGTTTCGGCACTTATTTTTTCTAAAATATTGCTTTCACCTTGCGCTAATCTTAACGATGCTTTTTTGTAAAATGCAGAAAAAAGACTGTCTGTATTTTGCAACAATTTTCTTTTTTGTTCTATAAAAATTAGTTCGTAAAATAATTGTGATACATGTTTTTTTAATTCTACTACATTTACATTTTCGGATAATAAGCTACTTTTCCATTCTTGTTGCAACAATTCTTTTTGTGCTTTATGTACTTTAGGTAAACTTACATTTTGAGTTATTCCAAATTTCGTATCGGCATAAATGCTATTTACCTGACCAGCATCAACAATTATATTTGTATTGGCAATTACTTTTGAGGTGCCAATTAACATTTGCTGATACTGCGATTTTAGTTGAACATTTTTTAACTGTAAATTATTTTTTAATGCAGTATCAATAGCTGCTTTAAGTGTAATTGGTGTTTGTGCTATTGTAATACTGTTTACACTCATGCAAAGCATAAATAGTGCTACAACAATTGTTTTTTTATTTTTTTTCATTTTTTGTTTTTCAAAAGTCATATATAATACAGGTAAAACAAATAGGGTTAAAAATGTGGCTATTAATAAACCACCAATTACTACAGTAGCTAATGGGCGCTGCACTTCGGCACCAGCGCCATTACTTATTGCCATTGGAAAAAAGCCTAAAGAAGCAACAAATGCTGTCATTAATACTGGTCGTAATCTTACCTTTGTACCCATTAATACTATTCGTTTTAAATCTGTTAATCCTTCTTCTTTTAATCGATTAAATTCGGCAATGAGCACTATACCATTAAGCACAGCCACACCAAATAATGCAATAAAGCCAATACCAGCGCTTATGCTAAAAGGCATACCTCGTAATGCCAAAAACAATATACCACCTATGGCAGACAAGGGAATGGCAGAGTAAATAAGCAACCCCTGTTTTACAGAGCCAAAAGCAAAATACAATAATAAAAAAATAAGTAATAAGGAAACTGGTACAGCTACTAGTAAGCGTTGTTTTGCAGCATTTAAGTTTTCGAATGCACCACCATAAGTTACATAATAGCCTGTATTAAATTTTAATTGGTTTTCTACTTTTGTTTGCAATTCAGTTACAATACTTTGCACATCTCTACCTCTTACATTAAAGCCTACCACTATTCTTCTTTTTGCATCTTCTCTTTGTATTTGATTTGGACCATCTTTGATTTGCACATCTGCCAATTGTGATAATGGTATTTGAGTTCCTTGTGGTGTAGGTATTAATAAATTTTGCACATCTTTTACATCAGTCTTTAATTCGCCCTTCAATTTTACAACTACATCAAATCTTTTTTCGCCTTCAAATATTGTACCTGTACTTTGCCCAGCTAGTGCAGTATTTACAATTTTATTTATTTCTACTATGTTTAATCCGTATTGTGCAATGGTATTTCTGTTATAATTTATAATTATTTGTGGCATGCCAGATACAGCTTCTACATACAAATTTTTTGCGCCATCTACTGTATTTATTATAGCGCCTAATTTATTTGCATAAGCAGCAAGGCTATCCAAATCTTCGCCAAATATTTTGCAAACTACATCTTGCCTTGCACCAGTCATAAGCTCATTAAAACGCATTTGTACTGGGTATTGAAACCCAGCTGTAACTCCAGGTACAGCTTCCAAGGCTTTTCCCATTTTTTCAGATAGCTCATCAAATGTTTTTGCAGATGTCCATTCTTCCTTGGGTTTTAAAATTACCATCATATCGCTAGCCTCCATTGGCATCGGATCAGTTGGCACTTCGCCACTACCAATTTTTGTAACCACTTTTTCCACTTCGGCAAATTGTGTTTTTAAAATATGTGCCGCTTTTTGCGTATTAACAATGGTAGTGTTTAAATTACTTCCTGTTAGCACCCTAGTATCTACTGCAAAATCGCCTTCTTCTAAAGCTGGTATAAATTCGCCACCAAGTGTAGACAATATTATTACTGCAAATACAAACATTGCTATAACAGAAAATAAAACCGTTTTAGGAAACCCTACTACTTTACTTAAAACAGATTGGTAACTTCTTTCAAGTCTTGCCATTATTTTATCGGAAAAATTAGGTTTGTGTTTTATTTTTTTGCTTAAAAATAAAGCACTCATCATAGGAATGTATGTAAGCGAAAGTATAAATGCACCCATTAAAGCAAAGGCAACTGTTTGTGCCATGGGTTTAAACATTTTTCCTTCTATACCTTGCAATGTAAAAATGGGCAGGTACACTACTAAAATAATTATTTGCCCAAATACAGCACTGTTCATCATTTTACTTGCCGAAAATTTCACTTCACTATCCATTTGTGGTTGCGATAATGTATTTATGCCCACAAATTTTTTACTATGAGTAAGCTGGTGCATTACCGCTTCTACTATTATTACAGCACCATCTACTATTAATCCAAAATCTAATGCACCAAGGCTCATTAAATTTCCGCTTACTCCAAAAAGATTCATCATTATAATTGCAAATAACATGGCTAACGGAATTACCGATGCTACCAACAAACCTGCTCTAAAATTTCCTAAAAATAATACCAATACGAAAACTACAATTAATGCGCCTTCCATCAAATTTTTTTCTACAGTCCCAATGGCATTGTTTACCATTTTTGTTCTGTCTAAAAATGGCTCTATAATCACACCATCGGGCATAGTTTTTTGTATCTGTATAATTCTATCTTTTACATTTTTTATTACATCGCTGCTGTTTGCACCTTTTAGCATCATTACAACTGCACCAGCTACTTCGCCTTTATCGTTATAAGTCATGGCGCCATATCTGGTAGCAAATCCTATTTTTATATCAGCTACATCTCTTATAAATAGTGGTGCTCCAGAGCTTGTATTTTTTATAGCAATATTTTTTATATCGTCTATATTTTCAACCAAACCTTCGCTACGAATGTATAAAACTGTTGCACCTTTTTCGATATAAGCACCACCTGTGTTTTCATTATTATTTTCTAATGCCATAAATACATCGGTAATAGTAATGTTGTAGGAAAGCAATTTATTAGGATCTATTTCTATAGAATATTGTTTTAGTTTACCACCAAAACTACTTACTTCTGCTACTCCTTTTACACCCAACAATTGTCGGCGTACAATCCAATCTTGTATAGTGCGCAAATCGGTTTCGTTAAATTTATTTTCGTAGCCTTCTTTGGCTCTTACTACATATTGGTAAATTTCGCCCAAGCCCGTACTTACAGGGCCCAGCTCTGGTACACCTATACCTTGCGGAATAAGTGTTTGTACTTTTTGCAATCGCTCTGCTACTTGTTGCCTAGCCCAGTAGACATCGGTAGCATCGTCAAACACAATGGTAACAAGCGATAAACCAAATCTTGAAAAACTACGTATTTCTTTTAAGCCAAAAATATTGTTGTTAGCTTGCTCTATTGGAAATGTAACCAAACGTTCTATATCTGTAGCGCCAAATGATGGTGCAATTGTAATAACTTGTACTTGATTATTGGTAATATCTGGTACTGCATCTATAGGTAATTTGGTGGCTTGGTAAGCCCCATAACCTATAAGTGCAATAATAAATAGCCCAACAATGAGTTTGTTTTTTATAGCAAACCCAATTATTGCGTTAAGCATAATTGTATTATTTTAAGTATAATGAAGATTTTTTAATGATAAATTACTTTGCAAACAAAAAAAGTTATTATGCAAAATAAAATTTTGTATATACTAACACACTTTGGGAGGTTTCCAAATATTAGAATGGTGAGATGTAAGGAAAAATTGTATTTCTGAAATACAATTACTTTTTTTTACAAAAATTATTTCTTTTTCAATGTAGAAAGATAAAGGTTGTTGTAAATATGCAACCGAAATAGCAGAAACACAATCGCCTGATTCTTTAAATGGAAGTTTCATATCCTTATCATAATCACTGTCTTTAGGACTTCCATGCAAATAATGAATAACAAAAAAACGTAAAACAGTTATAGATGGATTTTCAGCCTTATGTTCCTTAAAATGACGAAAAGCTTCAGGTAGTTTCTTCAACTGGCTTATTTCAGTTGTAGAAAACATGTACAAAAAAAGAAATAATATGGATGTAGCTTTTTTCAATTATTACAAATGTAAGAAATATTGGTACTAAATTAATTTTGTGTAAAATTAAATATTGCTAGGTAAGTTTTACAATGCAATTGTATATTACATTAGATGAATAAAGAGAACATAAAAAGTAGTTTTTGATTATACCTATTGATTTTACTTTTTAAAAATAAATAGCTTAATTTGCTAATTACAAAATTAATTTTACTTATGAGCAACTCTTTATTTAGACGAAAAGATATATCGAAAATTTTGGCCGAAGGAGCAGACGATACACATGGTAGTGGTGGTTTAAAAAGAGTACTTACTGTAAGAGATTTAACTTTTTTTGGAATAGCTGCCATACTTGGAGCAGGTAGTTTTAGTAGCTTAGGTTTTGCAGTTTTTAATGGTGGCCCTGGTGTTGTTATACTTTTTATAATTACGGCTATTGCTTGTGCATTTACTGCATTTTGTTATAGCGAATTTGCCAGCCGCATACCTGTAGCAGGGAGTGCTTATACGTATGCCTACGCTAGTTTTGGAGAGTTGTTTGCTTGGGTTATTGGTTGGGCATTAATAATGGAATACTCTATTGGTAATATTTATGTAGCTTATAGCTGGAGCGATTATTTTACATCTTTTTTAGAAAAAGTTGGCTTTCATATTCCTGCATATTTATGCACCAGTTATATGGAGGCAAAGCATGCAATGGAGGGTGGCTCTACCAATAATGAAATATTAGCTGCATGGAACAATTCGCCAACCATAGGTTCATTAAGAATTGTTTTAGATTTGCCGGCAATAATTATTAATATACTAATTACATATTTGGTGTATAGAGGTGTAAAAGAGAGTAAAAATTTTAGCAATGCAATGGTAGTATTAAAACTGGCTGTGGTTTTTTTAATTATTGCTGTAGGTGGGTATTATGTGTTGCACAATGGTCTTACAACAAATTGGTTGCCCGAAAATGGCAACCATATAAAATCGTTTATGCCAAATGGCTTTAGTGGTGTAATGGCTGCTGTAGCAAGCGTATTCTTTGCTTACATTGGGTTTGATGCGGTAAGTGTACTAGCCGAAGAAAGTAAAAACCCTCAAAGAGATTTGCCAAAGAGCATGATATACTCTTTAGTAATATGTACCGTAATTTACATTTTACTTACGCTAGTTTTATCAGGTGCTGTAAATTATAAAAATTTTGATGGAGTAGGAGATCCACTTGCATTTATTTTTGAACCTCAAAATTTAGATGTTGGTTGGATGCAATTTTTGGTTTCAATAGTGGCTGTGGTAGCCATGACAAGTGTATTGCTTGTTTTTCAGATGGGGCAGCCACGAATTTGGATGAGTATGAGCCGTGATGGTTTATTACCTCCTGCTTTTCAAAAATTGCACAGCAAATTTAAAACTCCTTCGTTTGCCACCATTGTTACTGGGCTTGTAGTAGGCGTACCTATTTTATTTACCGATAAAACTTTTGTATTAGATTTTACCAGTATAGCTACTTTATTTGCATTTGTATTGGTTTGTGGCGGTGTATTATTAATTCCTCGAAAGGTAAAAGAAACTGGTAAATTTAACTTGCCTTATGTAAACGGAAAATACATTTTTCCTGCAATTGTATTTGGTTCAATATTACTAATTTCAATTTTTTTTAAAGATTATTTTCCCGATAAATTAAATTTTACAAAAGAAAATAGTATTGATAATGTAGCAAAAAGTATTTCTGTTAGCAATAAAGATACGGTTAGTGTTATTCAAAATATAGAACAAAGTATAAAAGGAAATATTGCACTTACTACTTTGCAAGATTCGTTGGCAACAAAATTTAATAACACAGATAAATTAAATTATACCAAAAAATATATAGAATCTGAAAACACTACACAAAGTAGAACAACAAAAATATCACTCATTTTATTTTTTATATTAATGCTAATGCTGGCTGTTTTTACATTTATTAAAAATTATTCGCTAATACCATTACTTGGTGTAGCAAGTTGCTTATATTTACTAACAGGTATGACACTAGCAAATTGGCTATGGTTTGGTGCATGGCTTGGTATTGGCTTGGTAGTGTATTTTTTGTATGGATATAAAAAGAGTAAATTGGCTTAAAAAACAATTATTTAGTTTGTAATAAATTTTGCCATATCAAAAACAATTTTATCTTTGTACCAACAATAATTAATCATATTTAAAAAACAAAATTTTACAGTGGCGTACGAAAACAACGAAAATAACGAGCAAGGCGAAAGAAGACAAGAAAGTGTTTACAGCAAAAGAATAAAAGCTGGAAAACGAAGAACTTACTTTTTTGATATTAGAGAAACTAGAAGTAGTGACTATTATTTGACAATAACTGAAAGTAGAAAAAAGATGGATGCTGAGGGTTATGATAGGCATAAAATATTTGTGTATAAAGAAGATTTTAATAAATTTGCTAACGGCTTAATTGATGCAATAGAGTATGTAAAAACAGACTTGATGCCCGATTTTGATTTTGATGCTTTTAATCATGATACTCCATACGAAGGAGATGGTTCAAATGCCCATACAGCAACGATTGTAGAAAATAAAACTGAGGAAACAGTAGCAGCTACTCCGGTTGTAGAACCTACAGTAACCGATGCACCAGTTGCCGATAATGGCAGTACAATTGAAGTAGATAAATGGTAGAATATTATTGTATTATAACTCAAAAGCCTACGATTTTTTCGTAGGCTTTTTATTTACTGCTTAGCAACTTTTACAATTTAAGTAAACCTATTTTAGAAATGTTTTGGCACTTTTTAAAATAGAAATGTTTTTATTATCACATTTTTATATATCTTTTTTAATTTGATATTGTGATAAAAAAAGCGAAATATTTAATGTTTTAGTTTTTTTTTAAAATTTAAAACAACATTACAATTAATAAATTTAAGAATTGTATTAGTTTTATTATAAAGTATAACCTACCCTTATTCCAAAAACTCCACCCTCGCCATTGCTTGTACTTGGCACCAATACACCACCTACTAATACATTATTATCTTGCCCAATATAGCCAGTATATTTTACCAATACATCAAATTTATCGTTTATTTTATAACCAATGCCTGGCACAAAATTAAATTTAGTGCTTTTATTGCCCGATGCTGTAAATATAGATACCCCAAGTTGTGCAGAACCATACAAGCTAGGAATGAAATAATATTTAGCTCCAGCTAAAATAGGAATTGATCCAATAGAATTATTGGTAACGAGTGTATTTATTTTTTTACCAATAAATACCATATATCCGGTTTGTAATGTAGCTGTAAGCTTTTCATCTATAGCATAATCTACATGCACTGAAGGCCCTAAGCCAGCAGAATAACCAGTTCTTAAATTTCCAGTAACAACGCCAAACTCACCACCAATACCAAATTTTAATTTGTTGTCTTTTTGTGCATAAGTAGTTATTGCAGCCAAAGCAATAAAACTGCTCAATAATATTTTTTTCATAGTTTTTTTTTGCAAAAATAGTGTAAGATTTTTTTTAACTAACCAATTAAATCATAAAAATATATTAAATATTTTTTCAAATATTTTGTAACATATCTGTTACCATTTCTTCTAATTTGTATTCTTCTTTCCAGCCCCAATCTTTTCTTGCTACAGTATCGTCGATACTTTGCGGCCAACTATTGGCAATACTTTGCCTACTATCTGGGTTGTATATTATATTAAAACTGGGTACATGTTTTTTTATTTCTTCAAAAATTTCTTTTGGCGAAAAGCTCATGCCACTTAAATTATACGAAGTGCGAATTTTTATGCTGCTTGCATCTGCTTCCATAAGTTCTATTGTAGCTCGTATGGCATCGGGCATATACATCATGGGCAAGTAAGTACCTTCCTTTAAAAAACATTGGTACTGCTCTTTATCTTTTGCTGCATGAAAAATTTCGATAGCATAATCTGTAGTGCCGCCGCCAGGCTGGCTTTTGTAGCTTATTAAACCTGGGTACCTTAGGCTTCGTACATCCACTCCGTATCTATTAAAATAATAATTGCACCAAAACTCTCCAGCATATTTGCTAATGCCATAAACTGTTGTAGGCTCTATTATTGTTTGCTGTGGGCAATTTAGTTTTGGACTTGTAGGTCCAAATACAGCAATACTACTAGGCCAATATACTTTGTGCAAATTTTCTTCTTTTGCAATGTCTAAAACATTTAAAAGACTAGCCATATTTAAGCTCCAAGCTAGATTAGGATTTTTTTCGCCAGTGGCAGATAAAATTGCAGCCAACAAATATATTTGGGTAATACCTTGGCGTATTACTTGCACATGTAGCATTTCCTTGTTCATTACATCGAGGCTTACATAAGGTCCAGTTCCTTCTAGTAAAGGGTTTTGTTCTCTCAAATCGCTGGCTATTACATTTGCATTGCCATATATTTTTCGCAAAGCCATAGTTAATTCTACGCCAATTTGCCCACTTGCCCCAATTACTAATATTTTTTCTTTTGCCATACTTACTTCTTTTAATAGTGCAAATTAAAATTATTTTTTTTGCAAAATAGCAATTTTATGTAAAGTCTATTTTCTACCTTAATTTTGTAAAATGAATACACTTTTTAATACTCAAAAATATAATAAAAATAATTTCTTCTTAATAGCTGGTCCTTGCATTACCGAAAGCGAAGAAATAGTGATGGAAATAGCTCAAAAAGTATCGACTATTTGTAAACGATTAGAAATACCCTATATTTTTAAAGCATCGTACCGCAAAGCAAATCGTACAAGTGCCAATAGTTTTACAGGTATTGGAGATGAAGCATCTTTAAAAATAATACAAAAAGTAGGCAAAATATTTAATATACCTACCACCACCGATATACATGCACACGAAGAAGCAGCTATGGCTGCCGAATATGTAGATATATTGCAGATACCTGCATTTCTTTGCAGGCAAACAGATTTGTTAATAGCTGCTGCAAAAACTGGTAAAATTGTAAATGTAAAAAAAGGGCAATTTCTTAGCGGTCCATCAATGAAATTTGCTGCTGATAAAATTATACAGGCTGGTAATAATAAAGTATGGCTTACAGATAGAGGCAATACATTTGGTTATCAAGATCTAATTGTAGATTATAGAAATATAACTTGGATGAAAGAAATTGGTGTACCAGTAATAATGGATTGCACTCACTCTTTGCAACAGCCAAACCAAACTAGTGGCATTACTGGTGGCAACCCAACACTTATAGAAACTATTGCAAAAGCTGCAATTGCTACTGGTGTCGATGGTATTTTTATAGAAACTCATCCAAACCCTGCCCAAGCAAAAAGCGATGGAGCCAATATGTTACAGTTAGATTTATTAGAACCACTATTAGAAAAATTAATACGAGTTAGGCAAGCAATAATATGATTAGAGCCATGTTTAAAAAACTAAGTTTGGAAACAACAAAGCTCACAATGAGGAGTAATTCTTTGAGTTCTTTGTGTGAATTTACTTTGAGCACTTTGCTGTAAAATTTGCTTTGTTTTTTTTAAAGTTTCCTTTTATGTTCTTGAATTTACGTTTGTATTATTTGGGTTTAACTACTCATTTTTAGCTATTCATAATTGCTCCACCATTTATATCTATTGCTTGCCCAGTTATAGATGTTTGAAACAATAAGTATTGCACCAAATTAGCAATTTCTTGTGGTTCACTCATTTTTTTTAGTGGTACACTTTGCATTGCTATATCGTAAAAAACTTCTTTTGAAATACCAATACCATCGGCAATGCTTTGCAAGCCTAGTTGTGCCATATCAGTATTTACCCAACCTGGGCAAATAGCATTTACTAATATATTTTGAGGTGCATATTCAACAGCCATACTACGCATTAAACCTAGCAAACCAGCTTTAGATGCACAATATGCAGAATAATTGGCAACACCCAACCGAGCAAGTACCGATGAGGTAATGATTATTTGCTTGAAGTTATTTTTGCTTTTTTTTAATGCCGGCAAAAAATATTGAATAGTATTGTAAGTGCCAGTTAAATTGGTATTTATTATTTGTTGCCAACGATCGTTTTCTCCAAAATTATTTTCGCCACCAATACCAGCGTTAGCAATAATTCCATCTAATATTAATGTTGTATTATTGGTTATTAAATTTTGCATCATATCATCATTGGTAATATCGGCTATAAAAATTTGATGATCACCTTTTTTTAATGAAGCAAGAGTATCTTTTAAATGGCTTTTGTTTCTGCCAAGCAAGAAGCATGTGTGATTTTGTAATGATAATAAATTGGCAATTGCTTTTCCAATACCACTGCCAGCGCCTGTAATTAGGTAATTCATTTTTTAATGTTTTAGATAAAAAAAGCTGTTTTAAAAAAAACAGCTTTTTTTTATTAGAATTTTATGCTACTTAATAATTTTTCGTATTGAGCAGCTTTTGCTACATTAGCTTTTATTTTATATATTTCGGCCAAATAACCAACCACCAATCGGTAATTTACTTTTTGGCTATTTTTTAAAGTGGTTTTTGCTCCAAAAAAAGAAATAGCAGTTTCGGCATAAGGAATTACCTCATCCATTTTTGCCATTGCAAGT
The DNA here is from genome assembly GCA_013141435.1 of Ferruginibacter sp. Classification (GTDB taxonomy): domain Bacteria; phylum Bacteroidota; class Bacteroidia; order Chitinophagales; family Chitinophagaceae; genus Ferruginibacter. The sequence goes on from JABFQZ010000012.1 coordinate 17,681, forward strand.
TTGTTTAATAATTGTTTCTTTTTAAGGTCGGCAGGTTTTGTAAGTTTACCTTCTTTTATTAGCGATGCTGCTTGGCTATAATCGGCAGCACTGTTGTACAAATGGTTTGTAAGTAACATATTTGCACTATTGGTAGTATCTTTTACTATTGCCGATTTTAAGATAGTGGTAAGTTTTGCTGATGTAGCAGAATCTACACTTTTGTAATCTTTTACATAAATGGTGTTGTATAACTCTATTGCATAGTTATAGCTATTTACAAAGTTTGTAGGGTCTTTTGTATATAACTCTTCGTATTTTGCAAACATGGCAGTTTTATCGCCGTTTTCTGATAGATTTGCTAATTCTAATTCGTTCCAAAAGCTATTTTGTGGGTATGCTATTTTTGCTTTGTTTAGCATTAATTGAAAATTATTAGCATCTTTTTTAGTTTTGTAATGCGACACCAAAAATTCGTACACTGGCTCATAATCTTTGCTGGTAATATTAGCATCTACTATTTTTCGATAGTTTAATATACCATTTGTTGTATCTGAAGCATTTAATGCAGCCGAGGCTGTATTCATAACCAATGCAGTATCTAATTTGCTTAATGCAATTTCGGTGTATATATATTTTTTTGCTAAAATAAAATCTTCTACAACTTGTGCTTTTGAAAATGCATTGTACGATGCTGTATAATTTTTTTCTTGAAATTGTTGTGCGCCTAAGTCGTAAAAGCCAAGGTATAAATCTAAAAATGATTTGTATTGCTCTAACTTCATTCTCAATTCTTTTTTATCGAGGGTAAGGTATTTACTAAATGCATCGAATGAGGCAATTTTATAATTATATGCATCTGCTTTGCTGGTAGCAGCATCTCTTGATAGGGAATTGTAAATACGACCTTTAAAGTAAGCTCCATCGGAGCTTGTAGCATTTTTTCTATCTGCATTAAATTTGTCTATTGCTGTTTTTGCTTCTGCTAATTTGCTTTTATCTATTAGGTTATTTATATCTTCTATAGACTGTGCAAATGATGTGGTAATCATTAATACAAATATGGATAGGATTAATACTTTTTTCATTTTTCTGTAAAGTTTATTTTTTAAGGTATAAAGTTATTGGATAATTGTGAATTTTTATTGGTTTAATTAAAATTTTGTTAGGTATTTCTAAAATGTATTTTATATGATGTAATAAAATATAATTTTTAAATTGCTAATTGAACCAATAATTATAGTATTAATTAATGCCAAAGAATGTACAAATGCCCAGCCTAGCCATGATTGTAGCGGATATCCTTTTTGTGCCTTTTTTAGGACAAAAAGATAGCAGCGAAAAGCATGGGACTAATGTAGAAAAATGGTATGATGCTGATGCTTCTTTGATTTTAAAAAAGGCTTTCATTTTATTTATGTAATTTATATTTGAAACATTATTTTTGCTGCAAATAAAAATTGATAAGCAAAGCTACCATACAAGAAATTCAAAACAAAATTGATATTGAAGATATCGTTGGCGCTTTTGTGAAATTAAAACGGCGAGGGTCAAATTATTTGGGCTTATGTCCTTTTCACAACGAAAAAAGCCCATCGTTTACTGTATCTAAGGCTAAGCAAATTTACAAATGTTTTGGTTGTGGCAAAAGTGGTAATAGCATTAGTTTTTTGATGGAGTTGGAAAAGTACAGCTATGTAGAAGCGTTGCGATGGCTTGCCAATAAATATAATATTGAAATTGAGGAAACTGAAGCTACGCCTGAGTCTAAGATTTACCAGCAGGCTGCCGATAGTTTGTTTGTGATAAATAATTTTGGTCAAAAGTTTTTTAGCGAAGCTCTTTTTGAAACAGATGAAGGGCAAGATGTGGGATTGAGTTATTTAAAGCAACGAGGTTTTAGAGAAGATATTATTAAAAAATTTCAGCTTGGTTATAACCCAGTAGGTGGCGATGTGTTTGCAAAAGCTGCACTGGCTGCACAATACAATCAAGATTTGTTGCAAAAAAGTGGGTTGGTGGTTTTAAGAGATAATGGACTAAAGGATAATTATAGAGAAAGAATAATTTTTCCGATACACAACCAAAGTGGCAAAGTACTTGGCTTTGGTGCTAGGCTTATAAAAAGTAATGATAAAGCACCTAAATATATAAATACACCCGAAAATGAAATTTATGTAAAAAGTAAAATTTTGTATGGCTCTTATTTTGCCCGTGTGGCAATAGATAAAGCCGATGAATGCTTACTTGTAGAGGGTTATACTGATGTAGTAAGCTTGCACCAAGCAGGTGTAGAAAATGTGGTAGCTAGTGGAGGTACATCGCTTACACCTGATCAACTTAGATTGGTAAAAAAATACACCAACAACCTTACCATTATTTATGATGGCGATGGTGCTGGTGTAAAAGCTGCGGTACGTGGAATGGATTTGGCATTGGAAGAAGGCTTAAATGTACGCCTTGTACTTATACCTGATAAAGAAGATCCTGATAGTTATGTAAACAAAATTGGTGCTACTGCATTTAAAGAATTTGTAGCTAATAATAAAAAAGATTTTGTAATTTTTCAATTGGGCTTATCGCTTGCCGAAGCTGGAAATGACTCTACAAAAAAAGCAACTATTGTACAAAAAATTGCAGAAACGATTTCGAAAATTACAAAAACTGAACATTTTACTAAACGGCAAGATTATGTGAAACAGGTAGCAGAAATGCTAAAAATTGAAGAGGCTGGGCTTAATGATTTGGTAAATAAATTTATAAGAGAAAAAGTACAAAAAGAAGAGGGAAGGCAAATAGCTGCAAGCAACGAAGAGTTTGCAAATGTAGAACAAGAAATAACTGAAAATACTGGGTTAGAAAACTTATTTAAAAAAGATGAATACCAAGAACGGGCAATTATAAGAAGCTTGCTAGAGTTTGGTTTGAAACAATGGAATGAAGATATAACTGTGGCTGATTATATTTTTAAAGAGATTGACGACAACGAATTGGAGTTAATGATTGAAAATGAAAATTTGGTTTCGATTTTACATTTATATAAGGGTTGGTATTTGGAAGGTAAAAAACCTACTGACGAAAATTTTCTTTATTATGAAGATGTAACTTTGAGTAATTTGGTTATAAACTTAATGGATAGCCAAACAGAAATAAGTGCCAACTGGGCAAAAATTTTTGAAGGAAAAATTGCTACAAGAGAGGATTTATTTAGAGAAGAAGTATTAAGTACTTTGGCTTATTTTAAATTGCGAAAGTTAAAGAAATTGATAATAGAAAACCAAAAAGAATTGGAGAATGCATTAAGTAGCGAAGATCAACTTTTGTGTTTACAAACACATGTTGCTTTGAAACATGCAGAGCAAGTAATTACAAAAGAGCTGGGTACTGTAATTTTTAGATTGTAGTTATGGGATAATTTTTTTTAAAAAAATAACAGCTATATTTTTATTACACCAAACCTTCATTCATGGCTACTTTTACTAAGCCAGCTGTGTTTTTTACATCTAATTTGTGCAATAAATTATTTCTATGATTTTCTACAGTGCGTAGGCTCAAAAATAATTTTGTGGCTATTTCGGCATTTGTATTTTCTTCGGCAATAAGTTTTAATATTTCTTTTTCTCTACGGGTTATTAAATGCTCTTTATTTATGCCGGATAAGCTGTTTAGCAATTGTACTTTAAATTCTTCTTGCAAAAATTGTTCGCCAATATGTACTGTTTCTATTGCTTTTATTAAAATTTTTGGGCTTACATCTTTAAGTAAATAACCAAGGCAACCTCTTTGTAGCATTTGTTTCATTTGGCTAAGCACATCTACATTGGTAAGTACAATAATTTTAATTGTAGGATATTTTTTTGAAATTATTGTGGCTAACTCTGTACCCGATTTGTTGGGCATGTGTATATCCAACAAAAGTACATTTGGCTGTGTGGTTTCAAAATCTTGTAGCATAGCATCTCCATTGGTGTAAGTGGCTATTACATTTATATTTTTTTCTTCGGAAAGTATTTTTTGAATACCGTTTAAAATTATTACCTGATCATCAATTATTGCTACATTTATCATATTGTTGTTGTATTTTCATGAAACAATTCAAATTCTAAATATATACTTGTACCTGTTTCAGTTGTGCTTTGTATATCTAATTTTCCATTCAAATCTTGTACTCTTTCTTTTACATTTTTTAAGCCCATGCTCAGTGTTTTTTCTAATGCATTGTTTGGTATTCCAATGCCATCATCTTCTACAGTAATATTTAGCGATCCATCTTTTTCAAAATTTAGTTGTACCAAAGCATTTTTTGCTTGAGCATGTTTTATAATGTTGTGAATGAGCTCTTGTATAATTCTATAAATTGGTAAATCGAACCCACTACTTATTTCTGTTCTTTCTCCTATTGCCTGAAAATTTATTTTAGTACTACTTTTGCTCATCATTTTTTCGCAAAATGCATGTACTGCACTTGCCAAACCTTGTGTTAGCAATATTTCGGGCATAAGGTTATATGCTGCTTTTCTTAGCTCTACTGTTGCTTCTTCTAATAATTTTACACCGTCGTCAAAATCGTTGTTGTCAGTATATAATTTATTTTTTTTTACCAATTCAAAATTCATTCTTGCTACTGATAGTAATCCTCCAATACCATCATGCAGCTCTCTGCCTATTCTTGTTCGTTCTCTTTCTTCGCCAGTAATGCTTGCTTTTAGTCTTTCTATTTTTATTTTTTGTTGTAAGTTGTCTATTCTTTCTTGCTGCAAAATTTGAGTTCCTACATTTCTTTTTCGCCAAAGACCAAAAATTATTACACCACTTATTGCTAAAAAGGATATTGCAATTATCCAAATATTTTTATCTTTTATTTTATTCTTTGTTTCTGATAATGATAGTGTTTGAAAAGCCAATTCTTTATCTTTTTCGGCCATGTGATTTCTTATTTCGAGCCTACTTATTATATCTACTTTGTCTGTTTTAGAAATGCTATCATAAAGTTTTAAATAAATATTTTTATAGGCTAATGCTTTTTTATAATCGCCTACTGCTTCGTAAGAGTCTGCATAAATTTGATATGACTCTACTACTTCATTTCTAAAATGTGTGCCTGTAAGCTTTAAATCGGATAAGGCTTTGTCTAAAATATGTATGGTAGCTTTATAATCTTTTAGTTGATAATTTGCTTTTGCCATTAACAAATCTATAAGGCTTAAATAAAAAGCTAAAAATTTTGTGTTTTGAGGGTTTTTTCCAATTTCTTTTATTTCATTAATATATTTTAAAGCTTCGTTTGGTTGGTTTTGTTGTAAATAGGTATCGGCAATATTAAAAAGGGTAGAAATTTTTCGTGTAATATTTAGTTTTTTTAATTTGCTTCTTTCTGAAATATACAACCTATAAAAATACCTAGAGCTATCAAAATTTTTTAACCCATGATGGTATGCTCCCTCTAAAAAATATACACTACTTACTGCATCGGCACTGTCTTTTATTAACCTCGATGCTTGTTTTGCTTTTAATAAAAATCGTTGTATAGTTTTTTTATAATCTTCATTTATTACTGATCCAAAATCTAAGTTTACCCAAAAAATAGTAAGTTTTGTAAATACTTTTACTGCAAACTCTGGATCATTTATTTTGCCTGCATCCATTTCTTCTCCAAGCAAATAATAGTAATATGCCGATGAATCTTTTTTGCCTTGCTCATCATACGCCTCTGCCAGAAGTAAGTGCATATCTGCAATGTTATCTAAAGAATGCTCTTGGTTTACATCAAAAATTTTTATTGCGTTATTTGCAAATTCTATTGATTTTCCTACATTGTTTCCAAAATACCACCTTCCTAGTTTGGCATATGCTAAGCCTTGTCCTTTCACATAATTTAATGATTTACTCTTTTCTAATGCTATTTCAAAATACTGTAATGCTTCTTTTGGTAACGAATCTGTAATTTGTGTACCTTTTTGTATTAATTCAAAAATAGAAGTGCTATCTTTTTGTGCATTAGCCGAAAAAGCAATTATAATAAAAACTAATGTACTCAAGCATTTTTTTGCAATAGTAAATTTTACAGTAATAATATTTTTTTTCATAAATCAAATGTAGCAAGAGATGTGTTTAGTTTTAAATTTAAAAAAGCAGCACCACAATTGGTAGGCTGCTTTTTATTTCACTAAAACAAAAAAACTTATTTTGCTAAATTAAATTTAAGCATAAATTCATGTGCGCTGTGTCCACCATCAAAACTACTAATAGGTGTATTGTAACTATCATAAGCATAACCAATATTAAATTTCTTAGCCAATGTAAGACCAGCAGACAACATAAAACTTTGGTGTAATCTATATCCTAAACCCCACCAAATTGTTTTTTTATAATCCATTCTAGCTCCAGCTTGTAATTCAAACGGTGCATTGGGTAAATATATTACCATTGCATTTGGGGTTACAGTAATGTCATTGTCAAAATTAATGTTGTATAACCCATGTACATAATAATGACGATACAATCTAGCTATTTCGGTAGTTGAAGCACCTGCTTTGTAATAGTCTAATTTTGATTGTACCAACTGAGATACTGAAGCTCCAATTTGTAATTTTTTATTAGTATAGGAAACTCCAAATCCTGCATCGTATTTCATTTTAGTATCGGCAGTGCCTAAAGCAGGGTCGGCACCAAGGGTTGTAGTTAATTTGGCTCTATCTATTTTATATTGAAGTAATCTCGATTCTAATCCAATAGAAAAAACTCCACCATCATTAAAATTAATATGTTTTGCTAGCGATAATTCTATTCCTGTTCTTGCTGTAGGCCCAGTTTTGTCACTATACAAATATCCACCAACACCAATTTTTTGTTTTGGTAATTTAAATGACCCAAATGCGGTAACAGTTTTTGGGCTTCCACTAAGTGCACTCCATTGTGTTCTATAAACTATTCCTACCGTTGCTTTTGTATTTTCATCTTGCATTACACCTGCGGTAGATGGGTTGTGTATTAAGCCTACCAATTCGTACATTGATGATGATTGCAATTGTTGTGATTTTACAATATTTGCACAAAATATAAGTGATAAAATTATTATATATTTTTTCATGTTTATTTTTTTAGTTATTTAAACCAATTAAAATTTATAAATGGTTATAAAATTGCCGGTTAACAAAAAGCTTGCTTCCAAGCTTTCTGTTTCGGCGTATTTATGAGGGTTTTTTTATCTTAAAATAGTTACATCACCTTTTACAATAATTTTTTTGCCACCAACCAAAGTAAATTCTACTAGGTAATAATATGTTCCGTCAGGTACAGTTTTGCCTTTATAAGTACCGTTCCAATCATTTTGATAATTAGTATTGTTATACACTTCGCTACCATATCTGTTAAACACACTTACTTTAGCTTGTGTGGTACATGTACCGCCTTGTGTTACCAACCATTTATCGTTGATATTATCTCCATTTGGTGTAAACGCATCCATCACTTTAATGCAATAAGGTAATACCGTTACAAGTGCATCACTCGTAGAAACACAACCATTGCTGTTTACTACTGTAAGCGTATAATTGGTCGTAATAGTTGGCTTGGCAATTGGTGTAAGCGTATTGGCACCTGTAAGCGTAGCTGCAGGAGTCCAAGCTATTGAAGATGATATGTTATTTCCTGTACTACCTTCTAACGAAATCTGTTCTCCAAATACCACAACTTTATCTGGTCCTGCACTTACTGTTGGACTTTGTTTTACATCTACTGTTATAGTTTTTGTAAGTATGCCACAAAAAGCATCTTTTATTACTAAAGTTTTTGTGCCAGCAGTAATGTTTGAAAATGTATTAGAGGTTTGAAAAGCACCGCCATTTAAACTGTATGTATATGGAGGAATGCCACCTGTTGCATTTGCTATAATACTACCAGTAGCACCACTACTACAACTGCCATTTACTACTTCTGCTACATTTACATTAATATTTGCTGGGTTGCCAAATTCCATAATATTATTAGCTGATCCACCAGGGCCACTAAAACCACCAAAAAACATTTTTCTGTTTACCATGGAAATACCAGCAGGAACTGTGCGTGGCGCAAATGCCATAGTTTGACCTATTATACCCGTAGGTGAAATATCCATTACCCAGTTTGCACCTCCATCAACAGTTTTAAAAATGGTATTACCAATCATTACATAACCATTATTCGCATCATGAAATAATACGCCAGTTATGTTACCAACTGGGAACAATGCAGGAATATTGCTGGTAATATCTATCCAGTTTGCACCTCCATCTAAGGTTTTATATACTCTCTTTATACCTGTACTGGTAAACATATTACCTACTGCAAAAACGGTGTTATTATCTACAGCCATTATTTCTGTGTAAGTAATAGCTGTGCTAGGAAAGCCTGGTGGGTATTGGTTTACTGCTGGGAAAGGATTGATACTTGTCCAAGTTGTACCTCCATCTGTAGTTTTGTAAATACCATTTCTACTACCAGCAGCATAACCAATATTGCGACTAGGAAATGCTAGTTGCGATAAAGTTGGAGCCGTAAAAGCAGGAGTGATTGTAGTAGCTACTATATCAATTGCTTGCCAACTAACAGCATTGTTATATGATCTAAAAATTGTAGACTTTCTATTTGCTGCAGGTAAAGCTGAACTGTAACCTAAAGCATATACCGTATCATTACCAAATGCAGCTACATCATTCATTTGGTAATTGGCATTCGAATAATATGGATCTATTACAAAAGCAGCTTGCGATGCATTGGCATTATCTGAACGATAAATACTACCATTGTTTACAGAAAAATATGCTTTAGTTAATGTTGGATAAGATAAACCAGTAATGTTATAAAATGATGATGCAAAATCAGGCCTGTTATTATCCAACCATGTTTTACCACCATCTAAAGTTCTTGTGATAGCAGAACCACCTACTCCAATGCCATTGTTACAATTTACAAAATCGAATTTTGAATAGCCACCACCAGGTGCTACTAAATTGTAATTGCTAAACAATGATCCACCTGGTATTGAATCTGCCACAGCACCATTGCCTCCCATAAATAAAAATCTTCCATCTGGTGCTATATCTAAAGCCCAAGCGGCATTTGCACTAAAATTTTGACCAGGAGGGTACGCTCTTTCTTCTCTCCAGTTGGTTCCATTATCTATTGATGTCCATACTTTACCAAAATTACCAGCAGTATATAGTTTTCCACTCGCTGCTCTTCTCATGGTATAAGGATTTGAAGCTAATAAAACTTGTACTGCAGGAATTGATGGCCCTGCATTTGGCCCTTGTGTAGGTGGAAAAGGAAAGTTTAAGATTGTATATTTTCCTTTTTCAAAAATCCCAGCATTATTTACATTAGCAGTGCTATCGTTTTTACCCGTACTAACTCTTACTGCGCAGTTATTATTAAACGACATTAAAACCACTGTGGAGTCGTTTAAAATATTCATTGAACGATAAGTTTGCGTTATGGGAGAGATAGCTCCATAAGTAGTAGAACAGTTTATTGTGTTGGTATTAATTCCTGTATAGCCAAGTCTTTCTTTGCTAAATGAATAATCGGTTAGTGTACCGTTTTTGAATTTCCAAAGCATTCCAGCAGCCATAGACCCAGATGTTAAGAATGTAGTAAGTGGCGTACATACCGTAGCGCTAGTTGCCCTTAAACAAACACTGGGGAACAAGGTTACACCATAAGAGTTACTGCCAGTTACATATCCTACACTGTCATTAATAAATTCAATACGATATATCGATTTAAGTTTTGCATCTACAGGCCATAAAACAGAAGGAATATTTGGATTATTAACGTAACCAACACGGGAAAAACCATTTACCGCTGGTGGAAGAATTGAGTCCCAGGTTGCTCCTCCATTTTTGGTTACATAAAGTCTCGGTATCGAATCTGCGTTATTATTTACATCCCCACCGATATAGCCAGTATCTTTATTTAAAAACCAAACTGCATTTATATTTTTTGAATTGGCATATAGAGGAGTCTTAACAAAACTCCAATTTTGTCCACCATCTGTTGTTTTTGCCATACAACCCCTATCTCCAACTGTGTATGCTATGGTAGATGTAGCATAATGTACATCATTTAACGTTGACATGGTAGTTAAACCCGTAGGATCTATGTACGTAAAAGGACCATATTTCCAATTACGGCCAGCATCAACACTTTTGGCAATTCCACCACTGGCTCCTACTGCTATTACATTGTTGTTATCGAAATAATCAACATCTAAAAATGTAATGCCCATTTGTGTTGGGTTGCTAAATTTCCAATTGGTAGTGTTGTAAAACCCTTGCCCATTGGTGTTTGTACTAAGCAAAATTAAAAGCATGCTTAGGTAAAAAGTAATTTTTTTTCTCATAAACTTTTTTGACAGATGAAATAATTGATTAATAAAACTTGAAGTTTTAAAAAGGTTGTTTTTATAACTTTTTCTATTTGTTAAAAGTATTTATATAAAAGGTTAAAAAGTTGAGTTCAAATGCTTATTTATAAAATTGAGTGTTTCTACTCAATTTTATAAATATCAATATTTTTTTTAAAAAGTAAATTAGTAAATCATTATAAATGGTTTAATTTGTATCATTTTCAGTAATTGTTCTTCTATAAAAGCAATGTCTTAATTTATTATAATGACAAAAAGAATTTTAACCTTACTGTTTTTTGTAATAGTATTGAAAAGTGCATCTGCCCAAGATAAATCGAATAGAGGTAAGGAGTTTTGGTTGGCTTATGGCTTTGATTATACTTTTTTTAATGAAGCACCTATAAATTCACAAGAATTAGCTATTTATATTAGTACAGAATTACCAGCAATAGTTACAATTTCTATTACAAATTCTAGTTATTCTCAAACATTAAATATACCAGCAAATACTGTTGATGCTACTATTTTAATTCCAAAATCGGGTGCTAATGATGCTCGTACCCTTACTGATGGATTGCAAAATAGGGGTATTCATATTGTTAGCAATGTACCTGTAGCTGCTTATGCTCATGTATATGCCAACCAAGTGTCTGGTGCTACTATGCTTATGCCAATAGAGACATATGGCTATCTCTATCATTCTATAAATTATTACCAAACTACATCACAAAGCAATCCTGGTGATTGGTATTCTTGGTTTTATGTTATTGCTTCAGAAGACAATACCAGGTTGGATATTACGCCATCTGATTCTACAAAAAATGGGTGGTTGCCTAATCAAACTTACACCTTAAACCTAAATAAAGGTGAATCCTATCATGTATTTGGAAAAGCTGTATTCGGAGTAGATGCATCAAGGGCAAGTAAGGATATGACAGGTAGTAAAATTGTTTCTGTTGTTGGCGGAGATGGTAATTGCCATCCAGTGGCTACATTTTCTGGTTCGGGTGGCATACGATTATGTAGGGGAGATGGAGGAGAGTTTATGCAACAGCAAGTTTTTCCAGCACAAGCTTGGGGTACAAGGTACTTAACCTACCATACAATCAATAATTCCAATACCGATATTTTAGAAACCAATAGAAATATTTATCGGATTTGTGTTGCGGATCCTACAACAGTAGTCAAGAAAAATGGCCTTGTAATGACAGGTTTAATAAGAAATTTCTTTTACGAATACATGGATTCCACCGGGGGGCAATATATTGAATCAGATAAGCCAATTTTGGTTTCTCAGTATATGGTAAATAAAAATCAATGCTGGAATTTTCCTACCACTTCACCTTCGCCACCTTCGTACGGTGATCCTGAAATGTTTTATTTAAGCCCAATAGAACAGGGACAAAAATCAGTGTTATTTTACACCAGCCGGAAATCTACCATCGATTATGTGTATGCAAATATTCATTTACCAACTGCAGCAGTGGGCTCTTTGAGAGTAGATGGAAATGTATTGCCAGCCTCACAAGTTATTCCTCATCCTAATTTCCCTTCTTATTCAGTGGCATTGGTAAGATTTGTAGGAGCAGCAAACCAACACACGGTAGTAGCTGATTCTGCTTTTACGGGTACTACTTATGGGTTAGGCAACTATGAAAGTTATGGATATAATTTTGGGACAAATATAAATAACTTAAATAACTATAGTGCTTTGCAAAATTCGCTTAGCTCATTAGGAACTTATGATACTTCCACTTGCCCAAATACACCTGTTAGGCTTTTTATAAAACTTGCATACCCTGCCACAAGTATACATTGGAAACTAAGCCAAGTTACTGGTATTAGTCCAAATGTAGATTCTATAATTGCTACACCAATTCTTGTAAATACAGAAAATATAAATGGTAGAACTTATTATATTTATAGCCTTCAACAAGATTTTATTTTTGCTAATACAGGTATTTATAACATTCCAATTTCTTATACCACACCAGCTATCGCAAATTGCAACCAAACAGAGATTGCTACTTTAAGGGTAGTTGTAAAAGCTGGACCCAAAGCAGATTTTACAACCAACAACACTTTGTGCTTGCAAGATACTGTTCGCTTTACAGGAACACCCATACCCAATGGATTTAACCTTATAAACCATACTTATTTTTTTGATGATGCTACCACTTCTAACGGTATAAATGCTGTAAAACGTTTTGCAATTGGCGGCAATCATTCAGTAAAATACAGAATTGTAGCAGATAATGGCTGTGTTGCAGATACTACAAAAATAATTTCTTTGCTAGGTAGCCCCATACCAAAATTTGGTGCAAATAGTAATGTATGCAGCAGCGATTCTGTTTACATTACTGATACATCTTCGGTAGCAACGGGTACAATTACAAATTGGTATTGGAGTTTTGGTGATGGACAAACAGCTAATAAAACTAATGGTAATCCGTTTTACCACAAATATACAGGTGCTGGTCCTTTCAATTTAAAATTAGTAGTTACTGGTAGCAATGGTTGCAAAAGCGATACACTTACAAAGGTTATAAATTTAATACCTACGCCATTGGCAAAATTTGGTTTCGATAAAAATGTTTGCCTTGGCAATGCTATTGTGTTTAGCGATAGTTCGTATCTTACATCAAGTGCTATTGCTACTTGGAATTGGAATTTTGGCAATTCAATTTCAGCAATAAAAACAAATTCAACACCATTTAGTTATACTTACCCTGCAGCTGGGGCTTTTACTGTTTCGTTGGTAGCAGTAGGTACTAATGGTTGCAAAAGCGATACTTTTAAATTGCCAGTAGCAGTAACTACTAAGCCTTCGGCAAATTTTACTTTTTTAGGCAAGCCTTGTAAAGACAGTATTTTTACATTTACTTCTTCTACTTTATTTAATGCATCAATACCTACTGTTTGGTATTGGAATTATGGAGATGCAATTTCTTCAACAATTACCTCAACCAATATTGTTACTCATGCCTATAATTTGGCAAGTAGCATTACTGTAAAACATTTGGTAACTTTTGGTGGTTGTGTAAGCGATACCAGTTTTTTGACAATACCAATTATTAACCCAAACCCTACTGTAAATTTTAATATAACCAGTACAATTTTTTGTGAAAATATACCAATCAATTTTATTGGAAATGCCAGTGCCGATGCTACTATTTGGCAATGGAATTTTGGTAATGGTTTAGGTAATAATACACCTCCTTTTGATAGAATATATAACAACCCTTATAATGGCAATGTAAAACTGAAAGTATTAACAGCAGAAGGTTGTGGATCGGTAGAAGTTGTAAAACCATTAACTATAGCTGCAGCACCTAATGTAAATGCTGGCCCTGATTTATACTTAAAAATTGGAACAACTAAAACCATAAATGCCAGCATTTCAAATGCAAGTAATTATAATTTTTTATGGACACCAGCTACTAATTTAAGTAATTCAAATTTGCTTACTCCAATTACTAATACCATTGTACCAATTGAGTATAAAATAAAAGCTACTGATAAAATAAACGGTTGTGTAGGGTACGATAGTATGCAAGTAAAATCTTACTCTACTATATATGTACCAAATGTATTTACTCCAAATGGCGATGGAAAAAATGATAAATGGATTATACCTGCTTTGGAAGCCTACCCAAATTGTACTGTAGTAGTTTACAATCGTTATGGGCAAAAAATATTTGAATCTATTGGCTATAAAACTCCTTGGGATGGAAGGTTTAAAAATATTCAGCAACCTTTAGGAGCTTATGTATATACTATAAACCCTGGTGATGGAGTACTTAAAATGATAGAAGGCACTGTTTTAATTATTAAATAATAAATTTTTAGTGTTATTTTTCATTTTTAAAATATAGTATGACAACAGATTTTACATGGCTTAGCCGTACCCAATTATTAATAGGAAATGATGCTTTGCAAAAACTAGCTAGTAGCCATGTAATGATTGTAGGCCTTGGTGGTGTAGGCTCTTACGCCGCCGAATTTATTGTACGAAGTGGTGTTGGTAAAATTACAATAATTGATGGAGATATTGTTGATAATACCAATAGAAATAGGCAATTGCCAGCTTTGGCTACCAACCTTGGGCAATATAAAACTACAATAATGGCTAATAGATTAAAAGCTATAAATCCTGAGCTTGAAATAAATGCCATACAAAATTTTATAAATCCCGAAATGGTGCAAAATTTATTTGCAGAAAAACCAAATTATATCATAGATGCAATAGATAGTATAACCCCAAAACTAATGTTTTTGATACATGCTTACCAACAGCAAATACCAATAGTAAGTAGTATGGGAGCAGGTGGTAAATTAGATCCAACTAAATTATTGGTAGCAGACATTTCAAAAACTTACAACTGTGTTTTTGCACAACAAATACGTAAAGTTCTAAAACGTAATCATCAAATACGTACTGGCATTACTTGTGTATTTTCGGCAGAATTGCCCAAAAAAGAAAGTCTAATAATGACAGATGGAAGCAACTACAAAAAATCAGCTTATGGTACTATATCTTATATGCCTGCTATGTTTGGCGCTATAGCTGCCAGTGTAGTAATAAGAAATTTAATAGAAGAAAAAAACTAGTACCCAAAAAATGTTGAATTAATTTTAAATACAATAAACCTTTTAATCTTTCAAAGTTTTGTAATATAGCCATATTGATACACTTATTCTTTTGTGGCTAAATAATTATAATCTTCTAATAGTTTTTCTAAAAAATCTATAGATGATAATTTTGATTCTACCTTTAATACATCTTTTATTTTATACTCTACACGCATGCAAATATCATGATTATTATTTTTTTTTGCTTGTGTAAGTACAGTTTTTATAGTGTTAATATCATTATCCGATAATCGCATTACTTCGGGGTAAGAAACTTTGTAATTTTCCGAATTTACAGGTATAAATATGGTATCATCAATTGTCATAAAACTCTTGGTATCCACAACAGCAGTACCTGCAGCAATATCGCCAATTCTTTGATTTTTTTTTGTAATTAGTATCAGTAGCACTACAGCTATACCTAAAAAGGCAGTCATCATAGAATATGCTACAATTTCTATTGTGCCTTCAAAAATATATCCAAATAAAAATGGCCATTCAAAAAATTTTGTTATCCATCGAAGCAAAAATTGACCAAAAGTAGGTTCTCCGCCATCTAAACTAATAACCCTAATTTTCATTATTTTTTTTCCAATAGTTTGCCCATTCAATAGTAACTCTGTAAGCAGCGAATAAAATAACATTGGGAGAGAAATAATGAGAATATCGAAACCTATAGCTTTATCTTTAGAAAGGTTTAAGGTATCATACAATAAATATTTTAGGGCAAGTAAATAAATTAACAATAGTACAAAATCAATAATATAGGCAGTTAAACGCTTGTGAAAAGCGGCTATTTCAAAATTGAGTGCTACATTAAAAGCAGTATTTATTTGTACGGTAGCCATGTAAGTTGCAATATACATGTAGTGGTGCATAAATATATTAAAAGGATATTTTTTTATTCTATAAAAATGTGGCAAATTGTAGTATTAAAAAATAATGAAGTTATCTATGAGGGAGGCAATGTTTATAAAGAAAAATGCTGAAAAATGGAAGGTTTACCAAAAAGAAGATACCACAAACCCAGACGAAGCATATGAAAAATTTATTACCCTCATGGATGATCTTGCATATGCAAAAACATTTTACCCAAAAAGTAAAGTTACCCTTTGGATTAATGGATTAGCTGCAAGTGTTTATCAAAATATTTATATAAATAAAAAAGAAAAGTATAGTCGCATTTTTACTTTTTGGAAATATGAATTACCATTAATTATACAAAAGCATCATCATACATTTTTATTTACAACTATTATTTTTTGCGTTTTTGTGGCAATAGGTGTTTTTTCTTCTATGCATAATCCCGAATTTGTTAATGGTATTTTAGGCAATGAATATGTACAAATGACAGAAGATAATATTGCAAAAGGCGACCCTTTTGGGGTTTATAAAGACGATGATAAATTTAATATGTTTATGCGAATAGGGTTTAACAATATAAAAGTTGCTTTTTTTACTTTTGCAGGTGGCTTTATTTTAGGTGCACCTACTTTTTATTTTTTGTGGAGTAATGGTATTATGCTCGGAAGTTTTCAATTCATGTTTTTTGCTAATGATTTGGGATTAAAATCTATTTTAGTAATTTGGATACATGGAACTATCGAAATTTCTTCAATTATTATAGCTGGCGCAGCAGGGTTTATTTTGGCAAATGGTGTTTTATTTCCAGGTACATATAAGCGATTAGACTCCTTTAAAAAAAATGCAAAAGATGCTGCAAAAATTTTAATTTGTTTAATTCCTTTTTTTATAATAGCAGCTTTTTTTGAAAGTTATATTACCCAACTAATGAGCGATACTTTCGATAAAAAGCCCGATGGTATACCATCTTGGGTTAGCGTAATCATTTTAACCTTTTCAGTAATTTTAATTATTGGCTACTTTGTTATTTGGCCAATAGTATTACATAAAAAAGGTATTTATTTAAAAAAAGATGGCATCGTATCTCGATTGCAAGATACCAATGTATAAAAAAAATATTTTATTAGTTACACTATTTTGCTGCAATATTTTTTTAGTAATGCCATTGTTTGCGCAAATAGATTCTAATAGTGTAATAGAAAATACAATAACAGAAGCTAACACAAATAATGAGGATATTGATGATGTTTCGCCAAACTACGAAAACTTTGGTAAAGAAGTTTTAGGCGATACTGTAGTAAATTTTTCGGATTTAATTATAAATCAAGATTCGATTACAGCATGGAAAAATAGCAAAAAATATGCTTGGTTTGCTAACTTAGATAGTTTACTTAAAGAAAAACAAATTTTAGAAAGGCAAAATGTTGCTAAAAATAGAAAGGATATTGGAACTGGGATTTCTTTTTTTAGTAGTTTTTTAAATTCCAGCATTCTTCATTTTTTTTTATGGTTTGTAGCTATAGCTGTTGTAGTTTTTATTGTATTCAAATTGTTTCTTAATAATGGATTATTTTTAAAAAAGAGTAAAAGTATTGTTACAGAAATAGAAATTGCCGATGAAAATGATATAACAAAAGATTTTGAAACACTTTATAAAAATGAGTATAAAAATGGTAATATGCGTATGGCTGTACGTTATTTATTTTTACTAACCTTACAAAATTTAAACAATAAAACCTACATAAAATTTGCAGTAGATAAAACGAATAGCAATTATGTAGCAGAGATACTAGTTACAAAACGTAAAGATTTTGCCGAACTTGCTTTACTATACGAATACATTTGGTATGGTAACATACCTTTACATCCTGAAACTTTTGACAACATCGAAAAAAAATACAAACAATTTTTTAATACATTATAATTGCTAAATAAAACTTTAACACATCTTACTTTACTATTTATTGTATCGTATTTTTTTTATGGATGTACTGCCAAAACCAAATTGCCTGATCTTAGAGAAAGTTATGCCTATACCGATAATAAGCCTTTTGGCACATCGGTAGCATACTCTATTTTTAAAAATACTTTTGATAATACCAAATTTGAAATAAATAAACAAGCGGTTAGCGAAAATTATGGGTGGGAAACAGATACTGCATCATTATATTTTAATGTAAGCAAAAATTTTGTAACATCTGAAAATGATGCACAAACATTATTAAATTTCGTTTACAATGGCAACATTGCTTTTATAGCATCTACAAATATTGATACTACACTTTTGCAAAAAATATATTGCACACAAAGTACACCTGTAAATTTATTTAGTATTAAAGATTTGGAGCATACTACTATAAAATATATACCTGAGCTTACTAATACAAACGATACATTTTCTTATTTTTATTATCCTTTTCAAAATTATTTTCCCGAAATTAATTCAAACTACGCTAGGGTAGTAGGTTATAGCCATTCCGAAAAAGATAATTTTATTGTATTTTTTTGGGGCAAGGGCAAATTTTATTTTCATGCAGAGCCAAGAGCTTTTAGCAATTATTTTTTGCTGAGTAATAATAATTATAAATATTTACAACAAATTATACAATTACTACCTCCCAATCTTAAAAATATTTATTGGGATAATTTTTACAATAAACATAATCAATCAAAAAATGATAAAAGTCAATCATCTCTCAACGAAATTTTAAAATACCCAGCATTAAAAAATGCATTTTTTCTTTCACTGTTTTTATTGTTATTATATATTTTGTTTAATAGTAAACGCAGGCAACGTATTGTACCTATTGTAAAACCTACCGAAAATACAACTGTAGCATTTGCAGAAGCTATTGCAGGGTTATATTTGAATAAAAAAGATAATAAAATTATTGCCGATAAAGCAATAACTTATTTTTATGAACATTTAAGATTAAAATATCATATAAACACCAATGCAACCAATGATACATTTGCTCAAACACTGAGCAAAAAAAGTGGTGCTACGTTTACAGTTGTAAATGAACTTACAACAGCAATAAAGCAAATAAATAACAGCGAAAAAATTTCCGACGAACAATTACTTTTTTTAAACAAATTGATAGAAAACTTTTACAAAAATATATAACTATGAACGAAATATTATTTCAAGAAAGCAATCCAGTAGCAGAACTCAACAAAAAATTGAATGAAATAAAAACAGAAATTGGAAAAGTAATTGTAGGTCAAACACATGTTATAGATTTGTTGCTTATTGGACTCTTTTGCGATGGACATTTATTGCTAGAAGGTGTGCCTGGTGTTGCAAAAACACTTGCATCAAAACTATTAGCAAAAATTATAGATGTACAATTTTCTCGTTTGCAATTTACGCCAGATCTTATGCCTAGCGATGTAATTGGTACATCAGTTTTTAACCCTAAAGAAGGAAATTTTTATTTTAAATCAGGTCCAATTTTTAGTAACTTGGTTTTAATAGACGAAATAAATAGAGCACCAGCTAAAACACAATCAGCTCTTTTTGAAGTGATGGAAGAGCGGCAAGTTACTGTAGATGGGCACACACATATTATGCAATATCCCTTTATTGTATTAGCTACACAAAATCCTATAGAGCAAGAAGGCACTTACCGTTTGCCCGAAGCACAGTTAGATAGATTTTTATTTAAAATTGAAATCAGTTATCCAACACTGCAAGAAGAAGTACAAATTTTAAACTTACAACAAGGCAAAACCCAAACTCAATTGTTACAAAATGTAAACAAGCTTTTATCTGTAAGCGAAATAGCATTGTATAGAGAAATAGTACAAAATATAAAAGTAAATGGCAACTTGGTAGAATATATAGCATCAATAGTGCATGAAACTAGAAATCATGCATCATTAAATTTGGGAGCATCTACCAGAGCATCGTTAGCATTACTAAAATCGGCTAAAGCCACAGCAGCATTACAAGGCAGAGATTTTATAATACCCGAAGATGTGCAACAAATGGCTCCTCATGTATTGCGACACCGTATTATGCTTACACCCGAAAAAGAAATGGAAGGCATAACAACCGATGAACTTATACAAAATATTTTGAAAACTATAGAAGTGCCAAGATAGATTGCACGCTCACTTAAAAACAAAACCCACATTGATAAAATAAAATAAAATAAATTAAGCCATGTTTTTGTATAAAAAATATATACTTCATTTTTTTGTAACAACCCGTTTCTATGTTGTTATATGCAGTTGTATATTTTTTTATATAATTTCATTTTTTTACCAGCCATTACTTAATTTTTCCAATATAATTTTTGCAATCATATTATTACTTACAATTTTCGATTATTTTTTCGTTTTTATATTCTCTCAAGCTCCTAATGCTAAGCGTTTTGTTAGTAATAGATTGGGTAATGGCGAAAATAACGAAGTACAAATAAGTATAGAAAATAAAATTAAATTTAAAATAAAAATAGAAGTAATAGATGAGTTGCCAGAGCAAATGCAAACAAGAAATTTTAGCATAAAGAAAACAGTACAACCTCAAAAAAACATATCACTAAAATATAACCTAAAACCATTACAAAGAGGTGTTTTTAATTTTGGCGATATAATTCTTTTCCTTCAATCCCAACTTGGTTTTGTTTTGCGTAGGCATGTAGTACCTGCAAACGAAAAAGTACATGTATATCCTGCATTTAGTAATCTAAGTAAGCAAAGTATAATTGCCCAAGCTACTACCAATCAGCAGGGGAGCAGGCGCATGCAAAAATTAGGCCAAAGCATGGAGTTTGAACAAATAAAAGAATATATAAATGGCGATGATATTCGCAATATTAATTGGAAAGCTACTGCCCGAAAAGGTTCATTAATGGTTAATAATTATATCGACGAAAAATCGCAACAAGTATATTGTATAATAGATAAAGGCCGACTAATGAAAATGCCATTTAATGGATTAAGTCTATTAGATTATGCTATAAATGCCACACTTGCACTTACCAATATTTGCCTGCAAAAGCAAGATAAAATTGGGCTAATAAGTTTTTCCAATAAAATTGGAAGTGTAATAGCCGCCGATAGAAAACCAATACAAAGAGAAAATATTATGCAAGTATTGCATAAGGAAACTACAACCTTTATGGAGAGTGACTTTGAAATGCTATATATGCAAGTACGCAATAAAATAAAACAACGTAGTTTATTAATTTTATTTACCAATTTTGAATCGCTAAACGGACTAAAACGCCAAGTAAATTATTTGCGAAGCATTGCAAAACATCATTTATTAATAGTAGTTTTTTTTGAAAATACCGAGCTATTAAAACTTAGCAAAGCAAGTGCAAATAATATCGATGAGGTATATATAAAAGCCATTGCCGATAAATTTGCTTACGAAAAAAGATTAGTTGTAAAAGAGTTGCAACAATATGGTATTTTATCGGTTTTATCATCGCCACAAAACTTAACTGTAAACACTATAAATAAATATTTAGAATTAAAATCAAGGCAAGTTCTGTAATCATGTTTACAAAATTTACACTTTAAAATATAATCTATTTCATCACAAAAATATAGCTAACATCAATTTCACAACAAAAAAAAGAGATAATCGCCTAAGCAATTATCCCTTTATATAATTTGTCCTAAAAAATAATATTTATCCCTTTACTCTTTCTACATACTCACCCGTTTTTGCAAGTACTCTTATCAATTCGCCTTCGTTCACAAATAGCGGTACATTTACCGTAGCACCAGTTTCCACCGTACAAGGTTTTAATGTTTTTGTAGCAGTATCGCCTTTCATACCAGGTTCGCTATAAGTTACAAGCAATACAATTTTATCTGGCAATTCTACAGCCATAGGTGCATCAGTTTCACCGTTTATAGACACTTGTACCTCT
The DNA here is from genome assembly GCA_013141435.1 of Ferruginibacter sp. Classification (GTDB taxonomy): domain Bacteria; phylum Bacteroidota; class Bacteroidia; order Chitinophagales; family Chitinophagaceae; genus Ferruginibacter. The sequence goes on from JABFQZ010000012.1 coordinate 39,434, forward strand.
TGGCCATCTTTCAAAAACCTTGGAGCATCTATCATTGTTTCTGCCACCGTTATTTGCTCAAAAGTTTCCACATCCATAAAACTATACCCAGTATCGTCTTTATACAAATAAGTATAAGGCTTTTTTTCAACCCTTACTGGTGTTATTGTTTCGCCAGAGTTCCATGTTTGCTCAATAGTACGATTATTATCTACACCTTTAAGTTTAGCCCAAACTTTTGCTGCAGCTCTAGCCGTTTTATTTTGTCCAAATTCAATTACGGTATATAAACTACCATCTATTTTAATAATTAAGCCCGAGCGAATATCTGCTGTAGTTGCCATTTTAATGTTTTTTAATTGGTTGCAAAAGTAATGTAAATATTTTAAAATGTCTTATTACAAAAAATACAATTTGGGGCTATTTTCAGCAGTATAATTGGCATCAGTTGTTCGGTCTTAGTCGCTGTGCCGTATTTATTATGTATGTATGTGCCTTCGGCAGCACACATACATAATAAATACATCGCTCCCTCCACCGCAGCCCTTCGGCAGTATATCTTTTATCTTCATTCAAAAAAACAACTAATAACAATTGTCTATCATAAAATACTAAATTTTACAAATCAATTTCATTTTTCAAACAATACCTCCATGCTCAAATTGTTGCTTACCAATTGCATGGCGTTATCGTTATTTACTATGCCGTAAGTGATTTTCATAGTTAAAAAGATAGCTTTTTTTGTGTTGGTAATGGCTTTAAAATTTCCAATTTTATTGCGTAGCACAGCCGCATATTTTTTGTCAATAATAAATTCGTTTATCGAAAATTTCATTTCACAAATATTTATAACTTTGCACAAAGCATATACATGAACAATACACCAGGAGAAAAAGCGATTTTTTTTACCCATTACCAAGTATTTAAAGATATTGTTGGCGAAAAATTTATTTTTACCGATAAAGATACTTTAGATATTTGCGCAAAAGACGAAACAGAAAACCTATATTTTTTGCCTGATATTGTATTAAAGCCACGTACAACCAACGAAGTAAGTGCTATAATGAAAATATGCTATGCCAATAAAATACAAGTAACACCAAGAGGTGCAGGCACAGGGCTAAGTGGTGGCGCTTTACCTCAATTTGGTGGAGTAGTTATATCATTTGAGCGTATGAATAGCATTTTAGAGATAGACGAAAAAAACCTACAAGTTACCACCGAGCCAGGCGTAATTACAGAGGTTTTGCAAAATGCTGTAAAAGAAAAGGGCTTATTTTATCCACCCGATCCTAGTAGCAAGGGTAGTTGTTTTATTGGTGGCAATATATCCGAAAACAGTGGTGGACCAAAGGCCGTAAAATATGGAGTTGTAAAAGATTATGTACTCAATTTGCAAATTGTATTACCCAATGGCGAAATTATTTGGACAGGAGCAAACGTACTCAAAAACTCTACAGGCTACAACCTTACTCAACTTATAGTAGGTAGCGAAGGCACACTAGGTTTAGTTACCAAAATTGTATTAAAACTTATACCACATCCCAAGCATGATTTATTAATGCTTGTGCCATTTAATAATTTAGAAAAAGCTGGTGCGGCAGTAAGCGCCATTTTTAGGGCTGGTTTTACACCAAGCGCCATGGAGCTTGTAGAAGTTGATGCACTCAAAATTGTAAGCAAGTTTTTGGATAGCAATACCATACCTATTGGCGATGAAGTGGCTGCACATTTAATAATAGAAGTAGATGGAAACGATGTAGAAGTACTAATGAAAGACATGGAAGCAATTGCCACATTGCTTTCCGATTTTGACTGTGGCGAAATATATTTTGCCGACGATGCACAGCAAAAAAATGAATTATGGAAACTACGTAGAAGAGTAGCCGAAGCCGTAAAAATAGATGGATACAGTATTGAAGAAGATACAGTAGTGCCAAGAGCTGCATTGCCTGCACTAATAAAAGGTGTTAAACAATTAAGTATTGAACATAATTTTAAGGTAGTGTGTTATGGTCATGCAGGTGATGGCAATTTGCATATTCGTATAAAAAAAGAAGGAAGTATTTATAGCCTCAATAACCCCGAAGTTATACCAGCACTTAATGCTTTGTTTGAATTAGTAAAATCTTTGGGTGGTACCATAAGTGGCGAACATGGTATTGGATTAATACAAAAAGAATATATACCAATAATGTTTAATGAAGTTACTTTAAATATTATGAGAGGTATTAAAAAAACATTTGATCCTTACAATATTCTTAACAGTGGAAAAATATTTGATTAAGAAAATTTGCTTTTATTTGCAATAGAAAAATTAATTATAAAAAAAATAATAATACTTATTGTTTGTGCTAATTTGTTTATAAATATTGCAACCGCACAAAAAGTACGAAAAGAAAATAAAGGATTTAAAAAAGAAAATTTATTTACTGGGGTACTGTTGGGCTAGGCTTTGGGCAAGGTAGTTTTAGCTTGGGCTTAAGCCCATATTTTGGCTATAGTTTAAATAAATATATTGATGTTGCCATTTCTTTAAATTATAATTACGTATCTCAAAGAGATTATCTAGAATATGGAGATAAACTTCGTCAATCTGTATATGGTCCAGGAGCTTTTGTGAGAATTTACCCAATAAAATTTTTATTTGCACAAGCTCAGTTTGAGCAAAATTTTATGAGTTTAAAATATATACCAGCAGCTAATGGTAGCTATCTTCCTTTTAAGCAAAATATAAATGCTAGTAGTTTTCTAATTGGGCCTGGTTTTGCAAATGGTAGAAATGAAGATAATAAAGCATTTTATTATATTTCAGTATTGTTTGATGTAAGTGGCAATAAAAACTCTCCTTACATAGATCAACTGGGTAGAATAGATCCTGTAATTCGGGCAGGCTTAAACATTCCTTTATTTCAAGGAAAATATTAAAATTAAAGAATGTATTAGCAAAAATAAAATTAGCTCATTCAGCTATAACAGTATTGCTTTGTTTGAAATAAAAATCATTCACTAATATAAAAATAACTATACCTAATTTTTTTTAAGACCTTGGGTAATTAGACAGTATTTGCTATCATTTTTTCTTAATCTCTCTTAAACATATTAAGTAAGCTATCATTTTCTAAACCTTCTATATCACTCAACTCTAACTCAAGCGCTTTTGTACTTATAACAATTTCGGCAAGCGATATACTTAAAGATACAGTTAAAGATAAAATACTCAAAACAAACAAAACATGCGCTATATCCAGCCTTGCAATAAAAATAAAATACATACAAATAATGCAGCATAAAAAACTTGCCACTCCTAATGCTTGCATATTGCGAATCATATTCAACCTACGACGAAGGTTTTTTATTTGGTTAAAAATATTTTCCTTGTTTTGCACTTTGTTGTGTTCATCATGCAATGAGCGTACTCTACTAGCAATGGCGTAAAATCTGTTTGTATATGCTAGCATAAGCAAGCTTATAGCTGGAAAAAGGAGAGCTGGCGTATTTATAGATATTTCGTTCATTTTATAAAGATAAAGTTTTGCAGCTTTTGATAAATATCTTTTTTTTAGACAATGATAATTTAATTATATAAATTGTATAAAATCGAAATAATAGATTTCAATTAATACTTTATGCCCAAAGAAACACACACATATTTATTTAAAAAAAATTATATTTTTTTGCCAAGCTGCAAAAAACTTTGCATTACTGGCAGTAGTAATACATTGGGTAATTTTAAAAAAAACAAACCCATATTTTTTGTAAATAACGAAGTAGAAATAAATTTTGGAAATAATGAATTTCCAATAGAATATAAAGTAGCAATTTATGACACCAAAGAAAAAATAATTGAAGAATACGAGCAAGGTTATAATAGAATTTTAGAAAAACCTAGCGATACTAATAGTGATAATTTTGTAAATTTATTTCCCATATTTGAACACTATAAAAACAAAGCTGCTGGTATAAATGTACCTATATTTAGTTTGAAAACCAACAACAGTTGGGGTTGTGGCGATTTTGTAGATTTAAAATATTTAATAGATTTTGCTAACAATGCAGGGTTTAAAATTATACAATTATTACCAATAAATGATACTACAGCTACTTTTACCGATAAAGATTCGTATCCATATTCGGCAATATCTTCCTTTGCACTAAACCCTATTTATTTAAATGTACAGTTTGTGGCAAATGAATTTTTGTATTCGATTAATTGCAATCAAAAAAATGAGATATTCGAATTAAATAGAAATGTTATTTGTGATTATTCAGCTGTATTAGCTTTAAAAATTAGTACTCTAAAAAAAATATTTTCGAAGAATAAATATGATATTTTAGCCAATAAAGATTTTTCCAATTTTTGTAATAGTAATATGTATTGGCTAAAACCTTATGCAGTTTTTTGCTTTTTAAGAGATAAATATAAAACGGTAGAATTTTTAAAATGGAAATCATTTTCAATTTATAATGAATTACAAATAGATACTTTACTAAATTCAAACTCAGAAATTTTTGAGGGAATTTCTTTTTGGTTTTTTGTACAATTCCAATTGCATAACCAATTACAAAATTCATTAAACTATGCAAAGCATAAATCTATTTTATTTAAAGCCGATTTGCCCATTGGAGTAGGAAGATGGAGTGCCGACACTTGGCAAAACCCAACTTTGTTTAATATGCAAATGCAAGCTGGTGCTCCGCCAGACGCATTTAGTAACTCTGGTCAAAATTGGGAATTTCCAACTTACAATATACCAAAAATGGAGGCAGATAGCTATAGTTGGTTTATAAATAGAATGCAACATTTACAAAAATATTTTGATGCATTGCGTATTGATCATGTACTTGGTCTTTTTAGAATTTGGAGTATTCCTATAAATGAAATAGAAGGTACTATGGGAAAATTTGTACCAGCAATAGCTATTGATAAAGAAATGATTTTACAATCAGAAATTAATTTTGATGAAGATAGATTTTGCAATCCTTTCATAACAGAATCATTTTTAATAGAAAAATTTGGATTAGATTTTAGTAATGTAAAAAAAATATTTTTTAATGATAATAAAATAAAGAATGAATTTAATTGCCAAAAAAATATAGAACTATACTTTAAATTTAATACAAATAATAAGCAATGGAAGCAAGGCTTATTCGATGTTTTATCAAATGTATTATTATTTAAAGATGATGATGGTTACCATTGTAGAATAAATGCTTGTAACACCAACTCATTTTTAAATTTACCTCTTTCCGATAAAATTAAATTTGAAAAGTTATACAATTTTTATTTTTTTGAAATGCAAAATAGCTTGTGGGAAGTAGAAGGGGAGAAGAAACTCAAAATGCTTAAAAATAGTAATAGTATGTTATTGTGTGCCGAAGATTTAGGAATGGTGCCAGATTTTACCGAAAAATTATTAACAAAGTTGAATATACTTAGCTTGCAAATAACGCAAATGCCCAAAAAAGCAAATTCAAATTTTTCTGACCCTGCAAATGCTATTTACGAAAGTGTAGTAATGCCTGCAACTCATGATATGGCTCCAATAAGACTTTGGTGGGAGCAAGATAGAAATTTATCGCAGTTATTTTTTAATACAATACTTCAATTGCAAGGCCAAGCTCCGTATTTTTGTGAACCTTGGGTTTGCAAAAAAATTGTAAATATTCATTTACAATCCCCTGCAATGTTAAGTATATTTTTATTGCAAGATCTGTTGGCAATAAATGGTGAATTTAGAAGGCAAAACCCATTTGAAGAAAGGATAAATGATCCAGCAGATAACAATCATATCTGGAATTATAAAATGCACTTAACAATAGAAGAACTTATTAGCAACAATATCTTTATTTCCGAAATAAAAGAAATGATATTAAAAAGTAATAGATAATTTTTTTACCTTTAGTATGAATGCTTGCTTAAAAGCATTTGTTTTGCTTATTAATTTGCAAAACAGTAAAATATATTTTGAAAATGATTAAACTTTCTTACAAAAAAACAAACCTTCCATTTGTGTATCCTTTTACAATTTCAAAAGGTACAAAAACTCATCAAACAGCATTAATAATAAAACTAGAATATTTTGGTTTTGTAGGGTATGGAGAAGCGCCAGCTATTTCCTATTACAATATAACGGTCGATAAAATGATTGACGACTTGGAGGCAAAAAAAACTTTTGTAGAAAAATTTTCATTAAGCGATCCTGAACGTTATTGGCATTATTTACATCATCTTTTTCCAAATAATCCATTTTTGGTTTGTGCTATAGATATGGCTGCTTGGGATTTATATGGCAAAATGAAAAGAATGCCTTTACACAAATTATGGAATTTAGATACTAATACAGCACCACTTACGGATTATACAATTGGCATAGATACTACCGAAATGATGGTTAAAAAAATGAAAGAAAAGCCTTGGCCTATTTATAAAATAAAAGTAGGTTTTGATGGTGATATAGAAATTATTGAAACCCTAAGAAATTATACCGATGCACCTTTTAGGGTAGATGCAAATGCAGCATGGTCTTTAGATGAAGCATTACAAAAAATTCCACAATTAAAAAAATTTGGAGTTGAATTTGTTGAGCAACCATTGGCAAAAGACGACTGGGCTGGTATGAAAAAATTATTTGAATTATCACCATTACCTTTAATAGCCGACGAAGCTTGTGTATTTGAAAACGATGTAGAAAAATGTGCAAATTGTTTTCATGGAATTAATATAAAACTTACTAAATGCAGCGGCATTACACCAGCAAAAAGAATGATATCAAAAGCAAAAGAATTAAATTTGAAAGTAATGGTAGGCTGTATGAACGAAAGTAGCATTGGCACTGCTGCTATTGCCCAATTAGCTCCTTTGCTAGATTATGTAGATATGGATGGTCCATTATTACTTGCCGAGGATATTGCAAATGGTGTAAAATTTGATTATGGAAAAATAGTTTATAATACTCAAAATGGGATAGGAGTAGAAGTGGTGGAGTGGTAAATTGTTACAAATATTATTTATGCAAAAATATTTATTTATTGATAGAGATGGTACACTTATAGAAAGTCCACCATCACCTTTACAAATTGATTCTATAGAAAAACTTCGGTTTTATCCGCAGGTAATTACTTGGCTTGCAAAAATTGCTACCAAACTCAATTTTAAATTGGTAATGGTAACCAATCAAAATGGCTTAGGTACTATTTCTTACCCAATAAATACATTTTTACCAGCACATAATTTTATGTTAGATGTTTTTAAAAATGAGTGTATAGAATTTTATGAAATAATTATTGATGATTCGTTGCCCGAAGAAAATTCTGCCAAGCGCAAGCCACGTATTGGTCGTATGACACATTACCTAAATAATCCTGCAATAGATATAAAAAACTCTTTTGTAATTGGCGATAGAATTACCGATGTACAATTTGCAAAAAACTTAGGTTGTAAAGCTATCAATATAAATGCCGAAAACATACGTGGGCAAAAAGAAATTACTGATACAATCGATGAATTGAGAACTAATTGGACAGCACTCGAAACCACAAGTTGGAAAGAAATTTACGAATTTTTAAAAGTTCAATAAAATTTAAAAATATTTAATAACAACAAAGTGCCAAAAGTAAAATAGCTCAATTTGCATTTTGTATTACCTTAAATACATTTACCAAATATTTACTCTCAAGTTTTCTTCTCTATACATTTTATCCCCTTTTTTTATACCAAAGGCATCATAAAATTCTGGCACATTTACAAATGGACCATTTACTCTTTCTTTTGCAGGCGAGTGTACGTCAGTCATTACACGGTTTGCTAATGTTTCGTTTCTTGTAGCATACATCCAACCTAAGGCATAACCCAAAAAGTATCGTTGCATTTGAGTAAAACCTGCTATATTTTTATTTTGTTTGTACGCTTCCGTTTTTTTAAATGCATCAATACCCAATAAAATACCACCAAGGTCAGCAATGTTTTCTCCTTGCGTAGCTTCGCCGTTTATATGCAAAGTATCTACGGGTATAAATTCGTTAAATTGCTTTATTATCATTTTGGCCCTTGCCGAAAATTCTTCGCCATCTTTTGCACTCCACCAATCTGTAAGGTTTCCTTTAGCATCATATTGCCTTCCTTGGTCATCAAAACCATGCGTAATTTCATGTCCTATTGTAGATGCTGCAGCATAACCATATACAAGTGCATCATCTAGTTCTGCATCTTTAAAACCAGGCACAGCAAAAATACCAGCAGGTAATACAATTTCGTTATTGCTTGGGTTATAATATGCATTGTATGTTTGGGGTGTCATGCTCCATTCAGTTCTATCTACAGGTTTGCCAAGTTTGTTGGTTTCATAATTATGCCACCAAGCATTTGCTTTTTGTACATTTAAAACCCATGGACCATCGTTTACTTCTAGGCTACTAAAGTCTTTCCACTTATCCGGAAAGCCAACTTTTTTTGAAATGCTTGCTAATTTTTCATAAGCTTTTAACTTAGTATCATCGCCCATCCAACTAAGTTTTGTTATTCTTTCTTTATAGGCATCTCTAATATTTTCTACAATATCATCATATCTTTTTTTTGCAGTTTGGTTAAAATATTCTTTCACAAAAAGTTGCCCAAGAGCTTCGCCAATAGCATCTTCCTCCGAGTCTAATACACGTTTCCAGCGCACTTGAGGTGCACTTGCGCCAGTAAGTGTTTTTCGGTATTCAAAACGATCGTTAAATGTTTTAGTATCTAAATATGGTGCTGAAGCATAAACCAATTTTATTTTTAAGTAATTTTTCCAAACCGATATGGCAGTATTTTTTAGTAAACTACTTAGGGTTGTGTAAAATTCGGGTTGTCCAACAATTACCGAATCTACCTTATTTGTTCCTGCAATTTTTGTATGCAAACTCCAATTAATATTTGGCGCCAAAGCATTAAGCTGAGCCATACTCATTTTATTGTAATTTTTATATGGGTCTCGCAGGTCGGCCAATTTTCTGCTTGCATTTGCCATTGCAGTTTCTAAAGCAAACAAATCTTCTACATCTTTTTGCGGAGTAGCATTTCTTAAATTTATAAAAGTTTTTAGCAAATATTTTTTGTATGCTGCTTTTACTTTTAAGGTTCGTTCGTCGGTATTAAAATAGTAATCTCTATTAGGTAACCCAAGTCCTCCTTGTGCAAATTGTACAGCAATTTCTTCACTATTTTTATCATCTTGTGCTACATAAGTTACAAACAAACAACCAATACCTTTCGTTTGAAACTCACTGCCTACATTTATTACATCGTCGGCACTTGTTATTGCATCTATTTTATTTAAATCTACTGCAAGAGGTGTTAATCCAGCTTTTTCTATTGCTTTTACATTCATACCACTACGCCAAAAACTTCCAATTTTTTGTGTTGTACTACCTTTTGTAGCTTTTGTTTTTACTGCAGTTTCGTTTATTTTTTTTAGTTTATTGTAAATATCATCTTGCACCAAATTGCCAATACCCCAGCCACTTTCAGCTGCTGGTATAGGTGTACGTTTTATCCAGCCTCCATTAGCATACAAGAAAAAATCTTCACTAGGTTTTACTGTTTTGTCAATATTTGCTAATAAAATATCTTGTTTTGTGTTTTTTTGTGCAAATGTTGGTTGAGTAATTATTATTGTGCTAAGTAAAAATGCAGAAATTATTTTTGACATAATTTGTAGTTTATAAAGTAAAAATAAGCGTTTAGGTGCAAATCTGAAATTTTATTGTTTTACAGTATTAAAATTACACTTTTTTTGAATGTTGCAATTACAATTTTGTTTGTATTTTTGCCACATGACAATAGAACAAATAAAGGCTCTGAGAGATCGCATAACGGTTTTGAAGAGATTTCTTTGACGTAGAAAACAGAATATCTAAAATAGCCAACGACAAACAATTGTCATTATCTCCAGGTTTTTGGGACGATAATACTAGGGCTACTTCCATATTAAAAGAAACAAAAGTAAATGAGTATTGGGTAAACATGTACCAAGCTACAAGCACCGCTGTAGAAGACTTTGCAGTACTTTTCGAATTTTGGAAAGCAGGCGATACCACCGAAGAAGAAGTAAAAGAAGCCTTTGACGATGCAATAACAAAAGTAGAAGAAGCCGAATTTAAAAGCACCCTCAACGAGCCAGAAGATGAACTTACAGCCATGCTACAAATAAACAGTGGTGCTGGTGGTACCGAAAGCCAAGATTGGGCCGAAATGCTTGCTCGCATGTTTAGAATGTATGGCGAAAAACAAGGCTGGACAGTAACCGAAATGGATTGGCAATGGGGCGATGGTGCAGGCATAAAAACTTGTACTTACAAAATAGAAGGTGCATTTGCTTATGGTTTTTTAAAGAGCGAAAGTGGTGTACATCGCTTAGTACGTATTTCGCCATTTGATAGTGCAGCCCGTCGCCATACTAGCTTTGTGAGTGTGTATGTATATCCGCTGGTAGATGATACTATTGAAATAAATATAAACCCTGCCGATGTAAAAATGGAAACTAGTAGGAGTGGTGGTGCCGGTGGGCAAAACGTAAATAAGGTAGAAACTAAGGTAATGCTTACCCATATTCCTACAGGTATTGTGGTGGTGTGCCAGCAAGATAGAAGCCAGCTTGGAAACAGAGAACTTGCCATGCAAATGCTAAAAAGTAGGCTCTACGAAATAGAACTGCAAAAGCGCAACGAAATAAAAGATGCCAATAATAGTAAGAAGAAAAAAATAGAATGGGGAAGCCAAATACGTTCCTATGTTTTTCACCCATACAAAATGATAAAAGACCATCGTACCGATTACGAAGTAGGAAATGTAGGCCCAGTAATGGATGGCGAAATAGATGGATTTATAAAAGCATATTTGATGGCAGAAAAAGATGAAAAATAGCATTTTGTGAGCCAACTTTAGCATCTTAATTTAGCTTCGGTGGCAATTATGATTTGTTACTTTTTTCTTTTTGGGGAAAAGAAAAAAGTAACCTCCGTTCAAGTTCAGTATTTCAATTTGGCTTTTTTTGTGGTACATATTGTGTAACTTTAATGTATAAAATGTTTAAATAATTTTGCAAAAAAAAGATAGATATAAAAACAATTAACAATTCAAAATAGCACATTATGCAATACGGCTCATTTTATTATCCAACTCCCATCAACGAACCTGTACTTTCTTACGGTAAAGGCTCTAAAGAAAAGCTTGCATTAAAAGCTGCATTAAAAGAATTAAAAGCTACTAAAATAGATGTGCCCATGTACATAGGTGCCGAAGAAGTACGTACAGGAAACAAAATGGATATTCGCCCACCTCATGAGCATAAACATTTGCTTGGACAGTTTCATGTAGGCGATGCTAGTCATGTAAAAAAAGCTATAGCAGCTGCACTAAAAGCAAAAGATAAATGGGCAAATATGAGCTGGGAAAACCGAGCAAATATTTTTCTTAAAGCAGCCGATTTATTGGCAACAAAATACCGACCATACATTAATGCAACCACCATGCTTGGCCAAAGTAAAAATGCCATGCAAGCAGAAATAGATGCGTCATGTGAGCTCATCGATTTTTTGCGTTTTAATGTACATTTCTTAAGCGAAATTTATACACAACAACCAATTAGTGGTCCTGGTATTTACAACCGATTAGAGTATCGCCCATTAGAAGGATTTGTATTTGCACTTACACCATTTAACTTTACAGCCATAGGCGGTAACTTGCCCACAAGTGCTGCTATGTGTGGCAATGTGGTGGTTTGGAAATGCGCCAATACACAGGTGTATAGCGCACAAATGTTTATGAAAATATTAAAAGAAGCAGGCTTGCCCGATGGTGTTATAAACCTTGTATTTATAGACGGTCCTACAATTGGGGAAGTTATTTTTAACCATCCCGAATTTGCTGGCTTGCATTTTACTGGAAGCACCGGAGTATTTAATAAAATGTGGGAAACAATTGGTAAGAATACTCCAATATACAAATCGTACCCTCGTATAGTTGGCGAAACAGGCGGAAAAGATTTTGTAATAGCACACAAAAGTGCCAATGTAGATGCCGTAGTAACCGCACTTGCAAGAGGAGCATTTGAATACCAAGGGCAAAAGTGTAGTGCTGCAAGCCGTGCATACATACCAAGCAATATGGCTGCCGAAGTAAAAAAGAAATTGATAGCAATAGTAAAAACCATGAAAATGGGTACGGTAGAAAACTTTACCAATTTTGTAAATGCAGTAATAGACGAAAAAAGTTTTGATAAATTAGAAACATACATAAAAAATGCTCGTAAAAAAGATAGTGGAGCAAAAATATGGGTAGGCGGTAAATGCGACAAATCGATTGGATATTTTATTGAACCTACCATTATTGAAGCAAGCAATCCACAATACATAACCATGTGCGAAGAGTTATTTGGCCCAGTGCTTACCGTATATATTTATGATGAAAATAAATATGAAGAAACCCTAAAATTGGTAGATAACACATCGCCTTATGCGCTTACTGGTGCAGTGCTTGCACAAGATAGATATGCAGTAGAACTTGCAGTAAATAAATTAAGAAACAGTGCAGGCAATTTTTATATAAATGATAAACCTACAGGTGCAGTAGTAGGTCAGCAACCATTTGGCGGAGCTAGGGCAAGCGGCACAAATGATAAAGCTGGCTCTATGCTTAATTTATATCGTTGGCTTAGTGCTCGTACAATAAAAGAAACTTTTGTACCACCTACAAATTACCAATATACTTTTATGGAAGAGGCTTAAAAATATACTATGAATTTACCTAATATAAAATGGCAACAAATAAAATGGCTTGCCATTATAGCCATTGTACTTTATATTTTTGGCAGTATTTATGCACTTTTTTTTAAAAGCAATGTAGTTAATAATAATAGTGGTATTACCTTTGGTTTACTTATTATTGGCTTATTGCTTGGTGCAGCTCTAATGTTTTTTATAAATAAATCTTCAAAAAAAAGCAGCGAAATAAAAGTTACCGAAAGTAGCCACACAATTGTGGAAAGCATAAAAAAAGTTTTTAAAATAGTATGTGCAGAAGGGCAATTTAACGAAATGTACAATTACGAAGAAACAAAAAAAATTCTCTCATTTATACCTTCTACCAAAAAAGCTTTAGTAATAATAAAAGCCAAAGTGCTTATTGGTTTCGATTTTGAGCAATGTGTGTGGGAAACCGATGAGGCTAATAGAAAAATAAACCTTCTATCTTTTCCCGAACCAAAAATTCTTTCGATAGAACCAGATTACCAATATTACGACATGGAAGATGGCTTGTTTAATAAGTTTAGTAAGCATGATATTATGGAAATTCAAAGCAAAGGCAAAACACAAATAGAAATAGCTGCTTATAAAAGCGACTTACCTAAAATAGCTGCAGAGCAAATGAAAACTTTGCTAACTGAGGTGCTTGGTTCAAAAAACTGGAGTATTGGTAATAGCGAAAAAATTTTAATTGATTAAAATAAAGTAAATTGAAAAAGTGTATTTTATTTTTTTTAATAGCTTATCCCACTTTAATTTTTGCTCAAAAAGCAATGAGTGTTGTTTATAAGAACTCATATTTAGGAGAAACTCCTCAATCGCCAATTTCAATATATGGTTATCCCAAAATTTTTATTGAATTACCTGGTAATGTACTGAAAAATAGTTGGTGATTTTTTACTCAAAAACCTTTTTTTTTAATTCAAATACAAAATTTGCATTTTGCTTCTTATGGGGATTTTGCAAAAAAAAAGAGGCAACAAACAAATGCGCCTCTTTTTTATTAAAACAGGGGTTTTTCAAAAAATTAAATTTTTTCTAATCAGTATATCTATGACCAGCATTTATCCAACTTGTAAGTGTAGCTTTTTCAGCAGCAGTAAATAATGCTTGAGGGCTTTTAGGCATTTTTACCCAACCAGCAGTATATAATACACAAGTATTATTAATTTGACTCCATTTATTTACTATACTACAATCAGCATCAAAATTATAGCCAGCAGCGTTTGCACCTCCCATATGGCAACCACTACCACTACATCTATTAGTAATTAATTGCCTTACAGCAGCAAATGTTGGTCCTTGTGGAACCACACCAACAGCCACCGATTTTGTATTGGTACACCCATTTACATCTTTTACACCTAATAAATAAGTACCAGCATTAAGATTTAAAAATGCATTACTTGTTTGATATACACCACCATTAATATTGTATGTAAAGCCAGTAGAACCAGTTGCTGTAACTGTAATACTGCCATTGTTGGTGGTTGTACCACAAGGTGTTGTTTGCACAATAGTTTGGTTTATTACAATATTTACATTTGTGCAGGGGTTTGAAGCAACTAGTGTAACAAGTTTAGTACCTAAGCAACTGTTAGAGTTTTTGGCAGTAATAGTGTAGTTGCCAATACCCAAGTTACTAAATAAACTAGCTGCTTGAAAAGTGCCATTATTTAAACTGTATGTAAAACCTGTACCACCAGTTGCAGATGCGGTAATACTACCATTTGCTGCACCAGTACTTGGGTTTACTTGTGTTGTAGTAACAATAACATTAACACCAGCACATGGGTTTGTAGCACCTAATGCAACCGTAGTAGAGCCAAGACAACCATTTGCATTTTTTGCAATAATGGTATAATTGCCAGCAGCTAAATTGCTAAATACGCCACTTGCCTGGTAAGTTCCATTATTTAAACTATATGTAAAACTACTGCCACCAGTAGCCAATGCGGTAATACTACCATTTGAATTTCCTGTGGTAGGCTGCGTTTGTGTAGTTGTAACCAATACAGTTATACCTGCACATGGATCGGTAGAGCCTAGTGTAACAGAAGTAGCTCCTATGCAACCTAAAGCACTTTTTGCAGATATGCTGTAATTGCCTACTGCAAGATTAGTAAAACTACCACTTGCCTGAAAAGTACCACCATTAAGGCTATAAGTAAAACCAGTGCCCCCAGTTGCTGTTGCAGTTATTGTACCATTAGATTGATTAATGGTTGGATCTACTTTTGTAGCTGTAACATTTATTACAACACCCTGACAAGGATCGTTAGTACCAATTGTAACTTCTACCGAATCTTTGCAACCTTGTGCATTTTTACCTACAATTTTATTTACAGAAAATGGAGCTAATCCAGTAAAAACACCACTACTAGTAAATGCAGCACCATTTATGCTATACATAAAGCCCGAACCACCGGCTGCTGTAGCCGTAATAGTGCCATTAGATAAATTTTGTGTAGCATCAGTTTTTGTAGCAGTTACTTTAAAATTTACTAAATCGCAACTAATAGGAATATTATGTTGGCAGGAAATAGTAAATGCAATCAATAAAAATGCAATTACTATTTGTAATAGGGATTTTTTTTTGCACATGGTTTTTAAATTTAGATGTTAATAAAAAATGGATATTGGTAAGAACATGTATCCAATTTTCATGCTATAAAATATTATTTACCATAAAATTTGCTGAATGGTAGAAAGTAGTAGCTGAATAGGAAAGGAAATGGTTTTATAAATTTATTGCTGTATCCACTTTTTAAATGCTGGGGTTCTTTCAAAACTTGTATAAATTTTTGTTGTAGCAGATGGCTCTATACTCAAAGCAATCCTTTGTTTGCTTGCAGGTTGCATTTTTTTTATACAATTAATTTTTATTATATACTGTCTGTTAATTCTATAAAATAGAGTAGGGTCAAGCGTTTTTTCAAATTTATCTAACGAGTAATTGCTTGTATATTTTCTATTTTCAATAGTTACAATATATACTATTTTATTTTGTATAAAAATGTAAGCAATTTCTTCGTCTTCTAAAACCTTTATTTGTGAACCAATGCGTATTAAATATTTTTTTTGAATTTGAGGTTCTAAAATATCCAATTTATGGTTTTCATTTTTATTAATAATTAAAGCAGCAACTCTTTTAAATGCTTCTTGTAAATACGATGTTTTTATGGGTTTTAGTAAAAAATGAACAGCTCCCATATTTATTGCTTGTATAGCAAAAGTTTTATTATTACTTAGTATTATTAATGGTATATTTTTTGTAAGATTAACAAAATTGTGCAAAAATAGTTTGCTACAATTATCTAAAGAAGCTATAATTAAATCTGGTTTATAATTAAAAAGTAACCAATTAGGAAGCTGTTTTAATTTAGTGCAATTGGAAATAATATTATTATTTGGAAGAATAATATTTATTTCGCAAATTAATTTCTTTTTAATTTCTTCATTTTCTTCAAATATTAAAATTTGCATTTTTTTAAGTGGGGGATTATGCAAGTAAAAAAAAGTTACCACAAGGTTTTGTAATGCGATAACTTCTTTTAGGGGGATATCAGAAAATATTTATTGTTATATTTATTAACCAACTACGGTAACTATATTTCCAGAAATAGTTACTGCATATTGTTTTAAAGCACTTGTAGCTGGGCCATTGGTTACACCGCCAGTTGTATTAAATTTTGCACCATGGTTGGGGCAATAAAATTGATTACTACTGCCTACAAACTGTACCGATGTACCAGCATGGGTACATGCTTGCGATACTGCAATTATTGTGCCAGATGTAGTTTTAGCTACAATTACACCATTGGCATATACATATCCACCAGCAGTATTTAAAGCTGCATTGGCTGGTAATGAAAGATCTAAATTAAAATTTACATTAGAAGGTGCTATTACATTTCCACCATCATCATCCGATTCTTTTTTGCAACCTCCTAAACATGTTGTTAGTAAAATTGCGCCAGCCGATAATCCTAAAGCCGATAAAAATTCTTTTCTATCCATTAGTATTAAATTTTAAAGGTTTCTATTATTCTGCTTTTTTATTCTTTTTAATTTGAAAAACTCTTGATAAGTTAAAGCCCCATCTTATTTCGCCTTTACCCCATGTGTTAGTAGTTTCATTTAAAAATGCTCTTTCATTCATACCAGTAGAGTTAGAAAAATGAAGTTGAAATACATGTCCACCAGTTTCTACATCAATACCAATTGCTAGTGGGTTATAATTTACATCGGCAGTTTTACCTGTTATCAAATAAAAATAATCCCAAGTAAGTGCCATACGTTTTGTAAATTTTAAACGACCACCCACACCTACAGAATATACATCGTTAGGATCGGTAGATAATGGTACAATATTGTTATGAACCATGGTAGGCGTTACTTGTAGTGTAAATGCTTCACTAATTTTACTTCCTATTGCCATCTGAAAATAGTAAGCAATTTTTGAAGTAGTAAAATTTTGTATGGTTTGATTTGCAAATGGAGCTGAGTTTGCTGTAATACCAGCAATTGTTACTACACTTATAGGAAAACTATGATGACCTGTAGATTGTCTAATAGGAGCATATTTAATAAAAGCATCTAGCTCTTTTTTATAAGTACTTCTTCCAATACCTACCATCATATTATTTCTTAAGCCAAAATCAAATCCTAAACGCATACTTGCTTGATCTAATCCAAAAAAGTTTTTATATCCTTGGTTAAGCATCCCAAACCTGTGCAGTATTCTTAAATCCATTGTACCTGGCGATAAAAATTCGATGGAATGACCATTAATAACCCTTGTGGATTTAAATGCGTTTTTTACAAATTCTTTTTTAGGTTTTTCATCGCCTAAAAGATCTAACAAATCTTGTGCTTGCATTTTAGTGCTAAACAAAATGCAACAAGTTGCTAGCATAATTTTTATAGGATTATTCTTCATGAATTAGTTTTAGAATTTTAAATTATTTCTTTTTATTTTTTTAATGCCTCTAAAGCACATACTACATTTACTTTAGCACTTGTAGCAACTTTGTCGGCTACAACTGTAGGTATTGCTACTTTATAGTCGGCAAGTAAGGCTACAAAACTTGCTTCGGCAGTAACTTTGCCAGCTTTTACGGTAATTTTTCCATCGGTTGTTGCATCATTTGTAACACCATGTATGGTTAATTTTCCTTTTACTGTAACATTATATGTACCATCTTTGGTATAATTTACAGTAGCATTATTTGTAATAGCACCTTTAAATTCTGCTTTCGGAAATTTGGTACTTTCTATATAATTTTCATTAAAATGCTCTTGCATCAATGCTCTTTCAAATTCAAAACCTTTGGTTTGCAATACAAACTGCATATCGCCAGTTTTAGAGTCTAAAACCATAGTAGTACTTTTATTTGTTCCTTTAATTATCTCTGGCGATTTATTTGCAGTAGCATCAAAACTAACTTTACCTGTTTTGGTAAAATATTTTTCTTGTGCAAATGATATACTAACTAATGATGAAAATGCTAATATTAAGATTGATTTTTTCATGTGTTTTTATTTAATGGGTTTAAGATGTAATTAATTTTTTGAAATACAAGTGTGATTTAAAATTATATCGGAGCCAAGGCCCAATTCGTCTTTATTAAAGCCTGTACAAATACCCTTTACTTGTATTGCTACGCCTTCTTTTAAAATTGATGCTTCTGAATTATGAACACTATCCATACTACAACGTACACTTGTATTATTAGTAGTATCGCTAAAAACTAAAGTAAATGCTCCATTTTCGTCTTTATCTATAGTTTTAATAATACCTTTTATTTCAAGTGCTTTGTCGGTATATTTTTTTACCGAAGCAGTGTCGTTATTCACAAATTCAGTAATAATAGCATTACTACTAATAGAAAAATCGGGAGTTATACTTGCTATATCTTTTGCAGTACGATTGTATTCTTTATAAGCATAAATTGCAGATGATGCACCTATTACTAAAAGTGCTAGTAAAATATATTTTGTACTTTTTCTTTTTAAGAAATTCATAGTTATTATTTTTTTAATTAATTATTGGGGCTACCAGCATCTATCCATTTTTTTATGGCTGCAATACTACATACATCCATTTTTGCTACACCTTTGGGCATTGGCGAAAAACCAGAACTGTAATTAATTGTACCATATAGTTTTCCATTTACTGCAATTGCTTTATCGGCTGTGTAATTTCCCATTATAATACCACCGCCAGCACCTGCTCCTGTATGGCAGCTATAACATTGTGTGGTTAAAAGCGGAACTACTTTTGCACTATATGAAACTGTTGCAGTAGTATCGCAACCACCATTTGTAGAGCCGTACAGTAAATCGGCTTTATCGTAATAGCAAGAGTGCAAAGAGCCAACAATAAACACAATGGCAATTAAACTAAATACATTTTTCATAAATTGGATTTTTATTTTTGGTTTATAATTAGTTGTTTAATGCACCAGCATCTATCCATTTTTTAATTTGTGTAATTTGACAAGCAGGCATTTTATTTCCTCCTTTTGGCATTGCCGAAAAACCAGCAGTCCAATTTATTGTACCCCACAATCTGCCACTTGTAACAGATGCTTTTACAGTAGTGTAAGTAGACAAATCAATACCACCACCAAGCGATGCAGGGTTGTGACAACCTGTACAATTATTTTGCATTAGTGGTTGTATTGCAGTAGCATATTTAAAGCTTGTTGTATCACATGCATCGCAACCATTATTTTTTGCACCTTGGTTTATCCATTTTTGTACCAAAGCTATTTGCGAAGCTGTAAATGCAGGTAGTGGAGGTAAAGGCATTCTTTCTGAGCCTGTTTTTACCAATACTTTGTATAATTTACTATTGCCAGCATTGCCTGCACTTACATAGTTTCTTATGGTAGCATAGTTTACAAGCGTAACACCATCTGCATGCGATGCTGCACTATGGCAACCAGTTGTAGCACAACCAGAAATTATTAATGGTAAAATACTATTGGCAAAATATACGCTATCGGTACTACAAGTTATACCAGTAGTGCCAGGTATTGGTGTTGTGCCACCAGCATTTCCTCCAGGGTTTGCAATAGAAAAAGCAGTTTCATGCTTGCACGAAATAAAAATTGCTACACTTGCAAAAAGTACTAAGGAACTGGAAATTATTTTTTTCATATAATATTTGATTTTTAATTATTAACTATTGCAATTTCAAACATTGTGCCAAACTTTTTTAAACTTAAATATGTTTAGTTAAAGTTGAATTGGCTCGAATGGAATATAAATTTTCTGCCTATAAAATGAATAATTTCTTATTATAATTTAGGAGTTATTTATTTCAATGCAAATATAATCAATGCATTATGATGTTATTTGTAATAATATGCCGAACGGGCAAATTTGAATACTAAACTGGTAAAAATGTTAACTGAATTTTATATGAACAAACTAAAGAAGAGTTTAAATTATTTCTTTATCACATCTGTTGCTTTTTTTATCATTAAATCATTTTCGTTTAATGTTTCAAAATAACCTTGTGTATTGTACAATTGGTTTGCAATTACCGACTTTAGTTGGGAAAGTAAAAATGCTTTTTCTGGTTTTGATAATTTTGAGATATCGATTGAATCTTTTATTGCCAAGTTTTCAAAATATTTCCAATCGTTTTCAGAAACAACAAAGCCTTTTATAAAATTTTTTATAGTTTTATAAGATGTTAATGAGGTTGTATTTTGTTTACAATATTTGTATCCATATTTATTTAATACACCATTTGTATATATTTTATGCATAGTATTACTCCATTTTGCGGTATCTACCGCTACAAAAAAATCGGGAGTTATGCCACCACCTCCAAATAATTTTTTGCCAGCTTGCGATTTGTATATTTTTGTAGTGTCATTTTTTACAGAATCAGCAGTTTGCATTTCACCATCGTTATATCTGTTAGTAATGTCGTCGTAATAAGATTTATTTCCGTTTTTGTACGATCGTTGTATACTTCTACCTATTGGTGTATAATATCTAGCAACTGTAAGGCGTAAAGCGCTATGATCGCTTAAATCGTATTGCTCTTGCACCAATCCTTTGCCAAAACTTCGCCTGCCAATAATAGTAGCTCTATCCCAATCTTGCAGTGCACCCATTAGCACTTCGCTTGCACTTGCACTACCTTCATCGGCAAGTATTATTACTTTTCCTTTTTCAAACTGCCCTTCTCTACGACAACGGTATTCTTTTTTGGGATGATGAAGCCCTTCGGTATAGGTTATTAATTTATCGCCAGCTAAAAATTCGTCGGCTATTTCGATAGCTTCTTCTAATACGCCTCCGCCATTACCTCTTAAATCTAATATCAAATTTTGCAAATTCAGTTTTTTCAAACTTAAAAGTGCATTCATAAATTCTTTGTAAGTTTCGCTACTAAATTTATTTAATTTTATATAACCTGTTGTAGAGTCTAGCATATAGTAAGCATCTAAACTTGGTATTGGTATTATACCTCTTTCTACTGCTAATTTTAATAATTTATTTTGACGGATTATAGATAAATTAATTTTATTTTTTTGAGAACCTCTTAATATTAATCTTACATTTTCGAAACTTAAATTTTTGCCTACCATTATACTATCTTCGGCTTTTATTATAATATCGCCAGTTAGTAAACCAGCTTTTTCGGCTGGTCCGTTTTTTACTACATGTATTACATTCAAGCTGTCGTCTATTATATTAAATTCAATGCCTATTCCTAAAAAACTACCTTTTATTTCGTCGTTTATTTGTTGTAATTCTTTGGCTGGAATAAATAATGAGTGTGGATCTAATTTACTCAATATGGCTTGTATTGCAGTGTCGGTAAGGTTTTTTATATTGATAGTGTCAACATACCTGCTATTTAATATATCTGTTATTTCTTGTAGGGTAGAATGTTTTTCGGTAGAGAAAAATTTTCTGCTTGGCATGGCATCTCTCATTTGAAAACCAATTATCATACCAAAAACAGTAGTAATGCTAAATAAAAGCGGTAGCCAGATGTTTAATTTTTTATTGCTCATTTTATTGTTGTGTAATCCAGTTTAATGCCGAAAAATGTGATACTGATGAAGGGCTTGGGATAGAAGTGAAAATCCTTTTTTGAGAGCTTGTCCGCCAATTGGCGGAAACGAAAAAAAAGATTGTAACGAATAGCCCAAACAAATGTTGCAAAAAGATATTTTGTTGATAGCCCCAAATTTTTCCGGAAAACAGGTTTAATTATTTTTAATTTTTGGCAAAGGTAATTTTTTAAGTTAGTTTTTAGTACTAATGTTTTATCTTGTTGTTTCAAATTCCAATTATGCATACGATACTTTTAGCCGATAGTGGCTCCACAAAAACCCAATGGTGTATTTTAGAAGGCAAAAAGAAAAAACTTTTTACAACACAAGGTATAAGCCCATATTTTTTAAATGATAAATCTTTGGGAGAAATATTGGATAAAGAGCTTGTGCCAAAATTAGGTAAGGTAGTAATAAATGATATTTTTTATTATGGTACTGGTTGTAGTAACCCTACCAATATTGCACTTATAAAGCGTGGGCTTAAAAAAGTATTTGCTACTGCAAAAATAGTGGTGGAGCATGATTTGCTTGGTGCTGCCAAAGCACTTTGTGGCAATGAAAAAGGTATTGCTTGCATTTTAGGTACTGGCTCAAATTCTTGTTTTTACAATGGTAAAAAGGTAGTAAAAAATAGCCCTGGTATTGGCTATATTTTGGGCGACGAAGGTAGTGGTACTCATTTGGGTAAAAAAGTATTGCAACATTATATGTACAGCACTTTTGATGCGGAGTTAATGGATAAATTTGAGGCAAAATATCCTGATACTAGATCGGATATTTTGGATAATGTGTATAAAAAAGAATTGCCAAACCGATATTTAGCTGGTTTCGTAGGTTTTCTTAGAGATAATAGAGGGCATTATATGATAGAGAACATTATAGAAGATAGCTTTAACGATTTTTTCTTTCAACATATATATAAGTACAGAGAAAGTTGGTCGTTGCCGATAAATTTTGTAGGCAGTGTAGCTTTTGGCTTTAAAGATATTTTAAAACAATTGTGCAACGATTACGAATTACAATTGGGCAAAGTAATAAAAGCTCCTATTGATGGTTTAATTAAATTTCACTCAACTATTTAATTACCGTTTATAAAATATTTTTGGAAAATATTTATATTACATTTATTTTGTATTCTATTTTTAACCTTAAAATAATAAGATTATGAATTTTAAACTTTTACTTACTGGAGCTTTACTTACTTCAACAATTGTAGCAACTGCCCAAAATGCTAATAGAGGATATGCAATAACTGGTGATGGTAACAATGATTTTTTGTGGATGAATATACGCCAAGTAAATTTGGGTACTGGGCAAGTATCTAATACAATTTTTGATAGAAGTAAAACTGCTTTTACGATAACTGATGTAGCTTCTAAAAAAACATTAAACCAAATTAGTGTAAATGATGGTACAGTAGCATCGGCATCTTTATACCCTACAAATTCGTTTGTAGCTGCAGCTGCTTACGATAGAAGAAGCGAAAAACTTTTTTTTATACCAATGCGTATGGGGCAACTTCGTTGGATGGATGCCAATATAAAAAATGATGCACCTGCTTTTTATAGTGTGGTAATACCTAATTACTTACCTAGCGCAAATGCCGATGAGGCAAATAATATTACCAGAATGGTAATAGGAGCAGATAATAATGGCTATGCTGTAACCAATGATGGTAATCACTTATACTCTTTTAGTACTGGCAAAAACCCAGTAATAAAAGACTTAGGAGCTTTAGTAGATGCCGAAGAAAATAAAGGATTATCGATACACAATAAATGCAGCAGCTGGGGTGGCGATATGATTGCAGATGCTTTTGGTAAATTGTATATTATTGCTGCATCTAAAAATGTATTTGTGGTAGATGTAAATAGTCGCTTAACTACTTATAAAGGCACTATTACTGGTTTACCAGCAAACTATACTACTAATGGAGCAGCTGTAGATGCCGATGGAAATATTATATTATCTAGCGCCACTGCATTTGTAGGTTATTATAAAATGAATATTGCTGACTTAGTAGCTACTAAAATTGAAGGCTCTGATATGGTTTACAATGCATCTGACCTTGCAAGTGGCAATTTATTATTGCAAAAAGAAGCTGACCTTGCTAGAAATAATTCGCTTGCAAAATTATTGCCAGCTACTATTAATACAACAAACGAAAATTCGGTTTTTCCAAATCCTATAACTGGCAGTACTTTTAATGTATTATTGGCAGGTAAACTTAGTGGAAATTATTCTGTGCGTATTACAGACCTTGCTGGTAGAGCGGTACAAAATACTAAAGCTACAGTTAGTAAAGGGCAACAAGTGCAGCAAATTAACTTTAATGTTCGCCCAACTGCTGGTACTTATCTAGTAAAAATATTAGATGAAAAAGGTACCGAAATTTTATCTGACAAATTAATGGTTTTATAAAATATTGGGTTTTAAGATACAAAAGGCTGCTCAAACGAGCAGCCTTTTGTATCTTACTAATAATCTAAATTACATTTGCTTTATTGTAAAAACAAAACCATAAGTTGTGTAAAATAAATATAATATTATAAAATTATTTTGGTAATAGTTTGCCTAGCAGATAATGTTGTAATATCTATCTTTTCATTTTCGACTACCTCAATTGTACCTTTTTCTTTTATTTTGCTTGCTATTTCACTTATTTCTTTTACAAAAATTTCAGCTTGTTTTTTCTTTAATTCTTTAAGATAAAATGCCATGTAGTATTCGCCTTCTCTACCCATAGGACCAATGTTGTTATAAGCAATTTTTTTAATTTTATTTTTCTTTTTAAAATTAGCAATGTATGTTAGTAAAGGTTTGTTTTCGGGTACACCTGTGCCAATACTGCCAAACTTTATTATTAAACGATAATTATTTGTTTCAGTTTGTGCTACAAGGTTCATAGTTATTATTAGTAAAGTAATTAGTGCAGTAATTTTTTTCATATATTTTAATTTATAGTATCTATCAATATTGGTTATAAGCTATTAGGCATTTTTTTTGATATTTTATAAAAAGTAAATGTAGTATTATAATTTTGATATACTAAAAAATGATGTAATTTAAAAGTTAAAAAAAGCTATATTATAACTTTACATTTTTTATCTTGCAAGCTTAAATGAAAATACAAGAAGACACATACAGGCACAAAGGTTTAAGAAAAAAACTGTTAGACATTTTAAGAGAAAAAGGCATTACAGATGAAACTGTGTTAAATGCCATGAATAATATTCCACGCCATTTTTTTATGGATAGTGCATTAGATAACATTGCTTACGAGGATAGAGCTTTTCCTATATCCGATGGGCAAACAATATCGCAACCATACACTGTAGCATACCAAACGCAGTTGTTGCAAGTAAAGGCAAACGAAAAAATTTTGGAAATAGGCACAGGTAGTATTTATCAAGCTACAGTATTGGCAGAGTTGGGCGCAAAAGTTTTTACTATTGAGCGTCAAAAAAACCTATTTGATAAAACAAAGAATTACATTTTTAAAAATAAATATATAAACCTAAAGTTTTTTTATGGCGATGGGTTTGAGGGATTGCCTACTTATGCATTATTCGATAAAATAATTATAACTGCAGCAGCACCTTTTATACCTCCAAAACTTATACATCAATTAAAAACTGGTGGTTATATGGTATTGCCAGTAAATGAAGGCGAAAACCAGCGTATGAAAAGACTTACCAAAAAGGAAGATGGAAGTTTTGATGAAGAGTTATTTGAAAACTTTAGTTTTGTACCAATGTTAGCAGGAAAAAATGTAGGTTAATAAATGATTTATGTATTTATTTCTTCTGCCATCAATTTATCTTTTGCTAATTGTTTTTTCAACTCATCTAATCCTGTAAATTTTACTTCGCTACGTAATTTATTTTTTAAAATAATTTTTAAATTGGCGCCATATATATCCTCATCAAAATTAAAAATATTTACCTCTGTAACCCTTTTTGTACCATCTACGGTTGGTCTTACACCAATATTCATCATTCCTTTTAATTTCCGTTTTTCAAGTTCCACATTTACAGCATACACACCATTAGCAGGAGTGAGTTTATTTTCACCTTCTATCAATAAATTGGCTGTTGGGTATCCAATTGTTCGGCCAATTTTATTACCCTCTACAACTAAGCCACTAAAAAAATATTCGTATCCCAAAAATGTAGCAGCAGTTTTAATATCTCCATCTATCATGGCAGTTCTAATTTTGGTAGAGCTTATGGTATTGTTTTTTAAAACATGTTCAGGTATTTCTTTTACCATAAATCCAAATTCAGCTTCTTTACTTTTTAGTAATTCAAAATTACCTTCTCTGTTTTTGCCAAAACGATGGTCGTAGCCTACAACAATTATAGCAGGGTTAAATTTTTGCACCAAAAAATTGCTAATATATTCATCGGCAGTAAATTCCGAAAACGATTTATCAAAAGGTACAACTACAATATTTTCAATACCATTTTGCTCTAACAATTCGTATTTTTCGTTTGGTGTATTTAGTACAAATAATGGTTTATCTACCATTTGTACTATTTTTTTTGGATGAGGATAAAATGTAATAACAATTGGTGTACCACCAATATTTTTAGCCTCTATTAAAAGTTGATCAATAATTTGCACATGCCCACTATGTACACCATCAAAACTACCCGTAGTTATTACAGCCTTATCAAATTTTGGCAATAAACTTATATCTCTATATACATTCATAATATAGGTGCAAAAGTAGTTGAGAAATCTTTATGGTTATGGATTTTATAACATTTATTTTTGCATAAGAATAATATATTTTAAAAATATTTATTTTAATTTATTCATATTTTTTTTACAATTCAATAAATTTCAATGTCATTATACGCAAAACGTGGAGTTTCGGCACAAAAAGAAGAAGTGCATGATGCTGTTAAAAATTTAAACCATGGACTATACGCAAATGCATTTTGTAAAATTTATGAAGATTTTTTAGGCAACGATAAAAACTTTGTAAATGTAATGCATGCAGATGGCGCTGGCACAAAAAGTATTTTAGCATATTTGTATTGGAAAGAAACTGGCGATATGTCTGTTTGGAAAGGAATAGCGCAAGATGCTGTGGTAATGAATTTAGATGATTTACTTTGTGTAGGTATTTACGATAATATTGTTTTTAACTCTACCATAGATAGAAATAAAAACATAATAAATGGGCAAATATTACAACAAATTATAGAAGGTACACAAGCTGTATTTGATATGCTTGCAAAGCATAATGTAAACATACAATACCTTGGTGGCGAAACAGCCGATGTAGGTGATGTAGTACGTACTGTAGCTGTAAATGGTACTATGACAAGTCGTTGGCAAAAAAACAAATTAATAACTAACGATAAAATTTGTGCTGGTAATGTAATAGTAGGTTTAGCATCGTTTGGGCAAGCAAATTACGAAACAGCCTACAACAGTGGCATAGGCAGCAATGGACTTACAAGTGCAAGGCATGATGTGCTCAATAAATATTATGCCAATAATTTTAAAGAAAGTTACGACAATAGCTTGAGCGAAGATGTGGTTTACATAGGCACCAATAAAATGTTGGACGAAGTAAAATTAAATGATGAAACAACAACAACAATAGGTAAATTATTGTTGAGCCCTACACGTACATATGCACCCATACTAAAAGAAATGTTGACTAACCATTTCGAAAAAATTAATGGCTTAATACATTGTAGTGGTGGCGGACAAACAAAGTGTTTAAAATATTTACCATCAACATTTAAAATAATAAAAGACAATCTTTTTGAAGCACCCGAAATTTTTAAAATAATAGCTAAAAATAGTGGTAGCAGCCCAAAAGAAATGTACGAAGTGTTTAATATGGGTTGCAGACTAGAAATTTATTGTGCACCAGAGTATGCTCAAACAATTATTGAAATTTCAAAATCTTTTGGAGTAGAAGCTCAAATTATTGGTAGGGTAGAAGAGTCGAATAAAAAAGAATTGTGTATAATTGTTGAGGAGCAAGAAATACATTATTAATTTTTTTGTTTACCAACATTAGCATTTCATGGCAGCAGCATTTGCGTCGCACCATTCAGCAGTATATCTTTTGGCAACATTTATTGTATAATACTTATGTTGCTTTTAAATAATATTTTATGACAAACTTTAAAACTACACTCCAAAAATTTGGTATGCAAGGCGAAAAAACAGGGTGGATATATATTGCTGTACCAGCAACTATTTCAACACTCATAAAGCCTAACTATAAAAAATCGTATCGAGTAAAAGGAAAAATAGATGAAGTACAAATAAAGGCAGCTGCTTTATTGCCAATGGGTAATGGCGATTTTATTTTTGCAGTAAATGCAGCCTTGCGCAAACAATTAAAAAAAATACAAGGTGCCGAAGTGTTTGTACAGTTTGAAGAAGACGATGATATTATAAAATTATCAGCAGCGTTGTTAGATTGTTTAGCCGATTCGCCAGAGGCGTCAAACTATTTCAATTCGCTGCCACCATCGCACAAGCATTATTATTCTAATTGGGTAAAATCGGCAAAATCGGAAAACATTATTGCAAAAAGAATAGCTACAGTAGTAAGTGCATGTGCAAACAAAATGGAATTTGGCCAAATGATGAAAATGTATAGAGATAATAAGATAGGTATGTAGTGAAATAGGTTTATACCATTGCGAAAATTAAATGGGTCAATTAAAATCGCAGTGTACATAGTTATCGTTGTTTCGCAGTGTGGAATATTTTTTTTGCTGCCGTTAGTGCTTCACTAGGTTCTTCGCCACAGCATGGTCTGCTACCAGCAGTGTATTGCTTAGAGAACGGTTAGAGTAAAACATTGACCAGGATGGGAAATTTTTTATCAGCCTCAGTTTGAGCCACGCAAAACATTTACTACAGTAAGCTAAAAAATACCAAATTATTAGATAAAAATATGAGCTTAAAAATGTATTTTATTTCATTGAAATAATACAAAAAAAATCAAATTAAGCAATATATAGATTTCAAAAAAACTCACTCTTTTACCTCTATCAAATAAGCCAACACTTCTTGTCCATCAATCATAATTTTTATAGGAAAAATATCTTCCTTTTTAAATTCGTAGCTAAAGCTAATGTTGCCATTGTTGTTGGTAAAATTCATTGGCTCTTCTTTTTGTTGTTTTTTATCGTCGCCAATTAAAATAGAAATTTTGCTTACCGTAATATCATTATTTATGGCAAAACTAAAACTTACTGGCATTTTTAGTTTTGTTTTTATTAAACCTGTAAGTGGCAATGGTTTTCTCATTTCTAGCCCTATAGCTTGGTTACAAAAAATAGGCAAAGCATAATATTGTTTTAAATTATTTATACCACCACCAAGCTGCCATGCCATGTTGTTGGGAAAACAGATTAGGTTAAAAAGTTTTTTATCTGCAAAAAAATATTGGCTCGTAAATTGTTTGGTAAATGTGGTTTGCTTTTTATCTACAAAACCGCTAGCACGGCAAGCATCTATGTAATACCATGTTTCGGGGCTTTGCCCAAGCTGTACTACATTCCACGAATAATTAGGTTCATCAATTTTTTCATTTATTTCTGCTACAAAGTTTTTTACAAATCCATCTACACTTAGGCATCTTATTTTTGCATAGCTACACATTTCTTGTACCAAAAGCGAAAAACCAAGTGGAGTAGCTTTACGCAATGCAATTACTTTTTCGGGCTCTTTGTTTTTTTGGTCGTTTTGTTTTGTTGCCTTTGGGTCTATAGCAATATTATTTGCAATCCAATAAAATATAGCCCTCGCTTTTTGTTCGTTTGTATTATACTTTGCAGTAACTGCATCGGCTATTTCGGCTACATTTTTTGAAGCAAATGAGCCTAATTTTTGAACCTCATCATCTATAAATTTATATTTAGCAATAGCAATTTGTGCAAATAGATAATTTGATGCAAAAACGGTAATAAATATCAATAACACTTTTTTCATTCTTCAAAAATAGTAATGCTTTGGTTAAAGTAATTACAAAAATATATTTTAAACATTAAAAAAAAATATATGTAAATAATTTTGGTTAAAAATGGAAAATAATTTGGATTTACTAAAAAAAATATGTTTTTTTACATAAAATTTATACAAAATGAGCAATATTCGTTTCGAGGCTGTTAAAAATTTGGGAAATAAACCAAAAGAATCTAAAATAGATAATACAGCAAAAATTACAGGTATTTTCAACGAAAATGTATTTACACTTTCGGCTGCAAGGCAATATTTGAGCGACGATGCCTACAAAAGTTTATTGGCAAGCACTCGAGGCGGAAAAAAAATTGACCGATCTATGGGCAATCAAATTGCCAATGGTTTAAGAGCTTGGGCCGAAAGCAAGGGTGTAACACATTACACACATTGGTTTCAGCCACTTACAGGTTTATCTGCCGAAAAACACGACTCATTTTTTACCCTAAAAGGCGATGGTACACCTATCGAAGAATTTGAAGGAGCAGCGCTAATACAACAAGAGCCAGATGCATCTTCTTTTCCAAATGGTGGCTTGCGTGCTACTTTCGAGGCTAGAGGTTATACCGCTTGGGATCCATCGTCTCCAGCATTTATTATGGAAATTGGCGAAGGAAAAACTTTGTGTATCCCTACCATTTTTGTTTCGTACACTGGCGAATCGTTAGATACGAAAACACCATTGCTAAAAGCATTGGTAGCGCTAGATAAAGCAGCTGTAGATGTTTGTCAGTATTTCGATAAAAATGTATCGAAAGTAACGGCTACTTTGGGTTGGGAGCAAGAGTATTTTGTAATAGATGCAGGCTTAGCAAATGCACGACCAGACTTACTTCTAGCAGGTCGTACTGTTTTTGGCCATGCACCAGCAAAAGGACAACAATTAGACGATCATTATTTTGGAGCTATACCAGAGCGTATTTATGCTTTTATGCTAGATTTTGAAAAAGAATCATACAAACTTGGTATTCCTATTCGTACAAGGCACAATGAAGTAGCACCATGCCAGTTTGAGTGTGCACCTATATTTGAAGAAACAAACCTTGCTGTAGATCACAATACCCTATTAATGGATATTATGCTACGTGTAGCTAAGCGTCATAATTTAATTGTTTTATTGCACGAAAAACCTTTTGCAGGTATAAATGGAAGTGGCAAACACAACAATTGGAGCTTGAGTACCGATACTGGGGTAAATTTATTAGCACCAGGCAAAACACCAAAAACAAATTTAATGTTTCTTACATTTTTTGTAAATACCATTAAAGCAGTTCATGATTATGCTAGTCTTATTAGAGCATCTATAGCTACTGCAGGCAACGATCATAGACTTGGGGCAAACGAAGCTCCGCCTGCAATTATATCTATATTTATTGGTAAATTTTTAACCGATTTATTGGCTCAAGTAGAAAAAAGAGTAGGCGATAAATTTGATGAAGTAGATGAGGCAATTTTAAAATTAGATATACATAAATCTATACCAGAATTAATGTTGGACAATACCGACAGAAACCGTACTTCGCCATTTGCATTTACAGGCAATAAATTTGAATTTAGAGCAGTAGGCTCATCGGCAAACTGTGCAGTACCAATGACAACACTAAATACCGTAATGGCCGAAACCCTTAAAAACTTTAAGGCAGAAGTAGATGCTTTGATAGAAAAAGGCGATAAAAAAGAAGTAGCTATTTTACACATAATTCAAAAATATATTGTAGAAAGTAAAAAATCGTTGTTTGAAGGAGATGGCTACAGTGCAGAGTGGGCAGCCGAAGCTGAAAAAAGAGGACTAGAAAACGTAAAAACTACTCCACTTGCATTAGATGCGTATGTAACTGATAAAGCGAAAAAATTATTTGCAGCAAATAACATTTATACTCATCAAGAGTTAGAAGCAAGGCACGAAATAATGTTAGAAGAATATGTAAAAAAAGTACAAATTGAAGCCCGTGTAATGGGAGATTTGGCAAGTACTTATATTTTGCCTGCTGCTGTAAAATACCAAAATGTTTTGTTGCAAAATATTAATGGCTTAAAAGAAGCAGGTATAGCAAAAGATGGTTATGCTAATCAATTAGATATTGTAAAAATTATAAGCAGCCATATAAATATTATTAGCAACAAAACCGAATCTATGATTTTGGCACGTAAAAAAGCAAATGATATAACCAATAGTAGAGAAAAAGCTATAGCATATTGCGAAGAAGTAAAAGGAAAACACTTTGACGAAATTAGATACCATGTAGATAAATTGGAACTTATGGTGGACGATGCTTTTTGGACACTTCCAAAATACAGAGAAATATTGTTTTTAAGGTAAAATAAAATTGCTAAAAGCCTCGAAAATTTTCGGGGCTTTTTTTATAAAAATGCAAAAACTATTCAATTCATTTATTATTTGCAGCACCAGCAGCAAATAACTATTGAACAGTAGTTTCCAGCTAATCAGCTACAATCTTTTTTGTGGCTCAAAGGCTGCCACAAAAAAGGATTTTCGCTACTATCTGGGCTAGGTTCAGCAGTAGTACAATGCTCAACATTGCCTACGTAGTAGATATATCTTTAAAAATCACACCTAATTTGCAATTTTGAACACCGAACCGAATAAAAACTACAATTGTAATATTTAGTTATTTTCGTCCATTATTTATAAACTAAATTTGCTCTAATAAATATTAAAAATGGCTTACACTTCCCTCGAAGAATGTTTACTAGACCTTGAAAAAAACGGGCAGCTTATTCGAATAAAAGAAGAAGTAGATCCATACCTAGAAATGGCTGCCATACACTTGCGCATACATGAGGCTGGTGGAAAAGCCATTTTATTTGAAAAAGTAAAAGGTTCAAAATACCGAGCAGCTTCTAATATTTTTGGTACATTGCAGCGAAGCGAATTTATTTTTAGAAACACACTGAGCCATGTTCGCAATTTGATTGATCTAAAAAATAATCCCCTTGAGGCAATTAAAAAACCTTTTAAAAATATAGCAACATTGGCTGCAGTAATAAAGGCATTTCCTTTAAAAAATGCTATACACAAACCTGTACTTTTTGAAGAAATAAAAATAGAAGACTTACCACAAATTATACATTGGCCAAATGATGGAGGAGCTTATGTAACCTTGCCACAAGTATATACAGAAGATATTGATAAGCCAGGTATAATGAATGCTAATATTGGTATGTATCGCATACAATTATCGGGCAATGATTATGTAATGAATGACGAAATTGGGTTGCATTATCAACTGCATAGAGGCATTGGAATACATCAAACTAAAGCCAATTCAAAAGGAGAGGCGCTAAAAGTAAGTGTGTTTATTGGTGGGCCACCAGCACATTCAGTAGCAGCTGTAATGCCATTACCCGAAGGTTTGAGTGAAGCAACTTTTGCTGGAGCATTAGCTGGCCGAAGGTTTCGATATATTTACATAGATGGTTTTTGTATAAGCACCGATGCCGATTTTGTTATAACTGGCACAGTACAACCTTTGCAAAATAAGCCTGAAGGACCTTTTGGTGATCATTTAGGGTACTATAGTTTGAAACATGATTTTCCGGTAATGAAAGTGCACAAAGTGTATGCACGCAAAAATGCCATTTGGCCTTTTACCGTTGTTGGTCGGCCACCACAAGAAGATACAAGTTTTGGACAACTTATACATGCTATAACTGGTAGTGCTTTGCAAAACGAAATACCTGGACTAGTAGAAGTAAATGCAGTAGATGCTGCAGGTGTGCATCCGCTCTTGCTTGCCATTGGTAGTGAGCGTTACACACCATACACTCCTGCCACACAACCTGCCGAATTACTTACTATTGCCAATCATATTTTAGGCACTGGGCAATTGAGTTTAGCAAAATTTTTATTTATAACTGCCGATCCAGAACATAAGATAAACACACATCAGATAGAGGAATATTTAATTTACTTGCTCGAACGCATCAACCTACAAAGAGATATACATTTTTATACAAACACTACTATTGATACGTTAGATTATTCTGGCACAGCAATAAACAGTGGAAGCAAAGTGGTGTTTGCTGCTAATGGTAATGTAAAAAGAAAACTTGGTAAAAGTGTACCAGGTTTTTTAAATGAGTTTGGTGGTAAATTAATATTACCCGGAGTTATTGCTATTCAGCAAAAACCTTTTGCCAACTACGATACAGCACAGGAGGAGTTGACAGTAGTAAATGAAAAATTAAAAAATTATGCAGAGGAATTAAATGCATTTCCAATAATTATTTTATGTGATGATGCTAATTTTGTAGCAAAAAAATTAAATAATTTTTTGTGGGTAGCGTTTACCCGTACAAATCCATCGCATGATATTTATGGTGTAAATAGTTTTACAGAAAATAAACATTGGGGTTGCAGCTCAGTTATTTTTGATGCAAGAATAAAGCCGCACCATGCACCACCATTAAAGCTGAATGAAGAAGTGGAGAAGAGAGTTGATGAAATTTTTGGAAAAATAGCACTTTAAAATATACTTTTAAATTCAAATTAGTGAAATTCATTACCATTTTCTTTTTAATTTTTTGTCAATTTCCTTTTATTCAAAATTGTGATGCACAAATAAATCTTAGTCAATCTCTCGACAATAATACTTTGTTATGGGAAATAAGTGGAAATGAATTAAAAAAAACTAGTTATTTATTTGGTACATTTCATTTACTATGTAAAGAAGATATTGCATTTAGCGAAAACCTCAAAACTGCCTTAAGTAATGTAAGTGATGTATATTTAGAAATTAATTATAATGATATTAAACAACTAAGTAAAAATAGATCTTTATACAAAATGAAATCTACTACGCTCTATGATCTTTATTCAAAGGATGATTTGCAAAAAATTAGAGTCTTTTTTAAAGATTCATTAAATATGAGTTTATCGATTTTTAAAACGATTAAGCCTTTATTAATTGAGTCTATTATATTTCGTGGCTTATTACCCTGCAATAATATAACTAGTGTTGACAATGAAATAATAGTTTTAGCAAAAAGTATGAATAAGGAAATAAAAGGATTTGAAAATATTGGTTTTCAATTTGCTATATATGATAGCATACCTTACAAATTACAAGCAAAGTCTTTACTTAATTGTATTGAAAACATCGAAATAAGTAAATTCTTTTTTAGAAGTGGACTAAATATTTACTTAAATCAAGAAATAGATAAATTAGAACAGTTATCTAATAATAAATCCAATATTTTGTCTTCATATGATGATTTAATATTAAAAAATCGCAATATTGATTGGGTTAAACAATTGAAAATAATTTTGAAAACTACTAATATTTTTATGGCTGTTGGTGCAGCACATTTATTTGGGAAAAATGGTTTGATAGAAATGTTGCGTTGTGAAGGGTATTCTTTAAGGGCTATAGAAAATTAAAAATAAAATGAAAGTAATATTAAACCGAGTAAACGAAGATTACCATTTTCAAATAAAAAATGAACGTGGGCATATTGTAGATGTAGATAGCAGAGCCGAATTTGGAGGAAACGATTTAGGCGCAAGCCCAATGGAATTGGTACTTATGGGCTTGGCTGGCTGTAGTTCCATAGATATGGTTTCTATTTTAAAAAAACAACGACAAGAAATAACTTCTTTTAAAGCAGAAGTAGAAGGTGTTCGTGTACAAATTGAAGACGCAAAGCCTTTTAAAGAAATAAATGTATTGTTTTTTTTGGAAGGCAAAATAGATACAGAAAAAGCAAAACGAGCAGCTGAATTATCTTTTACTAAATATTGTTCTGTTTCAAAAACATTGGAACCTACAGCTACCGTACATTACAAAGTTATTTTAAATAATATAGAATTATGAACGAATTAGAATTTGGATTTGAGACAAATGCCATACGCAATCAAATGGAAAGATCGCAATATTTAGAACATTCGGTACCGTTATACCTAACATCTAGCTTTGTATTTGAAAATGCCGAAGATATGCGTGCATCATTTACAGAAGAAAAAGATAGAGAAATTTATAGCAGATATAGCAACCCAAATGTAACTGAATTTGTAAATAAAATTTGTGTAATGGAAGGTGCAGAAGCTGGCTTTGCTTTTGCAACGGGCATGGCGGCTGTGTATTCTACTTTTGCTACTTTATTATCTGCCGGCGATCATATTATATCGGTAAGTAGTGTATTTGGTGCTACACATACTTTATTTACAAAATATTTTCCGAAGTGGAATATACAAACAAGTTACTTTAAAATAAATGAACCAGAGTGTATAGAGAGTTTGATTAAACCAAATACAAAAATAATATATGCCGAAAGTCCAACAAACCCTGCTGTAGATATTTTAGATTTGGAATACCTTGGTGCTATAGCAAAAAAACATAATTTGCTTTTAATTATTGATAACTGTTTTGCTACTCCATATTTACAAAATCCAATAAAGTTTGGGGCACATTTAGTAATACACTCTGCTACAAAATTAATAGATGGGCAGGGTAGAGTACTTGGTGGTATTACAGTTGGTAGTAAGGATTTTATTAGAGAAATTTATTTATTTTCTAGAATAACTGGACCAGCTTTATCGCCATTTAATGCTTGGGTATTATCAAAAAGTTTAGAAACTTTAGCTGTTCGGTTAGATAAGCATTGCGAAAATGCTATGGCTGTAGCACTGGTTTTAGAGAAACACCCAAACGTAGAAAGTGTAAAATATCCTTTTCTAAAATCGCACCCACAATACGATATTGCCAAAAAGCAAATGAAACTTGGTGGTAATATTATTGCTATACAAATAAAAGGTGGAATAGATGCAGGCAGAGCTTTTTTAGATAAAATTAAATTATGTTCATTATCTGCAAACCTTGGCGATACACGTACAATTGTTACACATCCTGCATCTACAACACATAGCAAATTATCTATGGAAGAAAGATTAGAAGTAAGTATAACCGATTCCTTAATTCGTATTTCGGTTGGATTAGAAACTGTAGATGATATTATTGCAGATTTAATTCAAGCTTTGAATTAGTAGAATTTTAGGGTGAAATTAAATCTTCTTTCAATTCGGTTTGATTTGAGAATATTCCTTATTTTTGCAAAGTCTATAATATTAGTAGGATAAACAAAAAATATTTTCAAAATCAAATAAATGATTGGTAAATTAAAGGATCTAAATACATCATCGCAATTTGATTTTAATTTAAAAAAAGCGTTGTGGTATATTATACCTATAATGTTATTAGTAATTTTAGTGTCAATTTTAGGATACAATTATTATAGTTTATTTACATGGCAAAATGTAAAAAGTGGTATAAATTTTAATTTTGTAATTTTTTTCTTTATCGGCATTTTTGCACAATTGGTAGATGGAACTTTGGGTATGGGATATGGAGCTACATCTACATCATGCTTATTAGCAATGGGTGTACCTCCAGCAATTAGTAGCACCGCTGTACATGTGTCAGAAATGTTCACTACAGGTGCTTCAGCTATTGCTCATCATAAATTTGGTAACATAAATAAAAAGCTAACAAAATCTTTAATAATACCTGGAGTATTGGGTTCTATTTTAGGAGCATATTTATTATCAGATGTAATAAATGGTGATGCTATAAAACCATTTATTGCTATGTATATGATTTGTTTGGCTACTATAATCATAATAAAAGCATTACGTAAAAATATAATAAAAAAGAAAGCAAAACGGTTGGGTATTTTAGCAACATTTGGTGGCTTTATGGATGCTATTGGCGGCGGAGGTTGGGGACCAATTGTTACATCTACTTTGTTAGGCTCTGGCCGACATGCAAAATATACCATTGGTTCGGTAAATGCAGCAGAATTTGCAGTATCGTTTGCTAGTGGTGCTACATTTTTATTATTTGGTGGTATAGTAGGTTGGCAAATAATTATTGCATTAATATTGGGCGGTATATTAGCTGCGCCAATAGCTGCTATTTTGGTAAATAAAATAAAAAGAAAACCGATGATGATTGCTGTAGGTATTTTAATTATTATTTTAAGCACTAAAACATTGTACAAATTTTTATAATTGAAAAGTAATGAACATACCAGATTTAGAACCTTTAAAAACTATATCAAGTCAATTTTCTATAGATGAAACTTTGCAGTATTTGGTAAATAACTATCAAAATAGTGTATGTTTCTCTACATCTTTTGGGCAAGAAGATCAAGTAATAACTAATATAATTGCAAGAAATAAATTAGCATTAAACATTTTTACAATAGATACTGGAAGAATGTTTCAAGAAACTTATGATGTGTATCAAAATACAATAGAAAAATATGGTATCAATATAGTTACATATTTTCCTGAGGCTACAAATTTGGAAAAATTAGTTTCTGAAAAAGGCCCAAATAGTTTTTATAATTCTGTTGAAAATAGAAAAGAATGTTGCCTTATAAGAAAAGTATTACCATTAACAAAAGCATTGCAAGGAATGAGTATTTGGATTACAGGGCTTAGAGCGGCTCAGTCCGAAAGCAGAAACGATTTACAACTATTTGAATACGATTTTAAGTATAAGGTTATTAAATACAATCCTTTACTACAATGGACTTTAGAAGAAGTAGAAACTTATCTTCAAAAAAACAATGTGCCGCAAAGTAGTTTGCATAAAAGAGGGTTTGTAAGCATAGGTTGTGCACCATGTACAAGAGCAATTGAAAAAGGAGAGGATATAAGGGCTGGAAGATGGTGGTGGGAAACAAGCCATAAAGAATGTGGATTGCATCAAAAATAAAAGTTTATGAACAAAACATTTACACCTAATTTATTAGAAAGCGAATCTATTTATATTTTTAGAGAAGTGGTAGCACAATTTAATAAACCAGTTTTATTATTTTCTGGCGGAAAAGATTCTATAACATTAGTAAGGTTAGCACAAAAAGCATTTTACCCTGCTAAAATCCCATTTCCATTACTACATGTAGATACAGGGCACAATTTTCCTGAAACAATTGAGTTTAGAGATAAATTGGTAGCTGAGTTAGGTTTAGATTTGATAGTAAGAAATGTACAAGACAGCATAAATACTGGTAAAGTAAAAGAAGAATTTGGAAGGTATTCGAGCAGAAATACTTTGCAAACAGTAACCTTATTAGATGCCATTGAAGAATTCAAATTTGACGCTTGTATAGGAGGAGCCCGAAGAGACGAAGAAAAGGCAAGAGCTAAAGAAAGAATATTTTCAGTGAGAGATGATTTTGGACAATGGGATGAAAAAAATCAACGACCGGAGTTGTTTGATATTCTCAATGGAAAAATAGATCATGGGCAAAATGTGAGGGTATTTCCAATTTCTAATTGGACAGAGTTAGATGTTTGGAAATATATTGAAGATGAAAATATTGAAATACCATCTATATATTTTTCGCACAAAAGAAATACATTTTTAAGAGATGGATTAATTTGGTCGCAATCGGAATTTGTATATCAAGAAAATGATGAAGAAGCAATAGAAAGAATAGTAAGATTTAGAACCGTAGGCGATATGACTTGTACAGCTGCAGTTGAGTCTTTTGCTGCAACAATTAAAGAAGTAGTTAACGAAATACGAGTTTCTACTATTTCTGAAAGAGGTGCAAGAATTGACGATAAAAGATCGGAAGCAGCTATGGAAAAAAGAAAACAGCAAGGGTATTTTTGATGAATAACTAAGTATTGATACTGAGATATGAAGTTGACAAACATTATTAGCAAACGAATACCAAATAACGATTAATAGAAAAAAATGAACGTTTTAAAAATAGCAACAGCAGGCAGTGTAGATGATGGCAAAAGTACTCTTATTGGTAGATTATTGTACGATACACAATCGCTTACGAACGATAAAGTTGAATCAATAAAAAAAAGCAGTAAGCAAAAAGGTTATGATTATTTAGACTTATCGTTAGCCACAGATGGATTAGTGGCGGAGAGAGAACAAGGCATAACAATAGATGTAGCTCATATTTATTTTTCTACAGCAAAAAAAAGTTACATAATAGCCGATACGCCAGGACATGTAGAATATACAAGAAATATGGTAACTGGCGCTTCTTCATCGCAAGTTTCAATCATATTAATAGATGCTCGAAAAGGTGTAATAGAACAAACCAATCGGCATTTTTTCATTAATAATTTGTTGCGTGTAAAAGATGTAATTGTTGCTATAAATAAAATGGATTTGGTAGAATATGAAGAAGAAATTTATAACAAAATTAAAAAAGATTTTCAAACGTTAAATGAAAAAAGTACATATAATGAGCAAAATGTAAGCTATATACCAATAAGTGCAATAAATGGAGGAAATGTGGTAAATAAATCAGCAGATATGCCTTGGTATAATGGGCAAACTATTTTAGAACTCTTAGAAAATATAGATACATTAGATTCACAACAATCAACTCAAGCCCGATTTCCAGTACAAACTGTAATACGGCCTAAAACAGATTTACATCATGACTTTAGAGGATATGCAGGAAAGCTGTATGGTAATACTTTAAGAGTAGGAGATGCAGTTACAGTACTGCCTTCGCTTACACAAACCAAAATATCAAAAATTCATTTTTATAATAGTGAATACACCGAAGCAATTGCGGAATCTTCAATAATAATAGAATTAGAAAATGATGTAAATGTAACTAGAGGAGATATGATTGTAAAAACGAATGAATTGCCAATAGTACAAAAAGATGTAAATGCCACAATATGTTGGATGGATGATAAAAAATTAATAGAAGGTGCAAAGTATCTAGTACAACACAATTCCAATACAGTATTAGCAAAAATTGAAAAAGTTAAAAATATAATTGCTACAGATTTTTCTGGGTCAAAAGTAGCAAGCCAACTGTCCATTAACGAAATTGGCAATGTAAATATTAAACTAAGTAAACCAATTTATGTAGATACTTATGCAAAAAATAAATTGAACGGTGCATTTATTTTAATTGATACTGCAAGTAATACTACAGCAGGAGTAGGGTTTGTAATATAAAAACCTAAAATTTATTTTTAGATTTTGGTTTTACATTTTTTGCTTTTTTTTTACTTCACTTATTATTTCGGCACTCGATTTTAATGGAGGATCTTCCATTTTTTTTACATAAACTTCAAATTCTTTAAAGATTAGTGCATTTGTTTTTAATGTAGCTTTTATTAAAACTTTTTCATCAGTAAATCCTAAAGGTATTATTATAGAATTGCCAGCAAAATTAGCTTGGCTACAAGTAAATAAAATTTGAGTACTATCAAGAGGTAAATATTTTCCATTACTCAATTGCCCATCGATATTAATATAATTGTGTGTACCTTTTTTTAAACTATCGGTATATAAATTCACAAAAATATTTTCAATTTTTTGAGCTTTTGCTTCAAAGGCACAAAAAATAAAAAGTACAAATAAATTTTTTTTCAATTCGTAATAATTTTCAACAAAGATGTAAATTATTTATTGATTTTTAGTTAAAAACTTCATAAAGATTATATTTATTAATTGGCAATTAATCATATTGTTAAACAAGTTTATACTAATATTGTAACAACAGATACCTAGCATAAAAATGTAAAACCAAATTTGCTAAAATTTAATATTACATTAGTATTTATAAAAATGAAAAAAATATTTTTACATACCACTTGCAAAAAAATACCAGCAGACTTGTACACGCCTGTAGGTATTTATTTGCGAATGAGAGATAAGTTTAGAGACACAATATTGCTAGAAAGCACCGATTCGCATGCTGGTGAAAATAGCAGATCTATAATTGGTATAAATGCCATTGCAGGTATTGAAATAACTAATTTGAATACTGCCGAATATAAATATCCGGGGCAAAAGCCAGTGAATATAGATTTGGTAAACACTCCAAAAATAACAACAGTTTTAGGAGAGTTTTTGGATAAGTTTGAGGTAGAAATACCATCATTACAAGTAGCTACAATAGCACAAGGAGTATTTGGTTACACGTCATACGATGCCGTTCAATTTTTTGAGAATATTGTTTTTCATTCAAAAAATGATACAGAAGATACCATTCCATTAATGCGGTACAGGCTTTATCAATACATAATAATTATAGATCATTTTAAAGATGAAATTTATTTTTGCGAAAATAAAATTGATGGATTTAATAACATTACCGACGATGTAGAAAGTATTCTC
Source organism: Ferruginibacter sp. (assembly GCA_013141435.1). Classification (GTDB taxonomy): domain Bacteria; phylum Bacteroidota; class Bacteroidia; order Chitinophagales; family Chitinophagaceae; genus Ferruginibacter. The sequence goes on from JABFQZ010000012.1 coordinate 81,426, forward strand.
AAAAGCAAAGATGTGCCAGTTTTTCCGTTCGTAAAAATTGGTGATGAGTTAGCCGATATAGCAGATGCAACTTACCTTAGTATGGTACAAAAAGGTAAAGAAGCATGCAGGCTTGGCAATGTTTTTCAAATAGTATTGAGCAGAAGTTTTACACAAAAATTTAATGGCGACGAGTTCAATGTTTATAGAAGTTTACGAAGTGTAAACCCAGGTCCATATCTTTTTTATTTCGATTATGGCGATTACCGCTTACTTGGCTCAAGCCCCGAAAGCCAAGTACTAGTAAATAATGGCAAAGCCACAGTGCACCCAATAGCAGGCACTTTTAAACGTACAGGAGATGATGAAGCCGATAAAAAATTGGCTACAGATTTAGAAAATGATGCAAAAGAAAATGCTGAGCACATTATGCTAGTAGATTTAGCCAGAAACGATTTGAGCCGCATTTGTACCAATGTGAAGGTAACACAGCTAAAAAAAATAAATTTTTATTCGCATGTAATACACATGGTTAGCGAAGTACAAGGAAACATAGTTGCCAACAAAAATCCTTTCGAAATTATTGCAACTACATTTCCTGCGGGCACTTTAAGTGGTGCACCTAAGTATAAAGCCATGCAATTAATTAACACACTGGAGCAAAATAATAGAAGCTTTTATGGTGGAACAATCGGATATATTGGTTTCAATAAAAGCTGTAATCATGCAATAATGATACGCACTATGTTGTGCAAAAACAATACACTTACCTATAGAGCAGGTGCAGGTGTAGTAGCTGCAAGCAATCCGCAAAAGGAGTTAGAAGAAGTAGGGCACAAATTAGGAGCATTAAAAAAAGCAATTGCTATGGCAGAGTTTTTATAGCAATATATTTTTTTTGTTTACCAGCATTTGTTTTTTATGGCATCAGCATTGGCGTCGCACATTTCTACAGTTGCACACAGGTCAACATTTTTTTTTAGAAAAAATAACAAAGTAATATTAATTTAAAAGAAAATTGCTAAAATAAATACTATAAAAACAAAAATGTAATTTTGCATCCATTAAAAGTTTTGATGAGAAAAAGAATGAAATGAAATTTTTTCCCGAATCGGCATTACAACAATTAGAGTTTGATAAAATTAAGGAGTTACTGGCTTTGCATTGCCGTACAGAATATGCTAAGAAAAATGCTATAGAGTTACGCATACATACACGAAAAGAGTATATAGAGTTAGATTTACTACAAGCAGCCGAGTTCAAAATTATTTTGGATAGTGGTGCACATTTTCCAAATGATTTTACTACAAATATTGCTAGAGATTTAAAATTGTTAAGTATTCCAGGTGCATCATTATCTGGCGAACAATTTATACTTATTCGTAGGCTTGTTGTAAATATGGATAGTATTTTTAGATGGTTCACTGTAGATGTAAGAGAAGCTATGCCAGCACTTGCAAAAGTTATCGAAAATAATTATTACGAAAAAACCATAAAAATAGTAATAGACGAAGTGCTCGATGAAACTGGTGCAGTAAAAGATAGTGCCAGTGATGCTTTAACAGAAATTAGGATGAAGCTGTATCGCAAGCGTAATGAGCTTCGTAGGCTTTTTGATAAAATTGTAGCTAAATTAAATAAACAAGGTTTTTTAGCAGATATAGAAGAAAGTTTTATGAATGGCAGAAGAGTGCTTGCTGTAGTAGCCGAGCAAAAAAGAGTAGTAAAAGGTGTATTGCACAGCGAAAGCGAAAGCCGCAAAACAAGTTTTATTGAGCCAGAAGAAACTACCGAACTCAACAACGAAATTTTTTCTTTAGAGTATGAAGAAACTAAAGAAATATACCGAATACTCCGTAAGCTTACACAGCAAGTAAGTTTGTATGCTCCACTTTTAATAAGTTATTTTGATATTGTAGGAGTATTTGATTTTATAAGAGCCAAAGGCAAATTGGCACAAGATATGAATGCAGCAAAACCTCAGTTGATAGATAAAGCACATTTGCATTTAATAAACGCTTATCATCCTTTATTATTTTTATTTAATAAGCGAAATAATAAAACCACTTACTCTACCGATATTTTATTAAATACCGAAGCAAGTATATTGGTAATAAGTGGGCCAAATGCAGGCGGCAAAACTGTTACAATGAAAACCGTAGGCTTATTGCAAATAATGCTACAAAGTGGTTTACTTGTACCTGCAAGTGCCGATAGTACTATGGGCATATTTAAACAAGTACTTATACATATTGGCGATACACAAAGTATAGAATTTGAATTGAGTACTTACTCATCTCATCTAAAAAATATGAAGCATTTTATTGAAAGTGCTAATGGCAAAACATTATTTTTTATAGATGAACTTGGTAGCGGTAGCGACCCTAACCTAGGTGGCGCATTTGCAGAAGTTATTATGGAAGAGTTGGCTTTTAAACATGCTTTTGGTATTGTAACTACCCATTACTTAAATTTAAAAGTAATGGCAAATAAAGTACGTGGCATTATTAATGGAGCAATGCAATTTAACGAAGAAAAGTTGCTGCCAATGTATAAATTGCAAATAGGAAAACCTGGAAGCTCTTATACATTTTCTATTGCCGAAAGAATTGGGTTAGATAAAAAATTAATAAACCGTGCCAGAAAATTGGTAGATGAAGATCAGTTTAGATTAGATAAATTATTAAACCGTACCGAGCAAGATTTACAAAAACTAGATGCCGAAAAACTTATTCTTGAAAAATTATTAAAAGAAAATGAATTATTAAAAAAGGAAATGCAACGCATAGTAAAAAAAGAAACACATCAGCAAGAGATGGAGCGTATGCAGGAGCAAAATAAAATTAATTCCGAAAAAATAAATTACTTAAAAGATATGGAGCGTCGCTTAAAAGCGATGGTAATAGAGTGGCGCAAGGCCGAAGATAAAGAAGCAGTTGTAAAAATGATACATGCATTGCTTTTTAACCAAAAAGAAAAATTGCAAACACAAAGCCACAAAAAAAAGTTAAACGAAAAATTTATTGAGGTAGAAGGCAATGTAAAAGTAGGGGATAAAGTGAAAATGCGACAAAATAGAAGTGTAGGTATAGTAAAGGAAATAAGGGGTAAAAAAGTAATTGTACAAGTAGGTATAATGCCTATTACAGTTTTAATAGATGATTTAACAATAGTAAAAGATAAAATTATTGCCGAAAAAAAACTGTAGTTTTATTATGAATTAGCAAAAAATATATTTATGAATAACGACGAAAAATTAATTGAAAAGTTTTACACTTCTTTCCAAAACCTAAATTCGGAAGGTATGAATGCTTGTTACAGTAATGATATTGTTTTTTTCGACCCAATGTTTGATATACTTAAAGGAGATGAAGCAAAAGCAATGTGGCAAATGCTTTGCAAAAGTGCTAAAGCTTTTTCATTAGAATTTGATAGTATAAAAAACTTAGAAGATGGTTATTATAACTGCAATTGGAAAGCAACTTATAATTTTTCTAAAACAGGAAAAACTGTAATAAATAATGGTAAAGCTTACATGAAAATAGAAAATGGTTTAATTACAGAACACAGCGATGGTTGGAGTTTTCATAAATGGAGCAGCCAAGCTATTGGTATTATGGGCAAACTATTTGGGTGGGCAGGTTTTTTTAAGCAAAAAGTTAAAAATAATGCTAAGAAAACCTTGTTAGATTATATACAAAAAAGTTACAACATATCTAATTAATTTTATTTTTTATCTGTAGATTTTGCCCATTTTAATATTTCTTTGTGGTTAACAAAACCAATACTTTCACTTACAATGTTTTCCCTTGCATCAATAAAATACAAAGTAGGGTAACCTGTTAAATGAAATTTTTGTGCAAGTGCTACACCTTCGCCGTATTCACCATCTAATTCTACATTTATATATTTGGCATTAAAATATTCTGCCACTTTTTTATTTGTAAATGTAGTACGTTTTAGTTTTTTACATGGTCCACACCAACTGGCAGATATATCTAAAAAAATAAGTTTGTTTTCATTTTTTGCTAATTTTAGAGCTTCTTTCCAAGTGCCTTTAAAAAAAACTATATCATTACTTACTTCATTTTTTGGGAAAGTAAATGAGAATACAGTTATCATTAAAATTGCTAATAAACTACTTGTTGTTATTTTTTTCATTTTGTTTTTTATAATAAATTATCTAATCTTTTTTCTACTCCTTTTACTTCCTTAAACATTTTTAGTCCATTTTTAAACGATAAATAAGGAATTTTATTTTTTGTGTGGTTATACACACTTATACGATACAATATTTTTAAATGTCTTGCTATTTCTTTCCAAGCAAAAAATATGGAATGCTTTGGGTCGTAAATATGTGTAGGCTCGCTACCAGCGCCATTTAGCTCTATAATACTTAAATTTTTGCCGGCAACTAATTCTTGCCAATTGGAATACATTATATCTAATCTTCCAAAATAAAATTCGGGTATTTTTTTACATATTTCATTAATAGATTTTTCTAAATCCAATGTTATTTTATTTGATACATCTATAAATTTTGCTCCACGAGCATGGTTACCAAATGGAACCATTATTTTTTCTACATTTATTTCTAATATTTCTTGCAAATTTATTTCTGGCATTTTTTTTAAAGCGTTAAGTTGCAAAACATATCTTTCGTTTTGCATTACCAATTGCTCTATTGTACTTACTCCATCGCCAATAACTGCCAAAAATTCTTTAGATACGATACCCGAAATTTTTCCATTTTCTTGCCATGGATATCTATAATAAAAAATTCCTGCTTCGTTTTTATAATCTACCAAAGCTTGTACCAACATGGGGAATTGTGCATACTTAATGTATCTAACTGCGTCTTCAATATTTTCAATTTTTTTTACTCCACGTCCTTTACCACCAATATCAGGCTTTACTATTAATGGAAAACAAAATTGTTTTGCAATAATTTGATCATGTATTTCTGATGCTGATAAACCTTCTTTTATTAGTAAAGTTTTTGGGTAATATTCTGTTGGTATAATATCGTAAATGTCACTTTTTTTCTCCATTAAAAAACCAGCATTTTCTATACTTGGGTTGCTAGCACTAAAAAAAAATAAATTTCGGGCACGTAAGCATAAATAAAACCAATACAAATATATTGGTGCATACACTACACCAAAACTCCAGTATTCCCAATTAAATAATTTTATTAAAAAAGTAGATTTTTGTTGTTTTTGCATTAATTATTTTCTAGTGAAATTTGTAATTGTACTTTTTTTATTTAGTAAATCATTATAAAACATAAAGCTATTTTGTTGTGCTACCTCAATGCCTGTAACACTTACAGTAAAGTACTTATTATTTCTGTTCATTATCAAATCATCTTCCACATTGTTACCACTTGTATTGGTGTGAAAATTTAATAAGTCTTTTTGTGTTGGATTGTGTGTTACTTTTTGCCATTCATTAAACCAATCTTTTCTTTTTTGTTGTTGCTTGTTATTGTATAAGGTAGCACTACTCCAAATATGTTTTTTGGTATTATCTAATTGTGTAATATTCTTATGGCTTCCGTCCCATCTACATTCGTACAACTCATTATTTTGTAACAATATTAATGTAAAAGGTGCTACTTCATACAAACTTATTGTATTATATTTTTGTAATAAATTGTTGGATGTAATTATTTGTAGTACAATTTTGCCACGGCTTATTTTGTATTGCCCATTATCTACAAATGGCTCTAATGCACCATTTAATAAACAAAGCGAATCTCCGTTTTCTTTTAACACAATCCAAGTGCCGCCAGCATCTTCATCTTTTGGAAAAATGTATTTAGCATCATCTATCGTATATTCAGTTGGGTGTATAGCTATGCTTCTTGTATTTTTTTCATCTCTATTACTGGTTAAATAATATCCAGTAGTAGATGGTACAAAAGTTACTGTACACATAAATTTCTATAAAGCATGGTAGATGGAGCTACACCAAAGTTTTCTGGTATTTGTACATTACTAACCTCAGTAATTCCTATTCGCAAAAGTGCCATGTGGTGTATGGTATGTTCTAAATTGTAAATAAGTTCTCTAAAATAATTTGTTTCTACTTTCAATATTTCGTTGTCATTTTCTACAAAAAAGCCTTCTAATAATAAAGTTTTATTCTCTTTATCTAAATTGCCAATAATATCTTGTATTAAACTTATAGCATAGTTATTTTCGTTTTCTATTTCTACATCTCTTTTGCGATGCTCATAATTTACAATGCCATTTTCGTAACCTACAAATAAACATTGAAATAATTCAATTACATGCCTAGTATGAGCACCAATTGTACTATTGTTTAGCAAAATTGATTTTTGTGTATATTCATTTTTACTTAATAATACTAATAAGTCTATTAATTGTTTTAAAACAGGAGATAAAATACTCTTAAGATGTTCCATTAATTTTTTGCTGTTATATTTAAGTAAACTTTTAATTTATCTGCCATAGATATACTGTTTCCACCTACTCCAAAATCTCTTCTATTTATTTCAAAATCGCCTGCAAATATATATCCATTTGTATTGGGTGTTGCACTAAATCCAAATTGTATGGCTTTGGTAATACCTTTTATTGTTAAATTTCCAAATATAAAAAATCTTCCAGCTGTGCTACTTTCGGTAATTTTAGTACTTACAAATGTTATTGTAGTAAATTTTTCTACATCAAAATACTCACTCTTTTTCAAGTGTTTATCTCTTGCATTATTATTTGTATTTACAGTAGCAGCACTTATACTTGCATTTATGGTACTGGTTGTTAAAGCTTTTGGGTTAAATATTACAACTCCAGTTAAACCTGTAAAACTGCCATTTGTTTTCGACCCAAAGTTTTTAATTACAAACGTAACTTTGCTACCATCATCGGCAATAGTATATTTTTGTGCCATTAAAGCATTTGTAAGTAATATAAATGCTATTATTATTTTAAAACTTTTCATAATAATTTTTTAAAATATATGCGTAATGCCTAAAGATATTTGTGATGCTTTGTTTCTAAATCTATCATTTTTATCTCCAGTTGGTGTTGTTTGTACGAGTGTATTTGTTTTATACTCTGTAAACAAAAATTGAAAACCTAATTTTGCTCCCCATTTTTTATTAAAATTATATTGGCCATACAATTCACTATTTAAACTTCCTTTATCGTTATCACTTATAAGTAATGCATTAAAAGATGTTGGTTTTGCACTTACTGTTGAGCCTACACCCACATTAGGGAAATATGTTCCAGTTTTGTTGCTGCCAAAAGAAACTCCAATAGCATCTATATTAAAACCTAGAGTAATTTTTTCTTTTATTTTATATGCAAAATTTATACTCAAATTTAATGCATTTACTTGTGATGTAGAAAAAAATACGGAGTCTATATTTTGAGTAATATCATCTCCAAAAAGTACACCAGGTCCAGTTTTTCCGCTTGTTAATTTTGCAGGTGCAGTAGTGTAGTAATTTTTGCTTCCAAAATTACTGGTAAGCCTAGCCCCAAAACCTGTTGCAAACCGTTCTTTTTTTCCTAATTTCCAAAGGTATTTATAATCTATAGCTGTACTAAATTGGTTGCTCCCAAATGCTAAAGATAATGATGCCGATTTAAGTTTATTATTTGTTTTTTGGGCTTCAACAATATTTGTAAAAAATAGAATAAAATAGATTGGAGTAAAAATTTTTAATGTCATTTTTAAATTTTAAAGCATAAATAAGTAAGTAACATTTATAGATACAATTTTTTATATACTTTGGTTTTTTACTTTCTCTTTTAATAAATATAATAAAAATCCAACGTATTCATAAACTAATGAATGTGTTCTATTTTTTTTAATACCTATTCTTAACAAATCTTAAACACTAAGATACCTACTTTTGCTTTCAAATTTTAAATGCAATGAATTTGCACAATATTTTACTATAAAATACGTTTAGAATTATTGTAAAAGAATACAGTAAATGAAAATTAAACCAAACAAAAAAATATATCTATTTGTAGCAGCTGTTGTTGCTTTAATGGTGCATTTGCCATTTAGTTTTGCTCATATAAAAAATTACAGTTTACCTAAAATTATTGTACCTGTAATTGTGCCAATTGCAACAACTGTAGAAGAAAAAATGGTTTTTAAAATTTACGATAGTTTAAAATTAAATAATGTAGGATTGTCTCAAAATGTGTTTAATTATGCTTTAAAAGGATTTGAATATTTAAAAGCAAAAGGCAAAATTGTAAACGATCATATAATTTCTATTGTAGATTTTACAAAACCTTCATCGCAAAAAAGGTTATTTGTTATAGATTTGAATAATTATAAAATATTATTTAAAACCTATGTGGCTCATGGGCAGGGTAGTGGAGAGGTAATGGCTTCTAAGTTTTCTAATGTGCCCGAAAGTTTGCAAAGTAGCTTAGGATTTTATAGTACTGCTAATACTTATGTTGGTAAAAACGGATTTTCGTTAAAACTAAATGGTCTCGAAAAAGGCATAAATGATAGAGCTAGCGAACGTTCAATAGTAATACATGGTGCCGATTATGTTTGCGAATCTTATATTCAAAGCCAAGGTTTTATTGGTAGGAGTTGGGGTTGCCCAGCTATACCCGAAAAACTGAATAAACCAATAATTGAAAAAATTAAAAATGGATCATGTTTATTTATATTTAGTGAAAATAATAAATATTTACATACTTCAAAAATACTTAATAGCTAATAAATTAGTTACAAGCTTTCTTTTACTTGTAATTATCTAATAATAATTTTACAAAAGCCAACTTATAAATCAGTTGGCTTTTTGCAATTTTAGAAATACAAATTATGCATAACTTTGAAAAAAATAAAAAATGAGTTTAAGAAAAATATTGTCTGGTACTGGTGTTGCTATTATAACACCATTTAAAAATGATTTATCGGTAGATTATGATGCACTTGCTAAATTAATAAACCATTTAATTGATAATGGTATTAATTATATTGTAACCATGGGTACAACTGGCGAAACCCCAGTACTATCATCTGACGAAAAAAAGGCAATAATAAAATTTACCGAAAAACAAATTGCCAACAGAGTACCAATGGTTGTTGGTATTGGCGGCAATAACACCGCATCGGTAATAAACGATTTGCAAACTTACCCTTTAGATGGTGCTGTAGCGGTTTTAAGTGCTAGCCCGTATTATAATAAACCTTCGCAAGAAGGTATTTACCAGCATTATAAAGCATTAGCTGAAGCATCGCCAAAGCCAATAATATTGTATAATGTACCAGGGCGTACCGGCAGAAATATGGAATCAAGTACAACTCTTAGGCTTGCACAATTAAACAATATTGCAGGTATAAAAGAAGCCGGAAATTTTGTACAACAATGTATAGAAATATTAAAAAATAGACCCGAACATTTTTTAGTAACAAGTGGCGATGATGATTTGGTATTGCCAGAAATGGCATGTGGTATGGATGGTGTAATAAGTGTGGCTGCTAATGTTTATCCAAAAGAATTTTCGACCATGGTAAATTTATGTATGCAAAATAAATTTGCAGATGCAGTAAAATTAAATAACCAATTTTTGGATTTATACAAACTTTTATTTGCCGAAAATAACCCTGCAGGTGCAAAAGCATTTTTAAGCGAAATGGGCATTATACAAAATGAGTTGCGATTGCCAGGAGTACCACTAAGCAAAATTTTGCAAGATGATGTAAGGAAATATGTGGAAAAAGGTATTTTTTAATTATAATTGTTGTTTATAGATTAAAACATTAATTTCGCTTCTTAATGCAACTATCCACTAAACATTTAATAGGCATTAAAGAACTTTCTACGGAAGATGTTTCCCTTATTTTACAAACTGCCACACAATTTAAAGAAGTTTTACAACGGTCAGTAAAAAAAGTACCATCGCTAAGAGATGTAACTATAGTAAATTTATTTTACGAAAATAGTACTCGTACACGTATATCTTTTGAGCTTGCCGAAAAAAGATTAGGTGCAGATACCATAAATTTTGCAGCCTCTGGTTCGTCGGCTGCTAAAGGCGAAACACTTTTAGATACTGTACATAATATTTTGAGCATGAAGGTAGATATGGTTGTAATGCGCCATGCAGCTAGCGGTGCTGCTCATTTTTTAGCAAAGCATTTGCCAAATACTGCCATTGTAAATGCTGGTGATGGTACAAACGAACACCCTACACAAGCACTTTTAGATGCTTTTTCTATCCGAGAAAAAATAGGCACACTTACAGGGAAAAAAATAGTACTTATTGGCGATATTATGCACAGCCGTGTAGCACTCAGTAATATTTATTTGCTCAAGAAAATGGGAGCAGAGGTAATGGTAGCTGGGCCACCAACACTTATCCCAAAATATATTAAAGAAGCATTGGGTGTGCAAGTAGAATATAATTTACAAAATGCACTTCAGTGGTGCGATGTAGCTAATGTGTTGCGGATACAGTTAGAAAGGCAAAAAAAAGTTTTGTTTTCTACATTAAGAGAATATAATTTAACCTATGGAGTTACAAAAAATGTGTTACAAAGGTTGAATAAAGAAATTGTAATTATGCACCCTGGACCAATAAACAGAGGAGTAGAAATAGATAGTGATGTAGCAGATGGTAATAACTCTATTATATTGCAACAAGTAGAAAATGGCGTAGCTGTAAGAATGGCTGTATTGTATTTGTTGGCAGAGAGAAGTTAACAGTTTGCTGGTTTCAGCTGGCATTTTGCAACTTCTTATGTTTAAAATCTTAGATCTATTTTAAATTTTTAATTATAAAAAATTCATTATAAAATTACCTATTAAAAAATTATCCATTATAAACTTTTCCTTTAATGAAAATTTGTCTTTTTCCCGGAACATTTGACCCAGTAACTCTTGGGCATACCGATATTATTGATAGAGCATTGCCTTTATTCGATAAAATTGTAATTGGAATTGGTAGAAATATAAATAAGCAGCCCATGTTTAGCGACCAACAAAGAATAGATTGGCTAAACGAAATATATGCGGATAACGAAAAGGTAGAAGCTGTTTTGTACGATGGGCTTACCGTAAATTGTTGTAACGAACTGGGAGCAAAATTTATTTTGCGTGGCATTAGATACGTAAACGATTTTGAATACGAAAAAGCAATCGCCGATATGAATCGTAGTCTTAACGATGATATTGAAACTATCTTTTTAACATGCTTACCTCAATTTACCTCAGTAGCATCTACCTTGGTAAGAGATGTATTGCGAAATGGAGGTGATGTAACCAAATTTTTGCCAAAGGCGGTAAATAAAACTATAAAAAAATCTTTTAAAAATGGTAAATAATACAATTTGGTTCAATAAAAATATAAGCCTAAACGATATTCCATATGTAGAAAAAACAATGGGTGCACATTTAGGAATGCAATGGGTAGAAATAGGACAAGATTATTTGAAAATGAGTATGCCTGTAGATGATAGAACAAGGCAACCTTATGGTTTATTGCATGGTGGTGCAAGTTGTGCCTTAGCCGAAACTGTTGGTAGTGTTGCATCGGCACTTGTAATAGATACCGATAAGCAAATATGTGTAGGGTTAGAAATTAATGCAAATCATATACGTGGTGTAAAAGAAGGATTAATAATAGCAACAGCTACTAAGCTACACCTTGGAAGTAGCACACATGTATGGGATATAAAAATACACGACCAAAATAACAAATTAGTATGTATTAGCAGACTCACAGTAGCTATCTTGGCAAAAAGATAATTATGGAGTATCAAAAAATACACTCAATATTTCTTTTATATTTTGATATGTATTTGCCATTGGTTCTTTAATATTTTTGGTGGTTATCCATTTTACTTCTGTTATGCCTTCTTCTATTTGTGGTATAGTATTTTTAGAATTTACACTGGTAAAATAAAACCAATGGCTAATTTTTAAAATAGGAATATTTTTTTCGATGTATATATGGTAGGTTTCTCCAATTTTCTTTTTTAGTTGTAAATTCTTTACGCCAGTTTCTTCTTCTACTTCTCTCTTAGCACAGGTTTCAATAGTTTCGTTTGATTCTATTTTACCTTTTGGTAAATCCCATTTTCCATTTCTAAAAATAAATAGCAGCTCTTTACTTTCGTTAAGTACTATACCACCACCAGCTTCTATAATTTTAAATTGTGCAAAAAAATCTTTTTTTAGAGAAGTAAAATTTTTACCATAAACAATAGCGGCAGATATATTTACCTTATTAATATTTTCCAAAAAAGTACTTGCATTTACTTTTTCATTTTGCAAAAAAAGCACATCTTTTTGTTCGGTTAAAATGATTAAATTTTCGGTAAGTGTATTTGTAAGATAAACAGGTTTATCATTTATAAATATTTTCAATAACATTTTGTACAATTTTTTACAAATTTAAACATTCATTCAACAACACATTATCTTTGTTACATAATTTTAAAAAATTGTTATGAAATCGTCTGCTTTGGCTATCGCCGAAAAATTAATGCAAATAAATGCAGTTAAATTAAATATCGAAAATCCTTATACTTGGGCAAGTGGTTGGAAAAGTCCAATATATTGCGATAACCGCCGAGCACTTGGGTTTCCGTATGTTAGAGATTTTATAAAAAGCGAATTAGCCGCTGTTATTTTTGAGCAATTTGCTAATGCGGATTCAGTAGCAGGTGTAGCCACAGCAGGAATATCTTGGGGTGCTATGGTGGCTGACCAATTAAAACTGCCTTTTATGTATGTACGCCCAAAGCCAAAAGAACATGGTATGGGCAACCAAATAGAAGGTGTGTACGAAAAAGGGCAAAAAGTTATTGTAATTGAAGATTTAATATCTACTGGTAAAAGTAGCTTGCAAGTATGCCAAGTGTTACAAAAAGAAGGGCTAATAATAGAAGGAATGGTTTCTATTTTTAACTATGGATTTGAGCAAGCAAGCAATGCTTTTAGTGATGCTGGTATAAAACTTATTTCGTTGAGCAACTACGATGAACTAATACAAAATGCCAAAAATAATAATCAACTAAACGATGAGCAATTAAAATCTTTGTTAAAATGGAGAGAAAACCCTGCAGAGTGGTTCTAATGAAATATTTTTGATTTTAAATAAAAAAAAATGAAACAAATTCAACTTACCCTTATTGCTTTATTTGTAATTTCTTTTTCGGTGTTTGCACAAGCAAAAACTACGGGTAAAGCAGTAATAAAAACACCTGGTATTATTTGCCAAATATGTAGCGATAGGGTAGAGCGATCGCTTTTTAAAATGTATGGCATTACATCTATAAAAGCCGATTTTAAAAAGAAAACAACTACAGTAACTTGGATTACCGACCGTACAAATATTGAAGAAATAAAAACTGCCATAGCAAATGCAGGTTTTGATGCAGATGATGTAACTGCCGAAGAAGATGCTGTAAAAAGATTACCACCTGCTTGTAAAATGACGATTGTAGAACCACTGAAAAAATAGTAATTTATAAATTGTTTTTATTTCAAAAAGATAAATTATAATGCTACTTTTTCTTTGTCAATATAGATAATTTTATTTTGATTATTCAATTTGAAAATAATATTACTTTTAAAATGCAGTGATGTGTCTGTATGAATTCTTTGTACTTTAAAAAACGTATGAACAGCATAAGTGTTTTTTGCTTTATGTTTTATTTGCTGAACTTTATTTTTTGAAAACATATTTTTTGTCCAATAATCTTTATAGAAATTAATAATTTTTTGTTTTGCCGGATTTTCCATTTTCCAATAAGTTATTATGCTATCTGCTAATATTTTATTTAAAATAATAGTATCTCTATTATCTTCGGCAGTTATGTAATTTAAAATTATTTTTTTTTGATTTGCAACACTAATTTTTGATTGCTGAAAATTTATATTGCATGAAAAAAATAACAACATAACAAAGCTATAACAGTAATTTTTTGGCATATTATAAAAGTGTGAAATAAATTACAACATTTTTTTGAGCACAATAAATGAAATTATAATAAGTAGTAAAATGGTAATAATGGTTAAATAGGAAGGTGATTGTTCCTTAAATATTTTTCTAGTTTTCTTTTTATGTAATTGTTTTTGTAAATTACTGTTTAAAGAATTTATAATTACAGAAGCTTTTGTTTTGTCAACTTTGCTTAATCCTTCGGCGGCATCTTTTTCAAATAGTAATCCGTTATCTTCTTCAATTGTATCTAAAAACTGAAGCTCATCGCTAAGTTTTTGCAACTGCTTTTTTTTATCTGCATCATTGCCCAATGGTAATATATTATCTAAATTGGTACTCATGTATTTGTTATTCTTTGCATTAGTATTTTTAAATTTCTTTTGCCATTTTGTATATTACTTTTTACTTGTAACAAGTTGTAATTTGATATTGTAACTATCTCTTGGTATGATTTTTTTTCTAAATAAAATAATGTAACACAAATTCGTTGTTCGTTGTTTAATAATAATAATGCTTGCTCTAGTGCTGTTAGCGAATTTTCTTTATGTAGTATTTGCTCTTTAATAGTTTCATCATTTTCTGATGCAAATAAATTTTCTTTTATTTCAATTGTACTTTTATTTTTATTGCGAAATTGCATTAAACAATGGTTTTTTGCAATCATGTACAACCAACTTTTAAAATAAGCTACCTTATATTTTGCAAGTTCGTTTATTACTTTTAAAAATATTTGTTGTACCGCATCTTTAGCATTTTCTTCGTCTTTTAAATATTTCATACATACGCCAAAAAGCAAACCTGTATAACGTTGTAGCAATATACCTAAGCATTCTTTATTGCCATCATTGCAGTATGATTGTAATAAAAATGTATCGTCTTTATCGTTATATTTTATTTGCATTAATGCAGTATGGTAGTTGTTTTTTTTAAAGATACATTAATGTGTTTTTTCCATAATAATGGTTTACTTTTTTGGAAAATTATTTGTATAAAGTTTTATTGATTCTTCAATTACTTTGTAAGCAGTTTCTTTATTCTGAAATTTATCTATTTCTACAATTTTATTTTCTAACACTTTGTAGTTTTCAAAATAATTTTTTAAAACATTTATGAAATGATCGGGCAGTTCGATTATATCTTTTAAATGATTTACCGATGGGTCGTTTGTAGCTACAGCAATTATTTTATCGTCTTTTTCGCCATTGTCTATCATTTGCATATTGCCAATTACAGTAGCTTTTACAAGGCATAATGGCTGAATACTTTGGCTGCATAAAACTAAAATATCTAGAGGGTCGCCATCTTCGCCAAGGGTTTGTGGTATAAAACCATAATTTATTGGATAATGAAATGATGAGTAAATAATACGATCTAATTTTAATAAGCCTGTAGGTTTATCTATTTCATATTTGCAACTACTACCTTTCGATATTTCTATAATTGCATTTACTTGCTCTGGTGCACTGCTGCCATAATTAGCTCCATGCCATGGGTGAAGTATATTCATAATGTATGTTTTAATTTATTAATTTAAAGCCAGCAAAAACTGCTATAATACAAAGTGTAATTGATGCAAAAATATATAAAATTGCAAGTAAATAATTTCCTTGTTTGAGCATATTCATATTTTCGATACTAAATGCCGAAAATGTGGTAAAACCACCACAAATACCTGTAGCCAAAAATAATTTTAAGGATTCTGGAAAATTATGGTTTTTTGCACTTAACCCAAATACTAAACCAATAACTAGGCTTCCAATAATATTTACCAATAAAGTTTGGTAAGGAAAATTTTGAACTTTTAATAGTAAAGTAATAATGTACCGCAACATTGCACCAATACTACCACCAAGCCCTACTAATAAAATATTTTTTAGCATTTTATTTTAATATTGTTGTGTCGGAATATGTATGTTTAAAATCTATAGCCCAAACTTTATTTTTCTTTACAATTTTAATATTTTGTGGTATGTTTTTATAACTATTGCTGTAATTTATAATTGAAGTACTGTCGTTTTCTTCATTAATGGTTAGTATTGTATAAGAAGCATTTTTATAAGCATTTTTTTGTGTATTTGTAAAATTGCTATATACTCTTTTGTAAGAATTAAATAGTTGAACATTTTGCGAATCTGCAAATAAAAGTGTTTCGGCATCTTTAAAATTTCCATCTAAAGTTGCCCTAATAAAATCTCTACCAACATCCATGGCTGTATTGTTGTGTTTTGTTTTTTGCTCGGTACAAGCCGTAAATATATTGCATAAAATTATTAAACTAATACATTTATTTGCGATAGTATTTTTTTGTAACATGTTTTTTATTATTGTTTAATTATTATTATAATGCTCAATGGCTGCTGCATACGAAGGGTTTAGTGTGTAGCGATAGCGAAACACCGAAGCGATAGCGAAGCCCGAAGTACGCAGTACAATTGCTTATTATTATTTGAAGTTGATAGCCCCAAAAAACTAAAATATTATGGTGCTTCATTCATTCCTTTTACAAAATCGCATACCAAATAACTTAATAATTTACCAATGTTTTCATCTTTATTACCGTTAGATAATTGTGCTGCTCCTTCGCAAATATGTAAGTACGCAACCTTGCAATGGCGGGCAGTGTATGTAATATATTGCCTTGCTAGTAACGGACTAATACCTGATGGTGTGTAGGCACTACTAAGTGTGTTTTGAATACTATCTACATCTAACTCAATACCTGTAAATGTATCGTTGGTAAAGTCAACGGCTTGCCCAATGGCTTGTATAAAACTTTTACGTTCTCTCAAAAAAATATCTTCGTAAGATGTGTATTGTATAAAAGGATTATCATGCAAATCTACCAATACATTTTGCGAAATATAATTTTCGTGTAAGCCTACAATGCTGTATTTTCCAAGGTATCCATCATTTTCTGCATAACGAAAAGCATTGCCACTGTGCCTTCCTTCCATGCTCCTATAATCAGAATGAGCATCTAAATTTATTGCATTTATTTGGGGCAATTGTACTTGTCCATTTTTGTGCAATGCTTTAGAAACTGCTTTTATTAAAGGATAAGCATTGTTGTGACCACCGCCAATTACTATAGGAATTTTGCCAGCTTTTACAATTGTTTTTATTATTGTTTCTACCTCTTCATCAATTGTATTTACGGCATGGCGATATGCATTTATTTTTTCTTCATTCGTTAAAGCATTGTTTTCTATAAGATATTTTAAATCTCCAAAATCGAAATTGCCAAGTATTAAAATATCTTCGCCACTGCAATAATCGTTGCTTTGTGTATTTAAAAAAGAATGCAAAAAAGGTAACCAATTTGTATCGGCTCCACCAATGCCATTGTTTGCTTTTACGCCAATATCTTCTGGAATACCTACTATTACATACTTTGCAAAAGATTGTTGTAATACATTTGGCCATTCGCCTTTTTGCAAACTTTGTAACCGCTCTCCAAGTTTTGTTTCAAATTTCCGGGGATTTGTAAGCGATATTAAATCTTTTTTTGAGTAAAATTTAAAGTGTACCATATCTCTAGAGTTTAATAAGTTTGTTATTGTATGTAATTAGTTTAAGGTTCATTGTTCATAGTTAATTGTTCATTAATAATTATCCTACCCATTTTCCTTTTATCATTACTTTATCGATATTATTTATGCTAAAGCTATAAAACAAATAAGATATTGAAGGTATTTTTTTTGTAAAAATTAAATCGGCTCTTTTACCTAACATTATAGAGCCAGTTTGTTCTATGCATTCCATTGCAAATGCACCATTTATTGTAGCTGCATTTATAACTTCGTTTGGCAGCATTTTCATTTGTATGCAACTGAGTGCTGTTACAAAATTCATATTACCTGATGGAGATGAGCCTGGGTTGTAATCAGATGCAAGTGCAACTGCCGCACCTGCTTGTATGAGTGCTCTTGCTGGCTGGTATTGCATTCGCAAAAAAAATGCTGCTGTTGGTAATAGGGTAGCTGTTCCTTTAAAAGTAGATAACAACTCTATTTCATTTGCTGTAAGTGTTTCTAAATGATCTAAAGAAATGGCGTTATTTTCTATTCCAATTTCTATGCCTCCAATGCTGTTTAATTGGTTTACATGCAATTTTGGTTTTAGCCCTAGTGCTGCTCCTGCTTTACAAATTTCATCGGTTTCGGTAGGCGAAAAAAAACCTGATTCGCAAAATACATCAATATAATCGGCTAAATTTTCGGTAGCAATTATGGGCAGCATTTCATTTTTTATTAAATCGATATAGCCTTGGTGGTTTTCCTTAAATTCTATAGGATAAGTATGTGCAGCTAAAAAGGTAGATTTAATTATAAGGTCGCTATTTTCTTTTAATCGTTTTATTACACGTAACATTTTTATTTCGCTATCTACACTTAATCCGTATCCGCTTTTTATTTCTATTGCACCTGTGCCAAGTTTTGCTACTTCGTTCAATTTTATTAGTGCTGCATGGTACAAATCATCTTCGCTTGTATTGTTTAGTTTTTTTGCTGAGTTTAATATTCCGCCACCTTTTGCAGCTATTTCGGCGTACGATAAACCATTTATTTTATCTACAAATTCGCTTTCTCTGCTGCCAGCAAATACAAGGTGAGTGTGGCTATCGCACCAAGTTGGCATTACAAACTGTCCAGTTATATCTTGCACATTTTTTGGTAGTATTGGTATTTTCAATTCTAATTCGTACATGGCTCCAAAATCTGCAATTAAGCCATTTTCAACTAGCAAATAGGCATCTTCAATAATTGGAAGTTCGGCTAAATCATTGCCTCTTAACTGGTTGTTTGATGTACGAACATTAATTAGTTGTGCAATATTTATGAAGAGTATTTGTGTGTGCATTTTTATAATTGTTGGTACAAATTTTTACTAAATATTTCTAAACCAGGGTCTCTAGCTCCCATCAATAATAGCACACAGTCGTTTGTAAAGTGTGTGCTTAAATTTGTTAATAAATTATTTCTATCTTCTACAAAAAAGGCATTTTTGCCTAAGGCTTTTATATCATTTATTAAATCGTTTGCCGATATATCTTTTACCGCTGTGCCACCTGCATAAAATATTTCCGACATCCAAATTTCATCTTGTGGCCTAAGTGCGGCAGCTATTTCGGCTACAAAATCGTTTCGCAAAAACCTAGTTGGGCCATAGCCATGCGGCTGAAACCATGCTATTACTTTTGGTGCTATTGGTTGGCAAGCCATTATAGATGCTGCACATTTTGCAGGGTTGTGTGCATAATCATCTAATACGGTTATACCATTTTTTATACCAAGTAGTTGGTGTCTTCTGTAAATACCATCATACTGCTCTAACCCTTTAGCACATAGCTCCAATGATATTCCAATACTGTTGGCAACTGCAGTAGCTGCCAAAGCATTTTCCATATTGTGCTTGCCAATAGTTTTTAAATTAAATGGAATGTTATTTATATTGAAACTAATATTCATACCATTTTGTACAAGATTTGTGGCTTTATAACCAGCTTCTTTTTCGTTAGAAGAAAAATCGTTTTCTATATTTGAAGATAATGTTGCTGATAATTTATTGGAACGATTTACAACAAAAGCACCCTTTGTATTTTCTTTAAAAGTTGTAAAAATTTCTATAAGTTCATCAATTTCTTGATGGTCTTTATCAATATTTAAAAGCAAACCTATTTCGGGCTTGTATTTTACGATAGATCCATCGCTTTCGTCTGCTTCAATTATAAGCCAATCGCCAGTGCCTACTTTTGCATTTCCTATTTTACCTTCGTTTATAATACTTACCAAACCTGCACCACTTATAATGCCTGGATCATAACCTGCAGTTTCTAATATCTGAAAAAGCATACCGCCAGTAGTACTTTTGCCAGATGTGCCGCCTACAGCAATGGTACGTTTGCTAGCAGCAATTAGTGCCAACAAATCGCTTCTTTTTATTATAGTAATACCAAGCTCTTTTGCTTTTTGCACTTCTGGTACAGTATCTTCAATAGCAGTAGATACTATTACCAATTCTATATTACTTGTAATGCCTTCGCCATTTTGCGAAAAACATTTTATATTTTCTGCTTCTAATTTTTCTTTGGTTTCGTTATATTGGTTTTCTATAAAATATCTATCGCTGCCACTTACATGTTTACCAGTGCCCGATAAAAATTGTGCTAAGGCACTCATGCCTGTACCTGCAACGCCAATAAAAAAGAAATTGTTTATTTTATCTAATGATTTTATTTGCTTCAATGTAGTTATATTTTTGAACTGCTAAATTACAAGTATATTTTTTTATGAAGTGTAGTATTATTGAATATTTTAGCCATAATTTAAAAAATATTATTCTAACTCTGTTAGCAGTTTTAAATAATCGTATTGCTCATCATCATGCATAGCAGCTATTGCTTTTTTTATTTTTTTTATTTGCGATAAATAAATATTATGAAGGGCTGTATTGTGTTTTAAATTAATATTAAGTGCTTTCATTTTTTTGCAAAAATGCAACAACACATCTGGCTCAGTGGTTTTGCTATTGCTGTATTTTATATATTTATTTGCTATGCGTACAATTTTGCGAAGTGTTTTTTTTGCAAAATACATTTGTGTTTTGTTTATGGTTTCAAATAGCTCATCTATAATAGTTTTTATACTATTTACATAGTTATTTTCATTGCCTTCTTCAAAAAGTAAATAGGTGAGCAATTCTTTATTTTCTTTTTTATATTTTGTTAGTTTTATGCATAATTCTAACAATACTTCTGTAGGTGTATTTTCCAGTTCTTGTTTTAGTTCTTTTAACGATGCTGTCTTCATAAAAGGAAAAGTACAATTGTTATTTGTTTCAGCGAAAATTAAATATTGGTTTTAAAAAAGATTTTAACATATTATATCATCGATAACCTTTTTCTTTGCAAAAAAAATAAAATATTTTACCAATGGCAGCATGTAATTTTAGTGTAACTTTTTCAAAACCAGCAGAAGAAATTTTGGCCAAAGCCAAGGAAACAGTAGAATCTCAACAAGGTACTTTTATTGGAGATAATAGTGCAGGTAGGTTTGATGTGAGTGTATTTGGAAACACAATTGTAGGCACTTACTCTGTAGTAGAGCAAATATTAAATATTGATATAATTGAAAAACCATTTATGGTTCCTTGTAGTATGATTGAGAGTTTTTTGACAAGTAAATTGAATTAATAAATACTACTTTTACCAACTTCTAATAAATAAGGGTAAAATAGCAATCAATTGCTATTTTACCCTTATTTTTATACCATAATTAATTCATCTATAAAAAAATTTTACTATGCACAAAAATTTACCTTTCAAATTTTTTGTTGTAATGCTACTAAGTTTTGTAAGCATTAGCAATGTTTTTGCCCAACTAACGGGTACTAAAAATATACCAGGCGATTATGCCGATTTAGCTGCAGCCATTGCCGATCTTAACCTATCAGGCGTAGGTGCTGGTGGTGTTACGCTCAATTTGGTAGCAAGCAACCCACAAACTGCACCAGCAGGAGGCTATGTAATTGGTGGAACTACTGCTCACACATCTGTAATTACTGGTGCTGCAGCTAATCCAATTTTTATTGTTGGTAATAATAATGATATTACAGCACCAACGCCTCAAGCATCGGGCACATTGGTAGATGGTATTTTTAAAATAATAGGTGCCGATTATGTAACTATTGATGGATTTAAAATGTACGAAAATGTTGCAAATACAACTATCGCAGCAGGCACAAATAATATGACAGAATTTGGTGTAGCATTGCTTTATGCTGGTACTACTATTGCAACAGCAAATGGTGCTCAGTTTAATACTATAAAAAATTGTGTTATTGATTTGGATAAAACCTACTTAAATACATTTGGTATTTATAGTAATTCTACTCATACTGCAACTGCAGCTACAGTTGGGGTTGTACCAACTGCTTCGAGCGGTAGTAATAGTGGATTAACAATTATAAAAAATAATATTTCTGATGTAAATTTAGGGATTTTTGTTGCTGGTCCAGGAAGTGCAACTAGTGGCGGTGAAAATGATGGAATTACCATTGGAGGTTCAGCTACAGATGGCAATACTATCACAAATTATGGTACTGCAACTGGGTTTTCAGGTTATTTTAATGTAACTGGTACTATTTTTGGAATAGCAGTAAAATATTCAAAAAATATAAACGTAAGCTATAATACTATCACAAGTTCTGTTACTGGTAATACGTTAGGCACTATGAGAGGAATTTATTTGGTTGCAGGCGCTAATGGGTCTTCACTCTCTGGTACTTTTTCCAATAATATATCTAATAATGTTTTTTCAATAAAATCTGCTTTAGCTACTGGTACTTTGCAAGGTATTTTTGTAGAAAGCCTAACAGCAAATGCAACTACTACACTAAATATTAATAATAACGATTTTAATAATTCTGGTCATACTGTTGCTTCATCTGGTGCAATATCCTGCATAGTAAGTACAGCTCCTGCTCTTACCACAAACATAAACTACAATACATTTACAAATCTAAATGTAAATACCACGGCTTCTTTTACATTTATCAGTGCTGTTGTAACAATGCCTGCTGGTGGTGCACAAAATGTAAATGGCAATAGCATTGTAGGTACTTTTGCCAAAACTGGTGCTGGCAATACTGTAATTTTATTTAATTCTAATGCAAGCTCACCTACAGGTACTACTGTATCTCATAGCAATAATAATTTTTCAAACATCAGCGTTACTGGCGCTACAGCCATTGGTGGGTGGATTAGTAGAGATGGCGCTAGTACTTTAAGCGGACCAGTAAAAACAATAAGCAACAATACTTTTACCAATTGGACAGGTAAAGCAAAAGCAGTATTTGCACTTACAGAAAATGCTGGTGCATCAGGAAGTGTTGTATCTAATAATACCATAAATAATATATCTGGCGATACTTTAGTAGTTGGTATATCGGTTGTGAGTAATTCTAATAGTACTTTTACTAATAATAAAATAAACACACTCAGCTCTACTGGTACTGCATCTGCAGGTGGTGTTTCGCCAGTAATTGGTATATTATTATCTGGTACTTCAAGTACCAATAACACACCAAAAATTTACAAAAATAAAATATACGATTTATCTAATACCAATGTAGGTGGTACGGTTACAGGTATTGCTGTAAGCTTTATCGGTTCTGCTGCTGTACCAGCAGCAAATACTACAATTGCTAATAATATTATTGGCGATTTGAGGGCTACAGCTGCAAGCAATGCTTCTGCCGATGTAGTGCGTGGCATTGAAATTACATCTACTGCACTTTTATCTAATGTAAATGTTTATTACAATAGTATATACTTAAATGCTACATCTACTGGTACTAATTTTGCTACTTCAGGTATTTACCATGCACAAAGTACTACAGCAACAACTGCTACTTTAGATTTAAGAAATAATATTATTGTAAATAAATCTACTCCTAATGGGCTAGGTATAATTGCTGCATTTAGGCGCTCTGCTCCAGGGCTAGATAATTATGCAGCAACATCTAATAAAAACATTTTTTACGCTGGTACGCCATCTGCAACGAATGCTATTTATTATGATGGAACAACTAGTTACGATTTTATTCCTTTTCAGGGTTTAGTAGCAAGAGAGGCAAATAGTTTTACCGAAGATGTTCCTTTTCATAGTGTAGTAGGATCTAACCCTAATTTCTTAAAAATTAGTAGTGCAGTTACTACAGTAGCAAATGATGGAGCTGATGTAATTTCTATAACTGACGATTATGATGGAGACATAAGAAGTGCCACACTACCAGATATTGGAGCCGATGAAATTACTACAGCATTAGCTATATCCTATTCGGAATTTAATGGCTACAAAAATGGCAATGAAAATGTACTTATTTGGGCTACTAGCAGCGAAACTGACAACAAAGGATTTGCTTTGCTACGCAGTAAAGATGGATTAAATTTTACAGAAATATCGTTTGTTGCCACCAAAGCTGTTAATGGTAATAGTACCAACAAACTTACTTATCAATATATAGATAATAAACCATTGGCTGGTACAAACTTTTATAGGTTGAAACAGTTAGATCTAAATGGTAAAACTACTTTGAGTAAAATTGTAGAATTAAAATCGAAAAAAGTAAACAGCTTAGAGATAATAAATACTTATCCTAACCCAACTACCGAAAATATTAATGTAATTGTTTCTTCGGCATCAAAAGAAACTGCTACAATAATTGTTATAGATTTTTCGGGCAAAGTAATGCAAACAAAAACCGTAACCTTAGTAAATGGAGAAACGAATATTAATGTAAATGTTGCAAATTTTGCTAAAGGAAATTATGTAATTAAAGTAGTAAATAAAACTAATAACGAAATAGCTATTAGTAAGTTTACTAAACTATAAATAGTAATAAATAATTTTTTGTATAGACACCAAAAATGTGTTTACATTTTTGGTGTCTATTTTTTTGGGTAACTAAATTTTGAAAAATTTTATCAATTGAACAAATAGGATAATACTATATTAGGTATAACATAAATTTGTTATTTTATTGTAAAAACTGTATTTACATCTATAAGATTTGTAAAATATTTGTATAATTATAAATTAAATTGAAATAAGATGAGATAAGAGATTGCCTTTAGCTAACTTTTGCATAATGAAATTACTGCTTAACCATTTTATGGTTTGATCTTTTTTAAACCATGTTAATTGTCTTTTGGCATAATGTCTTGTATTTTGCTTTATTAATTCTGCAGCTCTGTAAAGTGGTATTTTATTGTCGAAAAAATCGTAAAATTCATTGTAACCTACAGTTTGTAAAGCATTGAGGTTTTTAAATTCTACTAAAGATCTTACTTCTTTTTCTAATCCAAATTTTATCATTAAATCTACTCTTTGGTTTATTCTTTTGTACAACAATTCTCTATCAATATCAATTCCAATTTTTATGATATTAAAATCTCTTTCCTTTCTTTGTTTTTGTTGATAAAATAAAATAGAGTTTCCTGTACCTCTAATTACTTCCAATGCCCTAATCATTCTGTGAGGGTTTTTTATTTCTCCTTTTTCAAAAAAAAGTGGGTCTTCTAATTTAATTGTGTCTTGTAGCCATGTAATACCTAGAGATAAATATTTTTGCAAAATTTCAATTTTTATTGAAGTGTCAACTTCCTCTATTTCGTCGAAGCCATTGCAAAATGCATCTATGTATAAGCCAGAGCCACCGCATATAACAGCTACAGTATTATTTTCAAAAATTGTTTCTACTGCCTTTATTGCATACTTTTCAAAAACAACAGCATTTACTTCTTCAGTTATACTATGTGAGTTTATAAAATAATGTTTTACAAAATGCAATTGCTCACCACTTGGTTTGGCTACACCAATATTTAATTCTTTAAAACATTGTCTGCTATCGGCCGAAATAATTTGAGTTTTAAAGTGTCTTGCTATTTCTACAGCAATATCAGTTTTTCCGCTTGCAGTGGGACCACAAATTATAATACAAGTATTTTTTTTCATAGTTGTAAATAATTTACAATAGTATAATTTTAAAAATCTTCGTTGGCTTCAAATTCGATTTCGTCGCTTTGTTCATCATTGGCTTCATTAATTTCGCCTTCTTCCCCTTCTTCTCCAAAGCCATCTTGCATGGCATCCGATTTTAAATCGTATTTTTCTTCCATTTCGGCAAGGCGCTTATCTATTAAACCTTTTGTGCCATATTGCGATGGTGCTATTCCTTCTTTTCGCAAGCAGCAAGGATATATTAATTTTATACTTTCAGTTTTATCAACTGCAATAAGTTCTACTGCAAACAACCAACCCTTTACAAAATCATATTCAAAAATAAATTTTTGATTCGGATCTTTTATTTCAGATCCAATAATAGTTTCAGACATAATTAAAGGCTCGGCCTTATATAATTTATCGTATTTTTCTACCGAAATTTCTCGGCCTCTTTGCCAGTCATCATTGCTTCTATAAAATGTTGCAGCATGCTTTTTATCAAATTCGTATGATATTAGTATTGCTTCGTGAAGTTCAAAAAATGAGTTTGTATGTTTAATTGCAATATCTCTATATATACTTTCATCTTCCTGAAAATAAACCCTAAACTTTAAAATAGCCATAAAGTAAAATTACATGTTTTTATAAATAATAATTTTCAAATAATTTTTAAACCACTTTAATATTCATTTGCTTTCCTATATCTAGCATAAAAGAATAAGCTGTATCATAATCATTTCTTATATCGCCATCTAAAATGGCATTTCTTATTTTATCTTTTATTATCCCTATTTCTTTGGATGGTGGTAAATTAAAAGTGCTCATAATAATTTCGCCAGTTATTGGCGGTTGCCAATTTCGTAAATTATCAGTAGCTTCTACTTCTTTGCATCGGGCACTCACTATTTCAAAATTTTCTAAAAAACGTTTTACTTTTTGCTTGTTTTTAGATGTAATGTCGGCATTACAAAGTTTCATTAAACTATCTATATCTTCTCCAGCATCAAAAAGTAATCGGCGTATAGCCGAATCGGTAATATTTTCTTTTGTAAGGCTTATTGGTCTTAAATGCATTTCTACCATTTTTCTTACAAAACGCATTTTTTCATTTTGTGGCAGTTTCAATTGTTCAAAAATTTTAGGCACCATTCTTCCTCCTACAACTTCATGTCCATGAAATGTCCACCCATAGCCTTCTTCAAATTTTTTGGTATTTGGCTTAGCAATATCATGCAATACGGCTGCCCAACGAAGCCAAATATCATCAGTTGTTTTTGCTATATTATCTACCACTTGCAAAGTATGATAAAAATTATCTTTATGGCCAAAACCATCTACAAATACTGCACCTGCAAGCAATACCATTTGCGGAAAAATAATTTTTAATAATCCTGTTTTATACAACAAATCAAAACCTATAGAAGGCTTTTGGCACATCAAAATTTTATTTATTTCATCTGCAATTCTTTCTTTGGTTATTATTTTTATTCTGTTGGCATTTTCTATTATTGCTTGTAATGTATTTGCATCTATTTCAAATTGCAATTGGCTTGCAAATCTTATTGCACGCATCATACGCAATGGGTCGTCTATAAATGTTTGTGCAGGTGTTTGTGGAGTTTTTATTATTTTTAATTCAATATCATTTATGCCGTTAAAAGGATCTACTAACTCTCCAAAATTATTTTCTTGTAAACTTATACCCATTGCATTTATGGTAAAGTCTCTTCTTAGTTGGTCTTCTTCTAAAGTGCCATTCTCAACTACTGGGTTTCTACTATTTTCGGTGTAACTTTCTTTTCTGGCACCAACAAATTCAATCTCTAAATCATCTATTTTTATTTGTGCAGTACCATAGGTTTTAAAAATATGTACAATTGTATTTTTACCAAAAAGTTTTGCAGTTTCTTCGGCCAATGCAATCCCATTACCTACACAAACTACATCAATATCTTTTGTAGGTCGTCCAATAATTTTATCTCTTACAAAACCACCTACAATATAACTACTTACTTCAAGTACTTTTGAAGCCGCAGCTATTTTGTCGAAAATTATTTTTTCTTCTGCTGTACAGTTTATTTTCATTGGTTGCAAAAATACGTTTATAAATTAATAGCTAGAATGGATTATTATATATTTTAAAAATTAGAAATTAAACATCAAATTTGCAAATATTCTGTAAATTTTTTCTATCTTCAAACCATGAGATTTTATTTTTGTTTTATTATTTGTTTATTTGGATATTTAGGTTTTGCTCAAACAAAATATGCAACTATTGCTGGTATTGTTGTTGATGAAAATGATATTGCTGTTAAAAACGTTTCCATTGTTATTTTGGGGAAAAATTCGGGTATTTTAACTTCAGATACTGGCACTTTTACATTAAAAGTACCAGCACAAAAATCGGTAGCACTTATATTTTCTTTTGTTGGCTATGCTGAGCAACAAAAGAATTTTTTTTTAAGCAATGATGAAGTCGAAAAAATTACAGTACAACTAAAAAGATCAGGTAAATTATTAGAAACAGTAGTAGTTGGAGGCGATAAAGAAAGAAAAGAAATTGGCATAATAAAAATAAACCCAAAAACAGCCACAGTTTTGCCAAGTACAGTTGGTGGGGTAGAAGGATTAATAAAAACACTTGTAGGTAGTAACAATGAGTTATCATCGCAATACAATGTACGTGGTGGCAACTACGACGAAAACCTTGTTTACATAAATGATTTTGAAATTTATAGACCATATTTAGTTAGTAGTGGGCAGCAAGAAGGGTTAAGTTTAATAAACCCCGAAATGACTAGAAATATTAATTTTTATACAGGCGGTTTTCAAAGTAAGTATGGCGATAAAATGAGTAGTGTGCTGGATATTCAATATAAAAAACCTACAGCGTTTAGTGGCTCTGCTTATGTAAGTTTTTTAGAGCAAGGGTTACAATTAGAAGGAACTTCAAAAAATAGCAAGGTTACATACTTGGCTGCTGTACGAAATAAAAGTAATAAAAATATTGTAAGTAATCAACCTACAGTTGGTGCTTATATTCCTTCTGCATCAGATTTTCAAGGGTTTATAACATATAAAGTTTCTCAAAAATTTCAATTAGAAGTATTAAGTATTTTTTCTACTGCTAAGTTTACCTATTATCCCGAGTCTGTAAAGAAAACTTCTTCTGTTTTTTCTCCATTTTTTACTGCTAACCTTGGTTTAGATGTAAATTTTGAAGGGCAAGAAAAAGATAATTATGCTACAAGTTTATTTGGGATAACCTTACTTCAAAACTTAAATGCTAAAGTAAAATTGAAGTGGATGTTGAGCCAATTTAAAGACAATGAAAAAGAAAATTATGATATATCGGGTTCATACATTTTTGGCGACAGAGATTTTGATAAAAATAGCGCAACCTTTGGGCAAATAACCAATCCATTGGGAGCAGGCTATTATCAAAATTATGCTCGTAATGTTTTAAATATTCAATCATATAATCTAGGTCATAAGGGTAGCTATGATGCTAAAAAGCATTTTGTACAATGGGGTTTATCGGTAGAGCAAGTAAAAATTATTGACAAATTAGCTCAATTTGAATTTAGAGACTCGGCAGGTTATTCATTACCATATACTCCAAGTGTTTTATCTATTTTTAATGCTCAAAACAGCACTGCTAATTTAAGTATTTACAAATATAATGGCTATGTACAAGATAATATTAAGCTATCAAAAAGTAAAAATGATATAACCTTACAAACTGGTGTACGGTTCAATTATAATAATTTGAATAATCAAATACTAATAAGCCCAAGAGCACAGTTGAGTTATAAACCATTTGGTAAAAAAGATATTGTTTATAAATTAGCCGGTGGTATTTATAATCAACCACCTTTTTACAGAGAGTTACGTAAAAATGATGGCAGTTTAAATACCAATATTAAAGCACAAAAAAGTACACAAATTGTAGCTGGTATCGATTATAATTTTAAAGCCTTTGGCAATAGGATTTTGCGATTTACAACCGAGGCTTATTACAAAAACATGACCAATGTTATACCTTACGATATTGATAATGTAAAAATTAGATATAGTGGCGAAAATAATGCAAAAGCCTATGCAACTGGTATTGAATTTAGATTGTTTGGCGAATTAGTAAAAGATGCCGAAAGTTGGTTAAGTGTAGGCATTATGCGTACAAGAGAAAACTTAAATAACGATAAATATTACACATATAAAAATGCCGCAGGAGAAATAATTACAGCAAATACTATAGATAGGGTAGTAGCAGATAGTATACAAAACGAAGTAGGAATGCTACGTCGTCCAAGCGATAGGTTAATAACAGTAGGATTATATTTGGAAGATTATTTAACAACAAATAAAAATTTTAAAGTGCATCTAAATGCTATTTATGGTAGTAATATGGTGTACAATATTCCTGGGTCGGTAAAGTATAGAAATGGTTTAATAATAAACCCATATATAAGAGTAGATATGGGTTTTAGCGCCTTACTACTTAGCGAAAAAAGTATGAGAAGAAGCCATAACCCTTTAAAAAAATTTGAAAATATTTGGGCAAGTTTAGAAGTGTTTAATATAATAAATAGAGAAAATACTATTTCGTTTCAGCTTATAAAAGACTTTTCAAATACAGTATATGCTTTACCAAACAGGCTTACACCAAGGCTTTTAAATTTAAAAATTATTGGAAAATTTTAAATAATACATATTCACATTTTTATTTTTTTATGTGCATATTTTAATAGTAATCTATAATACCTATGTTTTACATTTGAAATAGAATGAACTTTATTTTTAATTAAACCAACACAAAATTGACAGAAGCAATAATCAATTTAGAAAATGTAAATCCTATTGAATTTTTTGGAGTTAACAACGGCAAGCTCGATATTCTGAAAAAAAAATTTCCATTATTAAAAATATTAAGTAGAGGTACACTTATAAAACTTACTGGTGCCGAAGAGCAAATAGAACAAGCAAAAGAAAAAATAGATTTGCTCTTAAAATATTTGGAACGAAGTGGACACATGAGTGAAAATTATTTTACACAAATACTTGGTGGCGATGATGAAAAAGCAATAGATAATTTTATAGAAAGAAACCCTGCAGATGTATTGGTTTTTGGCCCAAATGGCAATACAATAAGAGCTCGTACAAGCAACCAAAAGTTAATGGTGCAAGCCTGCGATAAAAATGATATTGTTTTTGCTATTGGCCCAGCAGGTACTGGTAAAACTTATACAGCAGTAGCATTAGCAGTAAGAGCGCTGAAAAATAAAACTGTAAAAAAAATAATATTAACTAGACCAGCCGTAGAAGCTGGAGAAAGCCTTGGTTTTTTACCAGGCGATTTAAAAGAAAAAATTGACCCATATCTTCGTCCTTTATACGATGCGTTAGATGATATGATACCAGCCGATAAATTGGCTTATTATATGACCACACGTACTATTGAAATAGCTCCATTAGCCTATATGCGTGGACGTACTTTAGACAATGCTTTTATAATATTAGATGAAGCTCAAAATACCAACGACCTACAAATAAAAATGTTTCTTACTCGTATTGGCCCAAATGCAAAAGCTATAATTACTGGCGACCCTACACAAGTAGATTTGCCAAGGAATATGCAAAGTGGACTTTGGAGAGCTACAAGATTATTACAAAATATTGATGGAATTGCTCATATTGCATTAAGTGAAGAAGATGTAGTACGTCACAAATTGGTAAAAGCAATAATTAAAGCATACAATAAAGACGATGCTAGGTTAACAGATGAAAAAGGGAAATAGAAATTATGATTTTAGCAAAGCTTCAGCCAAAGTTAAATCTAATGGTTTGGTAATTTTTATATTTTCTTCATCGCCTTGTACCAACGATATTTTTAAACCAAATGCTTCTACAACTGTAGCTTCATCGGTAAATTTATCTTTATAATCGATATTAAAAGATGGCTTTAAAATTTTGCCATGAAACGCTTGTGGAGTTTGTACTAATTTTATAAAGTTTCTATCTATTGCATCATTGCCACTATCATTTATTTGCCGTACACTATCTTTACAATCTAATACAGGTATAGCAGTACCATATTGCAATACACTTTCATAACATCTGTTTATTAATGCTGTGCTTATCATTGGGCGTACCGCATCATGTACAAAAATTACATTGTCTTCCTCAGGTATTTGTGCTAATCCATTTTGCACCGAGTGAAAACGAGTACGACCACCAACTACTATTTTAATATTCTTGTAATCAAAAAAGGCATCTATTATTTCTTGTCCAGCAGCAATATGTTCTTCGGGCAATACTAAAATTATTGTACAATCAGCAAAAGTTTTTAAAAATGCGTGAATAGCGTAATATAATACGGGCTTACTATTTAATAGTAAAAATTGTTTTGGAGTTGCACTATTCATTCTACTACCGCTACCTCCTGCTACAATTATTGCATATTTTTTCATTTGTAATTTTAATCTTTATAAATTCCAATTTTCTTTTCTCCATTGCTATTTTGCATAGCTCTATACATACCAGCGCTGTTAAACATCATGCTTATATTTCCAGAAGTATCTATACCAATCATGCCACCTTCTCCTTCAAGCTCTATTAATTTTTTATGTACTACTTCGTTCATTGCATCATGAAGATTCATATTTTTATACTCCATATGTGCAGCCACATCATAAGCTGCTACGGCTTTTATAAAAGGCTCTCCATGCCCAGTACAACTTATAGCACAAGTGGCATTATTTGCATAAGTTCCAGCTCCTAATATTGGGCTATCACCAATTCGTCCATATTTTTTATTTGTCATACCTCCAGTGCTGGTGCCAGCTGCAATATTGCCTTTGCTATCGCATGCTACTGCACCTACAGTACCAAATTTTTTATCTTTCATTAACTCTTCTAAACCTTGGTGTGTATGATCAAGCGAATAATTATCGCTATCTCTCATTGCTTTCCATTGGTCGTATCTAAATTGCGAAAAGAAAAACTCATCAGGTTCTAATTTTACACCTTGTTTTAAAGCAAAATCATTTGCACCTTTTCCACTTAAAAATACATGATTGCTATTATGCATTACCTCAGCTGCTAACTCTATAGGATTACGAACATTACGTACAGCTGCTACTGCTCCTGCATCTCTATTTTTGCCATCCATTATGGCTGCATCCATTTCCTGCACACCTTTTTTTGTAAATACCGAACCTCTGCCTGCGTTAAAAAGTAAATTATCTTCTAGCACTACAATAGCAGCTTTTACTGCATTTGTTGCACAACCATCTTGCTCCAAAACCGCATAGCCAGCCGTTAGTGCATCGTCCAATGCTTTCAAATATGCTGCTTCTAACTCTGGTGTCATATCTTCTTTTAAAATTGTACCAGCACCACCATGAATTGCTATTGAAAATTGTTGCATAATTTTTAATTTTTTTAAAAAATATTATTGCTTTTTATAAGGTCATACAATGTTTTTCTCTTTTAGAAAAATAGAAAACTTTTGCACCAAAATAAATACTATATTATTGTTTATTTTTTGACACCGCCAAATAATAAAGCGGAATTCCTGCTAAAACAATTGCTAAACCCCAGCCAGCATATACAGGACTATAATAAATTAATAAAGTGCAAAATACCAATGCCATTAATATATATATTGCTGGCAAAACAGGATAACCAAATGCTTTATAAGGTCTTTCTGCATCGGGTAATTTTTTTCGTAATATAAAAATACCAGCAATTGTAAGTGCATAAAATAATACAACTACAAACGAAATCATATCCAATAAGTTACCATATTTTCCACTCAAACATAATATAGATGCAACAATACATTGCATCCACAATGCTACTTCGGGTACACCATTTTTATTTAGTGTTGCAGATTGTTTAAAAAATAATCCATCTTTTGCCATTGTATAATATACTCTTGCTCCAGCAAGTATTAAGCCATTATTACACCCAAAGGTAGAAATCATAATCATTACAGCAATAAAATAAGTACCCATATCGCCAAAAATAGATTTAGATGCAGCAAGAGCAACCCTATTGTTTTCAGCATCTGCTATATCATGGAGTGGCAATACATTTATATACATTAAATTGGCAAATACATATATTACTGTTACAATTAAAGTTCCTAAAAATAAACTAAGTCCAATATTTTTTTTAGGGTTCTTTATTTCACCGGCTATAAATGTTACATTATTCCAAGCATCGCTACTAAAAATAGAGCCAGCCATAGATGCAGCAATAGCACCTATTAAAGCCGATAAACCAATTGGTGCCCACAAACCACCTTGTACAAAATCGCCAGCTGCATTTTTTTCTTGTTGCATAGCAGTAAAACCTGTTGCCCAGTTTTCGTTCCAAAAACTATGCTTTGCCAAAATAAAACCAAAAATAATTAAACTAAAAAGTGCAATAAGTTTTGCAGATGTAAAAAACCGTTGTATCATTTTACCACCTTCAATACCTTTAGTATTTATAAAGGTTAAAAATATAATTAGTAAAATAGAAACTATTTGCGCAGCAGAAATTGTTACAAAACCAAAATCAGCAATTATGTTTTTTTCACTTAATGCTGGTACTAAATAAGCAGCAAATTTGCTAAAAGCTACACCTACTGCAGCTATTGTGGCGGTTTGTATTACTGCAAAAAAACTCCAACCATATAAAAAACCTGCAAGTGGGTTAAAGGCTTCTTTTAAGTAAACGTACTGTCCGCCTGCTTTTGGGTACATAGCACTTAATTCGGCATAGCTTAGGGCAGCTACTAAGGTCATAAACCCAGTAATAAGCCACACAGCAATAAGCCAACCAGCACTGCCTACATTACTTGTAATATCGGCACTTACAATAAAAATGCCCGAGCCTATCATTGAGCCTGCTACTATCATTGTAGCATCTATTAATCCTAACGATGGTTTAAAATCGTTTGTAGTTTCTGCCATAATTTTATTTTAGATTGGCAATATAGTAAAAATAGAGATGCCAACTTTTAAAAGTTGGCATCTCTATTTTTTATAATTTTATAATTTATTATTTTTTTACTTTCAATAACTCATTCATACCTTGTATAACTTGGTTGGTAATATTATTATTTTCATCTTTATATAACATGTAATCCATACCAGTACCAGTTGTAAGTATATATTGGTATTTTTTATCTTTGTTATAATCGTTCAAAAAATCTTTTAAACGTTTTTGAATATCTTCCAAAAATTTATAACTTTTTTCGCTTAGTTTTTGCGATAAATTTTGTTTTTTATTATCAACAACTTGTTGTTGTTGCATTAGCTCTGTCTGAAATTTTTCTGCTTCTTGCTGTGTAATAGCATTGCCTCTTTTTAAAAAGTCGTTTTTTCTATTTTCCAAAATTTTATAACCATTTTGCCATTCGGTTTCAATAACTTTTTGTTCAGCTTCCAATTCATTTCTTTTGTTTTTAATAAACTGTATTTGCTCGTTCAATGAATCTAGTTCTACAAACGCAATATTACCCATATTGGCATTATCAACAATAGTGGAATCTGTTTTTGCCAAATTCTTTGTAACAGGCTTAGATTTATTGTTAGAATATACTTTGTTATATAAAAATGCTACCGCAAATAATAATATAACCAATAAAATTGTAGATAAATGTTTCATCAAAGTATTTTTTTTTATTTAAACCGCAATATAGTAAAAAGTTGAATGAAGGTTTTTTCTATTTGTTAAATTATGAAAGTATTAACCTAACATTTGTTTGAAATAAGTTTTGGTAGTTGCTTTTAATTTTCAATATTTGTATCATTAAATTGAAAAACACAGTCATATATACAGAAGATAGTTTAATATTTGCTTTACATAAGCATGATAATGATGCTTATGAGTATTTATATACAAACTACAAAAGTGCGTTATATGCTGTAATACAACAATTTATATTAGATCAAGAAATAGCAAATGATGTATTGCAAGAAGTATTTGTAACTGCTTGGAAAAATATTGAAAAATACGACCACACAAAAGGAAGGCTTTTTACTTGGCTACATACACTTACACGTAATACAGCCATAAATACATTGAGGTCTAAAAATTATAAAAGGCTACAAAAAAACGATGTGTTCGAAGATTTTGTATATGATAAAGATTTGAAAGAATCTACAGAGCAAAACATAAATGCTATCGGTTTAAGAAAACAAGTACATTTATTAAGAGAAGATTATAAAAATGTATTAGAACTATCGTATTTTAATGGATTTACTCATGAAGAAATAGCTAAAATATTGGATATTCCAATTGGCACAGTTAAAACTAGATTAAGAAACGCATTAATAGAATTAAGAAAAAAGTTTGTATAATTGAGTATTAAAAATTACATATCGTCAGGTATTATAGAACAATACGTTTTGGGCTTGTGTACAACCACAGAAAAAAACGAAATAGAACTTTTACGCACCCAAAATGTGGAGCTAAATACTGCAATATTAAATTTTGAAATTGATTTAGAAAAACATTGTTTTGAAAATGAGGTAACTCCTACTTCAACTACCAATGATAAAGTTTTAGAAACATTGAATTCGTTGCAATATAGTGGTATTAAAACCAACAAAACAACCACTAAAGTTGTGCATTTTAATTGGATTAAAATTGCAGCTACAGCCTCACTTTTATTGTTTGCTGTAAGCGCTGTTTTTAATTACATCCAGTACAAGCAAAATGAGGAGCAAGCAACACTTTTGGCATCAAAAAATTATGCAGCTACAACTTTGCCCTTAGCCAATTATAATATTTTAAAAGATCCTTCAATTACTCCAATAGCAATGAAGGGAGTTGGGTTACATGCTGTATGTCGTTGTACAATGTTTTGGGATAAAAATACGGGCAAAGCATATATAATGATTCATCATTTATTGCCATCGGCCGATGGTAAAGATTATCAACTATGGGCTACTGTAAATGGAAAACCAGTAAGTGTAGGGTTAGTAAATGATAAAATTAGAGATCGTTTTGTAGAAGTATCTGGTGTGCCTGAAGGTGCAAATGAATTTGCAGTAACTTTAGAAAACGATGGTGGCGCTATTGTTCCAACATTAGATGAAACTTATTTAAAAGGAACTATTTAGTTCAAATCCTCTACCCATTTATCTCTATCCACTGGGCTCAATTTCCATGGAGCAAAATTTGTTTCAATATTGGTAAACATGCCATTCCATTCTTGCGGTGCATTGCTATCTTCCATAATTAGACTACGACGTAGTTCTATAATAATATCGAGTGGCGAAATACTTACTGGGCACTCTTCTACACATGCATTGCAAGTAGTACAGGCACGCAATTCTTCTACAGAAATATAATCGTTCAACAATGTTTTTCCATCGTCTATAAAAGTGCCATTTTTTTCTATATTTTTTCCAACCTCATGCAATCTATCTCTTGTATCCATCATTATTTTTCGTGGGCTCAAAAGTTTTCCGGTAATATTGGCTGGGCAAGCAGTAGAGCAACGGCCACATTCGGTACAAGAATAAGCATCTAGCAAGTTTTTCCATTTTAAATCAAAAATATCTTTTGCCCCAAACCTAACTACTGGTTGCTCTTCAGTAGGTGCAAGCTCTGGTTGCATCATGTACTTTACTTCGTTTTGTACACTTTGCATGTTTTCTATTTCGCCTTTTGGCTGCAACTTTGCATAATATGCATTTGGAAATGCAAGTAAAATATGTAGATGTTTACTATAGGGCAAATAATTTAGAAACACAAATATGCCTGTAATGTGTAGCCACCAACAAGTTCTTTCTATTGTAATTAATGTTAATGATGATAAATTACTGAACAATGGAGCTACTACACCAGATACAACAAAATTGCCAGTTTCGGAATAATGAGCACTATTTTGTAATTGTAAATTTCTATCGGCAGCATTCATTATTAAAAAAAGCGACATTAAAATTATTTCGGTAAGCAAAATATAATTAGCATCGCTTCTTGGCCAACCGTTTAAATCTTTGCTTATAAAGCGCTTTAGTTTTAAAATATTTCTTCGTATCAAAAAAATAATGCATACTATTAATACACATAAAGCTAAAATTTCAAAGAAATTTATGAGGAATGTATAAACACTACCTAATGTACCTAAAAATAAACGATGTGTTCCCAAAATGCCATCAAGTACTATTTCCAATACCTCTACATTTATAATTATAAAACCTGCATAAATTATAAAATGCATAATGGCTACAGTTGGGTTTTTAAACATTTTTTTTTGCCCCAATGCTAGTAAAACAAGGTTTTTCCAACGTTGCTTTGTATTATCATTAATTTTTTCGGGTTTACCCAAAAATATATTTTTTCTTATTCTTAATATATTTTTAGAAAATAAATAAACTGAAAATGCAACAAGGCAAAAGAAAATTATTTGTGGAATGTAGTGCATAGATTTAAAATATATTTGTAAAGTTAAAGAATTTATACTTTTTTATTGTTTGTGTTATTTGATAGTTTAGATTATTTTAGCATTTGGTTTCACTAATTCAAATTAGATAATGATATTAACTAAAACATCCGCCGATAAAAAGCTTCGGCGTATGGCACTCGAAATTGCCGAACACAATAGCAATATAACCGAAATTTTACTTATAGGTATAAAAGAAAATGGAATTTTTATAGCAAAAAAAATTGAACAGTTTCTGCTGCCTATTTTTACTGGTTCGGTAAAAACAATTTCGTTGAGTATAAATAAAAAATGCCCCGAAAGAATAGAATTAAGTGAAGAAGTAAATTTGCAAAACAAAGCAATTTTATTGGTAGATGATGTGGCAAATAGCGGCAGAACTATGTTGTATGCTTTAGCACCATTACTAGAGAGATACCCAAGCCAAATAGAAACTTTGGCATTGGTAGAGCGTACACACAAACTCTTTCCGGTAGCATTAAATTATGTAGGGTTATCGGTTTCTACCAAAATTGAAGAAAATATTGAAGTGATAGTAGATGGTGGAGAAGTGATGGGAGCAGTGATAAAGATAGCTTTATAAATCTTCTAAAGAAAGACTTTAGGGTTAAACAAATTGTGATCCTTTTTTGGCTTTATTATTTACATAATAAAAGATGCAAAAAGATATACTGTTGAACGGAGCGTCGCCAATGAAGCTCAATCAAGGTTTTTTAGCTCATCAACAAAAAATAGAATACTTAAATAAAAAGAAAAACAATCTCAATGCTCAATACTAATATCTAAATACTCTTAAAACATGAAACATTCTAAAATTTT
Organism: Ferruginibacter sp.; assembly: GCA_013141435.1. Classification (GTDB taxonomy): domain Bacteria; phylum Bacteroidota; class Bacteroidia; order Chitinophagales; family Chitinophagaceae; genus Ferruginibacter. The sequence continues at coordinate 120,140 of JABFQZ010000012.1, forward strand.
ACTTCTCCTCATTTTTATTACAAATACATTTATTGCTAAAGCCGATGAAGGAATGTGGTTGCCACAATTGCTAGGCAAGCTAAATGAAAGCCGTATGAAAAGCCTTGGCATGAAAATAAGTGCTGATGATATTTACAGTATAAACCATGGTAGTTTAAAAGATGCAGTTGTGAGTTTTGGAGGGTTTTGCACAGGTGAAATAATTTCGAGTAAGGGTTTAATACTTACTAACCATCATTGTGGATTTGATGCTATACAAAATCATTCATCGCTTGAGCATAATTATATTCGTGATGGTTTTTGGAGCAAAACAAATGCTGAAGAAATACCAAATAAAGGATTGTATGCCACTTTTATAGTGCGTATAGATGATGTGAGTGAGGCCGCATTTGCTGGCATTACAAGCAAAATGAGTGAAACAGAAAGAATGGCAGTTATTGATAAAAATTTGCAACAAATAAATAAAGATGCTAAAAAAGAAGCTACTCAAAAAAGCTTTGCCCGTGGCTTTTTTGAAGGCAATAAATACTATCTTTTTGTAACAGAAACTTACAACGATGTACGCCTAGTAGGTGCACCACCAAGTGCTATAGGCAACTTTGGTAAAGATACCGATAACTGGGTGTGGCCAAGGCATACAGGCGATTTTAGCATGTTTAGAATTTATGCAAATAAAGATAATAAACCAGCAGAATATGCTATAGATAATGTGCCTTATACACCAAAAAAATCATTAAATATTTCAATTGATGGTATTGCCGAAAATGATTTTACGATGGTGTTTGGTTTTCCTGGTCGTACAACCGAATATTTGTACAGTGCAGCGGTGGAACAAATAAAAACTATAAACGACCCTGCAAAAATAGCCATTAGAGATAGGGCATTAAATATTATTGATGGCTTTATGCGAAAAGATGAAGGCATAAAAATACAATATGCTGCAAAATATGCTAGCATACAAAATGCATACAAAAAATGGCAGGGCGAAGTACTTGGTCTTACAAAAACTGATGGTGTTGGCAGAAAGAAAATGCAAGAATTGGAGTTTCAGAAAAGGGTAGATGCTAACACAAGTTTAAAAGAAAAATATGGCAATTTGTTGCAGACTTTAGAAACAGGTTACAGCGAAATAAAATCCTTAGGTTTAGCTAGAGATTATTATCAAGAAATTGTTTCTAAAATTGAAATATTTACAATTGTTGCACAATTAAATACTTTGGTAAGTGCTTATGAAAAAAATGGCCAAAAAGGTTTTGATGAAGCAAAACCTAAGGTAAAAGCAATGATTGAAGATTTTATGAAAGAATTTAACCCAATAGTAGATAAAAAACTTTTTGAAGGATTGATGGAAATGTATGTGAAAAATCAGCCAGAAAATGTTGTATCGCCAATGGCTAAAACACTTGTAGATGCAGATATAACAGTAGCATCAAAAATTGTTTATATGGAAACCTCGTTAACAGATTTAACTAAATTAAATAATTTAATAGATGGAAAGCCCGAAGATTTAATTGCATTTATGAAAGGAAGCAGTACTGTTGCCTTGCAAAAAGAATTACTGTCTACTTATCAAACAGCTGTGCAAAAAGATTTATCTGCTTTGCAAAGTCGAATTACGCTAGCACAACGTACATATATGCAAGCGCAGATAGATGTGTTTAAAGAAAAAACTTTTTTTCCTGATGCTAATAGTACACTGAGAGTTACATTTGGAAAAGTACAAGGTTATAAACCTAAAGATGGCACATACTACGATTTTAAAACAGATCTTGATGGTGTAATGGAAAAATATAAACCAGGCGACTATGAGTTTGATGTGCCTGAAAAATTACGCATGTTACACAAAAATAAAGATTATGGCATTTATGGAGTAGCTGGCAAAATGCCGGTATGCTTTATAGCTACAAACCATACTACTGGCGGTAATAGTGGTAGCCCAGCATTAGATGCTTATGGTAATTTAATTGGTTTAAATTTTGACAGAGTGTGGGAAGGCACAATGAGTGATATTAATTACGATGCATCTATTTGCAGAAATATTATGGTTGATATTCGTTATGTACTTTTTATTGTAGATAAATTTGCAGGTGCAGATAGATTGGTAAAGGAAATGAAATTAGTGCATCCAAAAAAGAGAAAATAGCATTGTGTTTTTTTTTAAATAAACGTCAAATAGAAAAAAACATTTTTTTTCTATTTGAAATGTTACTAATTCCAAATAGATTTTGGTACGGCTTCTAACAAAGTTTGTGTATATTTTTCTTTTGCCGAAAACATTATTTCGTTTGCAGTACCGCTTTCTATAATTTTCCCTTTATGCATTACCATTATATTATCGCTGATATAATGTATAACAGATAAATTGTGCGATATAAAAATAGAAGTAAAATTATATTCGTTTTTCAAATCGTTTATAAGGTTTAAAACTTGCGCTTGTACACTTACATCTAATGCTGATACACTTTCATCGAAAATTAAAAAACTGGGATTTAATGCTAAGGCACGGGCTATGCAAATACGCTGCCTTTGTCCACCGCTAAACTGGTGAGGGTATCGGCTAAAGCTATCGGCAGGCATATTTACTTGCTCCAATAAATGTATTGCTTTTGCTTTTCTATTATTTTTATTATTTTCAATATTATGCACAAACATTGGCTCTTCAATAGCATTGCCAATGCTCAGCCTTGGGTTTAGTGAGCCATAAGGATCCTGAAAAACGATTTGCAATTCTTTTCGCATTATTCTAAGCTCATTTTTTGTACAAGTGGCTATGTTTTTTTTGTCAAATAATATATTGCCTTCGGTAGGTTTTATTAATCCTAAAATGGCTCTGCCCAAAGTAGTTTTGCCACAACCACTTTCACCTACCAAACCTAATGTTTCTCCTTTTTTTACTTCAAAACTTACATCATTTACTGCTTTGTAGTTTTCGGTTATTTTCCCAAAAATGTTTTTTTTGCTCGAAAAAAATACTTTTAATTTTTCTACTTTTAAAACGACTTCATTATTACTTACTTTGGTTGAAATTTTTTCATAATCTATAATTGTGTTTTGGGGAGGGTTCATAAAATCATTTACCACAGCAAGTTTTTTTCCTTTGCTATTTGTTGTAGGCATACAGGCTAACAAGGCTTTTGTATAGCTGTGTTGAGGTTGTTGCAATACTTTTTTTGCATTTCCTTTTTCTACTATTTCGCCCTTGTACATTACTACAATATCGTTGGCTATATTGGCTACAAGCGTAAGGTCGTGGGTAATAAAAAGTATAGCCATATTGTTTTCGGCTTGTAATTTTTGTAACAGTTGCAATATGTTTTTTTGTACACTTACGTCTAATGCTGTAGTTGGTTCATCGGCAATTAGCAAAGCTGGGCTACAACACATAGCTAAGGCTATCATTACTCTTTGTTTTTGCCCACCACTTATTTGGTGCGGATACCTTTTTACCATTTGGGTTGGTACTGGCAGTTCTACTTTTGTAAATAATGCTATTGTTTCTTGTAATGCTTGTTTTTTTGTTATGTTTTTATGAAGCATTAATGATTCCATTACTTGTGCCCCGCAGGTATGTACTGGATTTAGCGATGTCATTGGCTCCTGAAAAATCATTGCTATTTTATTGCCCCGCAATTGCCGCATTTCTTTTTCGGAAATTGTATTAAGGTTTATAGCAGTGTTTTCGTTTTGGCAAAACAACATTTGCCCTTGTATTGTAGCTTGTTTGGGCAGTAATTGCATAAACGATAGTGCTGTTACCGATTTGCCAGAGCCACTCTCTCCAATTAATGCAGTTATTTTTCCTTTTAAAATATCGAAAGAAATATTTTTTACAGCTTGTACTGTATTGTTTTCTTGCTTAAAAGAAACTTGCAGGTTTTTTATTTGTACCAATGGGAGCATGCTACAAGATAAAATAAAATGTAATAAGTTTTGAAAAAATAAATTACAATATTTTTTTGTACAATTTTGTTTCTATAGAGCTGATTAAAGTACAGCCAATGAGCATAGCAGTGATAATAGTGTAAATACTTTTTTGCCCCTTTTGGGGCAAAAAAGATTGTAGTAAATAGCATTGTACAAATATATTACAATGTTTTGCAGCTAATGCTAAAAAAAATGCAAAATCTCATCTGTATTTTTTCAAATTTAAAATTGCAAATGAGTTACTGTTAAGCCTCGGTTTATTAATTGTTTTAAAGAATCAATTCCAATTTTTAAATGATCTTCTACAAATTGTGTGGTAACGGCAATGTCGCTAGCTTCGGTTTTTACGCCTTCGGGTATCATAGGGCTATCGCTTACTAGTAGCAATGCACCTGTAGGTATTTTGTTGTAAAAACCTACCGAAAATATGGTGGCTGTTTCCATATCTATGGCATAAGCCCTTACTTTTTGAAGATATTCTTTAAAAATTTCGTCATGCTCCCAAACACGGCGGTTTGTGGTATAGCATACACCAGTCCAGTAATCTTTTTCATAATCTCTAATGGTAGTAGATATTGCTTTTTGAAGAGCAAATGCTGGCAGTGCTGGTACTTCGGCAGGAAAATAATCGTTGCTGGTACCTTCGCCTCTGATAGCTGCAATTGGCAAAATTAAATCGCCAATTTTGTTTCGCTTTTTTAATCCGCCACATTTGCCTAAAAATAAAACAGCTTTTGGTTTTATGGCTGTAAGCAAATCCATTATAGTAGCTGCACCTGGGCTACCCATACCAAAATTAATAATGGTAATATTATTTGAAGTGGCGCATTGCATTGGTCTATCTTTTCCGATAATTTCTACGTTGTTCCATTGGGCAAACATGGTTACATAATTACTAAAATTGGTAAGTAATATATACTCTCCAAAATTTGCCAAAGCGTTGCCAGTATAGCGTGGCAACCAATTTTCTACTATTTCTTCTTTTGATTTCATATTTTAATAATTCAATTAAAGTTACAACTTTTTTTTAAAATGAATATTTGTTATTTAATTACTAGAAAATTAATGTGTTATATAAGGTAGGCTGACAATATTATTGTCGCAAAAAAAAATTACTTTTGCCAAAATTATGACAGATAAAATATTAATACTTGATTTTGGCTCCCAATATACCCAACTTATAGCCCGAGTTGTTAGAGAAGCCAATGTTTATTGTGAAATAATTCCATTTCAAAATGAAATTGTGTTTGATTCATATTTGAAAGGTGTAATATTATCGGGCTCACCTTGTAGTGTAAACGAAACTAATGCACCAATAATTGATATTGAGGCAATTGCTTCAAAAGTACCCGTACTAGGTATATGCTATGGTGCACAACTTACTGCAAAAATATTTGGCGGAGAGGTAGCAAAAAGTAATAAAAGAGAATACGGTAGGGCATTATTAAATATTGTTTGCGAAAATTTATTAATGGACGGTTTGCCAACCACATCGCAGGTATGGATGAGCCATAGTGATAGTATAAAAACTTTGCCAAAAGGGTTTAATTTAATTGGAAATACGGATAGTATTCCAATTGCTGCTTTTGTAAATGATAAAGAATCTAAAAATGCTATTTATGGTTTACAGTTTCACCCCGAAGTGTACCACTCGGCCGAAGGCAAAAAAATGATTGATAATTTTTTGGTAAAAATATGTGGTTGCAAAAAAGATTGGACAGCAGCACATTTTATTACCGAAACGGTAGAAAATTTAAAAACACAATTAGGCAATAGCAAAGTAGTAATGGGCTTGAGCGGTGGTGTAGATAGTACTGTTGCTGCCACACTTTTGCATAAAGCAATAGGCAAAAATTTGTATGGTATTTTTGTAAATAATGGCTTGCTTCGCAAAAATGAATTTGAAGAAGTACTAGAAATATACAATAAACTTGGGCTAAATGTAAAGGGTGTAGATGCCTCGGCTCATTTTTACAAAAAACTAGCTGATAAAACTGACCCAGAAGAAAAACGTAAAGCTATAGGTAGTAGTTTTATTGATATTTTTGAAGAAGAAGCTAAGAAATTATCAGATATTACTTACTTGGGGCAAGGTACAATTTACCCAGATGTTATAGAATCGGCTGCAGTAAATGGCTTGGCAATAACGATAAAATCGCACCACAATGTAGGAGGCTTACCCGAAAAAATGCACTTGAAAATTGTAGAACCTTTGAGAGCATTGTTTAAAGATGAGGTTCGTAAAATAGGTGCAGAACTTGGCATACCTACAGATATATTAGGAAGGCATCCTTTTCCTGGACCTGGGCTTGGTATAAGAATACTTGGCGATGTAACTGAAGAAAAGGTACGATTATTGCAGGAAGCAGATGCAGTGTATACCAACTTGCTAAAAAAACACCAGTTATACGATAAAGTGTGGCAAGCAGGTACTATTTTGTTGCCTGTAAAAAGTGTAGGTGTTATGGGAGATGAGCGTACGTATGAATTTACAATTGCATTAAGAGCTGTAACATCTGTGGATGGTATGACAGCAGATTGGGCACATTTACCATACGATTTTTTGGCAGAAGTGAGCAATGAAATTATAAATAATGTAAAAGGTATAAATAGAGTGGTATATGATATTAGTAGTAAGCCACCAGCTACGATAGAGTGGGAGTAGATTTATTAGTATTGAATATTTAGTATTGAGTATTTAGTATTAAGATGCTTTATTAAACACTGAACATTGAACATTAACTTTGAATATTTATACGTGCATTCGTAGCTGATATAGTTACAAAATTTAAAAGAAACCAACCAAATGACAAAAAAAATTACACTTTTTAGTATTGCAATTTTGCTAAGTATTACAAGTACATTTTTGTATGCACAAGTAGTGCCAACAAAAAATTACAAAGTGGCTATATTTTCGCCATTATATTTAGATTCTGCTTTTGATGGCACTTTTTATAAATATGCTAAAGGAGTCCCTAAGTTTACCCAACCTGGGTTCGATTTTGTACAAGGTGCTAAAATTGCATTAGATAGTTTGCCTTTATCAAAAGGTACTATTAAAGCAAATGTTTATGATAGCAAAGCCGAATTGGAAAACATAAGTTGGTTAATAAAAAATGGGAGATTAGACAGTTTGGATATGATTATAGGCTCGGTAAAAGATGCTGAGTTATTACAACTTGCCACATTTGCTAAGCAAAAAAATATACCATTTATTTCGGCTACATCACCAAGTGATGGAGGTATTACTGCTAACCCATTTTTTGTAATGCAAAATGCTACTTTGAGGGCACATTGCGAAAGCATTTATAGTTACATTATGCAAAAACATGGTACCGATAAAATTTACTTATGCCGCCAAAAAGGTGGTCAAGAAGATAAGATTGCCAGTTATTTTAAAAGTATAAATGAAAGAGATGGAATGCCTTTGTTAGCAATAGAAACTATAAATTTTACCGATGATTATGCTACCTTAAAAGATAAATTGGATAGTAACCGCACATCAGTAATAATTGGAGCTAGCCTCAATGATGATTTTGCCAAAGAATTGGTAAATGCTAGCTTTGATATATCTAAATCTTACCCATTGGAGGTTATTGGAATGCCAAATTGGGAGTCTTTCTCGGAATTAAAAACAATTACTTTAAAGGAATTTCCAATTGTATGCACTGCAGCATATTACAATCCAAAAACAGATATTTATAGTAAAAAAATTCAAACTGCTTTTAATAAAAAATTTAAAGGAAATGCAAGCGAAATGGTATGTAAAGGTTTTGAATCGGTTTATGTATTTGTAAATCTTTTAACCAAATATCCTAACGATTTTACCAGCCATTTAAACGATAATGGAAATAAAATTGTAACCGATTTTAATTTTAAACCTGTTTACCTAAATAAAAATAATGCTATACCCGATTATTTTGAGAATAAGCATGTTTATTTAATGAAAATACTAAATGGAAAGTTTGTAAGGGCTTGGTAAGTTACTTTTTGATATTCCTATTTATTTTTTGTAACATGATTTTTACAAAATGTATTAAAACTTATAGTGTCAAATTTTTCTGCTATAGTTTTTCCTAATTCAAATTGCAAAAAAGTATTATTTTCAAAATCTAGTGAAAGTACATTGTCTTTTAAAATAACTTGGTTAAGTTGCTGCCAAGTATATTTTTTTACAGGAAATGATGGGTAATAGATTCCAACATTTGAAAATTTTATTATAGTTGGCTTGTTTGCAAAAAAACCAAAAATGCCAAAAAAGATTTGAAAAACGCCTAGCCATATATTTCCAAAAAATAACCACAAAATTGCATTTAAAATAATCGAAATTTCAATATTTGGCGAAGAAATATGTTTTTTATTAAGTAAATAATAAAACCATGCTATTGCATGTAAGAGTAAGCCTATAGTGGCTATTAAGGAAAAGTATCCACTTGTTTGAATTAGTACATAGCCAAAACCTACAAAATTTAAAGTGAGTATTATAAACGTAACTATATTGTAGGTCTTCTTTTTTTCGTTTGGTATTTCTATTTCAAATTGGTTCAACTTAAATATTACTTGAAGTTAAAATATTACAAAGTTTATATAGTATTCTTGCTCCAACATTTTCATCCCACTCATTATGGCTTACGCCTATTTCGTTTAAGTCGAAACCTATAATTTTACGACCACTTTGCATTACTTTTTTAAATAAATAAAATATTTCTTGTACTTCGAAACCACCATGTACAGGCGTGCCAGTATGTGGGCAAAGCATAGGTTTTAACCCATCAATATCAAAACTTATAAAAACATTTTGCGGCAATTGGTTTATAATTTCTTCTACAATATTTTTCCATAAATCGCCTTCGTACATTCTTTCTTTTATGTCTTTATCAAAAAAAGTGCTAATTCTTCCATTGCTATTACACATATAATCAAACTCCTCATCGCAGAAATCTCTAATGCCTACTTGTACCAGTTTTTTTATTTGAGAAATTTCTTGTAAAGCATTATACATTATTGATGCATGCGAATAGTTAAAACCTTCATATGCTTTTCTCAAATCCATATGTGCATCTATTTGTAAAATTCCAAAATCTATATAATGCTCAGCAATTGCTTTTAAATAGCCAAATGGTGTACTGTGATCGCCTCCTAAAAGACCAACCAGCTTACCTTTGCTTAGTAAATCTTTTGTTTGCTCATACACCCAATTATTTAGAAATACACTGCCTTCATTTATTTCTCTAAGTGTTTTGCACATAAACTTATTATCGGCTACGGCATCTCCCTGTTCGATATAACTAATATACAATTCAGCTTCTTTTCTTAAATAATCGCTTTTTGTAAGTATTTTTTTATCTGTTTTGCGCATATAAAAACCTTGTTTCCAAAGGTCTTTATATTCGGGGTCAAATAAATCTACTTGCAAGCTAGCTACAAATACATGATCGGCAGCTCTTGCTGTGCCTGCATTGTAGCTTACTGTTACTTCCCATGGCACTGGAAGTATCACTAGCTTAGCTTCGTCTTCAGAAAACGGAAGACCAAAAATATTATTATTGGGGTTACCTAAATCGTTTGGATTAAAAAGCGACAAATCTGCCATGCTATGGTTATTAAATTTTTACAAAGATAAATGAGAGTAATGGAATAATAGTAGAAGATTTTGTAAAAATAGTTGCCGTTTTACTGGTTTTGTAGAAAGTTTTTTATACTAATAGAAAATAATATAAATCTTTTTTACAAGAAAAAATTATCACTGATAAAATTACAAAAGAAAAAATTCTTTTCATTCTATCATGTTTTGGGTTGTAAATAAAAAAATAATCTACAAATTATTATAGTCATAAAAAAATAAATATAAAGCTAATAGCTTATTCATTTTCAAATTATCTATTGCTAATACGCCCTTGCAAATAAAACCCTTTCTGTGCTGGGGTTTCCGCTCAATACGCAAATACCATTTTCTTGTTTATTATTTAAAGGAATACATCTTATTGTAGCCTTTGTAAGTTCTTTTATCTTTTCTTCGGTTTCGGCAGTGCCATCCCAATGAGCAGATATAAATCCGGCTTTTTCATCTAATACTTTTACAAATTCATCCCAAGTATTTACTTCGGTAATATTTTCGTTTCTAAAAGCAAGTGCTCTATCAAAAATATTTTGTTGTATTTCGTTCAATAAATTCTTTAAATAATCTACAATTCCATCTACCGAAATCGTTTGTTTTTCTTTTGTATCTCTACGAGCCACTTCTACATTATTATTTTCCAAATCTCTCATACCAATAGCTACTCTAATTGGCACACCTTTTAATTCATATTCAGCAAATTTCCAACCGGGTCTTGCATTGTCACTATCATCGTATTTTACCCTCACACCCAATAATTTCAAAGCATTCATAATACTTTGAGCCTTTTCATCTATTACAGGTTTGCTTTCTTCGCCTTTGTATATTGGCACTATTACAATTTGTATTGGGGCAATTTTTGGTGGCATTACCAAACCTTGGTCGTCGCTATGTGCCATAATTAAAGCACCTATTAACCTTGTAGATACACCCCAACTTGTAGCCCACACGTACTCTAATTTGTTATTTTTATCGCTAAATTTTACATCAAAAGCTTTGGCAAAATTTTGACCAAGAAAATGTGAAGTACCAGCTTGTAATGCTTTACCATCTTGCATTAATGCTTCTATACAATAAGTATCTTCGGCACCGGCAAAACGTTCGCTGGCTGTTTTTGCACCTTTTATTACTGGCACAGCCATATACTGCTCTACAAAATCGGCATATACATTTACCATTTTTACAGTTTCTTCTACCGCTTCTTCTTTTGTAGCATGTGCCGTATGACCTTCTTGCCACAAAAATTCGGCTGTACGCAAAAATAACCGAGTACGCATTTCCCAACGCACTACATTAGCCCATTGGTTTATAAGTAATGGTAAGTCTCTGTAAGATTGTATCCACCCTTTGTAAGTGTTCCAAATTATAGCTTCGCTTGTAGGCCTTACTACTAGCTCTTCTTCTAGTTTTGCATCGGGATCCACAATCAATTTTCCTTTATTGTTTGGGTCGGCTTTTAAGCGATAATGTGTTACAACAGCACATTCTTTCGCAAAGCCTTCGGCGTTGGTTTCTTCAGCTTCAAACAAGCTCTTAGGTACAAATAATGGAAAGTATGCATTTACATGCCCTGTATCCTTAAACATTTTATCTAATTGGTCACGCATGTTTTCCCATAAAGCATATCCGTAGGGCTTTATAACCATACACCCTCGTACTGCCGAATGGTCAGCAAGCTGGCTTTTTACCACTAATTCATTATACCATTCCGAATAGTTATCGGCTCTTTTTGTAAGTTCTTTGCTCATGCTTTTCTAGTATTGAGTATGTAGTATTGAGTACTAAGATTGGTCTCAGAAAACTCAAACTCCCTTTTTTATATTAATGTTTGTTTCTTTTTTGTCCAAACAAAGAAGCAGCTATATTGAGCTTCATTGGCGTCGCACTCTTGTACAGAATATCTTAATTCAGCTTTAATTGTGCAGCTTGGAATGCAGCGAAGATAAGAAAGGATAAGAATTTTTATGGAGATAAATATTAACCAAAAAAAAGAATTTTTTATCATCTATAAAGTAAAAAACAAATTCATAATGTAATTTCTACTTTCATAGTGCTAAAATCTCAATACTAAATACTCAATACTAAGTACTATTCCCTAAATTGCCATTCATAAAAAAGCAAAATGGATATTCAATTTAATAAAAACGAAGATGAACAAAAACTTGCTTGGAGTGCAGTAAAACACCAGCTAGAAAAAATATACGAAGGTGGAGGATTAAAGAGCCAAGCAAAACAAAAAGAAAAAAACAAATTGGTAGCCCGTGAGCGTATTGCTTACCTCTGCGATGATGATAAACCATTTATAGAAATTGGAGCATTTGCAGGATTTGAAATGTACGAAGAATATGGTGGTTGCCCAGCTGGCGGCACTGTGAGTGGTATTGGGTATGTAAGCGGTAGGCAATGTGTAATTATAGCAAACGACCAAACCGTAAAAGCAGGCGCTTGGTTTCCCATAACTGGTAAAAAAAATTTAAGAATGCAAGAAATTGCAATGGAAAATCATTTGCCAGTAATTTATATTGTAGATAGTGCTGGTGTTTTTTTACCTATGCAAGACGAAATTTTTCCTGATAAAGAGAATTTTGGCCGAATATTTAGAAACAATGCAAAAATGAGTGCCATGGGTATTACACAAATAGCAGCTGTAACAGGTGCATGTGTAGCTGGTGGAGCATACTTACCCATAATGAGCGATGAAACACTTATGGTAGAAGGAGCTGGTTCTATTTTTTTGGCAGGACCATATTTAGTAAAAGCAGCAGTAGGAGAAGATACCAATGCCGAAAACCTTGGTGGAGCTGCTATGCACAACGAAATAAGCGGCGTAGCCGATTATAAATTTAAAACCGAACAAGCATGCCTTGATAGAGTAAAAAGCATAATAAGTAAACTTGGCAAAAAGCAAGAAGCAGGTTTTAATAGAATAGCGCCACAATTACCATCAAAAAAAATGGAAGATATTTATGGTATTTTATCTGCCGATAATAGTAAGCCATACGATGTGCTTGAAGTAATAAATACTATTGTAGATGCCAATAGTTTTGATGAATTTAAGCAAGATTATGGTAAAACAATAGTATGTGGTTATGCAAGGGTAAATGGGTGGGCTGTAGGTATAGTAGCAAACCAAAGGCTAGTTATAAAATCGAAAAAAGGCGAAATGCAATTAGGCGGTGTAATTTATAACGATAGTGCCGATAAAGCAGCTAGGTTTATTATGAATTGTAACCAAAAAAAAATACCATTAGTTTTTTTGCAAGATGTAACAGGCTTTATGGTAGGTAGCAGAAGCGAACACAGTGGCATTATAAAAGATGGAGCAAAACTGGTAAATGCTGTAGCTAACAGTGTAGTGCCTAAAATTACAATAATTATAGGCAACTCTTATGGGGCAGGCAATTATGCCATGTGTGGCAAAGCCTACGACCCTCGATTTATATATGCTTGGCCAGGGGCAAAAATAGCTGTTATGGGAGGAGAACAAGCTGCTAAAACCATGTTGCAAATACAAGTAGCAGCTATGAAAGCAAAAGGGCAAGATGTAACTGCCGAAGAAGAAAAAACTATTTTAGATAAAATTACCAATAAATATTTAGCACAAACTAAAGCACAATACGCAGCTGCACGTTTATGGGTAGATGCCATAATAAACCCAATAGAAACTAGAAATATAATTAGCGAAGGTATTGCTGCTGCAAATAATAATTGGAAAATAGATGAGTTTAAGGTAGGTGTTTTTCAGGTTTAGATAGCTTAATCCTACTTTGCTTAAATTTCATAAAAAAATAGCAATTTAAAAATTGAGTACATCTTTCATACCAAAAATACCTTTTTTTCCTAAAATATATTCTGCTGCTAATACTGCACCAAATGCAAAGCCTTGCCTATTATGAGCTGTATGAATAATGGTAATATTATCAATAACTGAATTGTAAGAAACAATATGAGTGCCAGGTGCTGGATCAATTCTTTTACTAGTAATACTTATTTCGTTGTTGTTATTTTCTTTACTCAATACCCATTTATTTTTATCGCTACGCTCAGATATTATTTGCTTAGCAATAGTAATTGCTGTACCACTTGGTGCATCTTTTTTTTGTGTATGATGTATTTCTTCAATAGCTACATTATATTCTTTTTGTGTAGCCATAAGATGTGCCAATTTTTTATTTATTTCAAAAAAAATATTTACACCTATACTAAAATTACTTGAATGTAAAAGTGACCCATTTTTAGATTTGCAATAATTTTGTAGCTCTTCTTCATACTCTCCCCAGCCTGTGCTACCACATATTACTGGCACACCAGAGTTTATACATAATTTTAAATTTGCGATAGCACTTTCTGGGTTTGTAAATTCTATAGCTACATCGCATTTTTGTACATTTTCAAGAGTGAAATCTGCAACATTACTTTTTGATATTTTCAATACAATTTCATGCCCTTTTTGCATTGCAATTTCTTCTATTGCCTTGCCCATTTTGCCATATCCAATTAGTGCAATTTTCATTTATAATATTTTTGCTATGTATTATTATTTTCGCTTTCCAATATTTAAAACTAAACTTAGCCCTTTTGTATTTGCTAATTCGCTATAACCTGCTTTAATTTTAAGGCTCAAATTATCATTTACATCAAATGTTTTAAGGTTAGCATCTACAGCAGCATCGGCTACATTTAGTCCCCAAAATAGTATAAAAAACAAAACAGAATAATCTTGGTTTTGCCTTACTTGCCTACTAAAAACTCTAATTCTTTCGGGGTTGTTTATTACTTGGTTGTATGGCGATTTTATTAAATAATCGTTTGCTGGGTTGCCATCGGTAGCATTGTTATAAGCCGCTCTCGATTCTTTGTACTGTTTATTATTTCTAAAAAACAAATATGCAGGAATTCCTATACCAGCGTACACTATAGGTATTTTCCATATCTTTTTATTAGTGTATTGACCCCAACCTGGCAGCATTGCCGAACGTTTTATGGCAATATTAGGATTGTACTTTCTTAATGCAGCAGTGTCTATATATTTAGAAAAATTAGTTGGCGTAATTGTTACTATGGAATCTTTTTCTACAATAACTTTTTTTTGGGCAATTACAAAAAAACTGTTTAAAATTACAATACAAAAACAAAAAAAATATTTCATTAGCTTACATTAATCTTCAACTTATCTAGCAGCCCATTTAATTCGTCTAACGAATAATAATCGAAAGTAATGCTGCCGTTTCCTTTTTTGCTATGGTTTAAAATTACTTTTGTGCCAAAGCTAGATGCTAAATTATCTTCTATTTTCTTAAATGCTGGCGGTAAGCCCGTTTTTACAGAAGTTTTAACAATACCTGAGCCTGTGTACATTTTACGAACCAAATCTTCGGTTTGTCGTACCGATAATTGTTTGTTTTTTATTTCTGAAAAAATAAATAATTGCTTATCTACTGCATCTACATTTATAAGTGCCCTTGCATGCCCCATGCTTATAATATTGTTGCGTACTGCTATTTGTATATCGGGTGGCAATTTTAGCAAGCGTATATAATTGGTAACAGTGCTACGTTCTTTGCCCATACGCTCTGCTACTTTTTCTTGCGTATAATCTAAGTCTTCCATTAATCGCTTATACGATAATGCAATTTCTATTGCATTTAAGTTTTCTCTTTGTAAATTTTCTAGTAATGCTAGTTCTAAAAGTTGGTCGGCATTGGCTTCTCTGATGTAAACAGGTACATCTTTTAAACCTGCTATTTTAGATGCTCTATATCTTCTTTCGCCAGCTATTAATCGGTATTTACCCCCAGGTATTGCCGATACTGTAAGTGGCTGAATGATATTGTGCATTTTTATTGATGCAGCTAATTCGCTCAATGCTGTTTCGTCAAAATCTTTTCTGGGTTGATTTGGGTTTACTTCAATTTCATCTAAAGAAACTCTTTGTACACCTATTTTTTTTTCGGCTACTTCGTTCTTTAAATTGCCAGCTGTGTTTTTTAAATCTACATCTATATTTTGCAAAAGGCTTCTTATTCCTTTACCTAGGGCATCGTTTTTTTTAGATAAACTCATATAATTTTAATGTGGTATTTAATTAATTTCTTTTGCTGCGTTTGTTATTTTGGTTAAATTATTTTTTTGTAAAATTTCTTTGGCAAGGTTTAAATAATTTATAGCTCCTTTGCTATCGGCATCGTACAAAATTGCAGGCTTGCCAAAACTTGGTGCTTCGCTTAGTTTTGTATTTCTATGTATAATACTGCTAAAAACCATTTCGTCGAAATGCCTTCGTACTTCGCTTACTACTTGGTTGCAAAGTCGCAAACGCCCATCGTACATTGTCATTAATATACCTTCTATTTGCAACTCGGTGTTTAGCCTGTTTTGCACAATTTTTACGGTGTTTAATAATTTACCCAATCCTTCTAATGCAAAAAATTCTGTTTGTACAGGCACTACCACACTATTGGCGGCTACTAAAGCATTTACAGTAATTAAGCCCAAAGATGGTGAGCAATCAATGATAATAAAATCGTATTGTTCGTTTACTGTTTCTAAAATATTTTTTAGTATTCCTTCTCTATTTGGGTAGTTTATCATTTCTATTTCGGCACCTACAAGATCTATATGTGATGGAATTATGTCTAAAAAAGCCATATCCGATTTTAAAATTACATCGTTTGCCGTAGCTTCATTTACCATACAATCGTACAAGCTTTTTGTAATGTTTTGTAGGTCGAAACCAAAGCCAGTAGTGCTATTTGCCTGTGGGTCGGCATCTACCAATAGAGTTTTATATTCTAAAATTGCTAAACTGGCAGCAAGGTTTATTGCTGTGGTGGTTTTGCCTACGCCTCCTTTTTGGTTTGCTATTCCTATTATTCTTGCCATGTAGTTTCCGCTTATTTATTTGTTAATTTGGGAAATTTGCTTCAAATGTAAATTATTGAAGATATTTTTGCAAACTTCGACAATTTTGGGCAAAAAAAATATAATTGTTGAAAGCTTGTTTTTAATGTTTTTAAATGATATGATGGTGAAGGGCTGAAGGATAGAAGTGGAAAGCCCGGAATGTAGGTGTAGCGTAGCGAAACCGAAATGAGGACTTGTAACGAATAGCCTTAACCGAAGCCGAAAAATGTTATGCTGCTTATAGCCCAATAAAATAAAATTATGATTACAATTATTGCAGGTACTAATAGGAAGGATAGCAACACTAAAAAAGTTGCAAAAGTATATCATGAAATTTTGAGCAAAAAAAAGATTACTTGCCAATTACTTTCGTTAGATGAGGTAAATGTTTTTGAAAGAAACAACGATTTTGAAATGATGGAAAATGCATTTTTAAAAAAAGCCGATATGTTTATTTTTATAGTCCCAGAATATCATGGATCGTACCCCGGCATTTTTAAATTAATGTTGGATAATAGTGATGCTGCAAATGTATGGACGAATAAAAAGGTATTGCTTACTGGTGTAAGTAGTGGGAGGGCTGGAAACTTGCGTGGGCTCGAACACCTTACTGGTACTGCATTGCACCTAAAAATGATTGTACACCCAAATAGATTACCAATTAGTGTTGTACATACATTGGTAAATAGTAATAATAAAATAGATGATAAAAACACTTTGGCAGTAATTGAAAAACAGCTGGAAGAGTTTTTACTTTTTTAATACATAATTAATATTTTTTGTATGAAATCTCCTTTGGGTGTATTTATTTTTATAGGCTTAATGCTTGTGCTTGATTTTTATTTTTTTCAGGCTGTAAAAGTAGTATCACAAAACTTAACTCCAAAAGCAAAAACAATTGTGTATGTAATATATTGGGGTATAACCATTTTGGCAATAGCAGGCTTTTTGCTATTTGTGTTTAGCGATTATAATTTTTTGGGTAAAAAAATACGCACCTATCTTTTTGCTTTAATTATTGGTTTGTTTTTTGCAAAATTGGTAGCATTGGTTTTCTTTTTGGTAGATGATTTGCGTAGAAGTATCCAATGGCTTGCAGGTAAATTGCTTTTTAATAATACCGAAATTGATACTATGGGCGATAATGGTATAAGTCGTTCGGTTTTTTTAAGTTGGCTTGGTATTACAGCTGGAGGTACTCTTTTTGGCACTTTTATAAATGGGTTTTCAAATAAATATAACTATCACATAAAAAGAGTAAAATTAAGTTTTGATAATTTACCAAAAGCGTTTAAAGGCTTGCGTATAGTACATATAAGTGATATACATAGCGGTAGCTTAATGGATTTACCTGCAGTACAACATGGTGTAAATATGATATTGAACGAAAAGGCAGATCTAATTTTATTTACTGGCGATTTGGTAAATGATAAGGCTACTGAAATGAAAGATTTTATGCCTATTTTTAGCCAATTAAAAGCACCAATGGGTGTTTTTTCTACCTTAGGCAATCATGATTATGGCGATTATGTAAAATGGCCTATTGATGGTGTTAGTAAAGAGCAGAATTTAATAAATTTACAAAAAGTACATGCCGATTTGGGTTGGAGGTTGTTGATGAACGAACATGTGGCTTTAAAAAAAGATGGAGATGAAATTGCTTTATTAGGTATAGAAAATTGGGGTGCAAAGGCTAGATTTCCTAAATATGGTAAAATGAATTTGGCTTACACAGGTACAGAAAAATATGCATTTAAAATACTTATGAGCCACGACCCTAGCCATTGGGATGCAGAAGTAAAACCTAAATACGGAGATATAGATTTGATGCTTAGTGGACATACTCATGGTATGCAATTTGGTATAGAAATTCCTGGTTTTAAATGGAGTCCTATACAATATGTATATAAGCAATGGGGCGGATTGTATGAAGATGTTAAACAAAAATTGTATGTAAATAGGGGTTTTGGGTTTTTAGGTTATCCAGGTAGAGTAGGAGTACTGCCCGAAATAACGGTAATAGAATTGGTGTAAAATTTTGCGTAAATATTTTTAACGAAGTTTAATTTTAGGAAATGTATTTCTATTAAATTGCAAAATATAATTAAGGCAAAATGCAAAAAAAAATATCCGTATTGCTTCCTGTGTTTAATGAGCAAAATAATGTAGATGCCATTTATTTAGCAGTAAAAAATATTTTTGTTCAGTTTTCTGAATATTTGTACGAAATTATATTTATTGATGATGGAAGTACAGACTTAACATTGCCAAATATTATAAAAATTGCAGCCGCAGACAATTCTGTTTTGTATATAAGTTTTTCTAGAAATTTTGGGAAAGATAATGCACTTTGCGCAGGCTTAAGAAAAAGCACTGGCAATGCTGTAATAACTATGGATGCCGACTTGCAGCATGCTCCAAATCTAATAACTGAATTAATTCATAAATGGGAGAGTGGTTACGAAGTTGTATATTATTTTAGAAAAAATAAAAATAAACATGCAAGTACTTTGTCTGGTTTTTTTTCTACAACTTTTTACAAAACTTTAAATGCTTTATCCGATGTGAAATTAGAAAACGGTATTTCTGATTTTAGAATTTTAGATAAAAAAGTTGTTGATTGCTTAGCAAACCTACCAGAAGATACTTTATTTTTTAGAGGACTTATAAAATGGGCTGGGTTTAAGCAGCTAGGTTTACCTTACAACCCTAGTGAAAGAAACCATGGCAAATCTACCTATAAAACTAGTATGCTTTTTAAACTTGCTATACAAAGCATTACTTCTTTTAGCACAAAACCACTTACAATAGCTATTTATTTGGGCTTTGTTTTTTCGACTTTATCAATTTTATATATTCCCTATATAATTTATAGTAAAATAAATGGTTTTGCTATTTCTGGTTGGGCATCTATTATTGCTACAATTGTATTTTTTGGAGGTTTAAATTTAATGATATTGGGTATTGTAGGGCTTTACCTTGGCAAAACATTTATGCAAGGCAAAGGAAGGCCACAGTATATTGTAAGCCAAACAAATATTGAAAGTTGATGCAAAAAGTAAAACAATATTTGCTCAAAGCTGATTTTTTAAAAGATTATAAGTTGGCAATATTATTGTGGTTTGGTTTAGTAATTCTAGCAATTTTGCTTACAATTTTGCACAATTCTGGCAACAATAATTTTTTAATATTTCGCCAAGTTTATTTTCATACAACAGCGTTTAAAAACTTATATACACAATATCCGTTAGAGTATGGCGATGTAAATTTATATGGTCCAATTTTTAGCATAGTAATAGCACCATTTGCACTTTTTTCAATATTTTGGGGCTCATTTTTTTGGCTTCTGTTTTTGGCTTCAGTATTGTTTTATGCAATAATGCAACTGCCAATAAATAAAAATATAAAAATTGCAATAATTATTTTAAATGCTTTAGAGATGATGAATGTGGCATCATATTACCAAAGCAATGCATTTATTGCAGCATGTATTTTATTGGGGTTTGTGTATATAAATAAGGGTAAAGATTTTTGGGCGTTATTTTTTATATTACTTGCCACTTTTATAAAAATATATGGCATTGTTGGTTTGGCTTTTTTCTTTTTTAGTAAAAATAAGGCAAAGTTTGTTTTGTATTTTATATTTTGGTCGGCAGTTTTTTTTGTGTTGCCAATGGCAATTTCTAGCTATTCTTTTATAATACAATGCTATAAAGATTGGCTTGCAGCACTTACTGCAAAATCTATACACAACACCGATTTAAATAACACAAATAATTTTCAAAATATTAGTGTTATGGGAATGGCTCAGCGTATTTTTTCTTTTGCTGATGGCAATAATATTTTTATTTATTTGTCGGCAATTTTTTTATTTAGCACACAATATTTACAAATAAAATATTATAGCGATATACGATATAGGCTTTATTTACTTTGTAGTGTTTTACTTTTTGTGGTTATTTTTAGTACAGGTTCCGAGTCTTCTACCTATATCATTGCTTTTCCGGCAATATGTTTGTGGTATTATTTGCAACCAAATACAAAGGTTGCAAACATATTTTTTGCTTTTGCTTTTATTATTACATCGCTTGCAGGTACCGATTTAGTTACACCTTATGTAAGAGAGCATTTTATAAGAGCTTATGCTTTAAAAGCTTTGCCAGCATTTATAACTTGGCTTATAATTTGTTGGCAAATAAATACAAAACAATTTTTAAAAGTTAATTTGCAAAAAACTGAATTTTCAAAATGAAAAAATCAAACAGCATACTTTTAACTTTTGATGTAGAAGAATTTGATTTGCCTACAGAATACAATATAGCAATTTCGGAAACTGAGCAAATGGAAATTGGGAAATTAGGCACTGACGAAATTTCAAAAATAATTACAGCACAAAATATAACAACAACATTATTTACCACTGCAAATTTTGCAAAGCACTTTCCCTCCACTATAAAACTATTGGCACAAAAAAATGAAATAGCTTCTCATGCATTTTATCACTCTACTTTTAAAAACGAAGATTTATTGCAATCAAAAATAGAGTTAGAAAAAATAACAGAAAAACCTATTTACGGTCTAAGAATGCCAAGGTTTAAAAAAATAGATTTACAATTGGTTAAAAATGCAGGTTATACATACGATTCTTCCATTAATCCTACATATATGCCAGGTCGCTATAATAATTTAAAAATAAGTAGAACAATTTTTGCTCAAAATAATTTTGTTATTGTACCCACATCTGTAACACCAATTTGTAGGTTTCCACTTTTTTGGATGGCTTTTAAAAATATACCTTACGCTGTTTATAAAAAAATGGCATTAAAAACATTAAAAAAAGATGGATATTTGTCATTATATTTTCACCCATGGGAGTTTACCGATATTAGTAAATTTAAACTGCCGTTTTATTTAAAAAAATACAGCGGTAATAAGCTATCCGATAATTTGTCACAACTAATTACCGATTTAAAAAACGAAGCCGAGTTTAAAACTATTTCCAATTTTTTAGCTGATTACCCTACATTTCCTCAATAACATAAAGTACATACTTAATCATATCCTCACTCACATCTAAATGTGTAACCATACGTACAATCGTAGCCGACATAGCCATACACAAAATACCTTTAGTTTTCATAAAATCGCAAAAACTTTGAGCAGTATATTTTCCCGATATTTCAAAAATAACAATATTAGTTTCTACAGGCATCATTTTACCCACAAAGCTTTTCCTAAGCAAATTTTCGGCCAATTGTTTGGCATGAAAGTGGTCTATTGCTAATCTATCAATATTATTATGTAAAGCATACAAGCCAGCAGCAGCAATATATCCAGCTTGGCGCATACCGCCACCAAAAACTTTTCTTATACGCCTTGCTTTTTTTATAAAAGCAGCATTACCTAATAATATGCTACCCACAGGCGCACCAAGCCCTTTGCTAAGACATATCGAAATACTATCAAAAATATTACCATATTGCAATGCAGTTTGTCCAGTAGCAACCAAAGCATTAAATAACCTTGCACCATCTAAATGCAATTTTAAACCATGCACCTCACAAACTTTTTTTATTCCCACTATTTCATCAAAATCGTAACAACTACCACCACCACGGTTGCCGGTATTTTCCAAACAAACCAATGCAGTATTTGCCTTGTGCACATCTTCCATATTTATTGCAGCCTCTACATCATTAGCCACCAATAAACCCCTTACACCATTTATTGCTTTTACTTGTGCACCACTATTAAAAGCAATACCACCACCTTCGTAAATATATACATGGCTCAAAACATCACAAATAACCTCATCTCCAGGTTGAGTATGGCATTTTATAGCTATCTGGTTAGTCATCGTACCACTAGGGCAAAAAATAGCAGCCTCCATATTAAAAAGTTCGGCACAATATCTTTCTAATTCATTTACAGTAGGATCTTCTCCAAAAACATCATCACCTACTTGTGCATGGTACATGGCTTGCAGCATGGCTGCATTTGGCTTTGTAAACGTATCCGATCGTAAATCTATAATCATATTGCAAAAATATACAAGCCAAATTGTATTTTTTATTTTATTTTTTTTGAGGGGCTTTTTGCTTCATAAATTATGGCAGCAGTTGCTCTGGCTATTCGTTACAACCTACGCTACGCTTCGGTTTTCACTACTATCCAGCAGCCCATCAGCAGCATAACTTTTATCATCATTTATTAATTTTGTATAAAAGTTTAAAAAATATTTTACACTTTTATACTTTTAGCATGATTATTGTATAGGAGTATTTGCCCAACCTACAAAACATTTTATGTATTATTTTTTTGAAAACCAATCAATAAAATGTACCTTTGCCAGCATTTAATATCGTACCACAGCATTTAGCAAAAAATAAATACAATGAGGCAGTTAAAGATAGCAACCCAAATTACCAATAGAGATTCGCAAGCAGTAGAAAAATACTTGCAAGAAATTTCTAAAATATCTATGATTACCCCCGAGGAAGAAACCATTCTTGCTCAAAAAATTAAAATGGGAGATCAGCGTGCCTTGGATAAATTAGTACAAGCCAATTTACGTTTTGTGGTTTCGGTTGCAAAGCAATACCAGCACCAAGGCTTATCATTATCCGATTTAATAAACGAAGGTAACTTGGGCTTAATAAAAGCAGCACAACGTTTTGATGAAACCAAAGGTTTTAAATTTATTTCTTACGCTGTATGGTGGATACGTCAATCAATTTTACAAGCATTGGCAGAGCAAGGTCGTTTGGTACGTTTGCCACAAAACAAAATAGGTACTTATAATAAAGCCAATAAAGCATATATGGCTTTTGAGCAAGAGCATGAAAGAGAACCATCTACCGAAGAACTTTCGGAATTGTTGGAAATGAGTGAAACAGAAATAAACAATATTTTCCAAAGCAATACACGCCATACATCTTTAGATGCACCAGTGCATGAAGCCGAAGATGTAGCCATGGGCGATTTACTAAAAGGTAGCAGCGAAACTGATGAAGATGTAATGCATGATTCATTAAAATCCGAAATACGAAGAGTATTAAAATCATTAAGCCCAAGAGAAGCAGAAATAGTAAATGCATACTTTGGCTTAGATGGAGAAAATGGTGTTACTATAGAACAAATTGGTCATAAATACGATCTTACAAAAGAGCGTATTCGTCAAATAAAAGAAAGAGCCATAAAGCGTTTGCAAAAAGCAAGATACAGCGGTGCCTTAAAAGCTTACTTAGGTTAAAAATATAAAAAGACTTTCAAAATTTGGAAGTCTTTTTAATTTAATAAAAATGTTGTAAGAGTGTTTTGCTACCATTACTGTTCTGTGTACATTTGTAATTAAATTTTATTTATGAAAAAAATATTTTTATTGTTCAGCTTAGCTGCTGCTTCATTTTTGGGTTATTGGTTTTTTGTAAAAAAGAAAGAAAATAAACCTACAGCTCCGCCTTTACAGCATTTAAAATTAAAAAAACATTCCGATAAATTAAATACAAGCATTGATAGTGTAGTAAATGCATATTTGAGTATAAAAAATGCATTTGTAGAAGCCGATACCACTGCAGCAAAAGCAAATACATTAGCTTTTATAGCATTATTAGATAGGCTACCAATAGAAGAATTAAAAAAAGATACAACAAGTATTTTTGAAACAGTGCAAGGAAATATTGCTGATATTAAAGCCAACGCAAATTCGCTTTTAGTGCAAACAGATATTACCGAAATGCGACATGATTTTAGTACAATGACAGAAATGTTGTATCCATCTTTTTTTACAACAATAAATTACGAAGGGCAAAAATTATTTGTTGCAAAATGCCCAATGGCTTTTAGCGATTCCATAGCTGCTAATTGGATAAGCAATAGCGAAGAAATTGTAAACCCTTATTTAGGTAAAAATCACCCTACATACCATGCAGGCATGTTACATTGTGGCGAAGTGGTAGATTCTATATTGGCTAAATAAAGTTTATTTTAATGAACTAATTGCAGTAATGTTTGTCGTTCCATTTTTAAAAAGCAGAATATTTTTTTCTTTTTAAATATATATTAATACTTTTATTTTTTAATCTAAAATTATAATTATGTCAACTACAGTACAAGACGATTATTTAGTTTGTGGCGAATACAAAGAACAAATTAACAATAAATCGATTGAACACCCAGGATTTATTACTTTTCAACATGAAAATGGCAACCATTACTTTGCATGGGTAAATGAAAATACCATAATAATGCGTAGCGAAGCTTACCCCGATGCCGATAAAATGGAAAGAGGTATAAAAGCAATTTTAAAAAATTGCGATTTAGTAGAGCGTTATTCTGTTATAGAAGAGCATGGCGCACATTTACTACTATTGTGGGGTGGTGGCGATCATACAAAACATACTGGCAATAGAAATGAGCATAGCGAAATAGGCAGAAGTTGCCCACATAAAACAAGAGAAGAATTAAATGCCTTGCTTCAGTTTAAAGGAACCGATTTTGCAAATAAAGTAGTGCCAATTACAACTGCTACAAAAGTAACACCAATGGCATCGGTTGCAAATGAAGTGGTTACTAAAGAGCCAGTGGCAGAAATTTATAAAGAAACAGTAGCTCCAGTAAAAGAAAAAATTGCTACTGCAGCATCATATTCTAACGATGCAGTAACCAATGTTACAAATAGTTCTTCATCTATGGGTTGGTTAAAATGGCTTTTACCTCTTCTATTATTACTAGGAGCTTTTTTAATATGGAAAGGTTGTAATAAAAAAGAAGTAGATGTTGTAGCACCAGTAATTTCAAATGATACAACATCTAATGTAGTAGCACCTGCAGTACAAAAAGTTACTGTAGATACTGTAACAGGTGTTGTAAATTACGATTTGGGTGCTGCTACCGATTTAGATTTGGGCAGTGGTGTTAAACTAACAGGTATTGCAAAAGATGGTTTTGAAAATACATTAGTAAATTTTATAAAAATTGGCAAAATTGATACAGTAAATAAAAAAGCAAATTGGTTTAATTTACATGATGTACAATTTGTATCGGGTAAAACTACTTATGCTACACCTAAGGCATTGCAACAAATAAAAAATGTAGGAGCAATATTAAAAGCCAATCCAAATGTAGTTATAAAACTAGGCGGATATACTGATATTAGTGGCGATGCAGCTAAAAATAAAGCATTGAGCGATAGTAGGGCTAAGCAAGTAATGAAAGATTTAATTGCAAATGGTGCAGCTGTAAATCAAATAAAAGAAGCAGTTGGTTATGGCTCTGAGTTTGCCGAAGCAAAATTAGGTGATAAAGAAGGTATGGCTAGAGATAGAAAAACGGCTGCAAAAGTTGCAGCAATGTAATATATTTTTAGTATTTTAAAAAAAGAGTCATTTTTCGTAAATGGCTCTTTTTTTATTTTTCACAACAGCAAAACCCCAATTTTTCCATTGTTACCTACTAAATAAACAGCATTTCCTTTTTTTGCTCGCTTGCATGTATGAAAACTTTCTTTGCTTATATTATTAAAATCATTGCCATCGTTGTAAGTAATATCTACTCCATTTAACCCACAAGTTATCCATTTTTTGGCAGTAATGTATTCTATACAACTCCTATAACCTGTAGGAGGGTTTGTAGGTATATACCAATTATTTCCAGCATCTTTTGTAATTATACAATTTTTTACAGTTTCATCTTTTGTGGTAAAATCTCCTCCTACAATTATCATAAATTTATTATTTTTTGAAGCTATTGAATTTGCACCAGTGCTTTCTTTACCTTGCAATATTGGTATTTTGAATGCTACATTATTTTTATAAAAATGCGATGATAACCCACCACTAACAAACACAATTTCTTTATTTTGCAATACACAAATATTTGTGCCACTACTTGCAAAGCAGGCTTCGCCACTATCTGCTAGTGGTCTTCTATAATAATTTTCTTCTTGCCATGTTTCTCCTTCGTCTTTTGTTTTTGCAATAAAAAATTCAGATTTAATAGGGTCGCCAATTACAATTCCATTTTCTGTATTACTAAAATACATGGCATCTAAAAACATTCCTTTTGTATCATTTCTATATACTTGCCGCCAGTTTTTGCCACCATTCAATGTTTTTAAAATTATTGCAGGTGAATCTATTGCCATTATTATAGCTTCATTTTCATCAAAAGCTTCTATATCTCTAAATTCTGTTTTTTCAAAACCTGGCACAGTAAACCACTCCCAAGTATTACCTGCATCTAAACTTTTTGCTATTTTTCCATTACTACCACTTGCCCAAATTATTTTTTCAGACACCACACTAAGCCCTCTAAGCGACGATTTTGTACCACTAGTGAGTATTTTTACAGATTGAGCATTTGTAATAGCAACAACAAATGTTAAACTTAAAAGAGTAATCCTTCTATACATATTTTTCAATATTTTATTACAATATTAGCAAATAAAATGAGTGTTTTTTTTGCTAAAATATGGTATTTGCAAAATACAATTATTTTAATTTTGAAGATACTCATAATCTTTATACATTGAGCATTAAAACAAAGTTTTAATGAGTTACAATTATTTGCCACTTGATGATAAGCATACGCATTTTGATCAAATCAAAAACCTTTTAGCATTTGATCAACAGGTATCTATTACTTTCCAAGCACATGAAAAAATTTTAAAATGTAGGGCATATTTAGATAAAAAAATGCAAAATCCTACGGCATTACATTATGGTATTAATACAGGTTTTGGATATTTACAAAATGTACAAATAGATAACACACAGTTGTGCGAATTGCAAGAGAATTTATTAAAATCTCATGCATGTGGTTTAGGTGATGAAGTACCTGAAGAAATAGTGAAATTGATGATAATGTTGAAAATTAAATCATTAAGTTATGGCAATTCTGGTGTGCAAATAGATACAGTAAAACGTTTGATGGATATGTATAATGAAAAAATGTATCCAATAATTTATACACAAGGTTCGCTTGGCGCATCTGGCGATTTGGCTCCACTTAGCCATTTAGCTTTACCATTAATTGGATTAGGCGAAGTAAATTTAAAAGGCAAAAAAATGCCAGCCGCAAATGCATTAGAAATATTAAATTGGCAACCTGTACAATTGCAAAGCAAAGAAGGTTTAGCATTAATAAATGGCACACAATTTATGGCAGCTTATGGTTTGCATAATTTAATAAAAGCAGAAAAACTATTGCAATGGGCAAATATAATTGCTGCCATTAGTTACGATGCTTTTGATTGTGTGGCGGATCCGTTAAACAAAAACATACATGATGTACGCCCACATGTAGGGCAAGGAAAGGTAGCTGAAACTTTAAGGAATTTATTAGCAGGAAGCGAAATAGTTTCACAAAAGAAGCAACAAGTACAAGATCCTTATTCGTTTAGATGCATACCGCAAGTACATGGTGCTACTTATGATACTGTTGCGTATGTAAAAAATATTTTTATTACCGAAATTAATTCAGTAACCGATAATCCTAATATTTTTCCTGACGAAGATTTAATAATAAGTGGTGGTAATTTTCATGGTCAACCATTAGCACTTGCAGCCGATTTTTTGGCTATTGCTATGGCAGAAATAGGCAGCATAAGTGAAAGAAGAACATATCAATTAATAAGCGGACAAAGAGGGTTGCCTGCTTTTTTAATTAAAAAACCAGGTTTACATTCTGGTTTTATGATACCTCAATATACTGCAGCAGGTATTGTAAGCGAAAACAAACAATTGTGTACTCCATCATCTATAGATTCTATACCAAGTAGCAACAACCAAGAAGACCATGTAAGCATGGGAGCTAATGGTGCTGTAAAATGCAAAAGAGTAATAGATAATGTTGAAAAAATATTGGCTATAGAATTGCTTAATGCTGTGCAGGCTATTGAGTTTAGAAGGCCTTTAAAAACATCAATAGTATTAGAGAAAATTATTGAAAGTTTTAGAAATGAAATATCATTTAATGATGCCGATAGGTTATTGCATAATGATATTATTAAAGCAATAAAATTCTTAACTTTATATAAAATTTAAATAATGCAAGTATTAGAAACACCATCTTCTTTTAGTAATCTTCAAAAAGAATTATTAAAACTATATTCGGTAAATGTAGCTGATGAAGATTTGTTACAAATTAGATGAATGATTGGAAACTATTTTGCCAATAAAGCTACAAATGCTGTCTAAGTTTTTTTAACTGAAGAAAATATTTCTACAACTGAATATAATAATTGGCAAAATGAACATAACAGAAAAAGTAGCAATTGATACAAATGAATTTATTACTATTTTTAAAAAAGATGACGAAAATAGATGGATGTTTAATGAAATTTTAAATGGGGATTGGATATTATGACTGAACCATGAGATTTTTATGGAGTATTGGGAAATGTTAGAAAATAAAATGAATCCCAAAATTGCATCAAATATTATTGGTTTTTTAACTTCTCATCCTCATATTTTATTCATCTTAATTTAATTTCAGTTGACCCAGATGATAATAAATTTTGTGATTGTTGTTTTGCAGCTTCAGCAAATTTTATTATAACAATGGATAAGCATTTTGAGATACTTGAAAATTTTGAATTTCCAAAAATATTGACATATAAAATTTCACAAATTCGAAAGCATTATTTTGAAGAATAATTCTGAAAACTAACTTTCTATTCCAATAAAAAACGATGAGTTACAATTACGAAAAATACAAAACTCCAACAGGCAAAACATTAAACTGTAAAGGTTGGGTACAAGAAGCTGCACTACGCATGTTATTAAACAACTTAGATCCCAATGTTGCAGAGCGTCCCGAAGAATTGATAGTATATGGTGGTAGAGGTAAAGCTGCAAGAAATATTGAATCTTTGGATTTAATTATTAAAGCACTGAAAGAATTAGAAGATGATGAAACCTTACTTATACAAAGTGGCAAACCAGTAGCCATGTTGCAAACACACAAAGACGCTCCTAGAGTATTAATAAGCAATAGCCAACTTGTACCTAATTGGGCTAATTGGAAACACTTTGACGAATTGGAAAAAAAGGGGTTAATGATGTATGGGCAAATGACCGCAGGTAGTTGGATATACATAGGCAGCCAAGGCATTGTACAAGGAACTTACGAAACGTATAGAGCAGTGGCAGTTAAACATTTTGGAGGAAGCTTAAAAGGTACATTTAATGTAACAGCAGGACTTGGTGGAATGGGAGGTGCACAACCGCTAGCTATAACCATGAATGGGGGAGTAGCTCTTGTGGCAGAGGTAGAAGAGTGGCGTATTGATAAACGGTTAGAAACAAAATATATTGATTTAAAATATACTAATATTGATGAGGCAATAGATGCTGCATTAAAAGCAAAAGAAATAGGAAATGCTTTAAGCATAGGTGTTTTGTGCAATGCAATAGATTTGTTACAAAGATTAATAAGTAGAAATATTGTGCCAGATACATTAACAGATCAAACAAGTGCACACGACCCATTAATTGGTTATGTGCCAAACAATATGAGTAATAGTGAAGCTAATATTTTACGTAAAGAAAACCCCGATGAGTATATAAATAAAAGTTATGATGCAATGAAATTGCATGTGCAATTAATGTTGCAACTTCAAAAAAATGGTGCAATAACTTTTGATTATGGAAATAATTTGAGAGCAAGGGCAAAAGAAAAAGGGTTAGAAAATGCTTTCGATTTTCCAGGTTTTGTACCTGCTTATATTCGCCCACTTTTTTGCGAAGGCAAAGGACCATTTAGATGGGCCGCACTAAGTGGCGACCCAGAAGATATAGCTGTTACAGATAATGTGATGATGGAATTATTTCCAGAAAATGAAGGCATGATTCGTTGGATGAAAATGGCAAAAGAAAAAATTGCATTTCAAGGGTTACCAGCACGTATTTGTTGGATAGGGCAAGGAGATAGAGAAAAAGCTGGGCTTGCTTTTAACGAACTAGTACGAACAGGTAAAGTAAAAGCTCCTATTGTAATTGGTAGAGATCATTTAGATACTGGAAGTGTAGCTAGCCCAAATAGAGAAACAGAAGCAATGTTGGATGGTAGCGATGCTGTTGCTGACTGGCCAGTACTTAATGCTTTAGTAAATACAGCTGGTGGTGCAAGTTGGGTGAGTTTGCATCACGGAGGAGGAGTGGGTATGGGCTACAGCATACATGCAGGTATGGTAATAGTAGCCGATGGTACAAACGAAGCCGCTTTGCGTATAGCCCGTGTGTTGCGCAACGATCCAGGAATTGGCGTAATTAGGCATGCCGATGCTGGCTATGATGTAGCGCAAGATTATGCAAGAAAATATAAATTGGATATAAAAGAAAGATTAAAATAAAATGGGTTTAGCAATATTAATAACTTTTATCATTGGCTATTTTGCAATTACTTTAGAGCATAGTATAAAAGTTAATAAAGCTGCATCGGCAATAGTTACGGGTGTTTTGTGTTGGACAATTTATATTCTTTTTCAGCCAGATAAGCATGTTGTAACAGAGCTGTTGATGAAGCATTTGGCCGAAGTATCTGGGATATTATTTTTTTTACTGGGTGCTATGACTATTGTAGAAATAATAGATGCACATGATGGCTTTGAAGTAATAACGGATAGGATAAAAACAAAAAGTGCTGTAAAATTGCTTTGGATTGTAGCTTTAATTACATTTTTTCTTTCGGCATTTTTAGATAACCTTACCACTACTATAGTTATAGTTTCGCTTTTGCGAAAATTAATTGATGAAAAAGAAAAACGTTTGTTTTTTGTAGGTATAACTATTGTAGCTGCAAATGCAGGCGGAGCTTGGTCTCCATTAGGCGATGTTACAACAACCATGCTATGGATAGGAGGGCAGGTAACAGCAACCAATATAATGAAACAACTCTTTATTCCAAGCTTAGTTTGTTTAATTGTTCCTCTTACTTTTGTTTCTTTTAAAATGAAAGGAATTTTAGAACCGGCTCAAAAATCTGATGTTGCAATTTTAAAACCACTTTTTGAAAGAAATTTTGTTTTTTTACTTGGTATAGCAATATTAATTTTAGTGCCTATTTTCAAAACAATTACACATTTGCCTCCATTTATGGCAATACTATTAGGCTTAGGCATAATTTGGATTGTAACCGAAATTATGCATAAAACAAAATCAGATGGCGAAAAAAATATTTTAACAGTAGCTAATGCTTTACAAAAAATAGATACACCTAGTATATTGTTTTTTTTAGGAATCTTAATAAGTATTGGTGCTTTACAATCTACTGGGCAATTAACTATTTTGGCACAATGGCTCACAACTACTTTTAAAAGCGATACAATTATTGTTACTATAATTGGTTTATTATCAGCCTTAGTAGATAATGTGCCTTTAGTAGCTGCTACGCAAGGTATGTATAGCTTACAACAATACCCAACCGATCATTTTTTTTGGGAGTTTTTGGCTTATACAACTGGTACTGGTGGTAGTGCATTAATTATAGGTTCGGCGTCTGGTGTAGCTGCAATGGGTATGGAAAATTTACGTTTTTTTTGGTACTTAAAGCGTATTTCCTTACTTGCAATATTGGGATATTTTTCGGGAATAATTGTATTTTTGGTGCAATATAAATTAATGCATTAAAATACCAATTTAGCCAATTTTAGAGCCATTGGTGGTATTTCTTTCGGCTTGTAAAAGCACTACGTTGTTATCTTCGTTATACACACCAAGCACAAGGCATTGGCTCATAAAAGTAGCAATTTGCTTTGGTGAAAAATTAATAACAGCAATTATTTGTTTGCCAATTAATTCTTCTTTTTTATAAAGTACTGTTATTTGAGCCGATGAGTTTTTTATACCTTCGCTACCAAAATCTATTTTCAATTTGTATGCTGGTCGTTTTGCTTTTTCAAAATCAAGTACTTCAATAATAGTACCAATACGCATATCTATTTTTTCAAAATCGTTCCATGTTATCATAACATCTCTGCTTTTAAAATGGCATCTAAATTAATTACACCAAAAATATGTGGAAACATTTCGTTTACTGAAGGAGCTAATTCGTATTTCAATTCGGCAGTAAGTTTTGTTTCATCTATATACAACTTTACCAAATTTGTTTGTCCTGCATAATACCTTTCTAATACAGCACCTACTTGTGTTTCGGTACTGTTGTGTATGAAACCCTCTGTGTGTAATGATGGTGCTTCGTAAAACCCTTTTGCTATAGCAATTTCCCAATTTTCTTTTGTAGTAATATGGTAAATCATATAATTAATAATTCTATTATAGAGCGTAATTCGTTTATTTTATATTGTTGTGTATCTCTATCATGACATTTTACCAATTCGGATAAAAGCAATAAAATAATATCTTTATTATCGAAAGGTTTAAAAAATGCAGCATTTGGGGGTAAACCAATTCTTTTAAAATAATTTTCTACATCTTTATGCGAATGCATTTGTCCATTTATAGGATCAATAAAAAATTTAATTTTTTCTGATGCATGGCCAACGGGGTTTAAAATACTATAATGCTGGTCAAAATAACCCAATAAAAACTGATTAGGAATATTAACAGCCTGTACTGGCACATCTAATAATCCGCAAAGTATAAGAAATAGAGTACCGTTACCAAAAGTATTCCCCTGCTGATTTTCGAGGGTTTTATTCAATAAAAATCCATCGGTATTTGTATAAGAAATTTCAGTGCCTTTTAGTTTGTAATAATTATAAATAATACTACCAACTACATTTATTTGCTCCATTGGAGTTAAATAATTGTTTATTTCCAACCAAATATTTCTGCGAAGCTTTTCTATTTCTTTAAAAATATAAGTAGTATCAATGGCAGGGTAAATATATTTGGAAACCAACATGGCTCCAGCCAATAAATCAGGATTATCGGCATTCCATTTTACAAACTCTTTTTTTAAATCTTCAAAATGTAATTGATGTATGAGTATTTCTATTTTTTCTTGAAGTTCGGTATTAGCAATGGTTTCCCAGTAATTTTCTAAATTAGGTATTACTTCTTTACCTAATGAAATAAGCTTGTTGCTTACTGTTTCATATACCACTTCATCGGGGTCATCTATTAATTTTAATAAGGCTTGTATTTCTTTATTTTCTTGCATTAAAAATTTTCTTATTTCTTTTTTGTGGCAGCTTTCTTTTTTGGGGCTGCTTTTTTGGTAGCACTTTTCTTTGCAGCAGTTTTTTTATCAAATGCTTTTGGATCCTGTGTTAAAATCATTTTTTTAATTGTATCTAAATCAATAACTGCAAGCTCTTCGGCAGTATATTTTCCTGTAGCACCACCGCCTACAAGCTTTAGCATTTTTTTATTGTGTCGTATAAATGCTCCCCATCTGCCATTTTCTATTGATATTTTTTCGGCTGGCCATTGTTGTATAAATCGGTTGGCTTCTTTTTCTACTTTTTTCTCTATAAGTTCGTAACAATCTTGTTGCGTAAGTATATCAAAATTATATGCTCTAGGAATGTTAATGTACATATCATTCCATTTTATAAAAGGACCAAATCTACCTTTTCCTTTAGTTATGGGTTTATCTTCGTAATGCCCTATTGGTGCATCTTCTATACGTTTTGCCTCAATTATTTCTATAGCTCTAGCCAAATCTACTGCACTAGCTTGTTCACCTCTTGGCATTGATACAAATGAGTCGCCAAATTTTACATATGGTCCAAATCTTCCTATGCCTACCGTTATATCTTGTCCTTCGTATTGGCCTAATGGTGCACCAAGTTTAAATAAATCTAATGCTTCTTCTAGTGTTATCGTTTCTATACTTTGCGATGCCGTAAGTTTTGCAAATCTTGGTTTTTCTTCATCTTCTTGAGAGCCTATTTGCACCATTGGTCCAAAACGTCCCATTCGAGCACTTATAGGTTTTCCTGTACTTTCTTCAATACCTAAAACTCTTTCGC
Source organism: Ferruginibacter sp. (assembly GCA_013141435.1). Classification (GTDB taxonomy): domain Bacteria; phylum Bacteroidota; class Bacteroidia; order Chitinophagales; family Chitinophagaceae; genus Ferruginibacter. The sequence continues at coordinate 154,522 of JABFQZ010000012.1, forward strand.
CTTTTGCTCTTTCGGCATTTTCTAATGTATATTCTACACCTTCATGAAAAGGTGTGTACCAATCTCCCACCATTTTATTCCATACCAATTTGCCTTCCGCTATGTTATCAAACTCTTGTTCAATATTTGCAGTAAAGGAATAATCCATTACTCTTTTAAAATGCTCACTTAAAAAATCAGTTACTACCAATCCTAAATCGGTAGGAAACAATTTACCTTTTTCGGCACCTGTATTTTCTTCAGATTGTGTTTTGGTAATTGTATTATTTTTTAATGTTACAACCCTTACTGTTCTTTTTATAGCATCTTTATCTTTTTTTACTACATAATTTCTTTTTACAATGGTAGATATAGTAGGAGCATAAGTACTTGGTCGGCCAATGCCTAATTCCTCTAATTTTTTTACCAAAGATGCCTCAGTGTATCTAGCTCCTGGTCTTGTAAATTTTTCAGAAGCTGTCATTTCTCTAAATCCTAAAACCTGTCCTATAGTAAGGTTTGGCAATCTGCTTTCGCCTTCATCATTGTCTTCTTCGTCATCGTCAGTGCTTTCTATATATACTTTTAAAAAGCCATCAAATTTTAGTACTTCGCCACTAGCTGTAAGCTCTTCTTTATTGGTACTTATTTCAATTTTTGCAATTGTTTTTTCAAAAATGGCATCACTCATTTGCGATGCAATAGTTCTTTTCCAAATTAGTTCGTACAACCTTGTCAAATCTTGGTCGGCAACTACTCTTGCATCCATATAAGTAGGGCGTATAGCTTCGTGAGCTTCTTGCGCACTATCGTTTTTATTTTTATATTTTCTTACTTGCAAATATTTATCGCCGAAACTGCTGTTTATTTCATTTTTAATTGCGTCCATAGCTGTTTCGCCAAGGTTTACGCTATCGGTACGCATGTATGTTATTTTTCCACTTTCGTACAATTTTTGGGCAAGCAACATAGTTTTACTTACACCATAACCTAATTTTCGGCTTGCCTCTTGTTGTAGGGTAGATGTGGTAAAAGGTGCAGCTGGTGTACGTTTGCCAGGTTTTACTTGTATATCATTCACTTTATAATTTGCGCCAATACAAGTTTGTAAAAATTGTTCAGCATCTGTTTGTTGGTTAAATTTTGCTCCTTCGGCTTTAAAATGTACCGTTTTATTATTCAAATCGGTAGCACCTAAAAAAGCATCTATTTTAAAACTACTTACAGCATTAAAATTATTTATTTCTCTTTCTTTTTCGGCAATTAACTTTACAGCTACACTTTGCACTCTGCCTGCACTTAAGCCACCTTGCATACCAATTTTTCGCCAAAGTACTGGGCTAAGTTCAAAACCTACAATTCTATCTACTACACGGCGTGCTTGCTGCGCATTTACCAAATTCATATTTATTAACCTAGGGTTGGCTACTGCTTTTTGTATAGCAGGCTTAGTTATTTCATGAAAAACTATACGCTTTGTTGTTTTCGGATTAAGTTTTAGTACTTCTGCCAAATGCCAGCTTATGGCTTCTCCCTCTCTATCTTCATCGGAAGCTAACCATACTTCATCGGATTTTTTTGCAGCGCTTATTAAATCTTTTACAACTTTATCTTTATCTGGCGGTACCAAATATTTAGGCATAAAATTATTAGCAATATCAATACCCATATCGTTTTTCTCCAAATCTCTTATGTGCCCAAAACAGCTACGTACTTCAAAATCTTTACCCAAAATACCTTCAATCGTTTTTGCCTTTGCTGGTGACTCTACTATTAATAAATTCTTTGCCATGCTAGTTTATATAAATTATTTTACTGCTTTAATATGTATTTTTTGCTGTTTTATTTTTGCACAAATATAGTTGCAATATTAAATTATTTTCGGAATAAACAAGTTGGTGTTTAATCAATAACCTTTTTTAATAAAATTGTAAATAAGATATAAACCAAAATTTTGCATTGATATATCAAAAAAAATAGATAATGATTTCTATTTATTATTTAGAAAGAATAAAATAAAAAGGTAGATAGATAATTATCTTTTTAATAACGTTTTCTGAAATACTATTATTTGCCCTAAACCATAAACGAAATACGTATTAGTACGATTATTTTTAAGTTAATTTATGGTAATAATACTTTTTTAACAGTATAATTACTCCATTTTTATTCAAATTAATAATTATGATTATCTATTTTGTACTTTTATGTAGAAGTAATTAATAATCAATGAAAATTACAATAATTGGTAGTGGTAATGCAGCTACAGTACTTGCAAAATTGTGTGTACAACAAGGACATTCTATAGTTCAAATAATATCTAGAAATGAGGAGAAAGGCAAAAATTTGGCTCAAAATTTTAATGCCCAATATATACCTTTAAATGGCACTGTAAATAAAAATATTGAAATTGTTTTAGTTGCAATTACTGATAGTGTTTTTCCGAAGGCTTTAGATGGACTTAATTTTGGTAGTATTCCTGTTTTTCATACAGGAGGAGCAGTTTCTATGAATGTACTAAGAAACACTACAACAAATTATGGAGTTTTATATCCACTACAAAGTTTGAGTGCCGAAGTAGAAGAAATTCCCACTATACCATTTTTAATTGAAGCCAATTCTGAAAATTCATTTAAAATACTAAACGAATTTGCAAATACTTTAAGCAACAATGTTACAAAAGTTTTGGAGTTTAAAAGATTACGATTACATGCTGCTGCTGCTATTGCAAATAATTTTACAAACTACTTATACACTTGTGCCAAAACGTATTGCGATAACGAAGAACTAGATTTCAACTTATTAAAACCACTAATTTTAGAAACAGCAAATCGTATTCAAAACAACGATCCCGAAAAAGTACAAACAGGACCAGCAAAAAGGCAAGATGTTTATACCTTAGGTAAGCATTTGCAATTGTTTTCGGAATATCCAAAACTACGTACTTTATATACTCGAATGACAGAAAGTATAATGCATGGATAAGTATATTCTTTAATTTTTACTTTTTTGTTATTGTGCAACTATTAATTAGTAAATGTTTAATTTTGAAAAAACATTCTCAATTTTAATGGCAGATATATTAGTAATAGACGACGAAAAAGCAATAAGAAAAACCCTTGCCGAAATTTTACAATTTGAAGGTTATAAAGTAGTAGAAGCTGCTGACGGAGAAGAAGGACTTCAGAAATTTGCACAAAAACATTTCGATGTTGTACTTTGCGATATAAAAATGCCCAAAATTGATGGAATAGAATTTTTAGAAAAAGCAAAAAACATAAATGCCGATATACCAATTATAATGGTTAGCGGACATGGTAATATTGAAACTGCTGTAGAAGCTGTAAAAAAAGGAGCATTTGATTACATAAGCAAACCTCCAGATTTAAATAGGTTATTGATTACGCTGCGTAATGCAACCGATCGTACTAAACTAACTACCGAAACTAAAGTACTAAAACGAAAAGTAAACAAAACTATAGATATGGTAGGGGAAAGTGCTGCCATAAATAAAATAAAACAAACTATCGAAAAAGTAGCTCCTACTGATGCTCGTGTGTTAATCACCGGCGAAAATGGAGTAGGCAAAGAACTTGTAGCCCGTTGGATACACGAAATGAGTAACAGAAATACTGGCCCAATGATAGAAGTAAATTGTGCTGCCATACCAAGCGAATTGATAGAAAGCGAATTGTTTGGGCATGAAAAAGGTTCTTTTACATCGGCTATAAAGCAACGAATTGGAAAATTTGAGCAAGCCAATGGTGGCACTTTGTTTTTAGACGAAATTGGCGACATGAGCTTAACTGCACAAGCAAAAGTATTACGTGCCTTGCAAGAAGGAAAAATAACTAGAGTAGGTGCAGAAAAAGACATAAATGTAGATGTGAGGGTAATAGCTGCTACCAATAAAAATTTGCTAGAAGAAGTAGAAGCTAAAAACTTTAGATTAGATTTATACCATAGGCTTGGTGTAATAATTATACATGTACCAGCCCTAAAAGACCGTAAAGAAGATATACCATTACTTGTAAAACATTTTGCAGCTTTAATAGCTTTGGAATATGGACAACCAACCAAAGAAATAGAAAAATCTGCTTTGGAGATATTACAAAAAAATAACTGGGGCGGTAATATTAGAGAACTTCGCAATGTTGTAGAGCGATTAATAATTATGAGTGGTAAAAGCATTACCAAAGATGATGTAGAGAATTATGTGTAGAAAAAATTTTTTTTTTTACACAACAGAGTGCTTAACAAAGCCACACACAATAAAAAGTTAATTCTTTCTTTATTCAAATTACTAACCCTATTTTTGCAACACTAAAAAACTACGTATGAGTATAGGTTGGATTGTATTTATTATTGGAACTATAGGTTGGCATATTGGTATGTATGGCATGTTTAAAAAAGCAGGAATAGAACCTTGGAAAGCCTTAATACCTTTTTACAATACTTGGTGTATGGTACAAAAAATGGAATTGCCAAAATATTGGTTTTATTTACAATTTATACCTATTGCTGGGCAATTTATTACCATTTGGATTTGCATAAAATTTGTAGAGCATTATGGAAGATTTGATACTTTGCACCATGCTGCTGCTGTATTTTTTCCATTTTTATATTTTCCTTATTTAGGCTATTCAAAAACCGAAAGGTTTGCTGGTAAAAAAGTAGTAGATAATTACAAAAAATCGGCAGCAAGAGAGTGGATAGATGCTGCTGCCTTTGCTGTAGTAGCCGCTACAATTATACGCACATTTGTATTTGAGGCTTACACAATACCAACTCCATCTATGGAAAAAACATTGTTGGTAAACGATTTTTTGTTTGTAAGTAAGTTTAGTTATGGCCCACGCATACCTAATACACCAATAGCAATGCCTTTTGTACATCATACAATGCCTTTTGTACCAGTAAAATCTTATTCGGAAGCCATACAAATACCTTATACCAGATGGTTTGCTACACCTGTAAAAAGAAATGATGTTGTAGTATTTAATTTTCCGGTAAACGATACATTAATAAACGACCCAATTGTAGATGGACAACAACAATTTGGTAGCCAAACTACTTATTATAAAGTAGTAAGAGATTTGGGAAGAGAGGAAACTTGGAACAGATATGGTAACGATATTATTACAAGACCAGTAGACAAAAGAGAAAATTTTATAAAAAGATGTGTGGCAGTAGGAGGAGATGTATTGCAAGTTGTAAATGGTAAAGTTGTTGTAAATAATATACCTCAACCTTTGTTTCCTCAATCGGAAAAAAAGTACATTTTGCATACACCTGCAAATGCATATATGGATAAAGAAAACCTTGCCGCATTGGGTATAAATGCTAGGTTAGACCAACAAGGAGAGCTTAACCAAATAGACCAAACAAATTGGTTGGTAAATATTACAAACGAAGAAAAACCTAATTTAAAACTACCTGCAGGTTATACAATTTCGGATTATATTACCGAGCAAGACAAAGAACTTTTTCCATATTACGATACTACACATCATTGGAGTGCCGATAATTTTGGACCTATTACAATACCTCAAAAAGGTAGCACTATAGAACTTACACCCGATAATATCATAAAATATCAACGTTGTATTGAAGTATATGAAGGCAATAAATTTGAAAACCTAAATGGTAAAATATTAATAAACGGTGTTGCAACAACGAAATATACTTTTAAAATGAATTATTATTGGATGATGGGTGATAACCGCCACAACTCTTTAGATAGTCGTTATTGGGGTTTTGTACCCGAAGACCATGTAGTAGGTAAAGCATCGCTAATTTGGTTTAGTTGGGAAGGTGGTCCAAGATGGAAACGATTATTTAACACAATAAAATAGTATATTAAATAAAAAAATCTTATTTTTATTCTCCAAAAAAATCCTCCTTGTAAAAAAGGAGGATTTTTTATCTAAATAATTTTACTATTATGGAAATCAAACCTTAAAGGATTTGCTTTCTTTGAAATAAAAAATATAATATGAAACAAAAATATAGTTTTGGCTTTGAGGAATTTTCGGACATAGCTGAATTGAATATGGACGATGCTGCTTTACTGCAAGAAGCCAGAAAAATTACACAAAAAGCTTATGCACCATATAGCAATTTTTTGGTAGGAGCAGCAGCCATTTTTAATAATGGCGAAAAGGTTTTTGGTACAAATCAAGAAAACGCTTCGTACCCAGTTGGAATTTGTGCCGAAAGAGTTTTACTGGCATCGGCAAGTATGTTGCAAACCGATGAACCAATAAAAACGATGGCCATAAGTTACAATAATTTATCAAGAAATGGAGGTAGCGATAGACCAATATCGCCTTGTGGTATGTGCCGCCAAAGCCTTGCTGAATACGAAGAGCGTACAAAACAACCAATGCGCCTTATTTTATCTGGCATGGAAGGTAAAGTTATCATTATACAATCAGCTGTGCAGTTATTACCTTTTTCGTTTGGTAGTGAAAATTTGAAATAATTTACTTAACGTATTCACAATAAGATTAGAAGTAGGATATTATTTCTTTGTTAGATTCAAAATTTTAGTATATAAATCTTCTGGCAAAAAAGGTTTTTGTACAGTATCGTTTATTCCAATTTTTGCAACATTGTCAATTGTAGCAGTAAGAGCTATTATTGGTGTATGTATGTTTTTTTCTCTAATAATTTTAATTGCAGTTATACCATCCATTATTGGCATTTGCAAATCCATTAAAATTATATCGTAAGTATTTTCTAATACTAAATTTACAGCTTCTTGCCCATTATTTGCTTTAGTTACTATAAGTTTCCATTTTTCCAAAATTTTACTTACTACTAACATATTTACTGGGTTATCTTCAGCTACTAATACTTTTAAATTAGCTAATGCTTTCATTTCGTTTAAATTAGTATTAGGCTCAATTGATAATTTTTTTTGGGCACATTGAAAATCTAGTATAAACCAAAACTTGCTTCCATTTCCCCAAATACTTTCTACATGTAGGGTTGAGCCCATTATTTCTAAAAGTTTTTTTGAAATAGTTAAGCCTAAGCCAGTTCCACCATATTTTCTAATTGTACTTGCATCTGCTTGTCCAAAACTCTCAAATATTTTTTCAATTTTGCTTTGTTCAATACCAATACCAGTATCTTGTACAGAAAAATTAATTTTATAGTTATCATTAGTACCATTATCCGAGCATAATGCTATCGTAAATACAACTTCTCCTTTAGTGGTAAATTTTATAGCATTGCTTATCAAATTTGTTAAAATCTGACGAAGTCTGGTTACATCACCTTTTATTTTTTTATTTATTTTTTCGTCAAATTTTATTTCAAATTTTATTCCTTTACTGGTTGCTTCCCATAAAAAGAAAGAATACATTTTTGCTATAGTATCTTTCAAATCAAACATTTTGTTTTCTAATTCTACTTTCCCTTCTTCTATTTTTGTAATATCTAAAATATCGTTTATTAACGAAAGCATGTGATTGCTAGAGTCTTTTAAAATTTCTAAATTATTTGTTTGTGAGGGTAAATATTCTTCGTTTAGCAAAATATTAGTAAGGCCAATAATTCCATTTAATGGTGTACGAAGTTCATGGCTCATGTTCGATAAAAATTGAGCTTTTACTTTAGTCGCTTCTTCTGCTTTAAGTAATGAAAAATTCAATTCTTGTTCTATTTTTTTTCTATAACTGATATTTCTAGAAACAAAAACAGCACCTACAATTTTATCGTCAATATTTTTTATTGGGGTTGCAAGTAATTCTAAATATTCATCATTAAAAATGTAATCAATATTCAAAGTGTTACCTTTAAAAACTTCTTTATAATGTTCAATCCATTCTGCTGGATATTTTGGCAAAGTAAATAGACTTGATATATCAAAGCCTGGTTTAACTTCCACACCAAAAACATTAAACATTTCACTTATGTAAACTTTACTAGTAGCTATTAGTTTGTAATCGGTAGTAAGGCTCCAGATACTGTGCCCAGTGCTATCAATAATAGTTTCTAAATTTATTTTTGCTTGCAGTAAATTTTGAGCGCCTCTTTTTTTATTAGTAATGTTTCTACTATAAAATGTGGCCCCAATTTTTTCCTTCTTTTCGTTTAATAATGGAGCTCCTTGCATTTCGTAAAAATGATTATTTGAAAAATATTCATCTAAAAAAGTTTCTCCACTTAATGCTCTTTCGTAATAACTTTTAAATTCTTTTGGGCTTCTGCTATATTCAAATAATTTTCTTACATCATACCCTTGGTATGGTGTAACCTTGTAGTTTAGTTTTAAAATTTTTGCATAGGAATTATTATATGCAATAAGTGTATAGTTATTATTTATACTCCAAATGTATCCTTTGGTATTATCTATAAGTGTTTGAACATTTAATTTACTTGTATTTATTCTATTGATATTATTGTAATTTTCTTTGATTATCAAGTAAGCAGTAAGTGCAGTAAAAAACAATGCAGCTAGTAAATTGATTACATACATGCTTGACACATCAAAAGTAGGATTGGGCTTAAAATAGAAATTAAAAGAAGAATTAAATGCTAAATACACAAGCAAAATCAAATTGATTGTATGAAGTAGAAGCCATTTTTTTTCGTTTTTCCAAGAAAAAATATTTAAAGTGGCCAAAAAAAATGGAAAGAAAAATAAATATTGTCCTGCTTCTTTTCCTATTATTTGCGAATAAATAAAGGTACTGCTGAGTATAAAAAAGGTTAAAACATTTTTTGCAATTAAGTATTTTTTCTTTTTTTGTAAAATAAAAACTACACTAAATTGAAAAATTAATAAGGCTAAAAAAGTTGAGCAAAACCCCCAATCAAATATATTTACAATTGCTAAAAAAATGTCCATTACCACATTGCTAATTATTGTAATTAGCATGGTTACATTGGTAAAAACAATCGGCCTGTTAATAATCTCATCGGTTCCATTATCTACACCTATGTATTTTAGGGCATACCAAAGTTTAAGCAATTTGTGATTTTCTTTACCTTTCAATTTTTAAATTTATTACTTTCTAACTTTTTTATAATTCTAACCCAATTTTTTTCATTAACAAACTGGCATTCATATTTGTACAAACACCATTTTTCAATTTATAATCAAAATATAATTCTTCTCCTTTTGTTTGTGCATCAAAATGGTAATTTACAATATTTTGTGGATAGACATCTTCTAATTTTGCCAATGCTACATCATGTGTGGCTAATATTGCTACTGCCTTTTGTTTTATTAGTTGTTTTATCAATGCTTCTGAGCCAGTATGCCTATCTAACGAATTAGTGCCTCTTAATATTTCGTCGAGCAATATAAATATTTTTTCGCCAGCATTTATTTTTTCAATTATTGTTTTAAGTTTTTTAAGTTCGGCATAAAAAGTACTTGTATTTTCTTCCAAATTATCGGTAATACGCATACTGCTAATTAGTTGCACATGGGCTACCACAAATGTTTTTGCACATACTGGAGCACCTGCCATAGCTAAAATTGTATTTATACCTATACTGCGTAAATAAGTGCTTTTGCCAGCCATATTGCTACCAGTTACCAATAATATTTTGCCAGAGTTTTTTATGTCTATATAATTATTTACTCTATTTTTTTTATGAATAAGTGGATGCCCAAGTTCTTCTGCAAAAATGCAAAAATGATTATCTTTTAACTGTGGAAAACACCAATCTGGATTATTAAAATGTATTACAGCAAAACTATTTAGTACTTCAAACTCTGCTAAAGTGTCAAACCATATATTCAAATTTTCAGAATTATTTTTTTTCCAATTTTCTAAATCTAATACTTGCTGCAAATTCCACATCAAGAATATATTTAGCTGTATTGATATTACGATATTGTAGCGCATATCAAGCTTATCAAGTATCTTTTTTAGTGCTTTAATTTTATTCGAGGCAAAGTTGTTTTTGCTTTGCAAATTGGTTTTTAGTTGATGTAAAAGAGGAGAGGTGTAATTTTCATTTTCGATACTTGCAATACTATCTTTAAGTATAGCTAAATCGTTTACAATATCTGATAATTTATTATGTAGTGGTGCAATAATTTTATTTATTTGGAAGGCGATTATCAATGCTATTAGTAAAAATAAATACCAAACGCTTTTGGATACAAAATCGAAAACAAATAAAGCAGTAATACTTAAAATAATACCAGGAATTGCCCATCGAAGCCATTGCCAATGTTTAAATTGTAAAAATAAATTTGGCTCTTTCAACCAATTATTTATTTTTTGCATTGTACTTTCTTTAATGCTATTTTCTTTGCCAATGGCTTGCAGGTTTTGTACCCAAGGCATTTTTGTAGAAAGTTCTTTTACTGCTGCTTGACGTTGTAAAATAATTTCGGGTTTGGCAGGTGCAAGAAGCCAATCTGCCATTTTTTTTGCACTATGTTCCGAAGTAGTTCTATTTAAAAATTGGTATAAAGACGAGCTGCCAAAAATATCCATATCATTAGCATAAAAATGATTATTAGGTGTAAACTTAAAGCCATTCTCAAACTGACTATTTATTCCTTCTACTGCCAATATCTCATTTTCATTTATTTTTTGTACATGTTGTAAGTGTTTTATGGCTGCTTTATTTGTAAGGTCTTTATAAATGAGTTGTATAAAAACTATTGATAATAAAACAGCTATAGCAATAGCCAAAATTATATTGATATGCCACAAATAATAAAAAACAAATATTATCAGTAGTACATTACCGAATCGCAATAAACCAAACACCGATTTTTTTGCTAGTAGTTTTTTTATTTTTAAATCTAACTCTTCTATATTATTTTCATAAAATTCTATTGCTTGCATTGTACAAAAGTAAATTGTATTTTTTGTAATCTATCTTTACTATTTTATCATTTTCTAATAAATTAGCGTATTATCTCTTAAGTTATTAACTATTTGTGATTATGGAAATGAATCTTTACAATTTAGGTTTTACAAAAAAATATTTTGTAATTTTGTTTAATGTTAAGTATTTATACAATTATTTTTAAAGTTTTTGTATAAAAATGGGGCCGTTTTGGTTTTGACAGCATAGATCTTTGTAGGTGTAAGCATGTAGTGCGTTGCGTTATTAGCACTTTAATCTGAAAGCGAAAAACTCAAATGGCAATACTTCGTATGCCATGGCTGCTTAGTCGATAGACTAGTAACCATTAGGGCCGCCGAGCAGGTTTTATTTCTGCCAAGTTCCGCCGCCGACATCAAAAAAAAGGAATATGCTACAACAGAATGATGTGACTGTTGTTTAAGATTATTCTTCTAAGAAAAATATTGGTTTGTTTTGCTCCTGTATTTTTTCGAAAATTAATGCAAAAATAAACATGTAGAAAGCTTATGGCGAATATGTTTGGACACCGGTTCGAGTCCGGTCGGCTCCACAAAAGCGAACACAGAGAGGAATTTTTATCTTTGTGTTCGCTTTTTTACAATTTTTTTATATCATATTTTTTAGTACTTAATTAAAAAATATATAATATTTCATACACACAATTGTACATAATTAAAAAGATTATTACATAACTCCTAAATTTGTAACACAAAAATATTTTTATGCATTTTCAACTTTCTGAAGAACAATTAATGATACAACAAGCAGCAAAAGATTTTGCTGTAAACGAATGCTTACCAGGAGTTATTGAAAGAGATGAACACCAAAAATTTCCGAAAGAGCAAATAGAAAAATTGGCCGATTTGGGTTTTATGGGTATGATGGTAAAGCCAGAATATGGAGGTGCTGGTTTGGATACAGTAAGTTATGTACTAGCTATGGAAGAAATTAGTAAAGTAGATGCTAGTACAAGTGTATGTGTAAGTGTAAACAATAGTCTTGTTTGTTACGGTTTACAAGAATATGGCAATGAGCAACAAAAACAAAAATATTTGACTCCACTAGCTCAAGGAAAAAAAGATGGTAATTTGTACATAGGAGCTTTTTGTTTAAGTGAACCAGAGGCTGGTAGTGATGCTACAAGCCAACAAACTACTGCTGAAAATAAAGGTGATTATTATTTGTTAAATGGTACAAAAAACTGGATTACAAATGGTAATAGTGCCAGTGTATATTTAGTAATTGCTCAATCTGATGTAAGTAAAGGCAGCCGAGGTATTAATGCTTTTATTGTTGAAAAAAATTGGGAAGGTGTAGTAGTAGGTGCTAAAGAAAATAAATTGGGAATAAGAGGTAGCGATACACACACAATTTTATTTAACGATGTAAAAGTGCCAAAAGAAAATAGAATAGGAGAGGAAGGATCTGGTTTTAAATTTGCTATGAAAACTCTAGCTGGAGGTCGTATTGGTATTGCATCGCAAGCATTAGGTATAGCAAGTGGCGCTTTTGAATTGGCTATAAAATATAGCAAAGTGCGGAAAGCATTTGGAACTGAAATAATGAACCACCAAATAATTCAATTTAAGTTGGCTGATATGGCTACAAAAATTGAATGTGCCAGATTACTTTGTTTGAAAGCAGCTTGGGAAAAAGATAACAATATTGATTATACTTTAAGCAGCTCAATGGCGAAAGTTTTTAGTAGTGAAGCTGCCATGTGGAGTGCCACCGAAGCTGTACAAATACACGGTGGATACGGATTTGTAAAAGAATACCATGTGGAGCGAATGATGAGAGACGCAAAAATTACTCAGATTTATGAAGGTACAAGTGAGGTGCAACGAATTGTTATTGGAAGGGCAATTTTAAAGTAAAAATAATTACTACAGCCTCAAAAAACATTTATTGAATTTAGATAAAAATATTACGAAGATTAATAATTGAAAAACTTTGAGCTTACTAGGTTTTGCTATTATATCGTAAAAATTATTCTACTTCTGTAAGTAAAGCAAGCCAATCGCCCATTTTATAAACTGCTTTAATATTAATTTTTGTTTGTTGTAAAACGTTTACAATATTGGCTTCATTGTGCAGCATAATACCACTAAATAAAATTATAGTACCAACCTTTGTAGACGCCTTAATAGCATCAATATTAGCCGTAATAACGTTCAAATTAATATTTGCTAAAATTATATCAACTACATTTGCAAGTGGAATAGTTTCTGCTTTTACAATATTAATTTTTGTGCAAGCATTAACTGTAATATTTTCCTTTGCGTTTTCTATACTCCAATCATCGCAATCTATTGCTAAAATGGATTGTGCACCCATTTTTTCGGCAAGTATTGCTAGTACACCAGTACCTGTACCAAAATCTATTACAGTTTTATTTTTAAAATTTAACTGGCTCATTTGCTCCACCATTAAATATGTAGTAGCATGATGTCCGGTTCCAAAACTCATTTTTGGTGTTACTTCTATATCATATTCAAAACTACTATCAGGCTTATGAAAACTAGCTCTTATATAAACAAAAGGTTTAGATGAAATAGGGTTATTAACAATTACTGGTTCAAAATCAGCTTCCCATTTTGCATTCCAATTTTCTTCTTCAATAATTGATTTTGTATATTTTATGCAATTTATATCAATTACTAGATTTAATAAATTTTCATCGAAACTTTCACTTTTAATACATGCTTTTAATGTATCAGTTTCTTCTTCAAAGCCGTCATAACCAATATCGCTTAGCCGAGCTACAAGTATTTCAGATTGCTCTTCGCTTATATTTGAAAATAGTATTTGGGTGTAGTTCATAAATTAAAAAACTGCAACCTTAATGGTTGCAGTTGGTTTGATATTTTAATGAAAATTATTACGCTTGTGGAGCTTCCGGTTTAGCTGGAGCTTCAGGTTTTGGCATCAACGCTTTTCTACTTAGTTTAAATTTGCCTGTTTTTTGATCAATATCAAGCAATTTTACTTTTACTTTTTCGCCTTCTTTAAATATGCCATCCATAGTTTCTAAGCGTTTCCAGCTTATTTCGCTAATATGTAGCAAGCCTTCTTTTTTTGGTAAAAACTCTACAAATGCACCAAATTCTTTAATGCTTTTTATTGTACCTTCGTAAGTTTCGCCTACAACAGCGGTAGCCACCAATCCTTGAATCCAAGTATAAGCTTTATCCAAAGCAGCTTTATCTTTACAGAAAATGCTTACCGAACCTGCGTTATCTACTTCTTCAATATTTACGGTAGCTCCAGTTTCTCTTTGTATTTCTTGTATTACTTTACCACCTGGCCCTATCACTGCACCAATGTACTCTTTGTCAATCATAAATTTAACCATACGAGGTGCATGAGGTTTTACATCTGGTCTAGCAGTTTCCATGGTAGCATGCATTGCATCTAATATGTGTAAACGACCTTTGCGTGCCTGTGCAAGTGCACTACGCATAATATCCATACTCAAACCATCTACTTTTATATCCATTTGTACACCACAAATTCCATCTCTAGTACCTGTTACTTTAAAATCCATATCGCCCAAATGGTCTTCGTCGCCCAAAATATCGGTAAGTACGGCAAATTGGTCGCCTTTTTTTATTAAACCCATTGCTACACCGCTCAAATGTTTTTTAAGTGGTACACCAGCATCCATTAATGCTAATGAACCTGCGCATACAGTTGCCATAGATGAAGATCCATTGCTTTCTAAAATATCGCTAACTACTCTTACAGTGTAAGGATACTCTGTGCCAGGCATCATTTTCTTTAACGAACGCATAGCCAAATTACCATGACCTACTTCTCTTCTGCCTACTCCACGCATCATTTTTACTTCGCCAGTACTAAATGGTGGAAAGTTATAATGCAAAATAAATTTGGTATAATCAGAATGATGTGCACTTTCAACTAATAATTCATCTAAAGGAGTACCTAATGTAACTGTTGTAAGCGACTGTGTTTCACCTCTTGTGAATAAAGCTGAACCATGTGGTGTAGGCAAAATATCTACTTCCATTTCTAGTTGACGTATATCTTCTGTACCTCTACCATCTAATCTTTTACGATCGTTTAGTATCATATCTCTTACCACATTGTATTGCAATTCGCCAAAATAATGCCCTATTAATTTTTTATCTTCATCTGCCAATTCTTCTCCCAAAAATTCTTTTACCTCAGTTTTTAGTGCTGCATATGCATCACTTCTTTCATGCTTTGCCGATGCCGATGCAGATATAGCATACATTTTGTCTTTAGCAAAGGCTACAATTTTTGCATCTAACTCTTCATTGCGATATGGCTTTGTATAATCTCTTTTAGTAGTAACTCCTACTAAATTTCTCAACTCTTGCTGTGCTTTTACATGAGCTTGTATGGCTGTATGAGCTGCTTCTATTGCTAATATCAAATCATCTTCACTACATTCGTTTGCTTCTCCCTCTACCATCATAATATTATTGGTAGTAGCTGCTATAATAAATTCATAATCGGCAACTGCAATTTCGGTACGAGTAGGGTTTATAACTATTTGCCCATTAACTTTTGCTACCCTCACTTCCGATAACATTTCCATAATTGGAATATCGGAAACAGCTAATGCTGCCGATGCTGCTAAGCAAGCTAAGGAATCTGGCATTACTTCATCATCAGATGAAATTAATGAAATTAAAACTTGTACATCACACACATAATCTTCTGGAAACAATGGACGTAAAGCTCTGTCTATTAACCTAGAAGTAAGTATTTCATAATCGTTTAAACGAGCTTCTCTTTTAAAAAATGAACCCGGAATACGACCATTTGATGAAAATTTTTCTTGATAATCTACCGAAAGTGGAAAAAAAGATTGTCCTTCTTTTGGTTCTTTGTTGGCAACTACTGTAGCTAAAAGCATACAATTGCCTTGGCGTACTACTACTGCACCATCGGCTTGTCGAGCCATTTTGCCAGTTTCTATTGTTACCATTTTACCGCCACCAATATCAAACGTAACTTGTTTTGCTTGTAAAAAAGCCATAATTATTTATTTTTGGGTTGAAAACTTTTCCAACGAGTAAAAGAAGGGTATGTATAAAGAATAAATCCCAACGGTAAAATACTGTTGGGAAAAATTCTTGTTTAATACATATAATAATTTATTTACGAAGACCTAATTTTTCAATTAAAGCTCTGTAACCTGTAAGGTCGTGCTTGCTTAAATAAGCTAACAAACGCTTACGCTGACCAACCATAATCATTAACCCACGCTGAGACGAAAAATCTTTTTTGTTGGTTTTTAAATGATTTGAAATGTGATTGATACGTTCAGTAATCATTGCTACTTGGCCTTCAATAGAACCAGTGTTTTTAGCGTTTCCGCCGTAGGTGGAGAAAATAGTTGCTTTTCTCTCTAAAGTTAAATGCGACATTAATTTTTTGTTTAAAACGGTTTTGTTTTATCTTTTTTCTAATTGTGTGCAAAAGTAGTATAAAAAAAGCATATAATAAGGTTATTTGGGTATTTTTTTTGAATATTGCACATATTATGAGTTTAACTTTTGCTATTATTGGTTGCGGACGCATTGCACAAAGGCATGCTGAACAAATATTGAAGATTGGAAAATTAGTTGCAGTATGTGATATTGATGCAAAAAGAGCAAATGAAATGGCATTAAAATATGGTGCAAATGCTTATGATAATATAGAAAATCTTTTACTTCAAGAGTATGATATTGATGTGATTAGCATTTGTACACCCAATGGTTTGCACGCTACACATACTATTTTAGCATTACAAGCCAATAAGCATGTACTATGCGAAAAGCCACTAAGCATAAATGTAGCTGATGCAAAAAAAATGATTTTGGAAGCAAAAAAAGCCGATAAAAAATTATTTGTAGTAAAACAAAATAGATACAATCCACCTATTGCTTTTTTAAAAAAAATTATTGCCGAAAATAAACTTGGACAAATTTATAGTTTTCAAATAAATTGTTTTTGGAACCGCCCTGTCGAGTATTACACCAGTTGGAAAGGTACAAAAGAGTTAGATGGAGGCACGCTATTTACTCAATTTAGTCATTTTATAGATTTACTTTATTGGCTATTAGGCAATGTAAAAGAAGTAAAAGCCACTGCCAAAAATCATGCACACCCTACTATACAATTTGAAGATAATGGTGCTGTAATATTTGAAATGGTAAATGGAGCAATAGGCACTTTAAATTATACAGTAAACAGTTTTGCCAAAAATATGGAAGGCTCGATTACTATATTTGCCGAAAAGGGTACTGTAAAAGTTGGAGGTCAGTATTTGAATGAGTTAGAATATTTTAGTGTAAATGGAATTGAAACACCAAATTTGCCGTTGGGCAACCCTGCAAATGGCTATGGTTTTTACCAAGGCAGCATGAGTAATCATGATAAAGTATATACAAACCTAGTATTAGCTTTGCAAAATGATAAACATGAATTTGCCAATGGCGATGATGGATTGAAAACAGTGGAGATAATAGAAAAGATATATGCACAAAAATAATTTGAAAACAATTATACATATTGTAGGAAACAGACCTCAGTTTATAAAACTTGCTGTACTTTATAAAGAACTAGCTACTGATGCAAATATTAATCAAGAAATTATACATACAGGGCAACACTATAGCTTTAATATGAGCGATATTTTTTTTGCCGAATTAAAAATTCCCAAACCTACTTTAAACTTTAATATAAATAATAACACTACCACAATATTTGTACAAGAAGCTACAGAAAAGTTGTACCAATATTTTTTACAAAAAAATAATACTATTGTTTTTGTATATGGCGATACCAACACTACTTTAGCCGCTGCCCTTGCAGCAAAAAATGCAAAATTACCTTTGTTACATTTTGAAGCTGGTGTGCGTACTTATGATAATACCATGCCCGAAGAAATAAACAGAGTACAAACCGATAAATTGGCCGAAATAAATTATTGCTGTACACAAAAAAATTACGAAACCATGCTTGCCGAAGGTTTTGATGCAAACAAAGTAATACAAACAGGCGATTTAATGCTTGATGCATTTTTAAAAATAGAAGCTAGTAAAAGTAATGTGGTAAAAACACTAAAATATATTGCATGCACAATTCATAGAGAGGCCAACTTGAGTAGTAAAGAAAACTTAACTCAAATTATACATGCTTTAAATAAAATAAACAACTCCATAGCTGTTGTAATGCCCATACACCCACATACACAAAAGCGCATATTAGAATACAACATTAATATTGAATTTGTTACAACCCCAGCCTTGGGATATGCTGATATGAAAAAAGTATTATTAGATTCAGAATATGTAATAACTGATAGTGGAGGTGCTAGTAGAGAAGCCTATTTTTTAAAGAAAAAATCTTTGATAATTATGGACAAACCTTTTTGGCCCGAAATTATAGAACAAAACTGTTCGCTATATACTACTGCAAATGAATGTAAAATTATTGAAAAAAATAATGCTCTTTCTTTTTTAAAGCCAAATTTTGAAACTAACATTTTTGGAAATGGAAATGCCGCCAAAAATATTCATACCCACATATCGAAATATTTATTAGTTTAAAATATGTAAAAAATAATTTTAAAATGCTATTTTGTGCTAGTGCTTTGGATTTTTTTTTGAACAGTCATATAAAAACTAAAACATCATCTACCTTATTTTATCATTAACCTAACCTTTTCTTTTTTTTAATCAGTCTTATTATTCGTATTTTATAAACACTAAAATGCTATCATTTGGTAAATAAAGATATAGTTTACTTTCTTTAAAGTAGTAGTTTACCAGTTGGTTGTTTATTTGTTGTGCCAAAATTTGATCTATACTCTTATTACCACAAGCCATTTGTGTACTTATTAATAACCCAAATTTTATTCTATCTCCCTGCACTTCTATTTTGCCACCAAATGTATTGCACCCATCGTTTCCAGTTATACTATTTTTGTTTAAATCTATGTTACAAAATGGTGCAACATTATAATCTTTTGTATTGATGTTGATATTGCCAAGTTTTTCTAATTTCCATTTGCCATGTAAGTTGTTATTTGATAGATAATTTCCACAACCATTATATGTAATACTGTTAAAACTAAATTTTACTTCCTTAGTAAAAACCTCTTTATGTATAGGTGTAGTACATTCTTTGTTGGTAATAAAAATTTTAATATCTCCGTCTTTAGTTGTAGCCGAATAAACTTTATTTCCATTGATAGTATCTTTTTTTAATTGATTATATCCAATTTTTAGTGAAAGCCCATCGTCTGCAATAAAACGTACAGTATCATCAATATTTATTTGAAGTTTCCAATTTGAAGGCACATTACCTTCTGCAAAAAAATCGATACCAAATTTCTGTAATTTTGATAATTCGGTATTTGAAATTGTTTTTATATCAATGTTATTATTTTTAGCTTTTTTTTCTATTTTATTTGAATTGTGGCAGCTTAGAATAACAATAATTGTAAATGTTGTTAATATGTTTTTCATTAAATATTTTATTTTAATATAAATGTATAATTTATTTAGTAACTACATTTGTAATTAACAAAAACAAATTTATGAAATATATATTTTTACTATTTGGTGCTTTAAGTTTGCAGGCATGCAAAACCACTAAAAGTAGTAGTGCAACAAACCAAAGCTTGATGCCGCAAAATGTAAGTTTAAATGGCAAATTATTTACTGCAATGTTTCAGCAAAGGGCTGCTGAATATAGAGCTCTTTGTCTGCAAGGTTATAATATAGCTCGTTTGCAAATTGACAATTATGTAGCTACTACTACAAAACCTAAAGCTTTAATAACAGATATTGACGAAACTATTTTAGATAATAGCCCTTATGCTGTACACCAAGCATATTTGGGTAAAGAGTATGAACCTGCAAGTTGGTATCAATGGACAGATAAAGCTATTGCCGATACTATGCCTGGTGCAGCAAGTTTTTTAAATTATGCAGCATCGAAAAATATAGAAATAATTTATATTACAAATAGAGAAGAAAGAGAAAGAGCATCTACTTTAAAAAATCTTCAATATTTTGGATTACCAAATGCAAACGAAGCACATTTATTTACTAAAACAAATACATCGAGTAAAGAACCAAGAAGACAACAAGTAATGCAACAATTTGAAATTGTACTTTTAATGGGCGATAACCTTGCAGATTTAAGTGTATTGTTTGATAAAAAAAATGAAACTGAACGGAAAGCAAATACCGATTTATTAGCTAACCAATTTGGTAAAAAGTTAATAGTTTTTCCAAATGCTAATTATGGTGATTGGGAAAATAGCTTATATAAATTTAATTACAAACTATCGCAAACGCAAAAAGACTCAGTATTAAAATCGGTTTTAATAAACTATTAAATATATTTTTTAGTGATGATAGGAAAAAAAAGGGGCTTTGATAGAAATCGAAGCCCGTATTAATCCAATATCCTATGAAAAATCATATATATAACGTATCGCAGAAAAGTTTATTGTATAAAAATTGTATTTTGAGAAGAAATTTTTTAAATTATTTCATTTTAAGCTGTTTTTATGCAAAATATACAATATTTGCTTGCCCAATATGGCGAAAGCCATCAACATAAAACCAATAAGATTATACATTGGATTTGTGTACCAATAATTTTCTTTAGTATTGTAGGTTTTTTGTATGCTATTAAACTGCCATTATTTTGGCATTTGTACCAACTAAATGTTGCTTTTATTGTAACTTTTTTTGCCATATTGTATTATATAAAACTATCTCCAAGCTTGGCTATAGGCATGTTTATTTTTTGCACTATTTGTTTACTAATAGCTCATTTTGTAGAGCAAAGTGGCGTTATACAGTTATGGGTATTTTGCTCTATATTTTTTATTTTAGCATGGATTGGGCAATTTTATGGCCATAATATAGAAGGGAAGAAACCATCATTTTTAAAAGATATTCAGTTTTTAATGATTGGTCCTGCATGGCTAATGAGTTTTTTATATAAGAAAATTGGAATTAAGTTGTAATCAATTTTATAAACTTTTTTATTCAAACCTTTGTATTGGTTATAAAACTTTAAGGTTTTTATACTTAAATAAAATGCAAAAACTAGGTATTATTTTATTTTTCAACTTATTGTATTGCACCAATTGTAAAGCACAAATCAATACCAATTTTGAATTTAGATTTAAAAATTACACTACACACAATGGCATAGCCGATAATGTAGTAGTAAAAACCTTAAAAGATAAAAATGGCTTTTTATGGATTGCAACCCATAATGGTCTTAGCCGTTTTGATGGCTTAAAATTTAAAAACTATAGCCACAACCCAACAGATAGTAATAGCCTTAGAAGTATTTGGATATCGGATTTATTAATTGATAAGGAGCAAACATTATGGATAACTACAGAATGGGGACTTTGCTATTATAACGATACAAAAGATAATTTTGTATATATAAATAACAAAGCAAATATGCAATTGGTATATAAAATGCCATTATGCAATTACGATAAAAATACTATTTATATTGCCGCCGAAGATGGATTAAAAAAAATAAATACTCACACAAAAAAATATGATAATACAACTTTAAACAGAATTGTAGATCCACAATTTATTGTAAAAGACAATAGTGGCAATTTAATTATAGGCACACGTGGTAGAGGATTATATAAGTACAATATTGCAGGCGATAATTACAAATTGCTTTTGCCCAAAAAATTACCTTTTAGTACCCATTACATGGGCGCATGTGTGTATGAAAATAATATATGGATAGCTTCAGAAGAAGGTTTAATGCTTTTAAATAATGATGAATCAACAATGCTTTTTTCAAATGCTGACAAAAGTTTAAAAAATAATTCGATAAAGCAATTAATGTGTGTAAGCCCATTTGTATCAGGTGTGGGAAAAGACTTTTTGGTTTGTGGTACTTACGATAAAAAATTATTACTTTTTGATATTAAGAAAAAAAAATTTGTACAAAAATGGACATCAAATGAATCTAATCCCGAAGGTTTTTTGACTTCGATAGTTTATGATATATACGAAAATAACAAAACTTTATGGATAGGTACTGATAGAGGATTGAAGCAACTTAATACTGATAATCAACAGCAACAATCATTCTATATATCGCCTTTATTGGCAAAAGAAGATTTACCACTTGTAAAAAAAGTTATAGCAAATAGTGAAGTAGACAATAAAAAAATTTGGCTCATACCTCAAAAGCCATATGCTGGCTTGGTTTTATATAATTTAAAAAATCAAAAAATAATTAAAGAATGGAATACAACTAAAACAACAAAAGGGAAAATATATTCAGATATAATACACTCAAAAAATGAAAGTATAATAATTGCAAGTAGAGATTCGGGGTTAGATTTTTTTACTGAAAAAAAAGGGTTAATAAAAACCATAAAATTGACCGAGAAAATAAATTGCATAGTAGAAGATACATTTGGGAATCTTTGGCTTGGAACAGATGATGGCTTAATTTTTTTTAACAACAAAACTAATATTTCTACAAAATTCCAATCTACTTTTACAGGCTCTGATGTAGAAAAAAATGCATTTGGAGGTGAATTTCCTATATCAGATTTAAAAATTGGGGTAGATAATAAAATTTGGCTAACAAATAGTAAATATGGCTTGTTTAGTTTTGATATAATTACCAAAAAATTTACATCACATCGTCAAAATGCAAATAGTAAATTCTCTACTTTAGATAGATGTAGTAGTGTAACTATTGTAAGTAAAGATTCAATTTGGTTTGGCAATATGGCAGGTTTAAGTTGTTATGTACCATCACAAAATAAATTTATAAATTTTGATGTAACAAAAGGTTTAAAATCTACATACATATACTCAATTATAAAAGATGCTGCAAACAATATTTGGGCAAGAGGCAATGCAGATGTTTTTTATTTTAATACAAATTCAAAAAAAATAATTAGCACTATACTAAATCCTAGTTGCAATATTTTTAGTTATAAACAAAAGTTAAATATAAGTGGTAATAGTATTTTCTTAGGACATGAAGCTGGTTTTACAATTTTTGATGCCAATAACTTTGTAAAACCAATTACAGCTAAACCATTGCTTAAAATTATTTCTTACAAATCAAATATTGGAAATGTTTTTGTACCAAATGAAAATAATTTTGCACCAATTAAATTAAATTATAACGATAACCAAATAGGGTTTGAATATGCTGCTATTGAATACAATAACCCCGAAGAAATTGAATATTGGCATAGGCTAGAAGGATTAGAGAAAGAATTTATATCAAGTGCTGACAATAGGGTAGTTGACTATACTAATTTGCCTCATGGCAAATATCGATTTACTGTATATGCAATAAATAAACATACAAATATTAAGAGTGAATTAGCATTTCTAAATTTTACTATACAACCTGCATTTTGGCAACGATGGTGGTTTTGGCCAGTACTAGCCTTGTTTTTTGTAATGCTTGTAGTGAGTTTTGCACAAAAAAGGATAACCACAATAAGACAAAAAGAAAAACAAAAAACTGCTGTAAATAAAGCAATGGCTGAGTTAGAAACAAAAATGTTTAGGAGTCAAATGAACCCTCATTTTATTTTTAATAGCCTCAATTCTATACAAAAATATATTTGGGAAAACAAAGAAGAAGATGCAGCCGAGTACTTAGCACAATTTGCAAAATTAATACGAGCCATTTTAGAAAACTCAAGAAAAGAAACAGTATTGCTAAAAGAAGAAATAGAGGTAATGAAATTGTACATTGACTTAGAACATAGGCGTAGCAATGCTAATTTTGACTACAGCATAAAAGTGAATGAAGATATTGATTTACAAAATGTAGCTATTCCGCCTCTATTACTACAGCCTTTTATAGAAAATGCCATTTGGCATGGCTTAAGTAAAAAACAAAAAAAAGGAAACTTAAATATCAATATAACTAAGAATAACAATCAACTTATTTGTGTAATTGATGATGATGGAGTGGGGCGACAAGATTTTAATAATAATACTGAAAAAAAATCGGTAGGTATTGAAATTACAAAACAAAGAATAGATAAACTTATGGAAATGACCAAGCAATATGCAAATGTTACCATTTTTGACAAAAATGAAAATGGAGAGCCATTAGGCACTAAAGTAATTATAACTTTACCTTTGCAAATTTGTGAAAGTTAAAATTACTGCCCTAGTAAACCTTAGTTTTGGTACTAAACTTTTTTTATGCTTAGATGTTATATTGTAGATGATGAGCAAAATGCAGTAGATGCTTTAGTAGCAATGCTTAAGAAAAAATTTGTACAGCAAGTAAATATATGCGGTAGTAATATTAATGCTATTAAAGCTATAAATGAAATAGAATTGTTGCAACCTGATGTGCTTTTTTTAGATGTAGAAATGCCATTAATGACAGGACTAGATTTACTAAAACATTTTCCAGAAAGAAAATTTTATGTAATATTTACAACTGCACACGAAAAGTATGCGTTACCTGCACTCAAAGCATCTGCTACCGATTATTTAGTAAAGCCACTTTCGCCACAAGATGTATTTGATGCCTTACAAAAATGTGAAGTTGGAAAAATTGAAAATAAAAAAAACAAGGTTAATCTTTCTAATAAAATAAACATTATTACAGCCCACGAAATACTACACTTAAATGTGGAAGATATTGTACGTATAGAGGCAAATAATAACTATTCTCATTTTTATTTTACCAACAGGCCAAAAGTAATAGTAAGCAAAACCTTAAAAGAATTTGAAGACCTGCTAACAATATATAATTTTTATAGAGTACACCAATCTCACCTAATAAACTTACAATATGTTGAAGTAGTAAAAAGCGACGATGGAGACTATGCTCTTTTGCAATATGGCCACAGAGTAGAAATAAGTCGCCGAAAAAAATCAGAATTTTTAAAAAGAATAAAACAATTCTAACCAAATTATTGCCTAAAATTACCAAATTCTTTTTCAATAGTACCAAACACTAATTTAGTTGTACTCCTTTTCCTAAACTATGTAATTTTATACTAATGCCATATTATTAAATCGCATTTAGCTTTATTAAATTTTAGCAATAAAATAAATAAAATTAGCATGAAATTCTTTTTTACACTAACAATACTTCTTTATACATCATCAACATTTGCGCAAAATGTTGGTATTGGCATTGCAATACCAGATGAGAAGTTGCAAGTAGATAGTACCATAAGAGTTGGTAAAAATGCTATAATAGTACAAGGAAGTACTAAAAAAAATACTATAAAATTTGGCGATGGAGATTATGTAACCATTGGAGAACAGAATAAAGATGATAGACTTGTATTAAATGCAGGTTCATTTAGTTTTGCAAATGGCAATGTAGGCATAGGAGTAGATTCGGCAACCGAAAAGTTGGATATTAATGGGTTAATTAAAATAAGAAGTGGTGCACCTGCGGTTGGAAAAGTTTTGACCAGCGATGCTATTGGTAGAGCAACATGGCAAGATTTACCAAATAATATTGGAACCAAGAAAAAAATAAGTATTCCTTGCTCTGCTTTTCAGCCAGAATTCGCTTCAATTGGGTTAAATATATCAGTTATTAATGGTAATTGGATCTATTACGATAATGGTGTTTCATCTTCTGTAGATATGTATGCACCATTAACATTTCCCGATGGAGTAAAAATTACACAAATGTCTATTTATTATTTAGATAATTCAACAACAGATTTTACTGCCAGAATAGAAATAGTAACCTATAATCCACCTGGCATATCCTATAGCTCTCTCACTGGTTCTTCAATTACAACTTCGGGTATTTCTGGCATTGGTGTTTTTTCTCAAAAATTATCAACAGGTGTTTTAGGTACAATTATAGATAATATTGGCAAATCATATTTTATAAGAATTTCGCCAAATGGAAATTGGCCAGGAATTGATTTAAAAATAGGTATGATAGAAATTGAGTATGAAATATTATAAGCAATAAGCTTCTAATATTAAAAAATTTTACAACTGTGTAAAAAACTAAGCAAATGAAACAATTAATTATACTACTTACAATTTTAATTTCTACTACAGCTTATGCACAAAATGTAGGTATAGGCGAAACAACACCTACAGATACTAAATTGCAAATAAAAAGATCAGACAGTGCATTGTTATTACTGCACAACTCATCGTTTGGTGCAGATGTAAAAACTGGATTATTTTTTAAAAGTGGCAGTACATATTCTGGCTCAATTATAACTACAGGTAGTACTTTAGCACAAACATTTAGATTGGGTATTTCCACTTTTGGTGCACCTTCGCCATCTGGTTTAATTGAAAGAATATCCATTTTAGATGGAGGAAACGTTGGCATTGGAAACACAAATCCATTAGCAAAATTAGATATTAACGGACAAGTAAAAATAACTGGCGGCGCACCTGGCGTAGGTAAATTATTAGAAAGCGACGCATCAGGTTTAGCTACTTGGTCTGATAAATCTGCATCTTTTTTACCTACTGGTGCAAGTGGTAATACACTTAGGCACAATGGTATAGGCTGGGCTGCAAATAATACACTTTACAATAACGGAATTAATATAGGTATAGGAAACACCAATCCAACTACTGCTGGTTTAGTTGTAGATAAAGTTGTAGGAAATACCAATGCCATTTTTGGAAGCAATACATCTGGAGTGTCTGTACAAACTAGCTGGCCAGGCATTGGTTTTAATACTTATTATAGCAGTGGTAGTATTATGATAGCTACTGGTGGCGCAGGTTATATTGGTGCCGACCCTACAACTGGCAGATTAATACTAGCCAATACAAGTGCTAATGCAACAGCAGGTGCTTACAATGCCTTACAAGATAAAATGTGGATAGCAAACGATGGTACGGTTAGTTTAGGCAGCAGTAATCTTAATGCCGAAAATACCACATTAGGCGCTGGCTATAAATTAAAAGTATATGGCAAAGTACTAAGCGAAGAAGTAAGGGTACAATTAAAAACGGCTTGGCCAGATTACGTTTTCGATAAAAATTATAAAAAACTTACTATAAATGAGCTTGAAAAATATGTTGATTTACATAAACATTTACCTAACATTCCTTCTGCAAAAGAGATAGAAATTGATGGACAACATTTGGGCGAAATACAACGAAAAATGATTGAAAAGATAGAAGAGTTGAGCTTATATGTGATAGAATTGAAAAAAGAAATTGATATATTAAAAGAGAAAACTAAAAAATAAAAGATGAGATATTTATTTTTAATACTTTCTTTCTTTTTTTCTGTAAAAGCAATAGCTCAGCTTAATATAAATGAGTTGCAAAAAGAAAATGTAGATTTTAACAGAAGCTCGTCAGAATATATATATTTTAAACCAAGCATTAATACTTCTGCAAAAAATTTAGAAAATAAAATCTATGATATTTTAAAACTTAGTTCTCAATATCAATTCAAACAACTTCGTTCTACTACAGACAATCAAAATAATTTACATATTAGATATGCTCAATACTATAAAAACTATAGAGTATGTCATGTAGAATTAATAGCCCACGATAAAAATGGTGTACTAAAATTTATAAATGGAATTATACCAACTAAACTTAACAATACAGTAGAAATAAATGTTAGAGAAAATGCAGCCTTACAAACTGCATTGCTTCATTTTGGAGCACAAAAATATAGTTGGCAAAACGATGCTAAAAATAATATTTTACAAAATAGTAATACAACTTTGCCAAAAGCAGAATTAGTTTGGGTACAAAAAGATGGTGCTATTGATACTTATAATTACAACTCTTATATTCTTTGCTACAAATTTGATATAGTATCTTCAATACCATTCGATGCTAAAAGTATATTTGTAAATGCAAGTAGTGGCAAATATGAAAAATATATTCAATTAATGGCACATTGTAATCCTGTTTCTGTATCTACTTCTTTTTATGGAAATCGAACAATATCTACACAATTATTGAGTGGTACCACATATAGGCTTGCCAATGATTGTAATACTGCAAAATTATATACAGTTAATTGGCCATTTAATACATATTTTCAAAAGGTAGGTAACACATGGTTAGATGATAGCTTAAGAGCAGCAGCAACCTCTCTTTGGGGTTTAGAGCAAACCTATTCTTACTTTAAAAATACTCATTACTATAATAGCTGGGATAACCAAAATGGGGATATTTATTCCTATGAAAATGCCCTCTTTTGCAATACAGCAAACTGCACACCTAACAATCCAAATAATGCATCGTTTTATAGAGGAACAATGAAAGTAGGTTGGGGAAGCAGCGGCTTATTTGACGATTGGAACTCTTTAGATATCATTGCCCACGAATTTACCCATGGTATTTCAGATACAATGGCACATTTAGTTTATCAAAACGAATCTGGTGCTTTAAACGAATCGTTTTCAGATATTTTTGGCAATACAGTTCAGTTAGATGTATTGGGCAATGTAGCAAATGTTTGGCAAATAGGGGAAGATAGAACTAATTTTTCTGGAGGTTCATCTGCCCCAATTAGAGATATGGCAAACCCAAATAATTACTTTGATCCCGACACGTATTTAGGAACTTACTGGCAAAATTTTGCTACAAATACTAACGATCTTGGGGGTGTACATACCAACAGTGGTGTACAAAATTACATGTACTATTTACTTGCTGTTGGTGACAATGGCACAAACGATTTAGGTAACTATTTTGCAGTAGAAGGTATTGGAATTACTAATGCAAGAAGAATAGCCTTTAAAGCATTGGTAGATTATTTTTTACCAAATTCTACACATCAAGATGCAAGAACAGCTTGGCTTTCGGCAGCCGAAGATTTATTTGGCATTTTTAGCCAAGAGTATAAGCAAGTTGCAAATGCTTGGTATGCGGTAGGTGTTTGTTCTAATTCGGGCAACGAATTATTAGCCGATTGTGGTACTATAACTGCATATTCCGATAAAATATTTTATGGCTTTAAGTATATATTTTTGGGCTTATGTGGCAATCAAACCATAAACCCTGCTTCAAATATTGTATCGTACAAAGCAGGTACTATAATTACTTTAATGCCAGGTTTTACAGCCACTCAAGGTTCTAATTTTAGGGCAAGTATTGTAGATTGTGTGCCTCAATAAAGTAATATGGCAAAATGTA
The DNA here is from genome assembly GCA_013141435.1 of Ferruginibacter sp. Classification (GTDB taxonomy): domain Bacteria; phylum Bacteroidota; class Bacteroidia; order Chitinophagales; family Chitinophagaceae; genus Ferruginibacter. The sequence continues at coordinate 183,507 of JABFQZ010000012.1, forward strand.
TTTATGTACTTTTTAAGATACTTTTTTCATCAATCAAAATTGCATCAACTATACTCACCAAATTCGCTACGTAATACATCAGCTATTTCGCCAAGTGTACAAAAATTTTCTACAGCTTCTACTACAATAGGCATTAAGTTTTGAGTGCTTTTTGCAGCAGTTGCAATATTTTTTAAACATTGCGATACTTTTAATTTATCTCTTTTAAGTTTAAACTTGGTCAATTTATCAATTTGTATTTTTTGAATATTTTCATCAATTTTTAATACAGGTGTTTTGTACATTTCTTCAGTTACAAATTTATTTACACCAACCGATATTTTTTTGCCACTTTCAATATCTTTCTGATATTGGTATGCACTTGCAGCTATTTCATTTTGCATAAATCCTTTTTCAATTGCCTCTACACTTCCACCAATGGCATCTATTTTTTCAATTAATTGCCATGCGGCTTTTTCTACTTCGATGGTAAGATTTTCTACAAAATAGCTACCTGCTAGTGGGTCAACAGTATCTGGTGCACCACTTTCAAATGCCACAATTTGTTGTGTACGCAAGGCAATTTTGGCAGCTTCTTCGGTAGGCAAACTTAAAGCCTCATCATAGCCATTTGTATGCAAACTTTGGGTACCGCCCAATACAGCAGCAAGGGTTTGCAAGGTTACTCTACAAATATTATTTAAAGGTTGTTGAGCAGTAAGTGTACTACCACCAGTTTGGGTATGAAAACGAAGCATCATAGCTTTTTCGTCGGTAGCACCTAGGTCTTTCATTATTTGAGCCCACATTTTACGAGCAGCTCTAAATTTGGCTACCTCTTCAAATAAATTATTATGGGCATTAAAAAAAAACGAAAGTCGTTTGCCAAAAATATTTATATCAAGCCCTTTAGCAATTGCTGCTTGTACATAGGCTTTGCCATTGCTTAAGGTAAAAGCAATTTCTTGCACAGCCGTACTACCTGCCTCTCTTATATGATACCCTGATATTGATATAGTATTCCATTTAGGAACTTCCTTGCTACACCATTCAAATATATCGGTAATTATACGCATAGATGGCTTTGGCGGATAAATATATGTACCTCTTGCTGCGTATTCTTTTAAAATATCGTTTTGTATAGTACCCGAAATTCTATTCAAATCTGCACCTTGTTTTTTTGCTAGTGCTACATAAAATGCAAGTAAAATAAAGCCAGATGCATTTATGGTCATTGATGTAGATACTTCTTCTAAATTTATGCCTGCAAATAATTGCTCCATATCTTCAATACTATCGATTGCTACACCTACTTTTCCTACTTCTCCATCTGCCAAATCATTATCGCTATCGTACCCAATTTGGGTAGGTAAATCAAATGCAACACTTAGCCCATTTACACCTTGGCTTAGTAAATAATGATAGCGTTTATTGCTTTCTTCGGCTGTAGAAAAACCTGCATATTGGCGCATAGTCCACATTTTACCTCGGTACATACTTGCTTGTACGCCACGTGTAAATGGAAACTCTCCAGCCAATGAATTATCTGTAGCAGCACTATTTGATGAAGTGTATATTTCTTTTATTTCTATACCAGAGTCGTTTGTTATTTTCATTATAGTATTGAGATGTTAGTATTGAGTATTGAGATGCTAGTATTGAGATTAGTATTTCAAATAGTTTAACTTTCTGAAAATAATAAGGATTGAAAATAGAATGTTATTAATTATTCATTATCTGTTAATTAATTATACATTATCCTTCTTTCATTACTTCTTTAGCTTCATGTTGCAATGCATCTAATACATAACTATTTAGCTCTGTATTTTGTGCAATGCTGTATTCCATTATTCTTTTGCTTAAATCTAACGATGTAGCTTGCGGAGGCAACATAGCTGCCAATTGGTTTATTACATATATGTTTTGATCTTTTAGTTTTGTAATAGCTGTCCATATTTCTTTGCTAACATATATTTGTTGGCTTGTATTGTATTCATATTCTGCCTTTATATTTTGTATAAGTACACCATGCATTATTGCTGCACTTTCTCCTTGCACTTCGGAGCTGCTTACCAAGCTTTTTAGCCCAGTTCTTTCGGCAAATACTGTTAACCTTTCGTAAGCTAGCAATTGTAATTTTTTGTTTTCGGGGTTAGCTTTTTTTAGATAATCTTTTAATTGTAAAAGTTCCCAAATTAAATAACCAATTGCAGCCAAGCAAGCAAATAGTAATATTGATGTGCCATTTTTCAAAAAATCATCCATTTTTATTTTTTTTAGAATGTAAAAATAAAGAAAAACAAATTAGAATATATAAATGCTAGCTTGTGTGCATATACAATCTAAAAGCTGCTTACAATTTTCCTCAAACTTCTTAATTTTTCTACACAATAAAAGTAAAATTGAAATACAAATGATAAGTGTAGCCCGGATAGTAGTGGAAACCATAGCGTAGCGGAGGTTGAAACGGATAGCCGGAAAACAATGCCCAACAAAGGTTTTGAGCTCATGCTCCTAAGAAACACTTACAATTTATTGCTAAAGTTTTCTCACATTTTCTGCTTAAATCATAAACCATTAAATTTGCCATTCAATTAAAATTATGAGTGAAGAAAAAAGCCTCAATTTTTTGGAGGAAATTATTGAAAAAGACTTGGCAGATGGTAAATATACATCTATCGTAACTCGGTTTCCGCCAGAGCCTAATGGCTATTTGCACATGGGGCATGCTACAAGTATTTGTTTAAATTTTGGACTAACAAAAAAGTATGCTGGCTATACCAACCTAAGGTTTGATGATACCAACCCAGTTACAGAAGATACAGAATATGTAGATAGTATAAAAGAAGATATACAATGGCTTGGTTTTGAGTGGAAACAGGAATTGTATGCATCGGATTATTTTGATACCTTATATAAATACGCTGTAACACTTATAAATAAAGGGCTTGCTTATGTAGATGATAATACTGCAGAGCATATTGCTGCCCAAAAAGGTACACATACCGAAGCCGGAATTGATAGTGTATATAGGCAAAGAAGTATTGCCGAAAATTTGGATTTATTTGCTCGTATGAAGGCAGGTGAGTTTGCCGATGGCGAAAAAATATTGCGTGCAAAAATAGATATGGCGCATACAAATATGCTAATGCGTGACCCACTCATTTATCGTATAAAACATACACACCACCACCGTACTGGCAATAAATGGTGTATTTACCCTATGTACGATTTTGCGCATGGGCAAAGCGATTCTATAGAAAATATTACTCATTCTATATGCACTTTAGAGTTTATACCTCACAGAGAATTGTATGATTGGTTTATTGAAAAATTAGAAATATTTCCATCTCATCAATACGAATTTGCACGCCGCAATTTATCATATACTGTTATGAGCAAGCGTAAGCTGAAGCAATTGGTAGAAGATAAGCATGTAGCAGGCTGGGACGATCCTCGTATGCCTACCATTAGTGGTATGCGCCGTAGAGGGTTTACACCACAAAGTATTCGTACATTTTGCGATAAAGTGGGCATTGCAAAAAGAGAAAATATTATTGATTTTAGCTTGCTCGAATTTTGTTTGAGAGAAGATTTAAACCTTACAGCACTGCGGGCTATGGCTGTACTTGACCCTTTAAAATTAATTATAACTAACTACGAAGAAGGAAAAACGGAACAACTTGTAAGCGAAAATGGACCAGATGAAGCTTACGGCACTCGTATTGTTCCTTTTAGCAAAGCGCTTTGGATAGAAAGAGAAGATTTTATGGAAGAAGCAGCAAAAAAATGGTTTAGGTTTGCGCCTGGTGCAAGTGTACGACTAAAAAGTGCTTACATACTACGTTGCGATACTTTTGATAAAGATGAAACGGGAAAAGTAACAGTAATACATTGCACCTATTTTCCTGAAAGTAAAAGTGGTAACGATACAAGTGGCATAGCCGTAAAAGGTACCATACATTGGGTATGTGCTACTCATGCAGCTATTGCCGAAGTGCGCATGTACGATAGATTATTTAAAGTAGAAATCCCAAGCAGCGAAGAAGGCGATTTTAAAGATTATATAAATGAAAATTCGTTAACTATTACACAAGCATATATTGAGCCATCTCTTATAAATGCAACAATGCAAAATAGGTTTCAATTTTTGCGCAAAGGATATTTTTGTTTGGATAAAGAAAGTACAAAAGATAAAATAATTTTTAATAGAACAGTAACTTTAAAAGATGCATGGGCAAAAGAAGTGAAGAAAAGTTGAAAGTTAAATGATAAACTTTCATTTATAAACTAACTTCAACCTACCAACAATCAACAGAGATGACAAACGCATCTATAATTACCATTGGCGATGAACTTTTAATTGGCCAAGTAATAGATACCAATAGTGCTTTAATAGCACAGCAAATGAATAATGCTGGTTTTGTAGTAACCCGTAGAGTGGCTGTAGGAGACGATTATGAAGCAATTGAAACTGCTTTATCTGAAGAGAAAAAGCACAGCGATATTATATTAATCACTGGTGGGCTTGGCCCAACTGCCGATGACATTACTAAACCATTGCTTTGCAAATATTTTGGTGGAAAAATGATTGTAAACGATGTTGTTTTAGAAAACATAACTGCAATTTTTAAAGCAATAAAAAAACAACTTACTAGCCGTAATATAAAACAAGCCGAAGTGCCAGATGTATGCACTGTATTGCCTAATAAAATAGGTACTGCACCTGGAATGGTTTTTTACGAAACAATAAATAAAACCGAAAAAGTATTTATAAGTATGCCAGGAGTGCCTCAAGAAATGAAAGGTATTATGGTTGATGAAGTAATACCCTTACTTCAAGCAAAATACAAAACCACTAAAATAGAACATAGAACATTATTATGTGCTGATGTAGGCGAAAGTACTTTGGCCGATATACTTTCAGATTTTGAAGAAAAATTACCACTTACTATTAAACTTGCGTACTTACCAAATTATAGTATGGTACGATTAAGATTAACAGAAATTGATGCCTTAAAATCTAATATTGGCAATTACTTTATTGCACTTCAAAACATTGTAAAAGAATACTTGGTTACAACAGAAGATGAGTCAATGGAACAAGTTTTAGGTAAGCTTTTAAAAGTAAAAGGTAAAACAATGTGTACTGCCGAAAGCTGCACAGGAGGATACATAGCACATTTAATAACAAGCATAGCAGGTTCATCGTCATTTTACGATGGTAGTGTAATTAGTTATTCGTACCAAGCTAAAGAAGATTTGGTGCATGTAAATAATATTACTTTAATAGAAAAAGGAGCAGTAAGCGAAGATGTTGTAAAAGAAATGGCTGCTGGTGTTTTAAAAAATATACACTCCGATTATGCAATAGCAGTATCTGGCATTATGGGACCCGATGGAGGCTTGCCCGATAAACCAGTAGGAACTGTTTGGATTTGTGTAGGATCAAAAAATAATTTGAAAGCACACAAATTTCGTTTTAGATATGATAGAGAATTAAACATAAAACTAACAGCAACAAATGCATTAAATATGTTGCGCAAATTTATTTTGGATGAAGAAGATTAACACTCAGGCAAACTAATAGGAATATTTATGGCTAAACCACCATCGGCAGTTTCTTTATATTTGCTATTCATATCCAAAGCTGTATCCCACATGGTTTTTATTACTGCATCTAAACTAACTTTTGCAAAATCTGGTGTGCTTTGTAAAGCAAGTTGGCAGGCTGTTATAGCTTTTATTGCTCCCATAGTATTTCGTTCAATGCAAGGTATTTGTACAAGGCCACCAATTGGGTCGCATGTCATACCAAGATGATGCTCCATTGCTATTTCGGCAGCCATTAAAACTTGCCTTTGTGTACCACCAAGGGCTTCGGTAAGTGCACCAGCTGCCATTGCACTGCTTACACCAATTTCGGCTTGACATCCTCCCATGGCGGCAGATATAGTTGCTCCCTTTTTAAATATACTCCCAATTTCAGATGCTGTTAATAAAAATTTGATAATTTTATCATCATCATTACCATCACAAAAAACAATGAAATATTGTAAAACAGCAGGTATTACTCCAGCAGCTCCATTAGTTGGAGCAGTTACTACTCTTCCAAATGAGGCATTTTCTTCATTTACTGCCAATGCAAAACAGCTTACCCAATCTAAAATATAAGTAAACTTTTGTCCACCTTGTTTTATTTGCAAAACCCATTCATTGTAATTAGTATATGGCTTATTTTCTAATAATTTTTTGTTTGCATCAAATGCTCTACGTTTTACATTTAAGCCTCCAGGCAAATATCCTTGTGTATTACAACCTTTGTACATACACTCTTTCATTACATTCCATATATTTAAAATACCATTTTTTGTTTCGGAATCGCTACGCCAGCACATTTCGTTTTCTAGTACAATTTCATGTATTGATAGTCCTGTTTTTCGGCACCAATGCAATAATTCATCGGCAGTATTTATGGGAAAAGGCAAAATTGCATCGGCAGTTAATTTGCCAATTGTTTCGTTATTCTTATTTTTTTCTTGCTCTACAAAACCACCACCAATGGAGTAATAGGTTTCGGCAAAACTATTTCCATTGTTACATTTAACTAAAAAAGTAAGTGCATTTGGGTGATATGGCAATGTTTCCGAAAATAAAAATTCAATATCTTCTGTTGGTATAAAATTAATTTCATGTTTGCCAGCAAGTATCAATTTTTGCATTAAACTTATATCGGTAATTTTTGCATTCAAATTGTCGGTATTAAATGTAACTGGGTCAAATCCGCTGAGACCAAGCTGCACAGCAATATCGGTACCATGACCTACACCTGTTTTGGCTAAAGAGCCATATAACAATACTTCTACCGATACAACATCTTGCAGTATTTTTTTTTCTTGCAATAAAGTTGTAAACATTTGTGCTGCACGCCAAGGTCCAAGTGTATGGCTACTGCTAGGTCCTATGCCAATTTTAAACATATCAAAAATTGAAATAGATTCGTGTTTCATGTGTTTAAAATATTGTGTTACGTAAATAAATATTGCTAAAAAAAATACGATATTAAAAAAAAAGCTCCGATAATATCAGAGCTAATTTAATGTAAAGTATTATATTTAATATACACCAAGTAAAGAAATTCTAAATTTTAAATAAGAATTAGCAGGTATAGATGAACCTTGTGCATTTGCACCGTAACCCAACGCTGGTGGAATATATAAAGTAACTGTACCTCCTGCTTTTACAAGTGGTAAAACAGTTTGCCAACCAGTAATAAGCGAACTTAAAGTGAATTGAGAAACACTACCAGGAGTAGAAGAATCAAAAACAGCTCCATCTGTTGTGCCATTTATTAAATTACCAATATAAGTTAAGCCTATTGATGAACAAATATTAGGCGATACGCCTGTACCTTGAGTATTTATTACATAAAACATGCCGTTTTTTTCAGTAGCATTTGTAATATTATTTGCTGCTAAATAATTTTGCAAATACACTTTTTGCGAATCGGCAGCTACAGCTGTAGGTGCGGCAATTGTACAATCAGTGTTAGATGTTTTTGTACAAGAAGTAAAAACAGCAATTGTTATAGCTGTAATAAAAAACCATTTTTTCATAATTTGTATTTTGTTTTTAGTAAGAGTCTAATTTTAATGAATTTGCTGCTTCGTTTTTTTTTGTTTGTGTTTTAATTCTAAATAAACTTGTTCATTCAGTTCCCATTTAAAATGCATACGGGCAACTGCATAAAAAAATATTAAAATAAGTATAGCAATAAAAATCACTACAAATGTTTGCCAATTAGTATTAGAAATTTTTGTGTACCACTCTGGTAAAAAGAAATATACACATCCAATAAAAAGCAATATCGGCAAACCAAATATACTAGCCATTGGTAACCCACGCCAAAATTTGTTCCAAAATTTGCTATATTCTATTCTATTTAGCTCCCAAAAGTGAATAAATTTTAACTCATCAGCTGTTAACATGGTTCAAAATTAAATCAAAAAAATGTAATGCTTGGCTATATTATTTTTTACTTGTAGGTTTGTTGCTCAAAACAATTCAAAATACCCATACAAACAGATGAAAATAGAACAACTAATTGTACAATATTTATACAGTAACAAAAAAGTAATTTTACAAGAAATAGGGGCTTTTGAAATTTCTAATGACATTAATATACCAGTAGATAGTGAAAAAGATACCATTTTACCCGAAAACACAATTGTGTTTACACATAACCCAAAAGCTAGTATTGATGATGGTTTAATCACATTTATTGTAGAAAATACTAGAAAAATAAAACCACTAGCTACATCAGATTTAGAATCGTTTATTGGTTTAAATAAACAATTTTTAAATATTGGTAAGCCATTAATTATAGAAGGCTTGGGTACATTAATAAAAACTCAAAATGGAGATTTGTCTTTTTTGCAAGCAACAACATCGCATATACAAATAAAAGAACAACCAAAATTAATAACGGAAAAGCAAAATGATACTATTTCATTTACTACTGCACCAAAAGCTACAAAAGAACCAATTAACAAAAAGTTGATTTTTGGAATAGTGGCATCTGTTTTTTTTGGAGTTATATCTTTTTTTACATATAAATATTTTACAAATAAATCTCATAATACAAATGATATTACAGCAGAAAATATAGTGGATACTGCCATAACTACTCATGCTACAAACGTAACTGACACTTTGAGTACAACTAATATTATAGATACCAGCAGCAAAATAAATACTGCAAATATTATTGATTCAAACATCTTTTATGTTGTAATTAAAGAATATCAAAATTTAGCAATTGCACAAAAAAGATTAAATACATTAACAAGTTATGGCAACAAGCTTGTATTAACCACCAAAGACTCGGTAACTTATAAAATGCGAATGCCCTTCAAATTACCAATTACAGATACTTTAAAAGTAAGAGACTCTTTAAATAAATTTTTTCAGGCTAAAACATATATAGAATTACCATAAATGGAAAATATTTTCTTTCAAACAATAGACTGGACAGAAATTGAAAAAATTATTTATAATGGCGAAACAGGATTTGCAATTTGGCAAACAAAACAATTTGATGATTTAAGAGTGCGCATGGTGGAATACTCAGCTGGATATATAGCTGACCATTGGTGCAAAAAAGGTCATATTGTACAATGTTTAGAAGGAGAATTTGAGAGCCAATTAGAAAATGGCAAATCATTTATAATGAAAAAAGGAATGACTTATATTGTATCTGACGATGCAAGTTCTCATAAATCGATAAGCAAAACTGGTGTAAAATTATTAATAATAGATGGTGCTTTTTTGAAAAATGAAAACACTTTATAAAAAATGTTATTAAAACATCATGGAATACATAGATTATTACAAAGTTTTAGGAATACAAAAAAACGCAACTGCCGACGATATTAAAAAAGCATATAGAAAACTTGCAAAACAATATCATCCCGATGCAAACCCCAATGATGTTTCGGCCAAAAAGAAATTTCAAGAAATAAATGAAGCCAACGAAGTACTAAGCGACCCTGCAAATAGAAAAAAATTTGACACTTACGGCAAAGATTGGCAACATGGCGATGCCTATGCACAGCAAGCAAGGCAACAAAGACAATATGCACAACAGTTTGGTGGCAGTGGAAACGATGAAGGTTTTTCTGATTTTTTTTCTTCTTTTTTTGGAGGCTCGGGTAGAAGAGCAACAAAGCAAAAAGGACAAAATCAAAATGCGACTTTTTTGCTTAACCTTACCGATGCTTTTAAAACACACCAGCAAACAATAACAATAAATGGTAAGAATATAAAAATAACCATACCAGCAGGTACTGATAATGGACAAATATTAAAGCTAAAAGGACAAGGACAACCAAGCCAAAATGGTGGCGAAAGCGGAGATTTGTATTTAACTTTTAATATAAAAAACGATACTTTTTTTAACCGTATAGGCAACGATTTACATCTAATACAAGAATTAGATTTATACACAGCATTACTTGGTGGTACTATTGAAATAACAACACTACATGGCAAAGTGAAATTAAAAGTGCACCCATGTACACAAAATAATGCCAAGATAAGATTAAAAGGTAAAGGGTTTTCTGTGCCAAAACAAGAAAATGTTTTTGGCGATTTATTTGTTACCTACAACATAAAAATACCTGCGACTTTAACTGCAAAAGAGGTAGAGCTTTTTACCCAATTGCAAAAAGAAAAATTTTAACAAACGAAAAGTAACTAAAAATTAATATTTAAAAATAAGAAAATGAGGTTGAAAGTACAAATGCTATTTATTTTTGTTTTCTTTATTACAATAAATGTTTTTGCACAAAAAAAATACACAATAAGTGGTTATGTAAAAGATATTGAAAGTGGCGAAACTATTATTGCTGCCAATATTGGTGTAAAAGGCAAAAACGGAATTATGAGTAATCAATATGGCTTTTGGTCGGTTACTTTAACCCAAGGTGTTTATCAAATTGCTGCATCTCATGTAGGTTATAAACCATCTATTATTACTATTAATCTTGTAAATGATACATCCATAAATTTTTTATTACAAAATGGTACAGCACTTTCCGAAGAAGTAATTGTAACAACTACAAAAAGAGAAAACAACGTAAGGGCTGCACAAATGGGCAAAGTTACTTTACAAATGGAGCAAATAAAAAGTGTACCAGCTTTAATGGGCGAAGTAGATTTGCTAAAAGTAGTACAACTTTTGCCAGGAGTGCGTAATGCAGGCGAAGGCAGTGCAGGTATATATGTACGAGGAGGCGGACCTGATCAAAATTTAATTTTACTAGACGATGCCGTAGTTTATAATACAGGGCATTTGTTTGGTTTCTTTTCGGTTTTTAACTCCGATGCTATAAAAAATGTAACACTAATTAAAGGAGGTATGCCTGCACAATATGGCGGCCGCTTATCAAGTGTGTTAGATGTGAGTATGAAAGAAGGTAATAATAAAAAATACCAAGTAGAAGGTGGGCTTGGTTTTATTGCCTCAAGGGTTTCTATTCAAGGGCCAATAAAAAAAGATAGATCGTCGTTTATAATTTCGGGTAGGCGTACTTATATTGATGCATTTGCAAAAGGATTTGTAAAAAAAGAAAGCCAATTTGCTGGATCTGGATATTTTTTTTATGATGTAAATGCAAAGGCTAATTATAAGTTTTCCGAAAAAGATAGATTGTATTTGAGTGGCTATTTTGGTAAAGATGTTTTTGATTTTAGTAATGGCAAACAAAGTTTAAAAATAAAAATTCCATGGGGTAATGCCACTGGTACACTTAGATGGAATCATGTATTTAATAGAAAATTATTTGTAAATACTACTACCGTTTTTAGCGATTATAAATTTGAATTTAGAGGAACTCAAAATAATTTTGATATAAATTTAGCTTCGGGCATAAGAGATTTTAATTTAAAACAAGATTTCGATTACTACCCTGCATCTGATCATAAAATAAAATTTGGATGGCAATTTACACGTCATCGTTTTACACCATCTGTTGTTACTGGTAAGCAAGATTCGGTTACATTTAATCCACAAACAGCGCAAATAAAATTTGCAAATGAAACTGCTTTTTATTTACAAGATGATTGGGATATTTCGAAAAAAGTAAAAATAAATGTAGGATTAAGATATAGTAATTTTAAACAAAAAGGTACTTATAAAATATACAAAGAAGATGATTATGGAAATAAATTAGATAGCACAGTTTTTGCAAAAGGGCAAACGGTAAAAAGCTATGGTGGTTTAGAACCAAGGCTGACTATGCGTTACGAACTAAATGATGCTACTTCTTTAAAAGCATCGGCAACAAGAAATTTGCAATATATACATTTGGTAAGCAATAGTGGTACTACATTGCCCACCGATTTGTGGGTGCCAAGCACATACAAAGTAAAGCCGCAAATAAGCTGGTTATATGCAGTAGGCTTGTTTAAAAATTTTGAAAATAATATGTACGAAACATCGGTAGAAGTATATTATAAAAATATGCAAAACCAAATAGAATATAAAGAAGGTTACACTAATAATTCGCTTAAAGATAGTGAAGATGATTTTACATTTGGTAAAGGTTGGAGCTATGGTTCGGAGTTTTATATAAATAAAGCAAAAGGAAAATTTACTGGTTGGATAGGTTATACCTTGAGCTGGACTTGGCGTAAATTTGATGCTCTAAATGGTGGAAAAAAATATCCAGCAAAATATGATAGGAGAAATGATTTGAGTATTGTAGCCATGTACACTGCAAATAAAAAATGGAAATTATCGGCAGCTTTTGTATATGGCACAGGCAATGCAGCAACGTTACCACAGCGATTTTATTTTATAGGTAACGTATTATCGCAAGAGTATAGTAATATAAACCAGTATCGTTTACCATCATACCACAGGCTCGATTTATCGGCTGTGCTTACACCTAAAAAAAATCTGAAAAGAACAAAATATAAAACCGAATGGGTGTTTAGTGTGTATAATGCATACAGTAGGCAAAATCCTTACTTTATTTATTACGACCAAAATGGTAGTCCATTAAACGGTACTTTGCAAATACAAGCTAAACAAGTTTCGCTTTTTCCTATAATACCTGCCGTTACATTCAATTTTAAGTTTTAAAAAATTGTAATTTGCATTATGATTGTATTAATAGATAATAATTTAAGAGAAAATTTATTTCCTTTTACATACACTCGGCACACCGCCAACATTCGCATTGGTATTTTTACAATAAAAGAAAAATGGGAATTGCTTTTGAATGAAAAAGTAAGTTTTGATGAAACTAAAGATGGGCTTCATATTCCATCTAATATTATCCCAACAAAAAGTAATTATAAAAGTATTATCGCTGCTGCTAACGAAAATTTACTTTTAATAGAAAGCCACGAAATTAAAATTATAAAATATCCTTGGCAAATTTTTCAATATAACGATTATGCCTTGAGGCATGATATAGAATTGATAGAGAAAAATAAAAATTCATATAATTTTAACGATTCTAATACATACATAAATAAGCAAGATGTTTTTGTAGAGAGCGGAGCAAAAATTAATAATTGTATCTTAAATGCAAGTACTGGACCAATTTTTATAGATGCAAATACCGAAATAATGGAAGGAAGTATGATTAGAGGTCCGTTTTATTTAGGAAAAAATAGTGTTGTAAAAATGGGGACAAAAATATATGGAGCCACTACCATTGGGCCAAATTGTGTTGTAGGAGGCGAAATAAAAAACAGCATTTTATTTGGCAATAGCAATAAAGCACACGATGGATATTTGGGAGATAGTGTGATAGGAGAGTGGTGTAATATTGGTGCTGGCACAAGTAATAGCAATGTTAAAAACACAGGTGGAGATGTAGCATATAATTTGCCAAAAAATGAGTTTAAAATAAATGCAGGTAACAAAGCAGGTTTATTAATGGGAGATTATAGCAGAGCTGCTATAAATACTTCATTTAACACAGGTACAATTGTTGGAGTTTGTTGCAATATTTTTGGAAATGAAATGCCAAAAAGATTAGTGAAAAATTTTACTTGGGGTACAGAAAAATATTTATTTGAAAAAGTAATATGCGATATTAATAATTGGAAAAAAATGAAAGAACAAAGCATAACTTTGGACGAAACAGAATTATTAAATAGATTATGGGAGGAGAGTAATTTATAGTTGCCAATTGGATACATCAGATAAGTAAATTTCAAAAAAAAAAATCAATTTCCAAATAACAAATAACGAAAATCAAATAATATAAACCAAAAATGAGAAAACAAATAGCAGCAGCAAATTGGAAAATGAATTTAACACTTGCACAAGGCGAAGAATTAATGAATGAAATTGTGCAAGCAAATATTAATATGGAAAAAAATCAGGAAGCTATATTTGCAGTACCTTTTCCATATCTTATAACTAATAAGAGTATAACAGATAAAGCTAAAAACTTTATTACTGCTGCACAAAATTGTGCATCTGAAAACAGCGGAGCATATACTGGCGAAGTGAGTTGCCAAATGCTTCAAAGTATAAATATTAAATATGTTTTAATTGGTCATAGCGAAAGAAGAGAATATTACAATGAAACAAACCAAGTGCTCGTAAAAAAAATAAACCAAGCATTACAAAATAATTTAAAACCAATATTTTGTTGTGGCGAACCTCTTTTAGTACGACAAGCAGAAACACAAAATGCACATATAGAAATGCAGTTGCAAGAAAGCTTATTTCATTTATCAACTGAGCAAATAAAAGATTTTGTAATTGCCTATGAACCAATATGGGCAATTGGTACAGGGCTTACTGCAAGTAGTGCACAAGCTCAAAATATGCATGCTCATATTAGAAACGTACTAGCAAATAAATACGGACAAGAAATTGCAAACAGTGTTTCGATATTATATGGTGGAAGTGTAAAAGCTGCAAATGCTGTAGAAATATTTTCGCAACCAGATGTAGATGGGGGCTTAGTAGGAGGTGCAAGTTTGGTAGCAAATGAATTTGTAGAAATTATTAAAAGTTTAAAGAAATAGTTACTCCAGTTTATGTTTTTAGTAAAGCTATATCATTACAATAAATATCTTTTAATAAGTTTTATCTTATTTATTTTGGTATATGCTTTTATAAATTACAAACAAGGCGCTGTTATTTCACCAATATACCAATTTGGAATGTATAGCGGAAAATTTTATAAAAAAGATACAACACCTATTTTTCAAATTTTTGTAAATAATGAAAAACTTGCAGTTTCAAAACTTAATTTTGAAGATAGAGACTTTGTATTAATAGCAGTAGAAAAATATATTTTAGCCAAGCAAAATAGCTTAAACATTAACACCACAATGCAAACTGTGCTTGCAAGAGTTGGCTTTGGCACTTTTTTTAATAAAAGAAATTTTGAAAATTATGCTACCGATAAAGATTTTTTAAATTGGTACAAAAATAAGTTGCAAAAAATATTAAATACAAAATATATTCTCTTCAAATTTTTAGTGCAAATTGCGCAAATGTTACTAATAGAATGACAGTAGTAAATAATCCAATTAAAATACTATCGCTTGTTACTAACCAATAAACATACCAAACAATACGCTGTATTTTATGCAATATGCTTTGTAGTTTGCTCTTTTTGGCATTTTTATTTGGGGCGTACTTTATCTTCAATTTCACCCATTTTCTTTTTAAATAGATTAGATATTTCTTTAAATATTTTGCTCCTCACAAATATTCAACATTATATTATTGAAAATAAGTGGCTGCAAATTTGTTTAGATTTTGTTTATTTTTTATTGCCTATTTTGCTTGCATATAGTTTTATTAAAAACAAAAATGCACATAAATTTTTTGCTATTTCTACTTCATTATTTAGTATTGTTTATTTACTATTATTCTCTATATTTTCTATTATCAGTATTGAAGTATTTATAGCATGGATGTTTGTACCATTAGTATTTTATGCATCTAACTCAAAAAGTTTTTATTTTATGATGCATATTTTGAGGCTCTTATTTTTACTTTTCTTTTTATCTACAGCTATTTGGAAAATAAGTACTGGAGCATTTTTTAATATCGAGCAAATGTCGGCGATACTACAAATACAACACCCAGCTTATTTAGCTGAAAATCCCAACACATTTTATGCAAAAGTTTTAAATTTTTATATCAAAAATGAAAATATTTCGTACCTATTTTATGCAAGTGCTACACTTTTAGAACTTTCTTTTTTAATTGGATTTTTTACAAAAAAGTATGACAAAATATTAATCGTATTTTTTTGCTTATTTCTTACTTTCGATTATTTTTTAATGGGCATTAATTATACACAATGGTTACCATTTATGGGATGTTTATATTTTTCAAAATATAAATTAGACGAAAGCTAATTTTGCGTAGTTGTTACTTTTCTTAAATTTTTATAAAATATTATTAGCAAAATTGATACTAGTATTGTGCATATTATTGTACCCAAAAATATCCTAGTCATAGTATTTGAATTTAAACTCAAAAAATTTGCTATGTATATACTACAAAACGAAATAGTAAATAATATTAGTATTTTTTTAATAGGAAAAAAGTAAAATATTTTTTTTTGCAAAAGCTTTGATGTGCACCATAAATAATAAGTAATTTGTATAAAAGTGGCTGCTACAAATGCAAAAGCTAAGCCTTTCAATTGCCATATTGGGTACAAAATAAGAATAAATATTATTGTTAATAAAAAGTCTAAAATAGCACCTCTTACTATTAAATTTGTTTTATTTTGCAATTGTAAAACAGCAGTAGAATATACTATTCGTAAAGGTAAAATTAAAAGGCTTACTTTAAAAATAGGAATACTTTGAGCATATTTATTTGCAAATAAAATCATAAATATATCATTGCAATAATAAATCAAAAACCAAAAAGATGGAAAAATAATTGATGCTAATAAGATAGATGATTTTTCAAAAATTAGTTTTAAATCTGTCACATTTATTTCTTTAGTTTTACTTAATTCAACAATAGATATATTTCCAATTACACTTAATAACAATAAAAAAATAGGTATTTCAAAAGTGCCATTAAAGTAAATAGCAAATTGAGTTGCAGGCAAAATAGCTAGCACAATCCATTTATCTATCCATTTTACTAATACTGCAATTGTATCGTTTATGCCTAAATAAAACCATTGATTTCCTATACTTTTATTATGTTCATGAATAACTTTATTGTTTATTTTAAATTCAGAAAATAAAAAAATACATTTTAAAATAGTAGCAGCTACAATTCCAATTAGTAAAATTGTCAAAGTATAACTAGTATAAATAGAATAAAAATGCACCGCTGTATATAAAACTATATACGCAAGGTTTACATAAAAAAGTTTTTTTAAATTTTTATTTTTTATGCAAATACTTTCTAGCAATAAAGAAAAATTTTGGCAAAGTAGTAATGAAAACATTAATAGTTTGTCTAATAAACTTAAAGTATAATTTCCGAATAATATTACCAATATGGCAATTAAATTAACTATAATTACAAAAGAGACTATGTAATATTTATTTTTTTTTGCCCATTGCAATATTTCGCCAAGCGATGAGCTAAGTACCAATGATGAAACTCCAAATAATCCTAAAACGCTAAATACGTTTACATACATCCATAAATATTGGTAAGCAGCATATTCGTTTAGCGAAAGTTTTTTTGAAAACACTATAGCAATTACTATTTGCACCAAAAATTTTAAAATAGTACTAAATGCCAATTTACTAAAACCTCCAAAGAACGAATTAATATTAAAAAGTTTATTTACGGTACTATTATTCATTAACTATTTAGTGAGTTTCGTTATTTCAATAATAAATGTTGTTGGTTTAAATATAATTTTGTTTGCTATTTTATCTAAATAAAACCAAATATTAAAAGGTAAAAAATGTAATAAAGAGTAAAGTCTGAGCTTTATAAAATATTTATTATTTGAAGCTGAGGTTGTATATTTTATACCAAATTTTGGTAAATAATTTTCAATGTTTTTTTCATTGAAGCTGTGCAAATGAGCATTAGATGGTGTTGGTGTATTGCAATGTACACATGTGTGGTAAATTAATTTTTCGTTATAAGGAGTTAAAAGAATAATTTTTCCACCTTCACAAATTGTAGTTAATAAGTTTGCAATAAATAAAGAAGGGTCGTGTAAATGCTCTATCACTTCCGATGCTATTATAGCATCTATAGTATTTGTTTTTATAGGCAGGTTAAAAACATCGGCAACCAAAGCAGCATGATTTTCATTGTCAATTTTTTTCAAAGCTTCTATCGGATTTTTTATTGCAACATCCATAGAAATTACCTTTTTCCCTTTTTTTGTAAAATGTTTTGCAACCCATGCGCTGCCACATCCTACATCTAATATCAATTTACTTTTTGCTTGTACTTTACTAATAATCGATTGTCTGTTTCTTTCTCTTTCCTTTTTTGTAATTATACTTTCTTCTTCAAAATAATCATTAAATTCTGCATCTATTTTGTAATGCTCTGTATAATTAAATTTTGTATTATATTTTTTATGTATTGGCGATTCTAGTTTTTTGCTATCTATATTCTTCGGTAATATTATGGGTACAGAATCTATAATATCATAGCTATTAGATACTCTTGTACATACTAATTTGTTTAATTCTTTATTTAATTTTAAATTTTCTTTAGTATCTATATCAACCAAAAGGTCAAGTAAAAATTGTTTCATTTTGTGCTTATAAGTATTTATTTTCTTTGTATAGAAATCAATTTTCAATGTTAGTTTATGAAGCCAATTTCTTCCTTTAGTGCTTCTATTACATTATATATTATTGGGCACATGCTGTAATGTATTAGCGTTCCAAATAATCTTCTTTTAAAATCATTTTCGTGTAAGTGAGGAAAAGCCCTACATTCTGTAAATCTGTCTTTGTAAATTGTACATTTATTATCATTTAAAAAGTGGCAAGGTATGGTGTTCATAATCATTTTACCTTGCAGGCTTTCTTCTAAATATTTTTCTTTAAATGTATCTGCAGATAAATTTAACTGCTTAGCTACTCTTACATTTTCTTCATTAGTTACATTTATCATTAATTGTTTACAACAAGCACCACATTTAGTGCAATCAATTTGTGGAGTTATTTTTTTTGTAAGTGCATGTACCTTTTCATCTAACAAATCGCTATCTATTTTTCGCAAATAGTATCTAAAATTATCATTTTCATCAAGTTTATGCTCAGCTTGAATTTTAATAAAATTTCTATCTGTGATAACTGTTTGCATTAAAAAATATTTGTTTTGTAAGGTGGTAAAAGGTTGCTTTTAAATTATATTTATGTAAATAAAAATATCATGCTTACTTTTTTGGTAAATATAACGGCACTTTTTTTGCTAAAGAAATAATTTGGGTAAAATTTGCTAATAGAAAATTGGTTATTTTTATTTACTGAATACTTCCTAAAACATATATTGTTTATACTTACATTATATTTAGTTATTCATTAGTAAACCTAATAGGCTTAGTACTAAAAATTATTTGCTAACATTTTTAGGATAATTGTGGAAAATGTAATGAGGGGAAAAAGCTGTAGTGTAATATATTCGCAGTTAATTGATTTATTGTAAATAGATATGAATATTCTTTATCTTATTAGCATAATGAAAAGTTGCCAATAGCTATGAAAATGAACAAATCGTCGCCACCAAGTTTATTCAAGGATATTGGTTCATAAACAAAAAAAGAATAAATATAAGATAAAATAAGATAAGTTTGAATATGGAGACATAGTCTAAATACTCAATAATAAGTACACAATACTGGAATAACATGAACGAAAAAATAGACGTAAAATACGACGAAGATAATATACGAAGCCTCGATTGGAAAGAACATATACGCTTACGCCCAGGTATGTACATTGGCAAACTTGGCGATGGTAGTAGCCCTGATGATGGAGTTTATGTGTTATTAAAAGAAGTAATAGATAACTGTATAGATGAGCATGCAATGGGCTATGGTAGGCATATTGATGTAACAATTGCCAACAAAACTTTAACTGTAAGAGATTATGGAAGAGGAATACCATTAGGAAAAGTAGTAGATGTAGTTAGTAAAATGAATACTGGTGCAAAATACGATAGCAAGGCTTTTCAAAAAAGTGTGGGTTTAAATGGGGTAGGTACTAAAGCAGTAAATGCTTTGAGCAATTTTTTTAAAGTTACAGCTTTTAGAGATGGAAAAGAAAAAACAGCTGAATTTGAAAGAGGTGTATTAATAAAAGATAATAAAGAAGTAACTACTAAAGAAGAAAATGGAACTTTTGTAGAGTTTGTACCCGACGATACAATTTTTAAAAATTTTCATTTTGTACAAGAGTATTTGGATAACCAGTTTTGGAATTATTGTTTTTTGAATGCAGGTTTGGTAATGAACCTAAATGGCAAACGATATGTTAGCAAAAATGGATTACTTGATTTGCTAGAGCGTAAAACAAATGCCGATGAAAGACGTTATCCAATTATACATTTAAAAGGAGAAGATATTGAAGTAGCCCTAACACACGAAAACGGTTATGGCGAAGAGTATTATAGTTTTGTAAATGGTCAGTTTACTACACAAGGTGGTACACATTTAGCAGCATTTAGAGAAAGTTATGTACGCACCATAAGAGAGTATTTTAAAAAAGATTATGATGCAGCCGATATACGTGGAAGTATATGTGCGGCAATAAGTGTACGTGTACAAGAGCCAGTATTTGAAAGCCAAACAAAAACAAAATTAGGTAGCCAATCTGTTAGCGAAGGTGGTGCAAGTATGAAAAATTTTGTGTACGATTTTTTACACAAAGAACTTGATAATTTTTTGCATAGGAACCCTACAACTGCCGATGCGCTGCGCAAAAGAATAGAGCAAAGCGAAAGAGAACGTAAAGAATTATCGGGCATAAAAAAATTGGCCAACGAAAGAGCCAAAAAAGCAAACCTGCACAATAAAAAATTGAGAGATTGTAAGTTTCATTACAACGATGAAGCAACAGGCAAAGACAAAGATACTGTTATAGAAAAACAAAAAGAGAGTACAATCTTTATTACCGAAGGTGATAGTGCAAGCGGAAGCATTACAAAATCGAGAAATGTAAATACTCAAGCAGTATTTAGCCTGAGAGGTAAACCTTTGAATTGTTTTGGACTAACAAAAAAAATCGTTTACGAAAACGAAGAATTTAATTTATTACAACATGCACTTAATATCGAAGAAGGTTACGAAGGCTTACGTTACAATAATATTATTGTAGCTACCGATGCCGATGTAGATGGTTTGCATATACGATTATTACTCATGACATTTTTCCTACAATTTTTTCCTGACCTAGTAAAAAATGGGCATGTATATATTTTAGAAACACCTTTATTTAGAGTAAGAGATAAGAAAGAAACAATTTATTGCTACGATGAAACGGAGAAACAAGCAGCAGTAAAAAAAATAGGCTCCAAGCCCGAAATTACAAGGTTTAAAGGTTTAGGCGAAATTAGCCCCGAAGAATTTGCTCGTTTTATAGGAGTAAATATGCGTTTGCAACCACTTATTATGGAGCAGGGAGAACACATACAAAATTTGCTAGAATACTACATGGGCAAAAATACACCAAGCCGACAAGAATTTATTATTGATAATTTACAAGTAGAAATTGACGATGCGGTGGAGTTAGAAGAAACAATAAGCAAATAGTAATTTATTTTTGAAAGATTTATGATTAACTTATAAAGAAAATAATTTTAGTTAAATGATACATATAGTTTTTAATGCTGCAGATGTAAAAGTACTGCAAGAAGCAATAGCCTTAGATGAAACCTTACAAGGCGATGTAATACAAATACAAGATGATTATGCTGTAGGTCCACTAACAAATATATATTTGGGCGAAGGTAAACAACAAAGAAAAAGATGGTGGCATCATGTACAAGTAGGTGGCGATTATGATGAAAATATAGAAACCGAAACTATAGATGATTATAAAACTATTGCAACATTAGTAGGTACATTAAGAAGAGATGAAACGGAGGTAATTTGGATTTGGGCAGCACAAAATAAGCATGATGTAAGTGGTTATTATTGGTTACTAAATTACATGAAAGAGTTTCAAAGTAGGGTTTTTATTTTATACCTAAATAATCTTCCATTTATAAATGAAAAAGGCAATATTTTTTATCCAGATTGGTTATTTCAAATACCTGCTAAAGAATTTTTGAAAGCCAAAAAACTTGCCAGAGAAATTACAGCTAGTGAATTTGAAGTTGATCCAGATGAGTGGATAAAAATATGTGAAGAAAACAAAGGTGTACGTATATTAGAAAGAGGAAAAAAACTAGTACAATTTGATTATGATTATTATGATGCAGAACTTAAAAAACATGTTACTGCTGAGTGGCAAAAAGCATCAAAAATTATTAATAATTTTTTAAATAAAGCAAAAAATACCACTGGCGATGTGTATTTGCTATGGCGCTTAAAAACTTTAGCAGCCATGCAGATATTAGAAATGCAAAGAGGGGTGAAGAATGATAAAGATTTAGAATTTAAATTAGTAAATTAAAAGAGCAGATAATCTCAACGAAATTACAAAACAAAAGTAGTGTACTTTGTTTTCATTGTTTCGTTGTGTGAAACTAAAAACAATGGCAAAAGCAAATAAAGAGGAGTATCAACACAGCAATACTGGCATAGGAGGGCAATACAAAACATGGTTTTTGGATTATGCCAGTTATGTTATTTTAGAAAGAGCAGTGCCAGCAATTGAAGATGGTCTAAAACCTGTACAACGTCGCATACTACATGCCATGAAAGAAATGGACGATGGGCGTTTTAACAAAGTGGCAAATATCATTGGTCAAACCATGCAATATCATCCACATGGAGATATGAGTATTGGCGATGCATTGGTAAACCTAGGGCAAAAAGATTTATTAATAGAAACACAAGGAAACTGGGGCGACGTACGCACAGGCGATGATGCTGCAGCGCCTAGGTACATAGAAGCACGACTAAGTAAATTTGCATTAGAAGTAGCTTTTAATGCAAAAACCACAAATAATCAGCTAAGTTACGATGGTAGAAAAAATGAACCAATTACATTACCTATGAAATTTCCTTTGCTCCTTGCACAAGGAGCAGAAGGCATTGCAGTTGGTTTGGCTACAAAAATATTGCCACATAATTTTTGTGAATTAATAGAAGCCTCTATAAAATATTTGCGTGGCAAAAAGTTTGAATTATTGCCCGATTTTCTTACAGGAGGCATAATGGATGCAACAAACTATAATGATGGCAAGCGTGGCGGAAAAATAAGAGTAAGGGCAATTATAGAAGAAGTAGATAAAAAAACTTTGGTAATACGTAGTGTGCCATTTGGCGTTACTACCACTACCTTAATGGAAAGTATTGTAAAAGCCAACGATAATGGTAAAATTAAAATTAAAAAAGTTACCGATCATACGGCTGCCGAGGTAGAAATTATTGTAGAATTAGCTGCTGGTATTTCGCCAGATATTACAATAGATGCATTGTATGCATTTACCGATTGTGAAGTTTCTATTTCACCAAATGCATGTGTAATTTCAGCCGATAAACCTGTTTTTCTTACAGTAACAGAATTGCTTAAGGCATCAGCCGATTACACCAAAAATTTGTTGCTAAAAGAATTGCAAATAAGACTCAGTGAGTTGCAAGAAAAATGGCACTATACATCATTAGAAAAAATATTTTTTGAAGAAAAAATATACAAAGAATTAGAAAAGAAACACGAAACCTGGGATAAAGTATTAACAGCAATTGATACAGCTTTTGAACCTTTCAAAAAACTTTTGAAGCGTGAAATTACAAGAGAAGATATTATAAAACTTACCGAAAAACCTGTACGCCGAATTTATAGATTAGATATAGATGAATTAAATGCACAAATAAAAAATTTGGAAGCAGACATGAAAGCTGTGAAGAATGATATAGCAAACCTTACAGATTATGCCGTGGCTTACTACGAAAACTTGTTGAAAAAATTTGGCAAAGGCAAAGAAAGAAAAACAGAAATTAGGGCTTTTGATACCATACAAGCAAAATCTGTAGCTATTGCTAATATTAAGTTGTATGCCAATTTTGCTGATGGCTTTATTGGTATAGGGTTAAAGAAAGATGAATATATAGGAGAAGTAAGCGATCTTGATGATATAATTGCTTTTACCAAATCGGGTATTATGAAAGTAGTACGTGTAAGCGACAAAACATTTATTGGTAAGGATATTATACATGCAGCCGTTTTTCAAAAGGCAGATGAGCGTACTACATACAATATAATTTATGTAGACGGTAAAACTGGTACAAGTTTTGCAAAACGATTTAATGTAACAGGTATAACCAGAGAAAAAGAATATGATTTAACCAAAGGTGCCGATAAAAGTAAAGTGCATTATTTTAGTGCCAATGCCAACGGCGAAGCCGAAGTTGTAAAAATTATTTTAAGTCCAAATTGCAATGCAAAGAAAAAAGAATTTGATTTCTTTTTTGAGGAGCAAGAAATAAAAGGTAGAGGCTCTATGGGCAATACTGTTACAAAATATCCAATAAAAACAATACGTTTTAAAGAAGCAGGAAAATCTACTTTAGATGCAAAAAAACTTTGGTACGATGATAAATTTGGAAGACTAAATGTAGATGAAAAAGGATTGTACCTCGGCAAATTTGAAGCAGAAGATAGGTTGATAGTGTTTTATAAAGATGGCAATTATGAAATGATAGATCAAGAGCTTACACAGCGTTTTGATATGGATAAAATACTTGCTATACAAAAATTTGGAACAGATAAAATTTATACAGCTGTATATTTAGATAGCGATAAAAATCAATACAATGTAAAACGTTTCAAAATTGAAACAACTACACTAAATAGTAAATACTTTTTTATAAAAGAGGGTAAAAATAATTTGCTAACTGCCGTATCTTCAGATGAAACTCCATTGCTTAATGTAAAAACTGGCAAAGGGCAACAAGTAAATAATGTAAAATTTAAAGTTGATAAATTGGTAGAAATAATGGGCTGGAAAGCAATAGGTAGTAAGCTTATGGATTTTAATAAAAATATAGAAATGGAATTTGTACAACCAAAGGAAGAAACATTACAACAAAATTTGTTTGACTAATTTTTTAATTCATTAATTCTAATTTTTAATATGGCAATTCAAAATTTATTTAAAAGATTTTTAAAATAATCGGCAAATGAAATATAAAATTTTAGTTGGCTTTATTATTATATTGCTTTTAAGCAATATTTACTTTTTTTTAAATTTTTACAAAAAGAAAAAACATGCAAGTATAAAATATGAAACATCATTAGTACAGCCAAATTACAATAACAACTCCAAGGAGTTTACTTATGCTGTACCATCATACGAAATTATTTCGGAGATGAAAAAAGTAAAAACAAATGCGCAATATTTAAAAAGTTATGCACTACAAAATAATTGTAATTTGAATTATGCATTTGTATTAGATATGCGAATACCTAGCTATAAAAAACGTTTTTTTGTTTATAATTTAAAAAATGATTCTATAATAAATTCGGGTCTAGTAGCACACGGTACTGGCTCCGAAACTTTTAAAGGGCAGCTGGTTTTTTCTAATACACCCGATAGCAGATGCACATCTCTTGGAAAATATAAAATAGGTATTTCCTATAAAGGTATATACGGCTTCTCCTATAAACTTCAAGGATTAGACTCTACAAACAACAAAGCTTTTGAAAGAGCTATAGTATTACATGGGCACAATTGTGTACCAAATAATGAAATAAATAATTTTCCAATTTGTTTTAGTTATGGGTGCCCAATGGTATCCACAAAATTTTTGCAAACACTTAAATTATATATAGCTAAACAAGGTAAAACCCCAATTTTACTATCAATAATTTATTAAAATTGCTTTTTAAAAAAATAAATATTTCTATTCTAAATTTATAAAACACAATTCTAAAATATTTTTTAGAACCCTATAGAACAATATGGGCCATATGTTTTTGCGACTCATACTTGTTTCAAACCTCTTAATATCTCAGCCCCAAAAAAGATTTAAAAAAATCATATTGTTATTAATTAAAAAAACCTTACTTTTGCAATGCGAAGTAGAGCAGCGGTAGCTCGTCGGGCTCATAACCCGAAGGTCACTGGTTCGATCCCGGTCTTCGCAACTATCTTAGACTCAACCTTAGTTGAGTCTTTTTAAATTATGAATTTTGGTTTCATGTATATAGTTTATGCTTTGTACAGTAAAAAGTTCGACAAGATTTATATTGGCTATACCTCTAATTTGAATGAGCGTTTCAAATCTCATAACGAATTATCAAAAAAGGGGTGGACAGTAAGCTTTAGACCTTGGGAAATAATTTTTCAAGAAGAGCATCTTGAGAAAACGGAAGCCTTAAAAAGGGAAAAACAATTAAAATCATGCTCTGGCAGAGATTTTATTAGATCATTGATAAATAAATAATGAAGATTGGGTTCTTATCCGCCGAAAGGCGGACACTGGTTCGATCCCGGTCTTCGCAACTATCTTAGACTCAACCTTAGTTGAGTCTTTTTAAATTATGAATTTTGGTTTCATGTATATAGTTTATGCTTTGTACAGTAAAAAGTTCGACAAGATTTATATTGGCTATACCTCTAATTTGAATGAGCGTTTCAAATCTCATAACGAATTATCAAAAAAGGGGTGGACAGTAAGCTTTAGACCTTGGGAAATAATTTTTCAAGAAGAGCATCTTGAGAAAACGGAAGCCTTAAAAAGGGAAAAACAATTAAAATCATGCTCTGGCAGAGATTTTATTAGATCATTGATAAATAAATAATGAAGATTGGGTTCTTATCCGCCGAAAGGCGGACACTGGTTCGATCCCGGTCTTCGCAACTA
>JABFQZ010000005.1 GCA_013141435.1 Ferruginibacter sp.
AAAGGGAAAAACAATTAAAATCATGCTCTGGCAGAGATTTTATTAGATCATTGATAAATAAATAATGAAGATTGGGTTCTTATCCGCCGAAAGGCGGACACTGGTTCGATCCCGGTCTTCGCAACTAAGAAATCAAATCCTCATGTCAATAGATTTGAGGATTTTTTTTGATTACCTCCTCCTTCATAATTAGCTTGTTTGTGGTAATCTTTTATGTAAATATCACAATGTATGAAAGCAGGTTTTGTAAATATTTTTGGTAAGCCAAACGCAGGTAAAAGCACATTATTAAATGCTTTAATGGGCGAAAAAATGGCTATCGTATCGCATAAAGTTCAAACTACAAGGCATCGCATAAAAGCCATACTTACCAACGATGATTATCAAATTATTTTTAGTGATACTCCAGGTATTATAGATCCAAAATATAAGCTGCACGAAAAAATGATGCAAGCCGTAAAAGGCAGTTTGGAAGATGCTGATGTGGCTTTGCTAATGGTAGATGCTAGAGAAGCTATCGAAGAAAGCCATGAAATATTTTTAAAACTCAGGTTAAAAGCTCCAGTTATTGTAGTGCTAAATAAAATAGATCAGGTAAAAGATGCAGATGAGTTAGCCAAAATGAAAATATTTTTTGAAGCTCAAACATATTGCAAAGAAGTAGTAATGATTTCTGCTTTAAAAAATACTGGAGTTAGTGATTTATTAAATACAATTTTAATTTATCTTCCCGAAGGGCATCCATTTTACGAAGGAGATGATATAAGTGATATGCCAGTAAAGTTTTTTGTGGGCGAATTGGTAAGAGAAAAAATATTTCAATTATACCATGAAGAGCTGCCATACCATACTACTGTAGTTGTACAAGAGTATAAAGAAAAAAGTACGTTAACAAAAATACGAGCCGAAATTATTGTACAAAGAGATACACAAAAAGGCATAATATTAGGTGATAAAGGCAGTATGATAAAACAATTGGGCACACTTGCCCGAAAAGATATTGAAGAATTTATTGGAGGTAAAGTGTTTTTAGAATTATTTGTAAAAGTACGACCAAAATGGAGAGACAATGAGTTGTATTTAAGAGAGTATGGATATTGAGCAGTTGGCAAGGGGCAGTTTGCAAAATATAGTTGGCAATTTGCAGTTTTCAAATTCTGGTTTGCATTTTTAAATTAAAAGTAAATATATATGGGAACTTATAGAGACCTATTGGTTTTTAAAAAAAGCCTATTCTTTGGCAATGGATATTTTTGAAGCAAGTAAATCATTTCCAGCTGAAGAAAAATATAGTTTGACAGATCAAGTAAGAAGATGCTCCCGTTCGGTTTGTGTTAATTTTGGAGAGGCATATAGAAGAACAAAATACCCTGCACATTTTGTAAGTAAACTTACAGATTGTGATGCAGAAAGTACAGAAACAGAGATATGGCTAAAGTTTGCTTTTGACTGCAAATATTTAAGCCAAGAAAAATATTTGGACTTTTCAGAAAGAAGTGCAGAAATAGGAAGAATGTTAGGGTATATGATTAATAACCCTGAAAAGTATTTAAAATAAAATAGAGAAATGTTTGCCAAATGGAAATCATTTTTAGAATAAAACAATAACAAAAATAAAAAAGCGTAGTTGCATTTGCGAACTGCCAATTTGCAAACTGCAAATTGCCAATTTGCCCACTGCCCACTGCCAACTTCAAATTATGTCATTCACAGTAGCAATAACCGGACGCCCAAATGTAGGCAAAAGTACATTTTTTAATCGCATGCTTGAGCAGCGTAAAGCCATTGTAGATGATGTTAGTGGCGTTACAAGAGATAGGCAGTATGGCGTAGCAGAATGGATAGGACGCTCATTTAATGTAATAGATACTGGTGGTTTTGTAGTAGGTAGCGATGATGTATTCGAAAGAGAAATACGCAAACAGGTACACATTGCTATAGACGAAGCTAATGTAATTATTTTTATGGTAGATGCCGCTGCTGGTATTACAAACTTAGATGAAAGTATGGGAGAGTTACTTCGTCGCAGTAAAAAGCCTGTTTTTTTAGTTGTAAATAAAGTAGATAATCATGCACGCATGCTCGAAGCTAGTGAGTTTTACAGCATGGGTTTTGAGCATATTTTCTTTTTATCATCAATTAGTGGTAGTGGTACAGGCGAATTGTTAGATGCCATAGTTGAATTAATGCCAGCCGAAAAAGAAGAAGTAGTAGAAGAAACATACATACCAAAAATTGCCATTATTGGTCAGCCCAACGTAGGCAAATCTAGCTTGTTAAATGCTTTAATAGGACAGGAGCGTACCATTGTAAGTGATATTGCTGGCACTACCAGAGATACAATACATACACATTACAATATGTTTAATAAAGAGTTTGTATTAATTGATACTGCTGGCATTAGGCGAAAAAATAAAGTAAACGAAGATATTGAGTTTTACTCCGTAATAAGAGCAATAAAAGCATTAGACGAAGCCAATGTATGTATGCTCATGATTGATGCCGAAAAAGGTATTACAGCACAAGATTTAGCCATATTTTCAATGGCAGTAAAAAAAGGAAAAGGAATTGTTGTTTTGGTAAATAAATGGGATTTAATAGAAAAAGAAACTAACACTGCAAGAGATTACGAAAAAGAATTAAAACAACGATTAGAACCATTTAGCGATGTGCCAGTTTTATTTATATCTGTTACCGAAAAACAACGTTTGCTAAAAAGCATAGAAGCTGCACTTACAGTTTTTGAAAACAGACAAAGAAAAGTACAAACCAGCAAGCTTAATGAAGTAATGCAAAAAGCCATAGAAGCTGTAAAACCACCTGTTGTACGAGGCAATGCAATCAAAATAAAATACGTAACACAATTGCCTACTCATTTGCCTACGTTTGCATTTTTTTGCAATTATCCCGACGATATAAAAGCGCCATACCAAGGTTATTTAGAAAATAAATTGAGAGAGAATTTTGATTTTTCGGGAATACCAATTAGATTATTTTTTAGAAAAAAATAAGAATTTAACTAATAAAAAAAATACCAACTACAAAAAAGTTGGTATTTTTTTGTAAATTAAGTGTTAAACGATATTTATAATTTTCATTTAAAGACGATAAAAAACCTTATGCATTATTACAAAGTCATTAATTTTGCCAAACTTTTTTCAAAGCAAAAATAAAAAACATTAGATTGCTAAAATATGATTCAACATTTGTAAATGTGTTTATTTAATTTAGAAACAAATAATCTTTAAATTTTTGCCAACATTTTTTATTATAATACCATACCGATATTCCAATTGCGGTAATATTAAAAGGTATAAAAGTTTCTAACAATTTTTGGTGTGTTTTTTGGGCTTTATACACTGTAGCTTTATTCTGAATAGTAATATGAGGCCATAAAATTTCTTTATCTTTTTTGTTAATATAATTTGCAAAGTCTATTTGCATATTATTATGTAAGTTTTGCAAAACTTCGGAGTCTATTTCATAAGCAATGAAGTTTTTATTATTAATTATACTTTTTACAAGCATTTTAAATGCCTTAATATTCATTGAATTTTCTAAAGTCTCAAAAATTAATTTATTATCATTAGGTAATTTATGAAATAAAGTTAAATGTGCTTCTGCAAAATTTGCATAAGCTGGAAAATATGCTTTGCGTTGTGCATTAAAAAAAACTTGCGATTCATCATCAATTTTTAATGTAATAATAAGTGTATTTTTTTGTAGTAAATTCATTTTATAAAAATAGCTTATCTTTTTAAAATGTATTGTATTTTTATAGTATGATAAAAAATGTTTTGCTTATTTATATAATCTCAATAGTATCCTGCACAGCAAAAAGTAATAGTAATCCTCAAATTTTAATTAGTACAAATTATGGAGATATTGAAGCTGAATTATTCCCCCAAAAAGCACCAAAAACAGTTACTGCATTTTTATCCTATATAAACTCGGGCTATTATAAAAACACTACATTTTATAGAGTTTTAAAAATCGATGATTTGCCAGAAGATATTAATTATGGTATTATACAAGGCGGATTATGGCCAAATTTAAAAAATATAAAAGGTATAACACACGAGCCTACAAGCCTCACAGGGCTTACACATAGCAATGGTACTTTGTCGCTTGCACGTACAGGTATAGGCACTGCAAGTACCGAGTTTTTTATATGTATAGGTAACCAATCTAATTTTAATGCTGGAGGCAATAGCGGAGTTGATACTTTAGGTTTTGCTGCATTTGGTACTGTATTGCATGGTATGAGAGTAGTACGAAAAATACAAGCACAAGCATATAACAACGATCATTTTAAAGTACCAATTAAAATAAATAACATTACAATATTATAAAATTCTTATAATCACTATTTAGCAATGTTTACTTTTTATATTTTACCTTTTCTGTAACAAAATCCAAATTATATTCGTTTTATTACACAAAACAATTGTATGCGCATATTTTTATTTTTAGCTTTTTTTATTTTTAGTTTTTCCACATCTGCTCAAAAAATTTATGGCACTGTTTTTACATCACAAGGCGATTTATTGCCTTATGCTTCTATAACAATAAAAGGAACAACAAAAGGGGCAAGTGCAAATGAAAAAGCACATTATGCTATCAATTTAGTTGCAGGTACATACACAATAATATGCCAACATTTAGGTTATACTACATCCGAAAAAACCATAAAAATAAATGAAGAAGATATTGAGTTAAGTTTTGTGCTTACCAATCAAAAACTAAATTTAGAAACAGTAGTAATAAAAAACAAGGGCGAAGATCCAGCATACGAAATAATACGAAATGCCATAAAAAAAAGAACCTATTATTTAAACCAAGTTGAAAAATTTACTTGTAATATTTATGGAAAAGATGTAATCAAATTACGGTCATTACCCAAAAAAGTATTCGGACAAAAAATAAAGGACGAAGATAAAAAAGAAATGGGAGTAGATTCTACAGGTAAGGGTATTATGTATTTGTCCGAGTCAATGTCTAAAGCTAGTGCTTCATTGCCCAATAATTTTAAAATGGAAGTACTCAGCAGCAGAATAAGTGGTAGCAGTGGTTTTGGGTTTAATTTTCCACCATTTATTAGTTTGTATAACAACAATGTAAAAATATTTACCGAAAAATTTAACCCTCGAGGGTTTATATCACCAATAGCCGAAGCCGCTTTAAATTTTTATAAATACAAATTTTTAGGCACAATTATAGAAAACGGCTTGTCGATAAGTAGCATACAAGTTATACCAAAACGCAAGTACGAGCCATTATTTACAGGCATTATAAATATTGTAGATGAAGAGTGGAGCATACATAGTTTCAACCTAATGCTTACAAAAACATCACAATTAGAGCTTGCAGATACACTCCAACTTACTCAGTTACATGTACCAGTAAATAACGAAATAAGAAGAGTAAAAAATCAACTTATACATTTTAGTTTTAACTTATTTGGTGTAAAAGCTGCAGGCAATTTTCTTACTGTATATTCCGATTACAATGTAAACCCAACATTTGCAAAAAAATATTTCGATAACGTAATTATAAAATACGATACCGCAGTAAACAAAAAAACAATAGCATACTGGGATAGTGCTAGGGTAGTACCATTAGAGCCCGAAGAAGAAATAGACTATAAAAAGAAAGACAGTGCATTTAATGCCAATAAAGATTCGTTATTAAGTACACATTATTTAGATTCTTTAAACAAAAAAAATAATAAAATAAAACCATTTAATATTTTCACAAGTGGTATAAGGCAATCCCACATTGGTAAAACAACTAATTATTATTGGGGTATAGATCCTTTATTGTATAGCATAGAATATAATACTGCCGAGGGCATAGCATTAAACTTAACAGGCTATTACAGCAAAACTTTTGGTAACAATAAAAAAAATATAACCATTCTACCAGTACTTCGGTATGGTTTTCAAAATACACATTTCAATCCATCTATTTCACTAAATTATAGTACTACATACCAAAATAAAAATAATAAATTTCAACGCTATGCACTTTCACTTTCGGCTGGCAAAAGAGTAAGTGTATTCAACAAAACTGGCACTTATACAGCATTAGCCAATTCAGTAAGTTTATTACTATCTGGTACCAATTATTTAAAAACTTACGAAAACTATTTTACCGAAATAGCATACTATAAATCTTTCGAAAGTGGTGTACGCATGGCATTTGGAGCTATATATGAAGATAGAATACCATTAAATAACACCACAAACTATACATTTAAAAATGCCAATAAATCAAAAATTACACCAAACTATCCATACGAAAAACTTACAACCCAGTTCAATGCACATAAAGCATTCCTTTTAAATTTTACAATAAGTTTTAAACCAGGGCAAAAATATATGCAACTGCCCGAATCTAAAATATCCTTAGGTTCAAAATACCCAACACTTACATTTAGTTATACAAAAGGAGTAAACAATATTTTAGGAAGCAGTGTAAATTTCGATAAGTGGAAATTTATAATAAACGATACCAAAAACTTTAAACTTGCGGGCAGCTTACAATACAAAATTGGAGTAGGTGGTTTTTTAAATTCCACTCAAGTGTTCATTCAAGATTATCAGCATTTCAATGGCAACCAATTTTTATCCGCATCCAATTATGTAAATAGCTTTCAGCTTGCGCCATACTATGCGTACAGCACTACAGCACCATTATATACCTTTGCACATATCGATCATCATCTAAACGGATTACTTACCAATAAAATACCACTTTTTAAAAAACTAAATTGGAATATAGTAGCAGGCACCAATGCCTTTTACATAAATAAAAATAATAATTACATCGAAATTTTTGGAGGGCTCGAAAACATCTTCAAGCTATTTCGCATCGATTTTGTAGCCGGCTACGAAAAAAATAAAATAAGCAAAGGCATACGAATTGGAGCAGGAGGTTTATTAGGCGGTAGTATTGGCAAAAAAGGTGGCAGTATTAATATCGATTTATAAACAATAATTTATTTATTTTTGGGGCGGTCAACTTCAAAGTTTTGTTCAACAAAAGTAGCGGGCTGTATACTGTACCTTCTGCTGTGTAATACCAATGTGATTTATAAAATATGCCAATATTTTATAAATCACATTGGTAAATGCCGATGGAACAAACAAATAGTAAAATGAGGCGATAGCCGATATTGGACTATATTGTTTGTCCAATCGGTATAAAATATAATTTTAACTGCTGCAATACCACTTTTAGAAAATGATTTCAATAAACAAATAATAGTAGATTCGTTAAAATATTTATCAGTTAAAGAATTGATAACAGTATATGTTTTTGTAATAATGCCAAACAATATTCATTTTATCTGGCAACAAAATGCATTAAATGGAAAAGAAACACCCAAAGGAAGTTTATTAAAACATTCGGCACATTTATTTTAAAAACAATTAAAAGAAAATGGCACATCAAAATTGTATGAAGTAAATGAGGATAATAAGAAACATGAAAAATGGCAAGAGATTCTTTAGGTATTGAAATTTATAGCAGAGAGGTAGCAACCCAATAAATAGATTATTTACACTTTAATCCCATAAGTGGAAAATGGTTATTGGCAAAAGATGATTTGGATTATCATTTTTCATCTGCAAGGTTTTATGAAACAGGTGTTGATGAATTTGGGTTTTTGAAGAATATATTTGTGTTGTTTGATGGAGATTGAAGCGAATGTTTCGTGTGACACGAACCTAGGCGGCGGAAGATGCGTCTAGCTCAGAAGTAAGTAAGTTGCTACCAACAAATGCAACAAAAATGTTTTATTTTAATTTTATATAATTTGTAGTTATATTTACAATCAAATGTTTAGTATGAATCCTACACTACACTACACTACACTACACTACACTACACTACACTACACTACACTACACTACACTACACTACACTACACTACACTACACTAC
>JABFQZ010000034.1 GCA_013141435.1 Ferruginibacter sp.
ATTAAATCAGATTATGCCGACAATCAAATTGAAAATGCCAGCCGATAACATGGGTTTGCCAAAATGGGGGCAGAAGTGCTAAATTGAACATTTGGAATTCTAATGAACATTGTGCTAACTTTGAACATTCGTACTTTTAATACCAAGTACAATTTAATTTTAATTGGTATTACTTCGAGCATCAAACTATCCTTGGTAGGTTACTCTCCAGCAGAGCCTACTTCCGTTTGGCTTGATGAAATAAAGTTGAATATTAATTTTTAAATGTGGGAAAAAGGTGAAAATAAACAGCCTACATTTTGTCTATTACTCCATTTTTTTTGTTTGTAATTTTTCGTAGATAACTACATTCATTAATACCAAAAGCAAGCCATAAAAAATATCTTCCACAGGTATTGTAAAAATACGAGTAGCAAGGTTTTGATTATCATTATAAGTAATTACAGGTATTGCAGTAAGAAAACCATTTACAACCAAAAATGGTATTAAAATGATAACATAAGAAACTAAAAATGCTGTACTATTAAAAGACGAAAAATATTTTCGGAATAAAAAAATAAAAAAAATAAAAGTAGCTGTAAAAAAACTTGTGTAAGCTGTGTAATAAAGCTTTAACGTAAAAATACCAACCATTAAAAGCAAAGCTCCTAATAGCAATAAAATTGTATCAGCCTTTTTATTGCTTTGTAACTTTGGAAAATAGCAAAGAATACATTCATAAACAAATAAGCAACAATAAGGCACAATAAAAAAAAACAAAATTTCTTCTAAGGGTAAATTATATATATATGTGTTGGCTATAACTTTTTCGGCATTAAAATACCAAACTCCTTTTGTTGCAAAAATGCTATCCCAAATAATGTAAAAAATAGCAGGTAAAATCATTGCTGCAAAAACAAATTTCCATTTTTTATAAAAAGCTACTTTTTTATCGAAACTTAAAAAAAACGGACCAGCAAATGAAACCGCAAGTATTAAAAAATATGTATAATTGGGTTTCAAATTATATACTATTTCGTTTATTATCGTCTTTAATTTTATCCCAATATTTTTTTGCAACCCATAAAAACCCAAAACTTTCACCCTCATGTTTATTAATGTGCTTGTGGTGCATTTTATGAGCCCAGCGTATGGTGCGAATATAATTATTATCGCTTCGGGTAAAAAGTTTTATGCGTTGATGAATTATAACTTCATGCACAATAAAATATGCAAGCCCATACAATGTAAGCCCAGTGCCAATAGCAATAGACCAATATGCTTGATAAATAACCCCAAGCATTATTAGCAACCAACTTGGTATAGCAAATATTAAAAAAAACCAATCGTTTTTTTCAAAAACACCTTCCCCTTTTTCATGATGATCTTTATGCAAAAACCACATAAAGCCATGCATTACGTATTTGTGCAACCACCAAGTAAAACCTTCCATAATTATAAAAGTAAAAAAAGCAATAAAAAAATATAGAAGAATTTGCATATTTTTTATTTTAAAAAAGTTTGTAATAGCAAAAAAAACATGAGTTGTATAAGTAGCAAATTTACAGCGAATTTGTTTTGTTTATCAAATTTACTAAAATGAAAAATAGTTAAAATAATTAAACTAATTACAAACCAACTTATGTAATTATATAATGGTATTTTGTCGGCATTAGCCCAGTGCCAAAAATTAAGTTTAATAGCTACAGGCTCTAAAACCCAATCGAAAAATACAGCCAAAGTAGCCCCATCAATAATTACTGATATTGCATTTAAAGTTTTGGGAGGTAATTTTGTTTCGGTAGCTATAGCGGAAATAGCTTTGTTAATTATTGTGTGTGTAGTAACACCAGAGCAGTAAATTACAATAAACCAATTTAAGCCAATTATAATTGGTACACCCAATATTTTAAAACCTAAAACATTGGTATAAGAATATGAGCCAAAAAGTAAACCTGTATTTACACCAAATGCCTCAGCAGCAAAACCAATACCACAAGCCATTGCAATAAAAAAATAAAATGCTTTGCTTTTATTTTTTTGTGTATAAATTAGCAAGCCAAATGATAACATCAAATTAAAAGGAGTAGCTAAAGCGAATAAAGGTTTATTCAAAAATAAAAATCCAACAAGCCCAATTGTATGAAACAAAATTGCTATAGCTGTAGCAATAAATACTTTTTTATTTGTTATGTTACTCCAATAATTTTGAATTTTATTTTTCATTTATGCAAAAAAAAGAAATTGATATTATATTTTATTAACTGCATTTTTGAGTTTAGCTTTTGCTAAAATTATTGCTTTGCCAAAATCTGGTATCCTTATACGTTTATTCAAAATATCTTCAGCTTTTGTGTTTTTTATTTTTTCGAAAAGCGATAAATAATATACGTAAGCTACATATACACCAAACTTAGCTTTTGTTGGCAATTGCATTATGCCTACATAGGCTTTGGCAAAATCGTTGGCTATATCGGCTTCTATTTGTTTCTTTGCTTTTAATGTAAAATTATTAAAGTCTACACCCGGAAAATAAGTTCTACTTAATAGCTCATAATCTGCTTTTACATCTCTCAAAAAATTTACTTTTTGAAAAGCTGCGCCTAAAGATTGTGCCGATGGTTTTAGCTTTTCGTACTCTTCCTTATTGCCATTACAAAAAACATACAAGCACATAAGTCCAACCACTTCGGCACTTCCATATATGTATGCATCGTATCCAGCTTTGTCGTATTTACATTCCTGCAAATCCATTTCCATACTATTAAAAAATGCTTCTATTAAATGATGATCTATTTCGTATTTATTTACTGTTATTTGAAAACTGTGCAAAATCGGATTTAGGCTTATCCCTCTTTTTATAGCATCATAAGTTTCTTTTTTAAAATTGGTAAGCAGCTCTTCTTTATTATAATCATGAAAAGTATCTACAATTTCATCGGCAAAGCGCACAAATCCATAAATATTAAAGATGGGAGTATGCAAATCTTTATCCAATAATTTGATAGAACTACTAAACGAAGTGCTATATTTTTCGGTAGTTATTTTGCTGCAATGTTCGCTTAATTCTTGAAATAATTTCATTCCTATTTTAATATTTTTATTTATCCAAAATATTTTACAACTTCTTTGCTTACAACTTCGCCACTAATTAAGCATGGTGGTACACCTGGCCCAGGCACTGTTAATTGCCCTGTGTAAAATAA
Source organism: Ferruginibacter sp. (assembly GCA_013141435.1). GTDB lineage: Bacteria > Bacteroidota > Bacteroidia > Chitinophagales > Chitinophagaceae > Ferruginibacter. The sequence goes on from JABFQZ010000034.1 coordinate 3,186, forward strand.
GTTTTTTATTTTTAAACTTCGGCACGAAGGTTTTAAAACCGCTGTTTGCATAAGTGTATTTGCTAAACCATAAGCATTTCCTTTAAATGAATTGTAATCGGCTTTAAAATCCGAAACACCAATACATTTTTTATATACTATCGAATCTGAAATGCTGTATCCAGTTTTATCTTCAAATCTTTTTACTATTTTTTGAAAATACTTATCTTTTAATTCATCGGTATCACCCTCAAGCCCTGCTGCAATAGGTATTAAAAAAAACAATGTTTCGTAGCCATTTGGTGCTGCTTCTGGCTCTGTAACGGTTGGTGCCGATACATAAAATGATGGTTCTGTTGGCCATTGTTTTGTGGTGTATATTTCTTTGCCGTGTATTTCAAAGTCGGTATCAAAAAAAAGTGTATGATGCAAAATGCCATCTAACTTTTTATTGATGCCAACGTAATACAAAAGGCAACTTGGCGCCATTAACTTTTTTTCCCAATATTTTTCGGAATAAGATTGGTTTTCTTTTGCCAAAAGTTTTGTTTCTATAAAATTATAATCGGCACCACCAATTATAACATCGGCTTCAAAAATTTTTTGTTCGTTATTTTCTGTAGTAGCAACAACGGCTGTGGCTACACTGTTTTTAGTTTCTATTTTGGTTACATTATGACCAAAATAAAAATTTACTCCAAGCTCTTTTGCTAACGAGTACATAGCATTTACAACTGCATACATGCCACCAATAGGGTGCCAAGTGCCTAGTTTTATATCGGCATAGTTCATTAGGCTATAAAGCGCTGGTGTATCTTGTGGCAAAGCGCCTAAAAACAATACAGGAAACTCCAATAACTGCCTAAGTTTAGGGTGTTTGAAAAGTTTGAAAATGTGTTTTCTTATAGAGGTAAATACATCTAACTTAAATACACCTTTTATTAAATCTATATCTAAAAATTCGGAGTAAGATTGGCCAGGCTTGTGTACTAATTTATTAATACCAATATTATATTTAAACTCGGCTTCTTTTAAAAAAGTATCTAATTTATTTGCAGCACCAACCTCTGTTTTTTCAAACAATGCTTTTAGTTCTTCGTAATTAGCAGGTATATCCATTGGCTCATCTTCCCAATATATTCTATACGATGGCTCTAATCTTTTTAGCTGATAATAATCGGTAGTTTTTTTACCAAAGCATTCAAAAAAACGTTCAAAAACTTCGGGCATCCAATACCAGCTTGGTCCCATATCAAAGGTAAAGCCTTGGGTTTTTAATTGCCTAGCTCTGCCGCCTGGAGTACTTTGCTTTTCAACTAAAGTTACAGCCCAACCTGCTTTTGCCATAAAACATGCAGCTGATAAACCTGCAAATCCTGAACCTATTACAACAACATTTTTTTTCATGAATTTGCAAAAATTAATACATCGTTATTGATGCGATTTGATGCAAATTTAAAGTTATAATGGTAAAAAAATAGTAATTGTTTAATATATAGCAGTATTAAAAATTTCTTACTGGTAAATCTTTAAAAAAAGTATTTGTAAGCTTGTTTTTTGGAAAAATAATGGACCATGCCGTTAAAAAAATAATTTTAATATCGGTAAGTATTGATGCGTTTTTTTGGTACCACATTTCTACCTCTGCCTTAAAAGGGAATATATAATTTTTGTAAAAGGTTAAAGGGTCTCCTTTTTGTGCTGATACCAATGCTTCCTCGTCTCTAAAAATTAGTGACCCTATGCCTGTCATGCCAGGTTTTACATTGTATATTTTTTCTTGAATATCTGGTGAATAATTTTTAAAACTTACAGGCATTAATGGCCTTGGCCCTACAATACTCATGGTGCCATTGAGTACATTTATTATTTGAGGCAATTCGTTTATTTTAGATCTTCTTAAAAAACTTCCAATTGCTGTAACTCTTGGGTCGTTTCGTAATGTAATATCGCCTGTGCCAATATTTGGGCTGTTTTTTTGCATAGTTGCAAATTTCCAAATATTGAATAATTTATTTTTAAACCCCACTCTTTTTTGTAGATAAAACACTTCCTTTTCGCCAGTAAATAGCAAAATAAAACTGCACGGAATTAAAATAGGCGATAAGAGTATTAGAGCTATAATAGCAATTAGGATATCAATTACTCTTTTTAAAAATAAATACATTGCTACAAAAATACATTTTTTTTAAAAATTATTGAGTACTGTTTTTGCTACTTGCTCTAATTGCTCATTGGTAATGTAAGTGCTGCAGGGTAAACTTAGGCAATTTTGATAAACTTTGTTAGATAAGTCGTTGTGTGTAAAGTAAATTTCATTTACAAACATGGGTAATTTATTCATTGGTACCCAAAATGGCCTGCTTTGTAAGCCAGCATCATTTAATGCTTTTAAAATTTGCTTTTGTTTGGTTGTACTTATTGTAGGTAGCCAATTATTTGGCAATACATGTTCTGTTAATTTTTGAAATTCAATATCTGCTACTTTTGAAAATGCGTTTTTATAAAATTCGGTTATTTCTTTTTTCTTATTAATAAAACCTGGCAGTTGCTCCATTTGTGCTACACCCATTGCTGCTGCTACATTTACAAGGCGATAATTATATCCAATTTCGTCGTGTACATATTCAAATGCATCGCTTTTTGCTTGTGTGGTAAGATGCTTTGCTTTTTTTGCTAACTCCTCATCATTGGTTACAATCATACCACCGCCGCCTGTAGTTATAATTTTATTGCCGTTATAACTAAATGTACCCATTAATCCAAAGCTACCTGCATGTTTGCCTTTGTAATAAGAGCCCAAGGCCTCGGTACTATCTTCTATAATTATGATATTATGTTTTTTTGCTAGTGCTAATAACCTATCCATATCGCACATGTTACCCAATACATGCACTGGCATAATTACTGGTATGCGTTTATTTGTTTTTTTGTGGTAACAAATATTATTTCGCTGCTCGGTTTCGGTTTCTAAAAATTCTTGTAGCAAATCCAAATCCAATTGCCATGTATCTTTATCTACATCTATTAATGCTACATTAGCACCCATGTATTTTATAGAATTAATTGAAGCTATAAAAGTGATATTTGGTGCTATAATTAAATCTTGGGCAGTAACTTTTTGTAAAATTAAGCAGATGTGTAAAGCTGTAGTACCGCAACTAGTAGCTACTGCATATTTAGTGCCAGCAAACTGGGCGGTCATTTCTTCAAATTGGGTTACGTATTTACCAACACTGCTTACCCAACCAGTTTCTAAGCAATCGGTAACATATTTTATTTCGTTACCCGCCATATTTGGCCCACTAAGTAATACCATTTTATAGAATTTAATTGGCAAAGGTATTAAAATAAAAATACCCTAGCAAATGCTAGGGTATTAAAAAATTGCATTGTAAAAAATCACATTTTATTATCCAAACTTTTACCTGTATTAATATGGCTAAAATTTGGAATTATGGTTTTTAGTGTTGCTATTATTTCATCTTTAGTAATAGATTCTTTTTTAAATAAGGTTTCTATATCATTTAAAACTGTAGATAAACTTTCCATAGTTTTTTTAGGATAGTCGGTTACAACACCTAAATTGATAAATCTGTCGTTATCTAATTTTTCATTTACGGTAAAAAATTCTTCGAATGATTTTTCGCCATCGGTATCCGATGTAAAGTAGTATACGGGGTATTTTGTATCGCTATCCTTAAGCAAAAGCGCATTTTCTTTTGCTTCATTTTCTGTTTGGCAATAATCTGGTAGTAGATTATAAGCTGCCAAAAAATTATTGGCAATGCTACTAAAAGTTTGCATATCGTCTTCGGCAAGTTTAGGAAAAAATATTTCGGTTGTTTTTCCTAGAATACATGCTAGCATACATAATTGTCCGCTTTCTTTTGGCGATACAAAATATCTTTTAATATCAGATGGTGCCGCAAGTGGCTGCTGCTTTGCCATACGCTCTATAAATCCAAATAATAAACTTCCATTGCTAAAAGCTACATTGGCAAACCTTGCAGTGGTCACTTTAAATTTATCGGAGTAAGCCATTATAACTTCTTCCATCAATTTTTTTGATGCCCCCATTAAATTTACAGGATTAGCCGCTTTGTCGGTACTTACACAAAAGAAATGCTTTGGCGGATATGCAACCAATAAATCTAAAAACTTTTTTGCTTTTAGTACATTGTTTTCTATCATGGCTTCAATGCTATAAGCATCTTTTTCGCTACGAACATGTTTGTGTGCGGCAAAGTTGGCTACAATATCAAACCCATTGTTGTTTTTAAACAGCTTGTAAAATACTGGGCTATCAAAATCTATTGGGTAGGTAATAATATTTATGGTGTTTTTAAAATTACCATTGCTACGTACATCTCTAACCAATTCGGTAAGGCCATTTTCATTTATATCCACCACATACACTATAGCAGGGTTAAATTCTAAAATGGCTTTTATATAACTGCTACCAATGGTACCTGCACCTCCAATTACCAATACAGATTTCCCTTCAATTTCTTGGGTTAATGTATGGCTATTGTTTATAATGTCGTTATCAAAAAAAGATGTTTCCCTTTTTGTAATATTTTTAGAAATGAATTTTTCTATATTAAATATTTGCATAAAATCTATCGCTTTATTTATTTTAATTTCGCTGGGTTTCCAAATACTATTGCATTATCTGGTATATTATTAATAACAACTGAGCCAGCCCCAATTGTAACATTATTTCCAATAATTACACCTTGTTTTACAACAGAACCAGCGCCTACAAAGGTATTAAATCCAACTGTAACGTTACCACATAAAATAGTGCCAGGGCAAATGTGTGAAAATTCTCCAATTTCACATTCATGTTCTATAATACACCCTGTATTACAAATTGCTGCATCGCCTATTTTACTTAATGCGTTAATAATGGCTCCAGCACCTATCATTACTCCATGGTTTGCAACAATAGCGCTTTGACAAATTATTGCAGATGAATCAATGGCATTTATCGGCAAAAGATTCTTTGTAGTTAAATTCTCATATACCTTTCTTCTGATATGATTATTGCCGATTGAAATAAAAAATTCATTTTTATACAATTCATTAATTGCATTTTCAGAATTTTCAGACCCTAAATAATCAAGATTAAATGGATTTTTTTCATTCAGTATTGTATCGCAATAAGCATGTACTGTTTTACCCAAAGTTTTTAAAATCCCTTGTACTACGTATGCATGACCAGAGTATCCAATTAAAATCATTTAGAGTCTTCTATTTTTTTATTGTTTAAACTAATATTATACCAAACATTATTTTTTGATCCAGTAAAGTTAGGAGGATATAATTTATTAAATGTAAAATCGGAATTTTTAATTACCGTATTCACTAAAAATGCGCTATGATTTCCCAAAACTGGAGCTGATGTTCCGGTAAATTTAAAATTACAATTATTAAACAAAATATAATCGTCGGTTTTTTTTGTTTGCACTTCTACATAAAATATTGGTAAATATTTAGAACTAAAATTACAGTTTACAAATTGTTGCATATTGCCTGTAACACCTATTAAATATACATAAAAGCATTTACCATCTTTACAAGCTGTATCGTTAAATTGGCAATTTGTAAATTTTGTTGCTTCTTCTGATTTGGTTGCATTGTATTGGGATAATACACAACCACTAATGATACAGTTTTCGTAAACAGATTTTACACTCCCGCAAATTATAGCGTACGAATTGCTGCTTGCTATGTTACAGTTTTTATAAACAATGTTTGTGTCAATTATATAACCATCTGTAATGGCACAACCATTATTGCCAAACACATTGCATTTTTTAAATAACACATTGCTTACTGTATTAAACTCTGGCTCTATACTAATACCAGCACCTGGTGCAGTGCAAATCCTTGTATTTGCGGCATTACTAAATTCGCAATTTATTAGAGCAATATTTTTACCTCCAGTTAGTGAAAAATTGTTTCTTCCACTTGCATAAAATTTGCTGTTGCTAATGCTTATTGTATTGGTATAATTGTCTTTTTCTTTTTGGGTGTAAGAGTGGCTGGTTACTACAAGTGCATCTGTACCAAAATAAGACACATTACTCTTGTTTATTATTACATTATTGCAGTTGTTTATCACAATACCATAATGTATTCTCTCGTATGGCCGCTGACCAATTCCACAATATCCTCCTAAAATAAAAGTATTTGAATTGCCATTTAGAGCTATATTTTCTATTTTAATATTGGTACAAAATTTAAAACTAAAGCAAGTTCCAATATCTATAGCATTTTTAGAAAACTTTATAGCCGCATCGTTACCTTCTGTTTTGTGCAATTCATTTTCTAGCGAACTTGGATTGTACAAGTTTATGTTAGTGGGTTTTTTTCTATCTGCTGTATCAAACATGCCAAAATATAACCGATTAATATATTTAATTTCGGTATCTTTTTCGCCTACAATTTGTACATTTTTGCAATCGCTTAGCATAAATATATTTGCACTACTACTATATTTCAATTGCTTTTGGCCAACCCAATATTTTCCTTTAGGAATAAATAATAAAACATTGCCTCCCATTTTATTTATATATTCTGCTGCTTTTTCAAATGCTTTAGTATCATTACCTGTATCGTTTGGCTTTGCACCAAAATCGGTTACCAAGTTTTTATTGGTTATTTTTTGCTGAGCACAAATATTGTTTGAGCCCATAATAAAAAGCAGTAATATAATTTTATAACTATTCAATTTTTGTTACACTATTTTTATATATCAAAAAAGTAATATCAGCAATTTCCATCAATGGTTTATCGCTAAAACTATCTGTGTAGAATACATCAATTTTATTAATTTTTCTCTCTCTTAGAGCCTCTACTTTATTGTAACCATACATGTTTGTTTTTAATCCCACAACCAAGTCCAACTCATTATAAATAAGTGATGATGCCAACAGCTGGTCTTCAGAAAATAGGAATTGCAGGTATTCGTAGAATGATGCAGAGGCTATTATTGCATTAGGGTTTTTTTTTAAAAACTCTGTTTCATATATTTTATTAAACTTAATTTTTTTTGCATACTTTTCTCCTGCTTCATTCAACTCTTTTTTTGTTTTACCTTTCAAAAATATTTCTACTCCATTTGATTTCAATTCATCGTTGCTTATTTGCTTAAAAACATGCAAAAAAACAAATATAAAAAAGTATGGCACTTTCCAAATCAAAGAAAAATTCTTATTGCAAGATAGGTAATATCCTGCTATAGTATCATGCAATGTGAGTGTTTTATCAAAATCGAAAACTATTACAGGTTTTTTATTTTCCATATAATTTTTGACACAATCTTTTTATAGATGAAAAGTTAATCGTAAAATAAATCATAAAAGTAAATATGCTCCAATAATTTGCATAGGTGGCGTTAATATAACAAGTATTTTCTTTATCAAAATCCCAAAATCCTTTTAGAGAAAATTTTGATTTTATATAGTTTAAGATATCGAAAGGGTATAACCAACGAATATTTTTTTCTTTATATTCAGGTGTTATTACCGGTTTGTTTAATGCAATATTTAAATAATTCAATGCAAAGTTTGTTCCACAAAATTCGCTTAACATAAAGGAGCCCCAAATGCGAGGGTTTATTTCTATAATTTTATACTCCTTATTAATTTCATCGTACAAAAACTCAACCATGGCATAACCACTCCAATTTAATTTTTTTAATATTGCTCCGCCCAATGTTTTCAAACTTTCGTTTTGGTTGCTTTTAGAATAAACTGTAACTCCTCCATTTGTAGGATATGTTCTTATTCTTGTATGGGAATAATAACTTACTATTTCTCCGTTGTTACATAAAAAAAAAGCTCCTTCTACGTTGTTACTATTTCCAATAATTTCTTGTACTACATAATCTGTTTCTTTTAATTCGTTTAGTATGTCATTATCTGCTGCCGAAAGCAACCTTTTAATACCCACCGAGCCTGCGCCTATGGTAGGTTTTACAATAAGTGGATATTTTGCAATGTTTTGTTTTATGTTTAAAAAGCTATAGGATTTAGGCACAGCAAAATTATTGGATTCGCAATAATTTTGAAATTGTAGTTTGTTTAATGTGATATCATAACTACTTTGTTGTGGCAATAGATAAATAAATTGTTTTGCGTATTTTATTTTTGATTCCAAAAATGTATAAAACAATTTATTAGTACTATCCGAAACTGGTATATAAACAATTTGATTATTTCCCGATAATTTACAAATTTTTTCTAAATCATTTTCAAAAAAATGGTAGTTTTCTATCCTTAGCTTGTGCACTTTTTGCAAATACACAATGGGTAGTTGCAAATTATTATCCACAGACGAAGTTAGTAAAAAATCATGTTTAGCAATTTGTTTAAAAACGTTGTACACATCAAACCCTTTTCTGCTATTTACATCTGTTATAAGTATTGTAGCGTTTTGTTTTAAATTATTCATAAGCTAATATACTTGTATTTTGTACTTTTTTGCTTGATTCTAATGCTGTTTCAAATTGATATTTAGAGAAAACGGCATCCAATTTATCTAAAGAGGAATTTCTACCAATATTCCATTTGAGGTTATTTAAACGCATTTTTAATTTTGAATATTTAGCATTTTCAGGATAGCTCTCCTGCATAAAAAGTGCTTGATTATCAAATTCGTAAGGATGAGTGTACACCATTGCCGATTTGCCCTTTTTGTAATATGCTTCAAAACTTTTATTTATAATAAATGATGGTGCAATACGTAAATAACTTCCTCCAATTATACAAAATTTTTTTCCAAAAAATGATTGTGTTTGTAAAGGAAGCTCTATGATTGAAAGGTTATTTTTCAATTGCAAAATGGTAGGTTTATTAGGCAAATCAGCTGAGCCAAAATGAGAAAGCGAGGATGGAAAAATACTGCTATCGTACACAAATCCCATACTAGCCAATATTTCTAAAACAACCAATCGCTTTTTGTTCATTGAAAAAAATGGAGCCCTATAACCATAAATATTTTGCCCGATTATATCTGTTACGATTTTGGTTGATTCTTCTAAGTCAGCTTTTATTTTATCCAATGATATTGAAGGTAAACTTTCATGATATTGCCCATGCAAGGCTATTTCGTGGCCTTTTTGATGTATTTTTTTTAAAAGCTCTTGCTTGTGTTTAGCTAAAATACCCAACACAAAAAAAGTTCCTTTTATGGAGTGTTTATCTAACAAATCTAATATAAGCAATGTTTGACGGTCTATCGCTTGCTTTGGTGAAGATATGGCTCCGTTAAAATATTTTAAGGATAATTGTGAAAAATCTTCCCAATCTACACTAAAAACAAACTTATTATTTTCCATCTTTATTTAAATTGTTATCGAAACTCCTTTTTTAAAAAAGTGCTTTTTTACAAGTTGATCGTATGCCTGGCCTACTTTACTGCATACAAAATTATGTGTAAAATTTTGCTCAATTTCATTATAAAATGTATCAGCCATAATTTTTACTTTATCTCTATTTTTCAAACTGTATTCCATTGATTTTTCAATATCATTTACATCTTTTACTTTAAAAATTAGGCCTGTTTCATTATGCCTTATCATATCAATATTTCCAATAATATCACTACATATTATTGGGCATCGCAAGGCTCCTGCTTCTAACAATACAGTTGGAAACCCTTCTCTATATGAAGGAAATAAAAAACAATTTGCTACTGTGAAATAGGGCTGTACAGAAGGAACTTTGCCTACAAAATGGATTGCTGAATTATTTTTTAGAGCTGATAAGGTTTCGGTATCCAACGGCGCTGCGCTTTCATCGTAAATGCCTGCTACTATTAATCGAACATGCTGATGTTTTTTTTGTAAGGTTGTAAATGCTTTTACCGCATCTGCAATTCCTTTATCCCTAACTATTCTCCCCAAAAATAGAAAATAGAAATTAGATGAATCAAAATTAATTATTTTTTTTGCATCTTCCAGTTCATTCTGAGGAATTTTGTCTTTATTAAAAAGATTAATATTAACTCCATTTGAAGATCCATAACCTATCACCGCCATTTTTTCTTTTGGGCACATTTTTGTATCCAACATATACTTATACGATGAAATACTATTGGGCCACACATTTGTTGAAAATTTGAACGTTATTATTTCTACTTGTCGATAAATTTTTGATTTTAAACTATTATCCATGGTGGAAATTAGCCCAGCCATTGTTTGAATTCTTATAGGTACACCAGCAAGCTTGCCTGCAACCATAGATAATAAATTTGCTTTAATACTTTGAGAGTGAATTATTAATGGCTTTTCCTTTTTAAAAAGTTTGTAAAATTTATACAATGCTATTAAATCTGCTATGGGAGCAAAATTTCTATTTATCGGCAAAGTAATGTGTGCTACTCCTTCAGCTTGCTCTATTTCATCGATGGAGCCTTCTTTGTTGCTAACCATTTTTATGTTGTAGCCACAGTCTTTTATATATTTAATTTGACCATTGATTAGACCTCTAAATGCAAGAGATGTTGATGCTATGCTAAATATTTTAATATTTTCCAAATTATTCTTCCTTAATTTTGTTTTACTATTTTTTTATGAACGAAACACAAAATTATGCTTTAAATTCTTTGTTAAGTATAAAGGATCTTCTAATTTTTCCTATTTATTATATTATTATTCTCTTTTTTTTGAAAAGATATGTTGCTAAAAAAAATGACTCTTTGCATAGCGCCTATTTTGTACTTGGTTTTAAATTGAAAACATTGGGTATGTTAATAATTGTATTGCTCACCGAATATTATTTTAAAGGTGGTGATACCAATTTGTTTTTTGCTGGCACTACCAATGTTTACGATAATTTAACCCATAATTTTTCGGTAGGGTTAGAACAAGTATTTGTAAACTCTAATGATTTTTCTCAAAATACTGTTTCACAATCTCACCCATCGTTTTTTTTTATGAATCCCCCAAGTATTAATGTTGTACGACTTACAGGCATAATTTCTTTGATTTCTTTTAATACATACACTTGTATTAGCTTAATTATAGGTATTTACACTTTTGGTGGCATTTGGAATATTTTTTTATGTACTCATCGATATTTTCCTGATAACTCAAAAAGAAACTTTATCGTTTGTTTTTGCATACCTACTGTTATGATATGGGCATCTGGTATTCTTAAAGACCCTTACTCCATTGGTGGATTTGGTTATTGCTTAAATTATTTGGATAAATTTACAACTCAAAAAAAGGGGAAATTAAAATATGCTATATTGATTTTTATTAATGGTGGGATTGTTTTGATGACTAAAGATTATACACTTTATGCGCTGGCCGTATCCTTTATCATAGCATTTTTTTATAATGCAGCTTTAAAACTACAATTCATCGTACGAAAGTTATTTTTCTATTTAGTCATTCCAGTAGGCATTATTGCCTCACTTATTTCTTTTCAATCGAATTTGCAAGACTATGTAATAAAACAAGTATTAGAAACAGCTATTGAAAAAAAATCCGCTTGGGATGCAGGGGAAGGGGGAAGTAATTATGATATTGGTACAATCGACCCTTCTTTAGCTGGTTTTTTAAGTGCGTTTCCCAAAGCGGTAAATGTGAGTCTATTTAGGCCATATTTATGGGAAGCATCTTCTGCAATTGTTTTATTTGAAGCAATACTAAGTTTATTTTGTTTATTAAGTTTATTTTATCTAGTATTCAAATTTGGATTATTTAAAACTATAAATACGTTTTTTTCAAATCAGTTTTTAATAACCTTATTTATTTTCACCATTATTTTTTCTTTTTTTGTTGGATTGAATACCGGCAATTTTGGATCGCTTTCAAGATATAAAGCACCTTGCTTGATCACGTATTTATTGCTTATTGTAAATACGATATATGTTTTGAGAGCAAAGAAACTATTAAATACTCTGTAAAACCTGAATATATTTTTCGCTTGATATTTTCATCGAAAAATCTCTAATCCTTTCTTCTATTTTTTCTTTTTTATTTACTTTTTCATAATTTGCAACCACATACTCCATTGATAAAGCAAGTTTTTCTACATTTTTAATTGGAGTTAAAATTCCAAAGTTACAAATTTCAATATCATCTGTAAAACACAATTGATTAGTGTAATCCGTATCAGGAGCTAAAATTTCTCTTGGCCCAGAGTGACAATCTGTTGAAATAATTGGCAACCCCAAAGCCATGGCTTCAAGTATTACTGTAGGTAATCCTTCGTAATTAGAAGATAATACAAAACAAGAACACTGTTTAAGTAAAGAATATTGATTTTCTATAAACCCAATATTCGAAACATAATTTTCAATACCCAAATCAATTATTAATTTGTCAATAATAATTTTATTATCACCTTTTCCAATAAGTAGTAATTTACAACTGTATTTTTTACATATTTTTGAAAATGCAGTAACTAATAATATATGATTTTTTACTTCATAGAAGCTTCCGATATGCACAAACCAAAATCCTTTTAGGATTTGTGATTCCTTTTCACTTGCTTTAGTTATAATGTTTTCGATGTTTAGGCCATTGTAGATAGTCACAATTTTTGTGCTTGGTAGCCCAATATCTTCTATCAAATCATGTTTTACAAATTGAGAACATGCAATTATTTTATTGGCTTTGGGATAACATAGTTTTAATAAAAACCTCCCAATTACTCCTTGGAAAGTATTCTTCTTATATATATTACTTATTACAGTATTTTCTGCAACTATAATTTTGCCTTTCCATCCAAAATATTTTGCAAAACAAGCAATAAAGCTTGGGCGCTCCAACAACGATAAAGAAAATTGTATATTCTCTTTATTTAAAAAGGATTTATATTTTAACGCTAAAAAAGGAAGTGTCAAAATATTTAATATGTTTCCGTAATCTTTAACATTCAAAAAATTTATTTTGATAGAAAGGTCTATATCATATTTAATGCTTTTATTCATTAAACAAATGTAAATTTCATACTCCTCAGAAAGGTAAGGTATTAAATTTATTATTATAGTTTCCGCACCGCCTTTATCTAAACCAATATTTAAAATACAAAGCTTCTTTTTCTCCATTATCACATGTATTTATTCAAAATATTCATATACTCCTTCCACTCACCTATATCATACCAGCTTTTTTCGCTAATAGGAAATACGCCAACTTTGCCGCCAGCTGATTTTACTTTATCAAACAACTCTGTAATGTGCATCAAGGTATCGTCTTGTATATGCTCCAATACATTTGGTTCTAATATATACATGCCCGTATTTACTAAAAAAGTAATATCAGGTTTTTCAATCATACTTAGCAAGGCTCCGTCGTCTCCAGTTTCGAGCGTACCATATGGTATTTTTAAATGTTTTACAGCGGCAACAATAGTAATATCGTTTTTGCTATTTTTATGATACTCATATATAGGAATGTAATTTTCCTCAATTACAATATCGCAATTGGTAACTATAAACGTATTTTTAAGTTTATTTTTTAACATGTACAATGCACCACCAGTGCCAAGTGGCTTATCTTCTTCTATATATTCAATATCAATTGATTCTTTTATTTTATCTTTTAAATAAAACTTTATTAAATCTGCTTTATAATTTACTGATAAAAAATAGTTTTTTGCTCCAAGGTTCGAAAATTTATTTATTATTTCTTCTAAAATACTGTGTTCACCAATTGGTATTAAAGGCTTTGGTATTACGTATGTTAATGGTTTTAATCTTGTCCCCAATCCTCCTGCCATTACCACAACTGGTACATTTTCTAATAAATTAGAGGGTTGAATGTAATTTTGAGTGTTAAAAAAATCGCTCCAAAAATAAACTTTTATAATTTTTTTATCTGTGCTAACAACTGGTATAAAATCTGCTTTTAAATCGAATAATTTTATTTTGATATCTTCCTCACTTTCGTCTTCATAAGCTACAATGGTTGTACTTCTGGTAATCTCTGTAACCATTGTTGTAAGCGGAAGGTTTTTTAATATCGCCCGTTGTATATCGCCAATGCTTAAAAGATTTACATACAAATCACCCTTTAAGATTATTAATGCTTTTACAACGGACTTATCCATCAAGTTCAGTGCATCCAATAAATTTTTATCGGCTTCAATAAAAATATTTTTTGTTCTTTCTATATTCATTTTATAAAATACTTTCTAATAAATTTTTTATTCCATTGCTTAGGCTTGTAGTGGGCTCCCAATTCAATTCTGTTTTTGCTTTATTAATATTGCAAACTGTATCCATCACTTCGTTTGGCCTATATTCGTTTGAAAAAGAATATTCAAAATTAGGATAATGATTTTTAAATAAACCAAGCATTTCATCTAAAGCATAACTTTTTCCAAAGCCAATATTATATATGATAATTTTTTCTTCGCTAACCTTGTAAATTGCTTTTTCAATAGCTTTTACCAAATCGGTTACGTGAAGGTAATCTCTTTTGGGTCTTGGGTCTTTTAATAAAACCTTTCCGCTTTTTATTTGATCAATAATATTTTGCATTATTAATGCTTTTGGCTGCCCTACCCCATAAATATTAAATGGTCTTAAAATAATTGTTTGTACTCCAAAGTGCTTGGCATAAGATATGCACAATTGCTCCGACAATAATTTACTTTCGCAATATGGGTTAAAATCGTTGGTTGGGTGCAGTTCATCTACTGGTAAATATTGTGGTGGGCCATATACATATGAGCTTACATAAATTAATCGAGCATTTTTTTTTCGGCAAAGTTCCAAAGCATTTAAAGTTCCATTGATGTTTACTTCAAAAAAATCTCTTGGGTAGGTGTATGAATCCGGCACAAAAGATTTTGCCGCTAAGTGTACAACCACATCAATATCTGTATCTATCGTTTTAATTTCTTCCCATTGGGTAATATCTATATTCTGGACTCTTGATAATTCTAAAATCTCAACATCATCATTATCTTTAAGCGAATTTGATAAATATTTTCCTACAAAACCCGAAGCACCTGTAATTGCAATTTTCATTTCCTATTTTTAACCAAGTTAAATCTTTATTTTTTTACAAAAGTAAGCCAAAAAAAGTTTTATAATTTTTAGTTTATATTAATTCTAGTTTGCAATAAAGTTTATATTAATTTTGCAATAAAGTAACATAAGTATGGTAAATAATGCTCCTCTGGTTTCCGTAATAATACCTTGCTATAATCATGAAAAATATATAAAAATAGCTATAAACAGTGTACTTAATCAAACTTATACTAATATTGAATTAATAGTTTTAGATGATGGTTCTACTGATAATTCTGTTCAAATAATAAAAAACCTGCAGGTTAAAAACAACTTTTTTTTTATTTCACAACAAAATATTGGGCTGAGTAAAACTTTAAATAAAGCAATAAAAGAATATAGTAACGGAGAATTTGTTTCTATACTTGCTTCTGATGATTATTGGAAAAATGATAAAATTGAAAAACAAATAAAATTTTTTTTATCTAATAAACACAATCACTCAATTTTAGCCTGCTGCACGAAAGCTATTTATATTGATGATAATAATGTTATAGGAAAAACAATTGGTAAAATAAAAAATAAAAACGCCTTGCTGTTTGATCAAATGTTGTTTAAAAATTCTATAATAGCAGCTTCTGTTATGTTGAAAAAGGAAACTTTTAATATTGTAGGCTACTTTGATGAAAATTTGAGAATTGAAGATTGGGATATGTGGTTAAGAATAACAAATAAACATAGCATAGGTTTCGTAGATGAGGCTTTGGTTTATTATCGAAAACATGGAAACAACTCTACATCAGCAACAAACTTTTTACTTATTTTAGAAGATTGTTATAAAACACTAAACAAGTGGAAAGAAAGCCCTTTATATTTTGCGGCTATAAAAAAGGTTATGATTGCAAAAATTGGCGCAACAGAGGGTGCATTAGGCAAATTAGCAGGCTTTAAACTTTGGATAAAGTCGTATAAATATTTTTTTTATTTAGATTATTGGAAGCAGATGGGTATTATTTTACTTAGGTAAGGGATTGACATCTTCTTTAAAATATTTATTCATTATTACTGCAATTACAAACCAATAAATTAAATAATTAAGTGCAAAAGCGTACGTTGTACCTATTAATCCATATTTGTTAAACATAAATCTAGTAATTAAAATTAGGCTCACACTAAATAAAATTTCAGTTATAATATAGGTTTTTGTCATTGCTTTAGCTATCATTATGTACCCTAATAACCAGCTTCCAATTTTAAAAACATCACCAATTAATTGAAATAAAAACAATTCATCCATTCCTTCAAAAGCTTTTGAAAATAATATTTTTATAACCAGTTTTTTACATAAAAATATACTTAATGCTAAAAAAACAACAATGGGCATAATAATTTTATATGCAAGTATTAACTCTTTTTTTAAATCTAACTTTTCCTTTATAGAAGAAAAAGTAGGTAAATAATAAATACTCAATACAGATACAATAAAAAGTAAGTAATAATCTGATATACGAGAAATTCCTTGCCAATAACCAGCTTGCTGCAATGATAAATTTTGTATTATATAATCTCTAATAAATAACTGGTTTAATGGTGCAAGTGCCCCACTAACCCAATTCATAAGTGTGTAAGAAAAAAGCAGCAATAAAATGGGTTTGTTGATTTTTTTTATTGACGGAAATAATGATATTTTTCTGAGTTTACTAAAAACAAACAGATGACCCAAAAATATAAATATAGCTGTAATATTTGCTGCAATTAACACCCCCTTTACTTCATATAAATTTGCTAGTGTCAATGTTAATATTACACCTAAAATAGCTCCGGAACTATTAATTATTGTAAGGTTTTTTATTTCGTTAAGGCCATTGAGAATTGCAGAAAAAACTATATTTAATGCTACAAAAAATATACAACACCCCAATAATAAATATACTTGCCAAAAAGTGGTATTGCTAAATGCGATTTTTGAGAGCGCTTTGCTTCCAACAATAATGCAAAATCCAGTAAATATAGAAGCAATAGTTACAATTGTAATTGCTGTAGTTACAATTTGTTGTATTTTTATTGTATCAAATTTATACTCAGCTATATATTTTGTAACCCCAGCAGAAATAGAAAAAGTAGCTATTAAGGTTAGTAATGCTGTGGTGTTTTGATATTGCCCTAGTTGTGCAATTCCATTTGGTCCTATTTTTAAGGCAACAATTTTAATAAGAATAAATCCACTAATAAAAGTTATTGCAGTGTAAATGCTTGAATATATTGATGTTTTTAAAAGTGTCAAATTATAAACAATTCTTTAGTATATGGTTTCTAAAATTTATTTAAGCATTCAATTATTTTATTTATTTCATCCTTAGAAATTATTGGGCTAAGTGGAATAGAAATTATACCTTCATGTATTTTTTCACTTATTGGAAAATCCATTTTTTCTAACTCTTTATAAGCTGGCTGTTTGTGAGGAGGAATTGGATAATGTATAACTGTTTCAATTCCATTGTTGCTTAAATAATCTTGAAATTGAACTCGATTTTCTACTCTTACTGTAAAAACATGCCAAACATGGCTTTTTGGTAGATTTACTTTTGGTAAAATTATTTTAGGATTTTTTATATGCTGCAAATAAATTTCAGCAACATTTTGCCTATAAGAATTATCCTTATCTAAATTTTTTAACTTAATACTAAGCAAAGGTGCTTGAATTTCATCAAGCCTACTATTCATACCCTTAAATAAATTTCTATATTTTTTAAATGACCCATAATTCCTTAATGCTACAATTGTTTCAAATAATTTCTCATCATTTGTTGTTATTGCTCCTGCGTCTCCCAAAGCCCCAAGGTTTTTGCCTGGGTAAAAACTAAATCCACTAGCGTCACCTAAATTTCCACTCCTTTTTCCATTTGAATAAATTGCCCCATGCGATTGAGCACTATCTTCAATTACTTTCAAATTATATTTTTTTGCTATTGTATTTATTTCGTCCATTTCGCACAATTGCCCATACAGGTGAACTGGCAGAATTGCCTTTGTTTTTGATGTTATTTTTGATTCAATTATATTAGAATCCAATAAATATGTATCAATTTTTGGTTCACACAAAACTGGTACCAAACCAGCCTTAGAAACAGCTAATATGCTAGCTATATATGTATTTGAGGGCACTAACACCTCATCGCCTACTTGCATAATTCCTAGTTCTTTATATGCTTCCAAAATAAGTATTAAGGCATCTAATCCATTGGCTACCCCAATACAGTATTTTGTACCACAGTAACCAGCAAATTCCTTTTCAAATTTTTCTACTTCTTTGCCAAGTATAAACCACCCACTTTTTAAAACATTATCAAAAGCCTTATTAAACTCAAGGGCATATTGCCCATTTATTTTTTGAAGATCAAGAAATTTTATCATTTAATTAATATTGTTATTTTAAAAACGTTCTATTACTTTACCATTTTTATCAACTTTCCCTTTTATCCTGGCAGGGTTACCCATAACCAAAGCAAAAGCAGGTACAGATTTGGTGACTACACTTCCTGCAGCTATTAGTGCATATTCGCCAATTTGTATACCGCCCAAAATTGTTGCGTTGGCGCCAACAGAAACCGATTTCTCTATAATGGTACTTTGAAACCTTTCAGGATATTGTTTAGATCTTGGATATTTATCATTTACAAAAGTTACGTTAGGCCCAAGAAAAACATCGTCTGCAATTATAATGCCATCCCAAATATAAATCCCACTTTTCACTGTTACACGATCGCCAATTTTTACATTATTTTCAATAAATGTATGGCAGTTAATATTACAATCTTGTCCAATTATGGCATCTTTTAAAACAATTGCAAATTGCCAAATTTGGGTTCTCTCTCCTATATTTTGGGAATGTACATCTGCTAAATCATGTATTTTAACATTTATCATGGCATTAGCGATTTGAATTCTTGGTAATCTCTAATATAATCTTTTTCTTGGTAAACCATACTTGCTATACACATTTGTACTGCGTTGTGACTATACTGCATAATATGCCATGAGTATTTAGGTAAGTAAACCCCTTGATGTGGAGATTCTAATATAAAAGTCTTTTTAGAGCCATCTAGCATTTCAGTATTTACCGTTATTTTTCCTGCAACAGCTACAAGTATCTGCTCCAGATCATGATGTGCATGACCTCCCCTTTCAATATCTTCAGGTGTGAAATATGTCCAATAAATTCTTTTTACTTCAAAAGGTAAATTTTCTTTTTCAGCAAGAGAAATATATCCTAATGAAGAATTTCCAATTTTAGGGAATGTAATAATTCTCGGTTCGTTATTTTGCATATTATTATTCTTATTTTATATTTTTCAAATACTCCCCATACCCACTTTTTTTAAGACCATCTGCAAGCTCCATTAGTTGCTCTTTATTAATAAATCCCATTCGGTATGCTATTTCCTCAGGGCAGCCAATTTTAAGCCCTTGCCTTTTTTCTATTACCCTCACATATTCGGTAGCATCACTAAGGCTATCAAAAGTGCCTGTATCCAACCATGCAAAGCCTCTGTCTAATACAGCTACTTTTAGCTTTTTGTTTTGAAGGTAAACTTCGTTTACTGTAGTTATTTCATATTCGCCCCTATGGCTAGGTGCTATTTCAGCAGCTATTTTTACTACATCATTATCATAAAAATATAAACCTGGTACAGCATAATTGCTTTTTGGTTTTTCTGGCTTTTCTTCTATGCTAATTGCATTAAAATTATTATCAAACTCCACTACACCATATCTTTCGGGGTCGCTTACTGGGTAGGCAAATATGGTAGCACCCTCATTTTGAGCAGACTGTTGTAGTAATTTACTAAAACCACTGCCATAAAATATATTATCGCCCAAAACCAGCGCCACGCTATCGTTACCTATAAATTCTTCGCCAATTACAAAAGCTTGGGCTAGCCCATTGGGTACTTCTTGTACCGCATACTGTATATCGCAACCCCATTGTTTGCCATCACTTAATAGTCTTTTAAATTGGCTTTGATCTTCTGGTGTGGTTATGATCAATATTTTTTTTATCCCTGCAAGCATTAATGTACTTAATGGATAATAAATCATTGGCTTATCATAAATGGGCATTAACTGCTTGCTAATTGCCATTGTTATGGGATAGAGCCTTGTGCCAGAGCCTCCTGCTAATATTATACCTTTCACATTTTGTATTTAAAAAATAAATGTTATTTTATGCTCAAAAAAGTTTCGCAAAATTAGCGTTTAAATTTAATATTGCACATTTTTAAAATTATGTCAATGGGGTTTTAATATTTCTCAAAAATAAGTGCACAATTTTATTGTATCGGTTTTCTCCAATAAAAAAAGCACATTTCTGTGCTTTTTTTATTGGGAAAAATATTTATTATTTTTGTTTATAATTAAAAAGGCTTTTCTCTACATTTACTTTAAAAACCTCCATTTCCTTTTCTGATAATATTTCTTTTAATGCAGCATCTCTATTAGCTATTAATTTTGAATATTCTTTTGCAGCATCTATTTTGTTTATGGTTTTTTCATTTTGCAAAAATACTTTTTCTCTTACTGTGTAATATTCTAAAAATATGGGATATGCTTTTTCATAAGCATCGTCAGTAATTCCTACAAGTGTTTGTAGTTTTTGTACGGCATCTTTTGCAAGCTCATTTGGTGCTTTATGTTCAGCAGATTTATCTGAAGAAGTAATTTGCTGTGCAAACATTTGAGATGTACAAACAAGCAAAATAAGTGCTAACAAAAAAGATATTTTTTTCATTCTTAAAATATTTAGTAATGTAAATTAATTTTTTTTATCTATATTTTCAATTTAAAATTTTCCAATACTTAGCGTTGCTGCATTAGCCTATTTATTTCTTCTTTATTATCTACTTTATTTGTTGGTTTTGCCGCTTTACCAAAGTTTTTTAAGCTATAGGTAAATGTTAGCATAAAATATTGTCGCAATACTACACTTTGTAAATCCTGAATACTTTTTTCATCTACAGTTCTTGTAATACTTTGGTTTTGTTTCAATAAATCAAATACAGATAGTTTTAGTTCGCCTACTTTTTTCTTCAAAAATTTTCTTCCAAAAGCTGCATTCCACAAGGTATACTGTTGGTTAAACCCTGCACTAAGCCCACTATTTATTTGGTACGACACATCGTTTTGTATAAACCAACCTTTTTTGTTTAATAAATTTAATTGTAAGCCCGCTGCTTGTGTTACAAATTTTGTATTAATGGTATTGCTTTTTGAGTAATTTATATTGGTATTATAAGATAAATTAAAATCTACATATTCACTAATATTGCTTGCAAAAACAGCACTACCACTATAGCTAGTATTACTTGTATTTATTGGTTTGTAATTTACAAGCCCTGGTAGTTTTTGGTAACTAAAACCTCCTGTAAGGTTTAAAGTGGTTTTAATAAATTTTAATGGCATGCTATAACTTATAAAAGTACGGGCAGTTCTAAATCCGTTTAAATTTATTGGTTTAGATAGTTGGCTACCTTTTTTAATGGTAATTTTATTTTGTATAGTTGAATCTGCTATTGGTATAAATGTAGCATTGCTTATATAATCATTTGCCGATTGTAAAAACAAGCCTACAAAAAAGTTTTTGCTTGTTTTTGTATTATTATACGAAAAACGTGTACCTAAAAAATGGGTAAAAGACTGAGTTAATAATGGGTTACCAGTACTTACCCTCAATGGGTTGCTTAGATTTACCACATCTTGCAATTGGCTTACCGTAGGAAAATTAGTGGATGCTCGATACATAAGTCTTATGGCGCTTTTTGCAGAGAATTTTTTACGAAAAATAACATTTGGTAAAATGTTAGAAAAAGACTGGTTTACATTAGTTGCAGAAGGAAAAATTCGATTACTTTCTAATTTTGTATTTTGATAACTTAACCCAATTTGTATTAACTCTTCTTTGCCTGGTACAAATCGATAAGTAATGCCAGCGTTATTGGTAGTTATTTTATTATCAAACTTGTTTGAAAATGTGGTATCGAAAATCGAATAATTAACACCATCGAAATTAAAGTTTTGCTGATTGGCATTACTTATTAATATAGATGGGTTGTAATCTAATTGTAATTGTCCTTTTTTGCCAATTGGCTCTGTATAAGCTATTGTACCACCTATACTATTGCCATCATTAAAATTATTGTACAATTGGTTTGGTAAAGAATCTTTTATTAATAAATTATTTTTATAATATTTTTTATGTGCATCTAATGTATTATCACCATTGTTTTTCGATAGTGTATGATTTATTCCTAAAGAAATCGATCTTCCTTTTTTAGTAAATGAATGCCTAAATAGTAAACTGTTTTTTATATTATAACCATTTTTTGTTACTGTGTTTTTACTCTTATCTGTATTTAAGGTATCGTAATATTTTGCAGCGCCTACTGAGCTATAAATGCTCATTAATTCAGAATATGAAGTAGCATCGTTTTTTTGAAAACTAATACTTGGTATATAAAAAATACTATTTGCTGAGTCAATATTATATTCTAGCCTTGCATTTATTCGGTGGTTGGTATTATTGGTTATGGTATTGCTATTTTGGGTAGAAAAAATACTGGTATCTGGTTTAAAAAACGTTTCGGTATTTGTAATAGCTTGGTTAAAGTTTTTACTATTATTATAAAAATAGCTACCTGTTACTGTAAGTTTTTTGCCATATTGGTTACTAAAGTTTAAGCCAGCTGCATTTGTTTTACTTATGCCGTTAGATTGACCAACGCTAAAATCGTTGTTTCCACCTTGCCCGCCACCTGGCCTACCACCAGGGCCACCAGCTGGAGCGCCACCTCCACCACGGCTACCTGTAGTTGTAAGGCCTAACAAATCTTGCGAAGCAAAATTTTGCTGATTTATATTATTAAAACTACCTACAATTGAAATTCGCCTATGATTTTTTAAAAAACTTGAGTTGCCCCCAATATTATACCTATCGTTTGTTCCATAACCTGCATATAATCTTCCAAAATTTCCGTTTTTCATACCCGATTTGGTTACTATATTTATGGCTTTTACTGAGTTGCCATCGTCAAAACCAGTAAGTTTAGCTTGATCGCTCAGCCTATCAAAAACTTGTATTTTATCAACCATATCGGATTGCACATTTTTTAGTGCTGCAGATGCATCATCTCCAAAAAAGTCTTTGCCATCTATAGTTATTTTTTTTACGGTTTCTCCTTGCGCAGTTACAGTACCATCTTTTGCTACAGTAATACCTGGCATTTTTTTAATTAAATCTTCGGTAGTAGCATCGGGGTTTACTTTATATTGGCTTGCACTAAATTGCGATGTATCCCCTTTTTGTACCACTGGCGGAGTACGGGATATTACAGTTACAGTTTCTAGGTTTTTACCCTTTGCAGTTAACTTTATGGGGAGTAATATTTTATTTTCATTATTTATGGTAAAAAAACGGGTATATTCTTGATAATTAGTAGAATTTATTTTTACAAATAAGCTATCGGATACAATATTTTTAAAAACAAAATCGCCTTCGGTATTAGTTACAGTTTGTGTAATTAAAGTTGAGTCTTTTTGCTTTAAAAGTTTAATTACTGTGCCCGCAATAGGCTTGTTATCAAACTTGTCTAGTACTTTTCCTGTAATATTTACATTTTGAGCAAATGATAAATTTACAATTAAGGACAACATCGCTACCCCAATATATTTTTTCATAATTAAGTAATTCTTATTTAGACTATTAATTTATAAATAAGTTTAAGCTACAAAGGTGGTTAATAATTTTGTAAAAATTGAATTGTTTATAGATAAGCGGTAATTATTAATTTATAAACAACTAAATTGCACTCCTAAAAAGTAGTTTTATATGAGTTATAATAAAATGGTATCTGTTACTGGTCTTGGTGGCTTATTCGAATTGGTTTCTTCTAAAGCAGATGGTGGAATTGTGCGATCTTTAGAAGATAAATCTACTAAATTTGTGAGCAATCGTATTCACAGTTTTTCGCATTTAGAAAGTATTGAGGTATTTACAAAAGAAGATAATGTAAATCTTAGCGAAGTTTTTTTGGCAATGAAAGCAAGTAAAGAACCAAAACCAGATGCTAAAGCAGATGTTAAAGTAATAAAAGCATATTTCGAAAAAGTGTACCCAGATATGGATTTTGAAAGAGTATATGCAAGCGATATGAAAAAAATGGTAAAATGGGCCGAAATACTAGAAAAGGCTGGTATAGAAATAAAATTAACAGAACATGCCGAAGGGAATGAAGAAACCACTTTGGAAGATAAGCCAATTGTAGAAAAGAAAGCAGCTGCAAAAATTTCAACACCAAAAGCAGCTGCAATAAAAAGTGGTCCAGCAAAAAAGATAAATACACCACGAAAAATGGCATAGTGTATTGTTGTGGTTGTGGAGATGCTATAATATTGGCTTGAGCAAAAGATTGAGCATTGGATAGTAAACACAATGCTATTGCAAAGGCAAATACTTGCCTTATGAAATATTGATATTTCATGTTAATAATAGGTATCATCTTATAAACTGTGTAAGTCATTAAAAGTTGGGGTACGCCCAACTTTTAATGACTTTTTTTAAATTTAAAAACACAGTTTAATTATGTACAAAGTACAAATGCTATCCGATGCTTTTTTAAAGCAATTTAAGACAGGGGAAGTACTAAGCAACTTCCTAGCACAACTACAAAAACGATGCATTGAAAAAATACACTTGAATAATTTGAATAAATTGTATTTCAAAAAAGCTATACCACAAAAAACCGACCACTAATTTATAGTGGACACTTTAATTATTATATTAAAAAATTTTATTTGTTTACTACTAACCTGAGTTCGGTTTAAGAAAATATAAAATAAGGTTAAAAAAAGTAAAAAAGTGGCACAGTTTTTGATAATTAAGTAATTGATTAACATTAAAATACATCGATTATAATAACACCTCTTTCTCAAACAAAGTTTTTTACCCACATGAAATAGCTGTAAAACATATTGAAAATAAAAAGAGAAATAGAGGTATTAAATTTATATCGGAAGAAAAAACAAATGATGAAATTTCTTCCACATTATATATTAGTAAACGCACCGTTGATTCTCATCATCAAAATTTATTAAATAAACTTCAAGTTAAAAACACTACAGGGCTTACAAAAATTGCTATACAATTGAAACTTGTTTAATTTTGTGTACTTTATTGATTTATTAAATATTTGTGAATAACAAATTGCACTAATGGCACAAAAGAAATTACTTCGCTTTGCTCAAATAAAAGCCTTTGAAAACGTATTGGAAAAACCAACCAATATGCAAGGTAAATGGCAGGCATATTTTAAAAATAATAACCCGAATGTATTAGAACTTGCTTGTGGTAGGGGCGAATATACCATTGGGCTTGCAACATTATACCCAAGCCAAAACTATATTGGTGTAGATATTAAAGGCAACAGAATGTACATTGGGGCAAAAATAGCATTAGAAACCAATTTAGTAAATGCTGCATTTTTAAGAACCGAAATAGAAATGTTACCAGACTATTTTTTACAAAGTGAAGTAGATGAAATTTGGATAACTTTCCCCGACCCACAATTAAGAATATCTAAAGCAAAAAAAAGGCTTACTCACCCTAGATTTTTAAGAAAGTATTTAGAAGTATTAAAGCCTGGTGGGTTTATACATTTAAAAACCGATTCGCCAAATCTTTATAGCTTTACAAAAAAAGTAATACATATGTATGGTTTACATTTGTTGGAAGATAATGCTGATGTATATGCTAAAACAGATATAGCAGAAGAATTGAAAATAAAAACACATTACGAAAGTTTGGATATTGCTAAAAGTAGAAAAATACATTATTTAAAATTTTCTTTGCCTAATACCATTGCAGATTTTGATAAAGAATTACAGCAAATACTGGTAGCAGAAAACAATACCGACAAATGAGTGATTTAATAGAAGGCGAAGATTTTTATTATAACAATGATGGTAATATTGTGCTCACTTCTTTATATCATATTAAAAGAAAAGAATGTTGTGGTAATGGTTGCTTACATTGCCCTTACGAATATAAAAACGTAGCTTTAGAAAAAAGAAAGCTGTTATTAGAAAGGCATCTTCCTATAATTAAATTTAATATCGAATAATAGCTATGGTAAAATCGATAAAAAAACCTGATGGCACATTTACTTTTTTTGACGATGTGTATGATGTAGTAAGGCAAATTCCAAAAGGTAGGGTAACATCGTATGGTGCAATAGGCAAATATATTGGCACAGCATTATCTGCCCGTATGGTAGGCTGGGCAATGAATGCAGCACACAATCAAAAACCTAAAGTGCCAGCCCATAGAGTAGTAAATAGGCAAGGTATGCTTACCGGAAAAGCTCATTTTGCCACACCGAGTTTAATGGAAGAGTTGTTGTTAAAAGAAAAAATAATAGTAAAAAATGAGAGGGTGGTAGATTTTGAACGCCATTATTGGGATCCAAGTATTGAACTTGGCTTTTAATATGGCTTCAAAAAAAGTAACAAGGGTTAATAATAAAATTTTTAAAATATATAAATGAGCCAAAAAATAGAAGGTAAAATATCGTTTATAAATCATGATAAGCAATATGCAATGATTGATTATGAAGAGGGAAATAAAAAGAAAACAGTACGAGTAAGTATAGACGATAAAACACAAAAACAAATGAAGGAAAAAAACCTTATAAAAAAAATACACCATTTTATGATTGGCGATGTAGTAAGTTTTGTGGTAAAATTATCTGATAGAGGCGATAGAATGGTGGCTGTAGGCACCGAGTTTTTATACAACAATGCTTTAGATGTGCTTATAAATAAAAGTTTTTTAAACAATAAATTTATAGGATATTTAAAAATAGCCGATGATAAATATTTTGTAAAAGAAATAGATAGTTATTTGTTTTTTCCTGTACCTTTTTCGCCATGGCAATTGTTGCCAACCAATGAAGAGCTTAACGAGCAAGTAAATTTTTCGTTGGAAAACGTAGCAAAAAAAGAAAAAATATTTGCTACACTTTTTGATAATAAATACATACCCGAATTTGAACAAGCTGTAAAATTATTTAAAACAAAAACCCCTGTGGAAGCAACTGTGTTTAAAGTAACGCCTCATGCTATCCATTTAAATATTGTAGGCAATAAAATACAAGCCAAAATACCTTTTGAAGAAGCTACGCTTGTAGGTAATAAAATAAATGTACTAATAACTTACTTGGGAAAAAGTAAAATAGCTGTAGAAAAAATTGTTTAGGTAAAATTTTTGAAATTACACTAACAAGCGTTAGTTTTGCATTATCGTTATGGCAAAAATTAAAAACAATATTAACAACACTAAAAAAGACATTGTTTTAAAAAATGCCGCTATTCTTTTTAGAAAAAAGGGATTTAAGGCTACATCACTAAGGGAGCTTGCTGATACAATGGGCATAGAAGCCCCAAGCTTATACAACCACATAAATTCTAAAGCAGAGTTATTGCATAATATATGTTTTGGCGTAGCCAATGATTTTATGACAAACCTTCAAGCGGTTATTGCCACAAAAGAAAGCGCTGTAGAAAAAATAGCAATGCTTATTCGATTTCACATTTTAAAAATATACTCCGATTTTGATAATGTTTTTGTAGCCAACCATGAATGGAAACAACTTTCCAAAAAAGATTTATCTGCTTTTATTACCCAGCGAAAAGATTATGAAAATTGCGTTATAGAAATAATACACACAGGGCAAAAAAACAAGCAAATGAAACTTTTAAATGCAAAAATAATGGTACTTACTATACTTTCGGCAGTACGTGGGCTCGAAATTTTGCAAAGCCATAAAAATAATTTTAGTCTTGAAGAGCTGCAAGATAATATGGTAGAACAGCTGCTTAATGGCATTGTTAAATAAATATTTTTTTTAGTGCAATTGTTAAATAGTTATTGCAATGCTGGTGCCATAATAAACAAATGTTGGTAAACAAAATAATTTTATAAAAACTAACACTTGTTAGTTTTTATAAGTAAGTTTACATTTTAATATATTTTGTATGCAAAAAAACGAATCATCTATTTCTTTTTTAGAAAAACAATTTCAAGAAAAAATAAACAATGATATAAAAATAGAACCAAAAGATTGGATGCCCGAAGCGTATAGAAATAATTTGATCCGCCAAATGAGCCAACATGCTCACTCCGAAATAATTGGTATGCAGCCCGAAGGTAACTGGGTATTAAGGGCTCCTACTTTAAGAGCAAAAAAAATATTGCTTGCCAAAATACAAGATGAGGCTGGGCATGGTCTTTACCTATACTCTGCCACCGAAACTCTTGGTATAGATAGAAAAGAAATGATTGAACAATTGCAACAAGGTAAAGCAAAGTATTCAAGCATATTTAATTATCCTACATTAAACTGGGCCGATATTGGTGCTGTGGGTTGGCTTGTAGATGGTGCTGCTATTGTAAACCAAACTATGCTTGCTAGAGGTTCGTATGGTCCATACTCTAGGGCTATGTTGCGTATTTGTAAAGAAGAGGGGTTTCATCAAAGGCAGGGGTACGAAATAATGGCAAAAATGATGGCTGGTAATGCTTCACAAAAAGAAATGGCTCAAGACTCTTTGAACCGATGGTGGGAGCCATCGTTGATGATGTTTGGTCCACACGACAGCGAATCTACCCATAGCGAACAATCAATGAAATGGAAAATAAAGGTAGAAAGCAACGATAATTTGCGCCAGCGATTTATAAACAAAACTGTTGACCAAGCTCACCATATTGGTTTAACTATTCCTGATAAAAATTTAACTTATAATAAAGAAACCAGAAACTGGGAAATAAGCCCAATAAACTGGGAAGAGTTTTGGAATGTAGTAAAAGGCAACGGACCATGCAATAGACAACGAATAGCACACCATACAAAATACCACAACGAAGGGCAGTGGGTAAGAGAAGCAGCATTGGTATTTGCAAAAAAAGAAATGGAAATACAATAAGAAATTAAAATAATTATTATGGACAATCAGTTTTCACAATGGGAGGTTTTTATACAAAAGAAAAATGGTGCTGCACATGAGCATGCTGGTAGTGTACATGCCGCAGACAAAAACATGGCTCTTCAAAATGCAAGAGATGTATATACCAGGCGCAATGAAGGTAGAAGTATTTGGGTAGTACCTACAGATAGTATTGTAGCATCTACAATTGAAGATGAGGTTGTATTTTTTGACCCAGCAAACGATAAAATATACCGCAACCCTAATTTTTATAAAATGCCAAAAGGCACAACTAACTTATAATGAATAGTACTAATAATGCACTTTATAATTATTGCTTGAGGTTGGCAGATAATAATTTAATATTAGGGCAAAGGTTGGCGGAATGGTGTAGCCAAGGCCCTACTTTAGAAGAAGATTTGGCTCTTACCAATATTTCGTTGGACTTAATAGGACAAGCTGAAAGTTTTTATGAGTTTGCTACAACATTTACTGAAGCTAATTGTACCGCCGATGATTTAGCATTTTTGCGAAGCGAAAGAGAATTTGTAAATAATGTATTGGTAGAGCAGCCTAATGGTGATTTTGCTTATACCATTATGAAACAATTTTTGTTTTCAACTTTTGCAAAACATTTGTACACTGCATTAGCAAACAGTAGCAATCAAACTATTTGTGGGCTTGCCACTAAAGGGCTAAAAGAAGTAAACTATCATTATATGCATAGTAGCCAATGGTTAATTCGATTAGGAAATGGTACTGATAAAAGCAAAGAAAAAATACAATTTGCAGCAAATGATTTATGGTGTTTTACAAAAGATATGTTTGAAATGAATAGTGTTGATACATTGCTAATTGAACAAAATATAACTATAAATTTAAGTACAATTTACACTCCTTGGAAAAATGATATTGAGCAAGTTTTTAAAATAGCCACTATAGATTTACCAACCGACACCAATAAAATAATTGGCGGTATAAAAGGAATACATACCGAACATCTTGGCCACATTTTATGCGAAATGCAATATTTACAAAGAGCACACCCAGGCGCAAAATGGTAACATTAAATAACACATTAACTGTAGAAGATGTTTGGGGTTTATTAAACCAAATAATAGACCCCGATATACCTGTAATAAATATTGTAGAGCTTGGGCTTGTACGCAATGTAAAAATTGGTACCAACAATTGCATTGTTGTAACCCTTACACCCAGTTATTCTGGCTGCCCAGCTATGCATGTTTTTAAGGAAGAAATAACAACATTACTAAAAGAAAATGGTGCAAATGCTGTAGAAATTGTAACCACTCTTTTACCTGCTTGGAGTACCGATTGGTTAAGTGCCGAAACCAAAGCTAAATTAAAACACTATGGTATTGCACCGCCACAAGGATTGGCAAGTGATAATAAATTTCTTTTTTCAACAAAAAAAATAATATGCCCTCGCTGCGAAAGCAACAATACCAAACTAATAAGCCAATTTGGCTCTACTGCATGTAAGGCTTTATACAAATGCGATGCTTGCGAAGAAACATTTGATTATTTTAAATGTCATTAAAACAATTTCGCTAGTTTAGTATATTTATTTTTGAAAAAGCATTTTCTTTAACTTTACTGTTTATTACATTTCTATTTTAAAAACACCATGAATATTTCCATATATTTTGAAGAGGCTGCTCAAGTTTCTTTTGCTTTTGTAATTGGTGCTGTTATTGGTATCGAAAGAGAGTTTAGAAGCAAGCCGGCAGGCTTTAGAACAATGATATTAATTTGTGTAGGCTCTTGTTTATACACTATTATTTCTAAAGAGGCAAGCGCAGGTAGTACCGATAGAATTGCAAGTAATATTGTAACTGGCATAGGTTTTATAGGTGCTGGTGTAATATTTAAAGAAGGCATTACTGTAAATGGCCTTACTACTGCTGCACTTATTTGGATTACCGCTGCTTTAGGTATGGCAATAGGTTATCATAATTATCCGCTGGCTGTAGTAGTATCTATAATGGTTGTAATTGTATTGTTCGTTTTAGAACCAGTACAACGATTTATAAATAAACTACACCGTGTAAAAGATTATAAAATAAAAACATTGCTTACTGGTGCTAATTTTAAAAAAGAATTAGAGGTTTTTTTTGAATTGCACGACATGGATTTTAGATGTATGAAAACCATAAAAGAAAATATGGATGCTGTGTATATGTACCGAATAAGTTCGCCCGATAGAAATTACGATAGCGTAAATAATTTTTTATTGCAACACCAAGATGTAAAAAGTTTTGAAGTATAAATATTAAATATGAGCTCAATATTATTTGAACAAAAAAACAATGTTGCTATAGTAACATTGAACAGACCAGAAAAATTTAATTCGTTTAACAGAGAAATGGCTTTGTTATTACAAAATATTTTAGATAAATGCGAAACCAATGAAAACATTAGGTGTGTTTTATTAACTGGCGCTAGCAAGGCTTTTTGTGCAGGGCAAGATATTGCTGAGCTTGTTGGCGAAAACGCTATTGGATTAGATAAAATATTGAGTGAACACTACAACCCCATTGTAACTAAAATTAGAAATTTAAATAAGCCTGTAATTGCTGCTGTAAATGGTGTAGCTGCTGGCGCTGGTGCTAATATTGCTTTGTGTTGCGATATTGTTTTAGCTTCGTCTGCAGCTTCGTTTATACAAGCTTTTTCTAAAATTGGGTTAATACCCGATAGTGCTGGTACTTATTTTTTGCCACGGCTTATTGGGTTTCAAAAAGCAAGTGCATTGATGATGACTGGCGATAAACTTAGCGCTACCGATGCCGAAAAAATTGGATTGGTTTATAAAATTATTGGTGAAGAAAATTTTATAGAAGAGTGTTTTAAACAAGCTGATACGCTTGCTCAAATGCCTACACAAGGCTTAGCACTTACAAAACAAGCATTAAATATTTCGTTAAATAATACTTGGCAAAACCAATTACAAGTAGAAGACTCTTTGCAACAAAAAGCTGCACTAACAAAAGATTATGCCGAAGGTATAAGCGCTTTTTTAGAAAAAAGAAAAGCTGTGTTTGTTGGAAAATAATTTATTTATTAAAATATAAAACATGAACACTGTAGAAAATAATAATGCTAAAAAGGTTGTGGATTTTATGATGGAAAAAGATATGTTCAGCAAGTGGCTTGGCATAACTCTTATAGAAATAAAAGAAGGTTATATTAAAATACAAATGACAGTAAGACCCGAAATGATTAATGGATTAGGCACTGTACATGGTGGTATTGCTTTTTCGTTTGCCGATAGTGCATTTGCATTTGCATGTAATAATAGAAACGAATTATCGGTTGCTTTAGATACTTCTATTAATTTTATAAAATCTATACATGTAGGCGATGAGCTTATTGCCGAAGCAAAAGAAATACACAATGGGCGTAGCACAGGTTTGTATCATATTACCATTACCAACCAAAACGAAAATATAGTAGCCATGTTTAAGGGCACATGTTTTCGAACAAATAAAGCATTGATAAATCAAAGCTCAAAAAGCTTGTAAATTTAACCCTTTTCATAAATGGCATTTTATTCTTTTAATTCTTACGTTCCTGTAGTTCACCCTTCGTCATACGTACACCCGCAAGCTTGTGTAACTGGCAATGTAATTATTGGTAAAAATTGTTACATTGGTCCAGGTGCAGCCCTGCGTGGCGATTGGGGGCAAATTATTATTGAAGATGGTTGCAATGTACAAGAAAATTGTACAGTACACATGTTTCCGGGTGTAACTGTTTTATTAAAAGCTGGAGCACATATTGGGCATGGCGCTATCATACATGGCGCTACTATTGGCAAAAATTGTATGGTAGGTATGAATGCCGTAATAATGGATAATGTAATACTTGGCAATGAGTGTATAGTAGGCGCTTTGAGTTTTATAAAAGCCGATAGTGTTTTTGAAAATCGTAGTTTAATTGTAGGTAACCCTGCACAAAAAATAAAAGAAGTAAGCGATGGTATGATTGCTTGGAAAACAAAGGGTACAGAATTGTATCAACAACTACCTACAGAAATGTATACGCATTGTAACCCTTGCAAACCACTTACACAAGTAGAAACAAATAGACCAAATATGGATGCTTTTTACAAAACTTGGAACGAAGAAAAATAAACTCTAAATTAACATAGTATTGGTTATATACAATCTATATTTACTTTTTAATCATAAATAAAATACACATGAAAAAATTTATGTTTGTTGTTTTTTTAAGCTTTGCAACCGTTGTTACCACAAACAGTTGTTCTAATGTTATTTCAAGCATAAGCAAAGCGGTATTAACTAAAATTGGAAATTCACTAATTGGAAATGTTGGCGATATGTTGCAAAACTCTGGTGTAGGAAATCTTGCTAGTCGTTTAAATTTAGACAGTAAAGTAGGTTCTATAATAAAGAACCCAATTTTGGCAATAGCATTTAAAGGTTTAATTGCAAATAAATATCAAATTCCATTAAATAAAATAGAAAGTGCTTACTCTAGTTTTAGCACACTAAAATCGGTAGCTACTTTTATTGGAAACAATGCAAGCAAAGAAGTGATAGATAGTTTGTAAAATTTTTTAATTTGCCATTTTACTATTTTCTTTTATCTGCCCACACCAATTTTTCGTTGGTTTTTTCATCATGAAAATTTGGTGCTTTTCTATCGCCTTTGCCCGTAAAACCCCCATCGGGGTGGGCTATTATTTTGCAACTATCATCGTATAAATCGCTAAAATTATCGCAACAAACCCCTGGTACATAATACACAGTTTTGTTGTTAAATGTATAACTATATATTTTATTTGGTGGGTTAGTAACCGAATCGGTTTGCATTTTTACAATTAATTCATTTATACAAATTGGCAATGCCTTTAAGGAGTCGGGCAATAGGTTATTATTGCTTTGTAGTTTTGTATTGCTTTTTTTGTTTGTACAGTTTTTGAAACAATTGCAACTACAAAATATGGTTATTAAAATTATGGCAAGCGTTTTCATGTTTTTTGTTTGGGGGTTAGTACAAGTTTATATTGGTAAATATAAACAGTTTTTAAAAATTATAAAACATAATTAGTGCCTATTAAAGATTTGTGGTCGAAGAGCGGCGGTGGACTAAGGGATGTATTTGTATGTGCCGCCTAAGCGGCATACATACAAATACGGAACACCGAAGGAGACCGAACAAATGCCGAATAAGGGTTTAATGATAACCGCACCAAAATTATTTGATACCATTTTGCCCTCAGCTTACCGTATTTTTGCAACTTACACAAAACAATACATTTTGGAACGTTCAAACTTTGTAGATCAGATAAATATTTTTTGCCGTAGTGGTCATGGTGGTGCAGGTAGTAGGCATTTTTTGCGCAATAAGCTTACAGCTATTGGTGGGCCCGATGGTGGCGATGGTGGCAGAGGTGCTCATATAATTTTAAAAGGCAATACACAACTTTGGACATTATTGCACCTTCGTTATTTTAAAAATGTATTGGCCGAAAACGGGGGTAATGGCGAAGGTGGACAACGAAGCGGTCGTACTGGTAAAGATATTATTATAGAAGTGCCACTTGGTACCATAGCCAGAGATACTGAAACTGGCGAAAAAATAGCGGAGATTTTGCATGATGGCGAAGAGGTTATTTTGGCAAAGGGAGGCAGAGGTGGGTTGGGTAATTATAATTTTAAAACAGCTACCAATCAATCGCCAGAGTATGCACAACCAGGCGAACCTGGGGTAGAGGGTATAAAAACATTGGAGCTAAAAGTGTTGGCAGATGTGGGTTTGGTTGGTTTTCCAAATGCTGGTAAATCTACCTTACTATCGGTAATAACAGCTGCAAAACCAAAAATTGCCGATTATGCTTTTACTACACTTGTGCCACAGCTTGGTATGGTGGAGTATAGAGATGGTAAAAGCTTTTGTATGGCCGATTTGCCAGGTATTATAGAAGGCGCTGCCGAAGGTAAAGGACTTGGCCACCGTTTTTTGCGCCACATTGAGCGTAACTCAATTTTGCTTTTTGTAATACCTGCAGATAGCAATGATCATAAAAAAGAATTTGAAATATTACGTAGCGAACTGGAGCAATACAACCCCGAAATGTTGCAAAAAGATTTTGTAATTGCTATAAGCAAATGCGAAATGTTAGATGATGAATTGAAAGATGCAATAAAAAAAGAATTGCCAACAAATATTCCTTCTATATTTTTCTCATCGCTAACCAATATAAATTTGGTAGAGCTAAAAGATATGTTGTGGAAATCGTTGAATGCACCGCAGAGGGATTAGGTGGTTAAACTAATA